>DASUUU010000173.1:0-15464 GCA_036373915.1 Jiangellaceae bacterium | reverse complement strand
GCGATGGGCTGGCTTCGACGTGGAGACCATCGGTCCCTGAGCACGCTCATCGGCTACTTGTTCTATTGCCTTAGGACCGGTGCCCGGCCAGGCTTCGGACTAGGTGTCCGGGGTTGTCGCTCTCTCATCGGCTGCCCACGCTGGTCGTGTGGCTCTCAATTGGCCTGCGTAGCCCGGGCGTCGCCAGGGCCAGGAGAGGCTCAAGAGGGGATTGCCCAGCTCTAAGTAGCGTTGCCCTCCCGGCTCGACAACCACATCGGATCGAGCGACGGGAGCAGGGCATGGAGCAAGTAGCTGAGCGGGTCGTGATCGGCATGGACCCACACAAGCGGTCGGCCACGATCGAGGTGATGACCGCCGACGAGACGGTCGTCGGCGGTGGCCGGTTCGGCACCGACCGCGACGGCTACGCCGCCATGGTCAAGTACGCCAGGCGGTGGACGGGCCGGGTGTGGGGCGATCGAGGGCTGTCGGGGCATCGGCCCGGCACATCGCGAACCGGCTGCTCCGCGAGGGTGAACAGGTGGTCGATGTGCCGCCGAAGCTGTCCGCGCGGGCGCAGGTGTTCACCACTGGGCAGGGCCGCAAGTCCGACGCCAGCGACGCGCACTCGGTCGCGCTGGTCGGCACCCGAGTAGCGGGGCTGCGCCCGGTCATCAACGACGAGCAGTTGGCGGTGCTGCGGATCCTGGCCGACCGGCGCCGCTCGCTGGGCGAGGACCACACCCGCATGGTCTCCCAGCTGCATCAGTTGCTGCTCGAGCTCATCCCCGGCGGAGCCAAGAAAGACCTGTCCGCGCTGCCGTAAGGGGGTGGGCGGTGCTCGCCCTAAATCGACCGGCTACGGGCCCGCCGCCTAGACTCCCTCCGTGGGTGACGCCGACGACAGCTGGGCCGCCGAGACGATCGGGCTGCTGTCCGAGCTCGTGTCGATCGACAGCGTCAACCCCGGCCTCGTCCCGGGCGCCAACGGCGAGACGGGCATCGTCGAACACCTCGTAGCGAGGCTCCAGCAGGCTGGCTTCATCACCACGGTCGTCCCTGTACCAGGGCACGACAACAGGCCAAGTCTCGTCGCCGTGCCACTCGGCGCGACCGACGGTCCGACCGTCGTCCTCAACGGGCACCTCGACACCGTCGGCGTCACTGGCATGGCCGATCCGTTCCTCCCTCGCACTCAGGGCGACCGTCTGTACGGCCGCGGCGCGGCGGATATGAAGGCCGGCGTCGCAGCCCTCGTCGTCGCAGCCGAGAAGCTGGTCGCGCAAGGGGCCCCCGTGCGTCCCGTGCTCGCCCTGGTCGCTGATGAGGAGGACGCCAACCTCGGCAGCGAGAGCGTCATCGCGGCTCTGACCGACCTGGGCGTCAGCCCAGATGCCTGCCTGATCGCCGAGCCCACCGACCTGGCCATCTGCCGGTCCCTGCGCGGGTTCGCCGTGGTCCGCGTGACGTTCACAGGTCGAGCCATCCACAGCTCACAGGCCGAGCTGGGCGTCAACGCCGTCACACACCTCGCCCGCTTCCTCGGTGCGGTCGACGAGCGGGCTCCCGCAGTCCGTGCGGTCGGCGGCGACCTCATGGTGACTGTCGTCCGCGGTGGTGAGTCTCCGTTCGTTGTACCGGACCATGCCGAGTGCCTGGTGGAGCTGCGAACGCCGCCGGACCGGGCGAGCGCCGACGCGCTCGCCGAAGTACGCGCACTGCTGGACCCCGACTGGCAGGCGGAGGCCGAGCTGGTGGCCCACCGGGACGGCTGGCGCCTTGACAAGGACGGCCCCGCCGCAGACCTAGCGAATCGACTAGGCACGGTCCTGGGGACAGGGCCGACCTTCGACGCGCCGTACTGGATGGAAGCGCCCCTGTGGCAGCAGGTCTGCCCCACGCTGATCTGCGGTCCATCAGGGGGCGGTCTGCATGCTGTTGACGAGTGGGTGGACCTCGGTCAGGTGCGGGCTCTTACCAGGGCACTCGCCAGCGTCCTGGGCGGCTGGGGGACCATTGGCCACTGACCCTCGCGGGCTGCGGGAGGATGCGCCACTGCTGGACGCCTGGCTCACGTTCCAGGAGCAGCAACCCACCCCCTTCACCATCCCTGGGCACAAGCACCGCACCGACCTCGTCGGCGACGTGATCACCGGCGATGTCCCGCTCTACGCCGGGCTCGACACGATGAAGCTGGGCGCCGGTGTCCTGATCGAGGCGGAGGCCCGAGCCGCCCGCCTTTGGGGTGCCGACCTCTGCCGGTTCTCCACCGGGGGCGCCACGCACGCCAACCAGGCGATCGCCCTCGCGGTCGCCGGAGACGGCGACGAGGTGGTGGTCAGCCGCACCCTGCATCGCTCTATGCTTCTCGGCCTAGTCCTCGCCGGTCTCACCCCGGTCTGGGTACGCCCCGAGGTCGACGCGGCCACCGGACTACCCCTCGGCGTGGCACCCGCCACCGTAAGACGCGCCCTCGACGAGCACCCCCGCGCCAAAGCGGTCTTCGTCGGCGACCCCTCATACGTCGGCACGGTCGGGGACATCACTGGACTGGCCGCAGCGGCGCAAGACCACGACCTACCACTGATCGTGGACGCGGCCTGGGCCGCCCACTTCGGATTCCACCCCGACCTCCCTCCCCACGCGATCCAGCTCGGTGCCGACGCCGTCGTGACCAGCGCGCACAAGACCCTCCCGGCCTGGAGCCAAGCGGCCCTCGTCCTGGCACGGACGAAGCGCATCGACCCCGCGCGACTCGAGGCAGGCGTCGAGGCGACCGCCACGACTAGCCCGGCCGGCGCGATCCTAGCCAGCACCGACGCCGCCCGTGCCCTGCTCGAGCGAGACGGCCCGTCTCTCCTCGGACCTGCGATTGACGCCACACGTGCCGCGCGCGACCGGCTTCACGCGATCGAGGGTCTGGTCGTCCTGGACGGGCCGTCGGTCGACCCGCTCAAACTCACGCTGCTGCTGCGAGGCACCGGCGTCGACGGTAACGCCGTCGAGCAGGACTTACTGGGCGCCGGCCTCCCTGTCGAGTCCGCCGATCGCGATGTGATCGTCGCCATCGTGACCCTGGCCAACACCACCGACGACCTGGACGCCCTCGCCACCGCCATCGAGAGCTCGATCGAGCGGCGCCGCGGTCAAGCGCGCCCAGCGGCGAGCGCGGCGATCTACGCGGTCGACCCCATCGTGGCCATGGCGCCGAGACAGGCGTTCTTCGCCGAGCGCGAAGTCGTGGCCATCGAGCGGGCGATCGGTCGCATCAGCACCGAGCTCATCGCCCCCTATCCACCCGGCATACCCGTGCTCGCGCCCGGCGAGAGGATCACCAACGACACCATCGCCGCACTCGGCCGGGCGCGCGATGCCGGAGTGCGAATCGCCTATGCGGCAGACCCGACCCTGGCGAGTCTTATCGTGGCGCGGTAAGGCGGCGACGATGAGTCTGGGGGGCGAGCAAGGTCAGTTCCGGTAGTCCGGACAATCAGATGGAGGAACGGATGCCGAAATTTGTGACCATTGGGTACGGCGACCAGGAAGGCTACGACCGCACGGACGCGGCAGTACGCGACGACGCGCACGCACATGATGCTCATCTGCGCGCGATGGGAGCCGAGATGGGGATTGCGGACGGGCCCGTCCACGTGCGGAACCACGACGGTGCTGGCACGACAGTGGAGAGTGGGTCGTTCATGTCATCGGCGCTGCCGGTCGCGGGCTTCGCGATCATCGAAGCGGCAACGCTTCAGGAAGCCATAGATCTCGTGTCAGGAACCCCATGCGCAGTCGCACACGGTGTCGTGGAGGTCTGGCCGTTGCGCGAAGCGCCTTAGGCCGAGCGGGTAGCCGGCGAACAGCATGACGAGGCAGACGCCAAGGTCGAGGAGGCCCTCGGTGAGCTGGGCGGGCCACCGGACGGGCTGCGCTCAGCGCGCGATGTAGCCCCCGTCGATGTAGAGTTCCAGACCGGTGACGAACGAGGCGTCGTCGCTGGCCAAGTAGGCCACGCCGGCAGCTACTTCCTCCGGACGCCCGAGGCGCCCCATCGGTGTCAAGCTGATCATGGTCTGCTCGAACTCGGTGCCCTTGGTCGGCTCCAGGATCGGAGTATCGATGAATCCCGGGTGCACGGAGTTGACTCGGATTCCCTGCTCGGCCCAGTGCAGCGCCGTGTTCTTTGTCAGTGTGCGGACCGCCCCCTTGGCCGCATGGTAGGCCGGCGACGTACCGAACCCGCCGCTGGTGCCGAAGATCGAGCTTATGTTGATCACCGATGCATGGCCCGAGTCCGCCAGCGCTGTGGCGGCGGTCTTCATTCCGAGAAACACCCCCGTCTGGTCGATCCCGATTGTCCGCGCCCAGTCCTCGAGGGAAGTCTCCTCGATCGTCCCGAGATCGCCCATGCCGGCGTTGTTCACCAGGATGTCCAGCCCGCCAAACTCGTCGACCACTCTGGCCACAGCGGTGGCCCAGTCGCTCTCGGAAGACACATCCAAATGGGCGAACGAGGCTTTCCCGCCGGCCTCGACGATGCTCGTTACAACTGCGTGCCCTTCCTCGTTGTCGACGTCGGTTACAAATACCGTGGCTCCCTCGGCTGCCAATCGCATCACGATCGCCTTTCCGATGCCACTCGCTGCACCGGTCACCAAAGCCACCCGACCCTCGAGCCGCTCCATGATGTGGTCCTCTCGTCCTCGATCCTCACATTCTCATCCAGCCTCGGTGATCGGTCGCGCCGTGTCGAGGGGGACCGGGCCACGTCCAGCGAGTGGAGGTCCTGGACAGGGGTTGACGGGGAGCGTGGCGGGTACGAGCCAGCAACGGGCAACTGTCTAGGGGAGCGGAATCATGCAGATCGACAAGGATCAGATCATCTCGATGTTGCGCCAGCGCGGCGATGACGCCAAGGCCGACCAGGCGGAGCAGGAGCTACCTGGCCAGGTCGACACCGAGAAGGACTCCGGCTTGCTGTCGAAGCTCGGTATCGACCCTGCGGAACTGCTTGGCGGACTTGGTGGCGGACTGGGCAAGAAGCTCGGCTTCTGACACCCAGAGGTGCCGGTTCGTGAGAGCGGCAGTGTCGAGGCCAGGAGTTTGATGCTCGTCGCGAATCACCGCGTGTTAGGTGACCCAGCCGAACTGCGACGTCCTCACCACTTACGTACCTGGTCATGCAAGTGGCAGTGGCGATCGGGCTACCCCCGCGAGAAGGATCTGGGCAAGATCCTGCGACGATGAGTCGCGCTTACACCAACGTATCCTTGACCGATCGCCACTCCGAGTTGTCCAACCGGGCCACCTCGACCCGGGGCACACTCCACCTTGCGTCGCCGCGTTTGAGGTCCATCGCCATTGTGTGGGCCCATCGCGGTTAGCGACGGGCCCACACAAGGATCGAGAAGCGCTACTGGACTGGGGAGCCAATTCGCTCTGGGATGTCGAAATAGCGCTCCGGGTCGATGGCGTCGAGCGTGCCGTCTGTCAACCCGTCGAAAATGCCGCCAAGGCCCACCTCGACCTGCTTGGAGAGCATGCCGATCCTCTTCGGGCCGAGCTGCTGGGTCTGGCCGCCCGTCTCGAACAGGATGACTGCGCTGCCGCGCAACGCGAATGCTCCGAGCGCCGTACCCGGCAGGTTGGTGCCCTGCGGGTACAGAGTCACCTTGCCGTACGGCGAATTGCCGTGCGTCCCCCGCAGAGCGTCGTAAACGGCGACGTTGATCCGGCGGGAAGCCTCGTCGTCGAATTTCGGCCAATCGCCGTGTCCGGTCGGATCAGTAATGAATCTGCCGGAGATTGACAGCGGAGTGTAGAAGTCGCTCTCAGGATTGTCCCTGAGCGTGCCCGACGCCGGCAGGCCTTCCTTGATTCGCCGGCCGTTGTCCTGCGACACCATGCCCGCTGGGATCGTGATGTCCGGGGCGGTCCCACCCAGTGCTATCGGTGTGGAGCGGCTGCTGTTCGCGATGATCACTGCAACGGCGCCGGCATTCTGCGCGTTCGTTACCTTCTGCACGAACGAGCACTCGCCACGGTCCATGAGCGCGATCGCACCTTGCGGGAAGCCGATCAGCGGCTGGCAACCCAGCGTCGGGTCGGCGCTGCCGTCGTTGACAAGAACGATGTCGCCCGAGACGCCGTCGGGGGTGATCGGAGGGCCGAAGTTCGCGTGCGTGACGTGGTAAATGCCCGCTGCTGCTGACGACGGCTCGTCGATGACGAGTTCGTTGGAGAAGCCGTGGCCGTAGCAGACCGCCTGGTTGTGCAGGTCGACGAACACGTCCACCGTGCCTAACTCGTCCTCGAGGCTCCGGTATACCTCGCGCACGGTGCGTGCCGCCGGCGTGATCCAGAATCCGACGCTCGCGCTGTTGCCGGGCAGGTCGGCCGTAACCGGCTCGTAGTCGAGGTCCGGGTTGAAGTCCCGGTTGACGTCGAAGCCCTGGGCGAAGTTGCTGTAGTACCAGGCGCGGGGGGTGTCCGACACAACCCCTGGGTGTAAGGCGACAACGTCGCTCCACGGCATTGCGTTCTGGCGCCGCGGAATCTCGCCGCCGTCCATGTTGAGATTCGGGATGGCGACCAGCGTGATCGCTTCACGAATCTCTTTGGACCGCGCGGAGCTGTTGCTCAGCGTGCGGATCAGGTTCAGCAGCGCGATCGTGCCGTGCTTCTCGTTGCCGTGGATCTGGCTCTGAATCAGCACGACCGTGTCGCCTTGGCCGAGCCGGGCAGACCAAATCGGACGCCCCTGGTTCGAAAGACCGGCGACTTCTACCTCGACCACGCCCTGGCTGCCCTGCTCGATCCGCTCGAGCGCGAGGCCAACCTCCTCAGCGCTGAGGTAACCCTCGTAGGAAGCGTCCGATGGCGGCTGGTTGTTGCTGCAGAATTGCTCGTCGGGCCATGCCTGTGCGGGCTGCTGCTGGGTCGCGACCGACACCAGGAACGCACCCCATCAACGCGAGCAGCGCAGTCAGAATTAGCAGCTTCCTGCCAATGCTTTTGGCGGCAGGACTTGCATTGATTGCGGTCATTGGTACTCCTGTAGGTTCCGGCGGCGTTGTCAGTGACCGATATGCCATGCCGCTGCTCACCAGTACTTGGGAAGGTTGTAGAAATCGTCACCGTCGAGCTCGTCGATGGAGCCGTCGGCCATCCGCTCCGCGATGCCGAATACGCCGGCGAGCACGACCTGGGTCAGCATGCCCATCTGCTTCTGGCCCCAGGCATGCGACTGGCCGCGGACCTCGAACAGCACGGTTCCGGTGCCGTTGAGCCCGAATGCAGACCGTGCCTGGCCGGCGAAGTCGCGGTCGAAGCTGTATCCCTCGCTGATCTGGTGGTGGATGTACTGGTGTACACCCCCGAAGAAGGGCGCGGGCTCAGCGCTGCCCTCGCCCGCGTGCTCCTGCAGACCGAGCGCGGCGGCCAGTGCGAAGCGCCGCGACTTGTCCTGGTCCAGCAGTGGCCAATCGGCGTACCTGGGGTTGCCGTCCACCTCCGACCCGAGTGGCGGGAAGTCGAGCGCAACGGTCACGTACTGGCCGACATTGTTGACAATCGTGCCGCTGGCGGGAAGGCCAGCCTTGATCGTGTTCCCGTCGGCCTGCGACACGTGCACCGCCGGGATCGTGATGTCAGGGTCGTTGCCGCCAAGGTTGGTCGGAAGCCCGACCTGATTGTTGACCACGATGACCGCAGTAGCACCGGCGTCCTGGGCGTTGTTCACCTTCTGCACGAAGCTGCACTGCCCGCGGTCCACCAGGGCGATGGAGCCGGCCGGGAAATCGATCAGAGGATCGCAGCCCTCGGTCGGGTTGGCACTGCCGTCATTCACCAGGGCCAGCTCGCCGGACATGCCCTGCCGGCTCGGGTCAGGTCCGAACGAGGCGCCTGCTGCTTCGTAGCTGCCCGCAGCGGGGGACGGCGCGTCAATCGTGACGAGGTTCGGCCTCGCGCCATCGGTCCGGTTGCACGGACCCATGTGATGCAGGTCGACGTAGCCGTCGACGATGCCGAACTCGTCCCGCAGATCCACGTACAGGTCGCGCAACGCGCGGCCCTCGTTCGTCAGATAGAAGCCCGCGGCCTGCTGGTTGCCCGGTAGGTCCTCCTGCCGCGGCTCGTAGGTCAGATCCGCGTTGAAATCCCGGTTGACGTCGAAGCCCTGGGCAAAGTTGCTGTAGTACCAGGCGCGGGGCGAGTCCGCGAGCCCGTGTACTGCCATCACGTCTGACCACGGGAAGTCGTTCTGGCGGCGGTTGAGCTCGGCGCCGTCCGGGTTGAACTTCGGCACCGCCACGATCGTGACGTTGTCCCGAATCGCCTGGACCGGCCCGGTATTGCTGGACGCGAGCGTCCTGAGCATCTGCAACAACGCCTCGGTCCCTGTCTTCTCGTTGCCGTGAATTTCGCTGGTGATCAGCAGCACCCGGTCCCCGGTGCCGACCCGTGCGGCAAAGAGCTCCCGGCCCCGGTGCGAGTGCCCGATGACGTCGACCGTGACCCGTCCGAAGCTGGACTCCTCGATCTGAGCGAGCTTGGTTCTCAGTTGCTCGTGGTTAGTCCAGCCGTCGTCAGAGCGTTCGCCGGGCAGGTTGCGACAGTCGGCCTCAGGGTTCTGGGCTTGTGACGTCGGGACGAAGAATGTCGCGGCAAGGGTCACCGCTGCGACTGCTGAAAGAACAACGCGGGGGGACATCAGGCCTCCTCAGATCAGATCGGTGTCACCCGAATCGCGTACGGGCCTCCCCAGGGTTGTGGCAGTTCGCCATGACCGGTTCGTGGTTCGCAACGCGGGCCGCGTACCGGCCTTTTCGTGGTGCTACTCGTCGGTCTGGTAGTCCAGGTCGTGGTCGACCGCAATATCCGCAGTAGGCACGGCTGGTCCGCGTCCACACGCTGCGCCGGGCAGCGGCTCACCGCCCGGGCCCATCGGCGGGAACAGCCGCACGCCATCGACCATCGGCTCCGCCGCCTGCCCATCGAGGAGCAGCGGGATCAACCCGCGCAGGGGCTGGGCCATCAAGACCAAGTAGCCACTGCCGAGGTCGTCGCGGGCCGGGGCGCGGACGACGTCGATCCCGTGCAGCGCCAAACGCTCGGCCACAGTGCCGTCTGGGTGCTCGCCGGCGTACTGCTCCTCGGTGAGGAAGTAGCCGCACGGCGGGTTCTCAAGGATCGCGTCGGGATCCGGCGCATCCACGGCTGGCGCGCTCGGCAGCGGCGGGAACACCGGCCAGGGGTACGAGCCGCGGAATACGATCGGGCCCTGGTTGGCGGTCTGGAAGCTGATCGAATCTTCGATTGCGTCCTGGATCACGGGCAAGTTGTCGCGGTGGTACTCGAGCACCTCCTTCGCCAGCCACAGCTGGCCATAGGTCCGGCGATTCTGGTTCTCCGCCGCGGTCGCGTTGGGTCGGGTCGGACCCGCCGCACCCCGGTTCTCCGACAGGAGGCCGAAGATGTTCTTGAGCCCCATCGTGTTGCGCAGGATCGTCTCCTGGCTGGCGCCACCGTTGCTGTATGGACCCACGTACCAGCCGGAGCGCGCACCACCGTCGTAGAGCCAACCCTCAATCAGCCCGTTCTTTGCTTCGGCGTACATCCCCTCAAACACGTTGAGGTGCCGTGAACCGAGCACCGGCAGGTCCTCAGAGTCACCGTTGTGCCCGTCCACCCCAATGTCGGGCGTGTAGTCACGCAGCATCGCCGAGAACGCCTTGGTCTCGGGTTCGCGCAGCAACGAGTGGTCGCGGTTGAGATCTTGGCCGGTCGAGCTGCCGCGGGTGTTGGCCGCACGGCCGTCGCCGTTGAGCGTGACGACGAGGAGCACCGTCGTTTGCGACAGGATGTCCAGCATTTCTTGGTCGTCTGTGAACGCCAGCTCCCGCGCAAGAATCAGGCACGACTCACGCATCGACGGTTCGTTGCCGTGCACGTGGCATTGAACCAGCACCGAGGGATGCTCTGAGATCGCCGCGGCGGTCGGGCGTGGCTTGGGGTAGCCGATGACGAACATATTGATCGGACGGCCCCGCAGCGTGCGACCGATCTCCACCACCCGCACCCGGTCGCTCGCCTCGTCGAGCGCGGCGGTGTAGGCGAACTCGTTGACATCAGTCGTGAACTGCGCCCCGTTGGTCAGCTCGAACTGGGTGCGCAAGCTCTCACCGGGCTCGGACGGATCACCGAATTGCGGCAGCGTCGTCCCGAACACCGGCTCGGAGAATGGCAACTGGGGGGCGCTGTGGACGCGGCCGGTGGCGGGCAGACCCGCCTTGATCGTGTTGCCGTCGTCCTGTGACACGTGAACCGCCGGGATCACGATCCCGGGGTCCGTCCCGCCCAGGTTGATCGGAGTGCCGCCGGTGTTGTTCGCCACGATCACGGCGGTGGCGCCGGCGTCTTGGGCGTTGTTGACCTTCAACACGAACGTACACCCGCCGCGGTCCACCAGGGCGATCGCGCCGGCCGGAAAGTCGACCAGCGGGCTGCACCCCTGGGTTGGGTCGGCGCTGCCGTCGTTCACCAGCACAATGTCGCCAGCCAACCCGGTCTGGTCAGGTGCCGGACCGAAGCTTGCGCCGTTTGCCTCGTAGGTGCCTGCGGCCGATGAGGGTGGGTCGACCGTCACCCGGTAGGGCAACTCTCCGACAAGCCCCCGGACCCGCCACCGGAACCGTTCGCCGAGAACAAAGCCGGAATCGGCGAACGTCGGCGCATCAGGTCGGACAGTACGGGTCGGCTCCCACAGGCCGACGATCCGTTCGGGACCGATGGGCTCGTTCGCGGCGTCCACCGGAGTCCGCTCGACCTCGTATCGGGTCGCCTCCGCGACCGGGTTCCAGCTGACCGTGGCGAACCCGTCGTCCTGCACGACCTGCAAGCCGGTGACCTGGCCTGGTTCCTGGGCCTGCGCCACCGGTGCCACCGGCGCCAGCGCAACCGCGCTCGCGCACAGCGCAACAGCCAACGTCACCACCCCGGCGCGGCTTCGAGTCGTTCCCTGGGTACTCGACAGCGAACTCATGATTCCTCCACGACCGCTCGGGGCGGTTAGGTGCTTCTTATGGATGCCCTTCTTGAAGGGAGTGTTTGGGCGCAAACGGTGACCGCGGAGCGCCCAGGATCTCCGACCCCCGCTCGGCGATGGCCATGACCTGTTCCGACACCACTGGCAGGCGATCAGGGCTCAGCCGCATCGCGGGCCCCGAGATCGAAACAGCGGCCACGACGCTGCCCTTGGAGTCGCGAATCGGCGCGCCGACACACACCACGCCGCTCAGCCGCTCCTCGGAATCCACGGCGTAGCCACGCCTGGCCACCAGTTCGAGCTCGCGCCGGATGTCGTCCGGCTCTACCAGCGTCGCCGGGGTCATTCGTACCGGCGGATGATCACGAAGAATCTCCGCTACGTCATCCCACTGCGTGTAGGCGAGAATCGCCTTGCCCAATGCCGTGCAGTGCGCCGGATGCCGTCCCCCCGGCAGCCACTGGATGCCGAGCTCCCACTGACTGCGCGCGATCGCCAGGTATAGCACTTCACCCTGGTCGAGAATCCCGAAGTTCGCCGTTTCATTCACCTGCGCGGCCAACTCCTCGACCAAGAGCTGTGCCTCCGTTGATAATGAAATGCCGTTGAGAAACGCCGAACCGACCTCGAATGCCCGGGCGCCGATCTCGTAACGGCCGCGCCGTTGCCGGACTAGGTCGCGGCTACGCAGTGACTCCAACATGCGCAGCGTCGTGCTCGGGTGAAGCTGGACGACCCGAGCCAGCGTGGCCAAGTCGGCGGGCGCGTGCTCGCTGACCGCGATCAACACGTCGAGAGCCCGCACAACAGATCGGACCTGATAATCCGCGCCCATCACACACGCTTTCATTGGGTGAAATGAAAGATCACGACGTGATGTATTGGAAAATAATGTGCACGCTCACACTCGTCAAGGGCCCATAAGCGAGCACGAACCGAAATGTGCCACGCCGAGGGCAAGCCGACGCCACGAGCGGCGCACCCGACGGGCATCTATGTGAGGTCCGCCTTGTAGACGTATGGCCTCGCGGCACCCAGCGCCTGCTCTGCCGTGCACTCCACGACGTCTGGCTTGGTAAAAGGCTCGGGTGCCGACCGCCGGCACCCGCCAGCCTCCTCCTGGCAGCCCTGACCTCGTTGGAGGTGAAAGAACAATGGGCGGTCACCTATGGCGCGTGACACAGGGCGTGTTCGGCTCTCGCCCGCTGGAAGACCGCGACCGCGGCACCGAAGGGCGCCGAGCTGACGAAGAGGGCGGCGACCTTGCACAGGTCAGGTGACGCACCGATGGCTATATACCCCATGGGGTAAGGGCCTTCGACTCTGCAGGTGGCGGCAGTGGCAGCGGACGATGGCTTTGTGAGCATGTGGAGCACCGATAAGGGGAAGCGATGAAGCGGCTGGTAGTTCTTGGGTCTGGCACCGCCGGAACGATGGTTGTGAACAAGCTTCGGCCCCGGCTGGACCGCGCCGATTGGTCCATCACCGTGGTCGACCAGGACGGCGAGCATTTGTATCAGCCGGGTTTGTTGATGCTTCCGTTCGGAGTCTATGAGCCCGAAGAGCTGGTGAAGCCTCGCGCGCGATTCATCCCAGCCGGGGTGGATCTCGTGTTGGGGGAGATCGACCGGGTCGACGCTGACAGAAACAGTGTGCATCTGGTCGACGGCCGTGAGCTTGGATACGACTATCTCGTCATAGCCACGGGCACATCCCCGCGTCCGGACCAGACGCCCGGCATGGCTGAGGGCGAGTGGCACAAGAGCATCTTCGACTTCTTCACCCTCGACGGCGCGATCGCGCTGCGGGACAGGCTTGAGTCCTGGGAGGGCGGTCGCCTGGTGGTGCACGTGGTGGAAATGCCAATCAAGTGTCCGGTCGCACCGCTGGAGTTCGC
Source organism: Jiangellaceae bacterium (assembly GCA_036373915.1). Taxonomy (GTDB): domain Bacteria; phylum Actinomycetota; class Actinomycetes; order Jiangellales; family Jiangellaceae; genus JASLBX01. The sequence continues at coordinate 2,538 of DASUUU010000173.1, read as the reverse complement.
CTTTCTCGCCGACGCGTTCTTCGCCGAGCGGGGTATGCGCGACCGTGTCGAGATCAGCTACGTCACGCCCTTGGAGGGCGCGTTCACCCAGCCGGTCGCCTCACGGCATCTCGGCGGGATGCTCGCAGAACGCCAGATTGCGATCGAAGGCGACTTCGTGGTCGACCGCGTGGACGCTGACGCCAGAACACTTGTCTCGATGGACGAGCGTGAGGTCCCGTTCGACCTTCTTGTCACCGTGCCGCTCAACATGGGCGCCGACTATGTCGCTCGGTCCGGGCTCGGCGACGAGCTGAACTACGTGCCGGTGGACAGGCACACCCTGCTGTCCAAGGCGCATAGCAACATCTTCGCCATCGGCGACGCTTCCGACATTCCGGCCTCCAAGGCCGGCTCGGTCGCGCACTTCTCGGTCGAACTGTTCGCGAAGAACTTCCTCGAGTACGTGAACGACCGACCCATGACGCACTTGTTCGACGGACACGCGAACTGCTTCATCGAGTCGGGACACGGCAAGGGCCTGCTGATCGACTTCAACTACGACACCGAACCTTTGCCCGGCAAGTACCCGATGCCCGGCATCGGACCGTTCACGCTGCTCGAAGAAAGCCACATCAACCACTGGGGCAAGCTCGGGTTCCGCTGGGCTTACTGGCACCTGCTGCTGCCCGGGCGGCCCATGCCCGTCCCGGCGCTGATGTCGATGGCCGGCAAACGCCGCGAGCCCCGTGACACCGTATCTAGTACAGAAAGGTAGGCGGGCCATGCCTGTCACCGAGATCAACGGCCACCAGCTCCATGTTGACGACGAAGGCTTCTTGACCGAGTACGACGAGTGGGACGAGAACCTCGCCGTCGTGCTCGCGAAACAGATCGGCATTGAGTTGACCGATGCCCACTGGAAGGTCATCCGGTTCCTGCGCGAGGACTACAAGACCCAGGGTGACACGGCGACCACCCGTCGCGTCCAAGCCGTCGGCGGAGTGCCGGTCAAGGAGCAGTTTGCGCTGTTCCCGAAGAAGCCGGCGAAGAAGATGGCCTACGTCGCCGGTCTGCCCAAGCCGCACGGCTGCGTGTGAACGGAGAACAGACGATGACAACCACCGAAACCCACCCGGCGATCGTGCCGAACTTCGACGAGGAGACCAGCGGTGGTCGCAAGCTCGCGATCATCTGCTCCAAGGGAAGCCTCGACATGGCCTACCCCGGCCTCGTGCTCGCCAACGCCGCCCTGGGCGAGGGCGTTGAAACGCACCTGTTCTTCACCTTCTGGGGCTTCGACATGATCACCAAGTCCCGCATGGACAACCTGCAGTTCAGCCCCGCCGGAAACGCGGCCATGCACCTGCCGATCGGCGACGCGCACCTTCCGCAGGCTCTCGCGCCACTACCGGGCATGACGGCTATGGCCACCAGGAAACTCAAGAAGTCGATCGCCGAACTGGGTATTCCAGAGGTGCCCGAGTTCCTCGATCAGATCGTCGCGGCCGGGGGCCACCTCTGGGCGTGCCGGATGTCGGCCGACATGAACCACCTGGTCGAGGCAGACCTTCGCGACGACGTCGAAGGCATCATCAGCGCGTCGGACTTCATCGAGAAGACCGATGGCGCCCAGTTGCTGTTCATCTGACCAGGACGGCTGCCTGCGTTTCGACCCGACCGGCTCGCTCGACGCCCCAGCCAGCAAAAGGCACCGTCGCGCCGGCGCCGTCCCAACAACGGCCGCAGGGTCCGGCGTCGCAAGCCTTTGCTCTCTACCAGGGGGTAGAGAGGTTTCTTGGGCCGGTTAGAAGGTATGAATCGTGTGACATGCCTGAGCGCGGTCCAGACCCAGCCGCCTCAATGGGCAAGTGGGACTACTGAAGCCAGGTGGAACCGTGGGTCGAGCAGATTGGTCACACGCGACCGCACTCCCAGGCGATCCCGGGAGCGTGGCGAGAGCGCGACACTTCGTTTGCTCGCACCTCGTCGAGCATCACCTGTCGCACTTGGTCGATGACGTCCAGTTGGTGGCGAGCGAGTTGGCGGCGAACGCGGTGAAGCACGCGCGTACCCCCTTCAAGGTGATCTTGGAGAAAGCCGACAACTCGGTGTTACTGAGCGTGCAAGACGGCTCGCCCTCACCTCCTGCCCACCTCGCCACGGACCGCCTGGACACCGCGGGTCGTGGCGTCTCAATCGTTGACCTGGTGAGCAACGACTGGGGCGTCACCGACGGGCCCGGCGAAGGCAAGTCGGTTTGGGCATCGTTCGCAGCGCAATGAGGCACGCCTGCGACATCCAGCGACAAGGCTAGCCCGTGCCAAACCCGGCCATCGTCATCTCAGCAGGACCGCGCGATCAGGGTCATCCCTGAAGGAGTGGGGCGTGTCAAGGGCTGCCCCTCGTTCTTCCTCTTCGCCGCCATGTTTGTGGGCGGGCCGAGCTGCTAGCCGTCATCGCACCATGAGTCGAGGACGTCGTGCGGCGCGACGGGCCGGCGCGGCGGATCGGACTCCGGGCGTCAGCCGCTCATCGGTCGAAGTGGCGGCGGACCTC
>DASUUU010000172.1:0-27767 GCA_036373915.1 Jiangellaceae bacterium | reverse complement strand
CCGTCCAGTCGGTCAGTGAGTAGTACATGGCCTGCAGGTAGGGCGACACGACGTACAGCAGGTAGAGCCCGACTGGCGGAAGGAGGAACGCCAGGATGAACGGGTACCTGCCGTGTCGCATCTCGTGTCGCCCTAACCTGCAGCGGTCAGCGGGTGTACTTCTCGAGGGAGTCGTCGTCGCGGATGATGCGAGCTTCGTCCTCACATCCGTCGGCCCACTCCTCGACCGTCTTGCGGCCGGCGAGCAGGTCACCGGTGTGCGCGTCGATACCCGGGTTGTTCATGGTCGGGTACCAACTGTCCCACTTGTAGTTCAGGACGTTCGTACCGGCCGCGTTGAGCGCCTCCTGCGCGGAGGTGAGCCCGGGCGCTCCCAGATCGACGCCTTCGGACGAGCCGAGCACGGCGGTCAGGCTGGTCACCATCTCGGTGAAACCGCGGGCGCCCTCCATCGACAGCATCGCCCGCATGTACTCCATGGCCGCCTCCGGGTGCGAGGCTTGTGACGGGATGATGTACGGCTCGCCCGCACGGGCGAACACCGTCTCGTACGGCATCGCCGCATCGTCGGAGAGCAGCGGGTACGTCGCCATGGCGAACTCGAAGTCGCCGGCAAGCTCGTCGTCCGGGTTGAGCTCGTGCTCCTCCTGCAGCGCCGGGTCTTCGAAGCTCTTGGCGACCTCGTTCTCCAGCCACGTGCCGCAGCTGACGAACGCGACCTTGCCTAGCGCCCACTGCACCTGGGACTGGATGTGTGTCAGACCCTCCGAGCCTTCCAGGAAGTAGTCGTTCTCGCGCAGCCCACGCAGGGCGTTGGCGGCCTCGAGGATCGCCTCGTGCTTCCAGGCGCCCTCGACCAGGTTGTCGATGTCGACAAGGATCTCCGGACCGGCGAGCGCGGCCGCCATCGACAGCAGCGGCCAGTGCATGTATCGCGGCGCGATACCGCCCGGGTACGTCCACGGTGCGATGCCGGCGCCCTTGATCTCCTCGCACAGGTCGAGCATCTCCGCCCAGGTGCGCGGCGCCGTCCAGCCGTTGCTGTCGAACAGCGTCTTGTTGTACCAGAACCCGAACACGGTGAACGCGTAGTTCAGCACGTACGGCTTGTCGAACGTGCCCTGCTCGATGGTGCCCGGGACGAGCGTGTCGCGAACGGGGACACTCGGGTCGTCCCAGCTCGGTGCGTCGAACAGCGGCGTCAGGTCGGCGAGCTGGCCGTTCGACACGAGGGTGGCAAAGTCCATCTGGCCGTTGCCGGAGTTGTTGATGAAGTCTGGCGGATCGCCGGCAACGAACCGCGACTGCAAGGCGGCGGTGATGTCGGCGTCCTTGTTGTGGTTGATGGTGAGGTTGGGCCACTTCGCCTGCAGCATTGGTTCGTGGATGTCCGTGGCGTAGGCGTCGCCGAATCCGCCGTCGAAGATGAAGATCTCGAGTTCGCCCTCGGGATCCAGACCGAACGGATTGTCCGCGGCCGCCGGGTCTTCGGTGGCGCCCCCGTCGGTCGGTTCGGCGGTGTCCGGCTCTTCGTCATCGTCTCCGCCGCCCGCACACGCGGCGAGGAGCGCGCTGCCGGGTCCAGCAGCAAGGCCGCTGAGGGCAACCCGCTGCAGGAAGGTACGGCGCGACGCCGTACTGCGTTCGATGCTTCTGGACATCTGGTTCCCTTCTTCCGTTTACAGGGGATAGAGAAAGCTTCAGTGGGTCATCGCTCTAGTTCTTCTTCGGTGCGGCACCACCGCGATGCCCGCTGACCGCCTCGGCGGTGGCCCGTAGGGCCTTGCCGGTCGTCTCGTACCGGCGCTGCGCGACCGCGACGTAGATCAGGTCCAAGACGATCAGCTGCGGGTGCCGCGCCGCGAGGGCGTCCGGCCGGAACGTCGTCTCGTGGATGGCCGTGGTGAGCACGATGTCGGCCACCTCGGCCAGCGGCGAGTTCGGGAAGCTGGTGAGGGCCACGGTGGTGGTGCCCTTGCTGCCCGCGGTCGAGAGCATCTCGACGGTCTCGTACGTGGCGCCCGAGTGCGAGACGGCGATCGCCACGTCGTCGGGAGTTAGCAGTGCCGCGCTCGTCAGGCCCGAGTGCACGTCGCTCCAGGACCAGGTCGGGACGCCGATTCGATGCAGGCACAACTGCATCTCGCCGGCGACCAGGGCGCTTCCGCCGATGCCGTAGACCTCGACCCGGCCGGCTCGGGAGATGGCCTCGGCGGCCTTGTCGACCTCGGCGAGGTCGAGTCCGGCCGCGGTTTCCTGGATGGCGCGGATGTCCGCGGTGGTGATCATGTTGAGGACCCGCTCCAGGGAGTCGGACGGCATGATCTCCCTGCCGATGTCGATCTCCCAGCCCGCCACTGCCGACGATCGACCGGTCTCCTCGGCCATGGCCAGCCGTAGATCGGAATAGCCGGGAAGGCCGAGCGCCCGGCAGAATCGGGTGACGGTTGCGGCGGACGTGCCACTGCGCTCGGCCGTCTCGAGGATCGTCGCGCGAGCCACGACGGCGGGAGCAGAAAGGACCTGTTCGCCGACGCGTTGCAGCGCTGCCGGGAGTTCCGGTAGGACAGACCGGATGCGAGTGAGCACCGACTCGTCTCCCGCTGGGCGATCGGCGCCGCCGATCGAGTCCGGCGCGACGTCTCGAGACATGTGAGCTCCCTGTGTATGGCCGCGGCTGGGCACCAGTTTTCGGAGCGTAGGACACTGGCCGCAGTGGTGAAAATTGTTTGCACGTGTCGGCGTCGTGTCAAGAGGTCTAGACGACTTCGCGAAGACTCGTTACTTTTCCGTCACCAAGTCCAGCCCCGGACGCGCAGGTCACTCTCGATGATGAGCCTGCGGACGGGTGGAGTTGCGGCCGGCACTGGGATGCCGGCAAGGGCGCAGGCCTCGGTGAGCAGGTCGTCGTACGCGATCTCTGCGGCCCGTAGGTGATGTGCTCGCGCCCAGCGGCTCTCGTCGGCTTCGAGCTGCCGGATCTCCCAGGCCAGCCTGGACAACCGCCACTGGACCACCAAGGTCTCCATGGGGTCGGGCTGGGGTCGGGTTCGGCGCAACGACATTGCAGCTTCCTCGCCTCGATCGTACGCCAACCCACCGCGAGGTCATCACCTTGAACGACCAGTGGTCGGGCGCCGCGACCTGACCGGCGTCACGCCCAGGAGGCTGGGATGGGCCGGCGACCACTGAACCCGTACTCCGGCCGGTGATACCAAGCAAGCTCCTGCTCGCCTTCGAGCCAGCACAGCAGGACCAGCTCACCGGCGATCTCCGCATGGAAGTCGACGAGCAGCGGCGCCAGGCTCTTCGGTTCGAGTCCGCGGCCGACGATCCACTCGATGATCTCGTGCACCCGGGCCTCGCCTGCCTTGTACTCCGGTTGCCCACCGAGCGGGGACGCCTCGCCCTGCCGGATCGCGTCGGCGAGCTCGGTGGTGTCCGCGCGCAGGGTCACGAACTCGCGGGAGAGCTCGATGAGTTCCGGCAGCAGCGCACGCGCCTGCTCAACCGTGTAGGTCCGAAATGCCATGGTCAGGCTCCGTATCCACCGCCGCCGGGCGTCTCCACGACCAGCACGTCATTCTCGCCCACGTCGACCGAACCGGCGCCGGGCAGATCGACGACCGTACCGTCGGCCCGCTCGACCCTATTACGTCCCAGGGCCCCGGGCCGGCCGCCGGCCATCCCGTACGGCGGGACCCGCCGGTGGCCGGACAGGATGCTGACCGCCATCGGCTCACGGAACCGCAGCCGCCGGACGGCGCCGTCGCCGCCGCGCCACCGGCCGGCTCCACCGCTGCCGCGCCGGATGGCGAAGCTGTCCACGAACACCGGGAACCGCCACTCCAGCACCTCGGGGTCGGTAAGCCGGGAGTTGGTCATGTGCGTCTGCACGACAGAGGCACCGTCGAAACCTTCCCCCGCGCCCGATCCCGAGCCGACGGTCTCGTAGTACTGGTGCCGATCGTTGCCGAACGTGACGTTGTTCATCGTTCCCGACCCTTCGGCCTGGATGCCGAGGGCTGCGTAGAGCGCTCCTGTCACCGCCTGAGACGTCTCGACGTTGCCGGCGACGACGGCGGCCGGATACTCGGGTGCCAGCAGGCTGCCCGGCGGGACGACGATCCGCAGCGGTCGCAGGCACCCGTCGTTGAGCGGTATGTCGTCCGCCACGAGGGTGCGGAACACGTACAGGACGGCCGCCGTGGTGACCGAGGCCGGCGCGTTAAAGTTCGTTTCGAGAACCCCGGAGGTACCGGTGAACTCGATCGTCGCGGAGCGGTCCGTTCGGTCGACGGTGACACGAACCTTGATCACGGCGCCGCCGTCCATCTCGTACGAGTACTCGCCGTCGCGGAGCGCGTCGATGACCCGCCGTACCGCTTCCTCGGCGTTGTCCTGGACATGCCGCATGTAGGCCTGCACGACGTCGAGCCCGAAGTGGTCGATCATCTTGCCGACCTCGTCGACGCCCTTCTCGTTGGCCGCGATCTGGGCCCGCAGGTCGGCGATGTTGGTGACCGGGTTCCGCGACGGGTGCGGCGCCGAGGTCAGCAGGTCGATGGTCTCCTGCTCACGGAACCTGCCGTTCTCGACGAGCAGCCAGTTGTCGAAAAGCACGCCCTCCTCGTGCACGTTGCGGCTCATCGCGGGCATCGAGCCGGGGGTGATGCCGCCGATCTCCGCATGGTGTCCCCGCGACGCGACGAAGAACAGGATCTTCGCGGAGGAGGGCTTGAAGACCGGAGTGATGACCGTGACGTCGGGCAGGTGGGTGCCGCCGTGGTACGGGTCGTTGACCGCGTAGACGTCGCCGGGTTTCATGTCGGCACCTCGCCGGCCGATGACCTCCTGGACGCTGGATCCCATCGAGCCGAGGTGGACCGGCATGTGCGGAGCGTTGGCGATCAGGTTGCCGTCCGGGTCGAACAACGCGCAGGAGAAGTCCAGCCGCTCCTTGATGTTCACCGACTGAGCGGTCGACTCCAACCGGGCGCCCATCTGTTCGGCGATCGACATGAACAGGTTGTTGAAGATCTCCAGCATCACCGGGTCGGCCTGGGTGCCGACTTCCTCGTGTTCGGCGGGGGCCGCTACCCGCTCGACGATCAGGTGACCGTCGGAGTGGACCGACGCCCGCCACCCGTCGTCCACCACCGTCGTGGCGTCGGGTTCGGCGATGATCGCCGGACCGGTGACCAGGGTTCCGGGTGGCAGTCCGGCGCGCTCGTACAGCGGGACGTCCCGCCACCGACCGCCGGTGTACGTCCGGACGTTCTCGACCGGTTGCGACAATCCACAGCGTGCGACGCTGTGGATCGTCGCAAGATCGTGTGGGGTGGATTGGGTGCGCGCCACCGCCTCCACTGACAGCGCCTCCACTATGAGCGGGCGGTCGAGCAGGAACGAGTAGGTTCGCCGGTACGCCGCCTCGAACTCGGCGACCATGGCGACCGGATCGGTCAACGAGACGTACAAGGCGGTATCCGTACCGTCGTACCGCAGGTGGGCCCGGTGTGTGACCGAGATCTCGTCGGCAGCGGCGCCCTCGCCGACCAGCTCCGCGGCCGCGGCGGTCTCGAGATCTGTGGCCAAGGCAGACAGCCGGCCCATCACGGCGGGCTCGAGTCGAGCTTCGACCGACTGTTCGCGCATCGCACCGATGTCGGCCAGACCGATCCCGAGCGCGGACAGCACACCGGCCATCGGTGGTACCACGACAGTGCGGATGCCCAGCGAGTCGGCGACCGCACACGCATGCTGGCCGCCGGCGCCGCCGAACGTGGTCAGCGCGTACTCGGTGATGTCGCGGCCCTTCTGGACGGAGATCTTCTTGATCGCGTTCGCCATGTTGGCGACGGCTATCGCAAGGAAGCCCTCCGCCACCTGCTCAGGTGAGCGACCATCCCCGATCTCGACCGCGAGCGCACTGAACGCCCGCTGCACTACCTCCGCATCGAGGGCCTGGTCGCCGGATGCGCCGAACACGTGCGGAAAGTGCGCCGGCTGGATCCGCCCGAGCATGACGTTCGCGTCGGTGATAGTCAACGGCCCTCCCCTGCGGTAGCAGGCAGGGCCCGGTTCGGCACCGGCGGAGTCCGGGCCCACCCGGTACCGGCTGCCGTCGAAGTGCAGGATCGAACCGCCGCCGGCCGCGACAGTGTGGATGTCGAGCATCGGCGCGCGCAGCCGAACGCCCGCGACCTGGGTGTCGAAAACCCGCTCGTACTGACCGGCATAGTGCGACACGTCGGTGGACGTCCCGCCCATGTCGAAGCCGATCACCTTGCCGAAACCGGCCAGCCGTGAGAGGGTCGCCATCCCGACGATGCCACCCGCCGGGCCGGACAGGATGGCGTCCTTGCCGCGGAAGTTGTGCGCCTCGGTCAGCCCGCCGTTGGACTGCATGAACAGCAGCCGAGCACCCGGCAACCGGCCGGCCACCTGATCGACGTACCTGCGCAGGATCGGGGAAAGGTAGGCGTCGACGACGGTGGTGTCACCGCGCGGAATCAGCTTCATCAGCGGGCTCGCCTCGCCGGACAGCGAGATCTGCGGGAAGCCGATCTCCTCGGCCAAGGTGCCGATCATGCGCTCGTGATCCGGATACAGGTGGCTGTGCAGGCAGACGATCGCGACCGCCCGAATCCCCTCGTCGTATGCCGCCTGCAGGCCGGGACGAAGGGCGGAAAGGTCGGGGGGCCGGACGACGGTTCCCTCGGCCGTGATCCGTTCGTCCACCTCGATCACCCGCTCGTAGAGCAGATCGGGCAGCACGATGTGCCGGTCGAAGATGCGCGGCCGGTTCTGGTAGCCGATCCGGAGCGCGTCGCCGAAGCCCCGGGTGATCACGAGCGCCGTGCGCTCTCCCGTTCGTTCGAGAAGCGCATTGGTCGCGACCGTCGTGCCCATCCGGACGGCTTCCACACGTTCGACGGGGATCCGACCGGAGTGTTCGATGTCCAGCAGCTCGCGGATCGCGGCCAGGGCAGCGTCCCGGTAACGAGCCGGGTTCTCCGAGAGCAGCTTGTGGGTCACCAGCGACCCGTCCGGGCGGCGCGCGACGACGTCGGTGAAGGTGCCGCCACGGTCGATCCAGAACTGCCAGCGTCCGGTCACACGCTCATTCGATCACGCCGAGGCAGGGGTCAGGCGGCGAAATCTATCGAGCCGCTACGGCGGCCGAGCCCGGCCAGCCGCTCGAGCAGGACCGCGGCCGCGATAAGCCATACCGCCCCTATGCCGAGGGCAACCATCAGATCGGTGACCACCTCTCTAGCGACAGGCCCGACTGCAGGGGACTCGGCAAGCGTCCGGATGGCCGCCAAGCCGTGAGTGAGCGGCACGGCGTTGGCGACCGCACCGACCCAGTGGGGCCAGAACGTCAGCGGCACCATCACACCGCAGATCATCATCATCACCGTGGTGGCGACGTTGTAGACCACGTTGCGCATCTCCGTGGCCGCCAGCACGAGCGCGCCGAACACCAGCGCCATGCAATACATCGAGGCGCCGATGACCACGAGCGCGCCGAAAACCGCGAACGCTTGCGGCAGCCGCCACGTGACGCCGAAGACCGGCCCGAGCACGAAAAGGGCGGCCGACGAGGACAGCAGTCCGGTCGGCAGCCACTGAACGCTTCGGCCGACGAACACCGGCCACAGCGGCAGCGGTGCGGCCACCAATAACGGCAGGGTGCCCTGCCGGCGCTCCCAGGTCGTGGTGGCGACGGAGATGAACGCCTCGAAGGCCATGAACACGACGGCGTTGCCGATGAACAGGAACCGGACGAGATCCGGCGAGTCGAGAAGCACACCGATCAGCGCGAAGAAGATCACCTGGGTCAAAAGCCGGCTGAGGTAACCGAACGTCCAGGACGCCGGCGTGAACATCACCCACATGTCCGCCCATGCGTTGGCGGCGCTGTACCGGATGATCCGCAAGGGGGCGAGCAGGTGCCTAGGCAAAGCCGATCGTCCCCGTCCTGCGCAGCCGATCGACCGCACGTCGCAGCAGGACGAGCCCGACCAGGAAACCCGTGGCACCGAGGGCGAGGATCACCCCGAGCCGGGCCACGAGACTCGTGACCGGTTCAGGGGTCAGCGAATCCCGGAGCACGTCGGCGGACCAGGACAGGAACACGACGCGAGAGAGCGGCTCGATCCATTCGGGTAGCAGGGCCACCGGGACCATGACCCCGCCGAGGACGAAGAACGGGTAGCTCAACGAGTTCTGGTACGCCCGGACCGACCTGGACAGGACGAAGACCGACGACATGACGCTCGCCGTACCGGCCATCGCGAACGCGGTGGCCACCAGGGCGGCGGCAAACGCCGTCGGGTGGACGATCGGCACGACGATTCCGAATACGGCCCACGCCGCGAGCCATGATTCGGCGAAGCCGACCAAGCTCAGCAGGGTGACGGCCAGGATCTGGCCCGTTATGACGCCGCCGATCGCAACCGGTGTGGCCACGAGTGGTTCGAGTGAGCCGTTCTGCCGCTCGCGCTCGATGATCTCGCCGGACGTGAACAGCGCGATGGTCCAGAGTGCGATGAGGGCCGGCGCCAGCACGGCGTACGGCGCAAGGTCGGTGCGGCCGGCGTGTTCTGTTATCGACAGGAAGATGAGGGTCATCAGTGGCGCGGTGACCAGCACCATCATCTCGTCGAATGACCTTCGCAGCAGGCGTACCTCGAACGTGAAACCCGCGGCGAGCGCGTTCACCGACTGACCCGAAGCCCACGCTCACCGATGATGTGCAGGTAGACCTCCTCGAGATCGGGTGTGGACGTGGCCACGCTGTTGATGCCGGAGTCGAGCAGATGCCGGATGACCTGCGGCGCGGCGTCGGCGACGTCTGTCTCGACGCGGATCCCGGAGGGTTGGATGGCGCGGACCCCTGCGACGCCGGGAATGTCGCGCAACTCGCAGATCAGCTGCGGTACGCGCTCGGCCGGGACGTCTCGTGCGTCCACCCGCGAGTAGGTCGAGATCCAGCTGCTGAGCGCGGCCGGTCGCTCGGTGGCGAGCAAGCGGCCGTTGTCGATGAGCGTCACTCTGTCGCAGACGGCTTCGGCCTCGGCCATGTCGTGAGTGGTGAGTAGAACGGTCCGGCCGTCGTCGCGTAGCTCACCGACGAGCGTGCGGAACTCGCGGGCGGCGACCGGATCCATGCCGGTGGTCGGCTCGTCGAGCAGCACCACCTGGGGATCACCGATGAGCCCGCGCGCCAGATGCAGGCGTTGCTTCATGCCGCGGCTGAAACCCTCGACACGATCGTCGGCGCGCTCGGTGAGCCCGATCTGGCTGAGCATGGCGTCGACCCTCAGGCGCAGGGTTCGGCCGCGCAGGCCGTACATCGCGGCCCAGAACTCGAGGTTCTGGCGGGCGGTGAGGCGGGTGTACAGACCACGTTCGCCGCCGAAGACGATGCCGATGATGCGGCGGACGGCAGCAGTCTCGCGGACGACGTCGTGCCCGCCGACGCTGGCGTGGCCGGACGTCGGTAGCAGTACCGTGGCGAGGATCTTGCACAGGGTGGTCTTACCCGCGCCGTTGGGTCCTAGTAGGCCGTGCACTTCGCCGGCCGGAATGACGAGATCGACGCTGTCGAGGGCGGCTACGCCGGGAGACTTGCGCCGGCCCCTGAACACTCGGCGCAACCGCCGCACCTCAACCGCGTCTTCCGCCATCCGCATGAATCTGACAATGCCCCATTGCGGACAGTTTGTGAACTACCTGTCAACAAGATTGTGATCAGGCTGTGTCAATCGGCGAACTCGATCGATCCGGTACGGCGTCCGGCGGCCGCGAGCCCCTCGAACAGCAGGGCCGCGGCGAGCAGCCAGAGTGCGCCGACACCGATCGTGAGGGAGAGTCCTGCGATGACCTCGCCCGCGACCGGTCCCACCGCTTGCGCATCGGTCACGGCTCGGATCGCGGCGAGTCCGTGCGTCAGCGGGAGCGCCTGGGCGATCGCCTGCACCCAGCCGGGCCAGAACGACACCGGCACCATGACGCCTGCTATCAACATGGTGATCGCCTGCGCCACGTTGCTGATCACGTTGTGCAGGTCCACTGCGGTCAGCACGATCGCGCTGAGCAGCAGTGCGAAGCAGTAGGTGGCAACGGCAACCACGGCGAGGCAGGCGAGGACGGTGAGCGCACGCGCCGGCGTCCAATCGACGCCGAAGGCCGGCCCGAGCGCGAACAGGGCCACGGATGCGGTGATCACTCCTGTCGGCAACCACTGCACGCTCCGGCCCATGAAGACCGGCCAGAGCCTGGTCGGGGCGGCCACCAGCAGCGGCATCGTCCCCTGTCGGCGTTCCCATGTCGTCGTCGTGACCGACATGGTCGCTTCCATGGCCGTGATCATGACGGCATTGCCGATGAACAGGTAGCGCACGGCGTCGTCCGAGCCGAGCAGCAGTCCGATGAGCGCGAAGAAGACCACTTGGACCAGGACCCGGCTGACCCACCCCACGATCCAGGTGAGTGGCGAGAAGATGACCCACATGTCCGCCCAGGCGTTGCCCGCGCTGAACCTGAGCACCCGCAGTGGGCGCACGAGATCATGCATAGGTCACCGACCCCGTCCGCCGCAGCCGGTCGATCGTGCGGCGCACCAGCGCCAGCCCCAGTACGTAGGCCGTAACGCCGAGGGCCAGGATGACGGCCAGCCGGGACGCCAGATCGGGGACCGGTGCCGGGCTCAAAGCGTCCCGCAGCAGGTCCGATGACCAGGACAGGAACACCATCCGCGAGATCGGCTCGAGCCAATCGGGCAGCAGCGCGATCGGCACCATCACGCCGCCGAGGACGTAGAACGGGTAGGTGAGCGAGTTCTGGAACGCCCTCGCCGAGCGGGCCAGGACGAACACGGCGGACATCACGCACGCGGTTCCCGCCGTGGCAAGGGCGGTGACAAGGACGATGAGGATGAACTGGCCCGGGTGCGGGATCGGCACCGCGACCCTGAAGACCAGGAACGCCGCCAGCCAGGACTCCGCGAAACCGGCCAGGCTGACGAGTGTGACCGCCGTGATCCGCCCCGTGAGCACGCCGGCGAACGACGCGGGAGAGGCCACGATCGCCTCGAGCGACTCGTTCTCCCGGTCCTGAGCGATGATCTCCCCCGACACGATCAGGGCCACGCCCCACAACACGATGAGAGCCGGTGCCAGTACGGCGTACGGGGCTAGATCCTCCCGCCCGCCGTGGCGGATAACAGCCAGGAAGACCAATGTCATGAGCGGAGCGGTTACCAGGGCGATCAGTTCGCCGAACGACCTGCGCAGCACGCGCACTTCGAATTGCAGACCAGTGCGTAATGCCGTCATCGGGTGGCTCCGTCGCGTGACATGCCCACGATGATGCCGATCAACAAGCGAACGGGCAATGCCTGCTTAACGCGTTGTCATGACGTGGTAAGAGCGGGTCAGGCTCGCTCGATCATCACGTGCGGGGGAAACTCCCGGCCGGCATACCGGCCGATTGTGTAGGTGCTGTACGCGTCGACGCCGGCACTGACGGCTCCGCCGAGAACGGGAATGCGTTTGGTCACGGCCAGCGTGGCATGCTTGCCGCCGACTCTCGTGACGAGCGCTTGTGTTACCTCGTTGCCGGCTCGTTCCAGCAGTCTCGGATCGGCATCGCCGGCGGTTACTGCGACGTCGTGTGGATGCCCGGGAAACTCGCCTCGCTTGATCGCGGCCTTGACGTCGTCTTCGCCGAGCAGCGTCATGAGCGCGGCGGTGCGCACCCGCGGATCGCCGACGTCGTAGCCGCGCAGGTGCTGGATCGCGGCAACCATGCGAAGCTGCAGCAGTCCGATGCCGGCGAGGTTCGCCGGAATGGCGACCGCCATGACCGCCACGCCACCGACGTTGGCCACGAATCCCTGCGCACCGGCCAGCCGCACGTGCTGATCAAGGACATCGCGGATGGCAAGATCGACGTCCCGGCGGCGGGCGAGATGCCGGCGCGCCACCTCACGGGCACCGGGAAAGCCGGGAAAGCCGTCGATGGCCTTGTCGAGGAACTGGCGGACGCCCCGCGCGGCGATGGCCGGAGCGGCGCGACGGGCCGCGGCATTGCCGGCCAGGTTCGTCACGGTGCGCCGAAAGCTCATGCGTAGACAATACGTCGGCTGTGCTCTCCTAACCTGATCGGTGTGCCGCCGACTGAACCGCCGCCGACCCGCTGGGTACTGCCGGTGCCCCGGTCCGCTGACGCTGACGGGCTGGCCGGGATCGGCGCCGACCTCGAGCCGGGGACGCTATTGGCCGCGTACCGGGCAGGGCTGTTTCCGATGCCGATCGGCCGGCTGGCGCGCCGGGAGGCGGTGCTCGCCTGGTGGTCACCCGACCCGCGCGGGATCATTCCCCTCGACGGTCTGCGTGTGACGCGTTCGATGCGCCAGTCGGTGAAACGGTTCGAGATCAGGATCGACACGGCGTTCGCCGAAGTGGTGACAAGGTGTGCCGATCCGAACCGGAGCGGCGGCTGGATCACCGAGGACGTCGAGGCGGCGTACACCCGGCTGCACGAACTGGGTTGGGCGCATTCGGTGGAAACCTGGACGCCCGACGGACGGCTGGCCGGCGGACTGTACGGCGTGGCGATCGGCGGGTTGTTCGCCGGTGAGTCGATGTTTCACGTCCCGTCCGGCTGGGGGCGTGATGCATCAAAGGTTGCGTTGATGGCGCTGGTGGATCTCATGGTGGCCGATGGTGTGCCCGACCGGCTGCTCGACATCCAGTGGCTGACACCGCACTTGTCCCGGCTCGGCGCGGTCGAGATCAGCCGTGACGAGTACCTGCGGCGGCTGCGGTCGGCACTGATGCGCCCGCTACCGATCGCATTCGAGGATCCGCGCCGCGGCTGATCGACAAGGTGGGCGAGGTGGTGTGGGCGCGGCTGAATACGATGAACGCATGCCAGAGCTGCCAGAGGTGGAGGCGCTGGCGGGCTTCCTGCGCGAGAACGCCGTAGGGCAGGTGGTGGCCCGCATCGACGTCGCAGCGATCAGCGTGCTCAAGACCTACGACCCGCCGATCACGTCGCTGGGTGGGCTCACGATCACCGACGTCCACCGGCACGGCAAGTTTCTCGATATCGACTGCGACGGGCTGCACCTGATCTTCCACCTGTCGCGGGCCGGCTGGCTGCGGTGGAGCGATTCCCTCTCGGCCAAGCCTCCGCGACCCGGCAAGGGACCCCTGGCGCTCCGCGTGCATCTGGCTAGCGGGGCAGGCTTCGACCTCACAGAGGCGGGCACGAAGAAGCGGCTGGCCGTCTACACCGCCCGGGACCCTGCCGAGGTGCCAGGCGTGGCCCGCCTGGGCATCGATCCGCTGTCCGCCGATTTCACCGTGGAGGCGCTGGCGGCGATCTTGCAGCGGGCCGGCCGCTCGCAGATCAAGGGCATCCTGCGTGATCAAGCAGTGATCGCCGGCATCGGCAACGCGTACTCCGACGAGGTGCTGCACGTTGCCCGCGTGTCACCGTTTCACCCGGCGGCTACGTTCACCGCGGACGAAGTGTCCGAGCTCCACCGGGCGATCGTCGGCACCCTCCGCGATGCGGTCGAGCGCTCGCGCGGCCTGGCCGCCCGCGACCTGAAGGACACCAAACGCTCCGGCATGCGGGTGCACGGGCGTACCGGGGACGCGTGCCCGGTCTGCGGCGATACCGTGCGAGAGGTCTCGTTCGCCGATTCCAGCCTGCAGTACTGCCCCACCTGCCAGACCGGTGGCAAGCCGCTAGCCGACCGCCGGCTGTCCCGGCTGCTGAAGTGACGCCGGCCCAGATCACCGCGTGGCGCCTGCACCGTGGTGGGCTCATTGGTGAACCGTGGCCCGATCCCGATGAGGTGGTACGGCGCCTCGGCGCCGGCCAGGCCCAGGATTTCGGCCCGGCCGTCTGGTCCATCGGGCAGCGTTTGCAGGCGGCGACCGAGCCCGATCTGCTGGCGTGGTTCGATGCCGGTCACTTCCTGCGCACCCACGTGCTGCGGCCCACGTGGCATTTCGTGCTGCCTTCAGAGATCCGCTGGCTGCTCGAGCTCACCGGCCCGCGCGTACATGCGTCCAACGCGTACTACTACCGCCAGACCGGACTGGACGACGCCGTCCTGCGGCGATGCCACGAACTCATCGGCACGGCCCTCGCTGGTGGGCGGTCGCTGACACGGACCGAGTTGTCGGCCGTTCTGGCCGATGGCGGGATCGCTGCAACGGGCATCCGGCTGAGCTACGTGCTCATGCATGCCGAGCTCGAACAGCTCATCTGCAGCGGTCCCCGACGCGGCAAGCAGCAGACCTATGCCCTGCTGGCCGAGCGGGCGCCTCGCGCCGTCGAGCTGCCGCGCGACGAAGCGCTGGCCGAACTCACCGGCCGGTACTTCGCCAGCAGGGGACCGGCGTCGGCGAAGGACTTCTCGTGGTGGTCGAGCCTGACCGTGGCCGATGTCCGGCGCGGTATCGAGATCCTCGGGGACGAGCTGGACAGCCGCATTGCCGGCGAAGTCACGTTCTACTGGCACGGCCGGCTGGAACCTCCCCCGGCGATGCCGCCGGGCACCGTCCACCTGCTCCAGCCGTACGACGAGTGTGTGGGCTCGTACAGCGAGACACGGGGCCTGTGGGATCCTGCCGGGCACGACAAGCGGCGGCAGCGAGCCACCTACGTGGGCCTGCTGTTGCTCGACGCCAGAATCGCCGGCTTCTGGAAGCGAACGATCAGGCGCTCGGACGTCATCGTCGACGTCAAGCTGTGCGAGCCGTTCAATGCCGCCGCGACGAGATCGCTGCGGGCGGCCGTGGAAGAGCACGGTCGCTTTCTGGGGCGTGACGGCGTTCTCGCCGAGCCGAGCTACGTCTAGCTCGGGCCGCCGCTCACTCCGCCTTCGTGACCGAGCACCGCAGCGGCGTCGTCCCAGCGGTCTATCTCGCAGCCGTTCTCGCGGGAGAACTCGGCGTCGACCGGTTCAGCGTCCCATCGTCCGGTGACCTCTGCGGTCTGTGGCCCCCCGTAGATCATCGTGCACATCGCGTCCGGCGGTACCGGTTCGAAGACCTCGGGGTCGAGTCGAGCCAGGGTGTCACAGGCAGCCTCCGGATCCGGGTGGCTGCCGCCGACCGGATCGCAGGTCAGGGTCCACTCCTTCGGCGGCGTGCCGTCACCTTGGTCGAGCACGACAGTCAGCTCGGTCTCCGGCCCAGGGGTCGGCGTGTCCGCCGGCGAGGCGCCGGTCGTGGTCCGGTCGTCGCCGCCGTCGGTTCCGCAGCCGGCGGCGAGCGTGGCGGCGATCAGCAGTGCGAGCAGGTTTCTCACCACGGTTGGACGGTAGTCGCGCGGGAACGGTTCCGCGACCGAGCATCCTGCTGCGGTCGATCCATGCGTACGACACGCCGTCTGCACGTGTCTAGCGAAATCTACGGCCTCCGCTAGATCGGTCAATAGGCTTCGATGGTGGACCCGGTGCGGAACCCCTATGCCCCTGGCGCCGGTCAGCGGCCACCTGAGCTGGCGGGACGTGACCGCGAGCTGGCGCAGTTCGATGTCGTTCTCGAGCGAATCGCCCGCGGCCGGCCGGAACGGAGCCTTGTCCTCACCGGGCTCCGGGGAGTCGGCAAGACCGTGTTGCTCAACGCACTCCGGTCACAGGCGATCGGCAGGTTGTGGGGCACCGGGAAGATCGAGGCCCGGCCGGACCAGTCGATCCGGCGGCCGCTGGCGAGCGCACTTCATATGGCGGTGCGCGAGCTCACCCCTCGACACCGTGATCCGGCGCAAGTGGACCGGTTCCTGGGCGTGCTCAAGGCGTTCGCCATGCGTGCCCAGGGCGGGCGGCTGCGCGACCGTTGGCAGCCGGGCATCGACGTGCCTGCGGCGACGGGCCGAGCCGACACCGGCGACATCGAGGTCGACCTCGTGGAATTGCTGGTCGACGCGGCCGGGGTCGCTCGTGACGTCGGAGTCGGAATCGCGCTGTTCGTCGACGAGATGCAGGACATCCCGGCTCCCGACGTCTCGGCGCTGTGTGCGGCCTGCCACGAACTGTCACAGCAGGGACTGCCACTAGTCGTCGTGGGGGCCGGCCTGCCGCATCTGCCGGCCGTACTTTCGGCCTCCAAGTCCTACTCGGAGCGGCTGTTCCGGTACGTGCGCATCGACAAGCTGGACCGGTCGGCCGCCGATCTTGCACTTGTCGCACCGGCGGCGGAGGAGGGTGTGGCGTACGACGACACGGCCCTCGATGCCCTGTACGAGGTCACGGACGGTTATCCGTACTTCGTCCAGGCCTACGGCAAGGTCACGTGGGACAACGCCCCCCGCTCCCCGGTGTCGCGCGACGATGTCAAGGTGGCTGCGCCGGAGGCCGAGGCGGAGCTTGCGGTCGGGTTCTTCGGCTCGCGGTACGAACGCGCCACACCCGCGGAGCGCGACTACCTGCGCGCCATGGCGGCGCTGTCGGACGGGACCGACGGTTCGGTTCCGACCGCGGCGGTCGCGGAGCATCTCGGCCGAAAGCAGTCGTCACTTTCCCCGGCACGCGACTCGCTGATGAAAAAGGGCCTGGTCTACTCCGCTGAGCGTGGCACCATCGCGTTCACGGTGCCACATTTCGGTAACTACCTACGTAAACACGGCTAAGTCCGGCCACAAGCCGTGCTAGCACCTTCTAAAGGTATCTAGAACCAGGACTAGACGGTCGTAGAAGGGGAAATGCCCATTCGATCAGCGGCGATTGAATGGAGTGTGGTGTGCGTCATGCACGTGGACGGGTTTGGCATCCGCCCAAAATGGGCAACACTCGTGCGGTGAGGCAAGCGGCGCGGCCCACCGGAGGGGAGTTTGTCGTGGGCCATCAGGCCACGAGTACAAGGGGTGAACGGACTGCGGAGTTAGACAGTGCGCCGAGCAGTGTAACCGCGGCTCGTCACCTCGTCCGGGACGATCTGCGCACTCGAGGCCTACCCAGCCGAGTCATCGAAGACGCTCTCGTTGTCGTCACCGAGCTTGTGGGCAATGCGGTGCGCCACGCTCGCCCGCTGCGCGGAACTGACCGCTCCGGTGTGGTCATCCTGCGCTGGGACGCCACAGACTCGCAGGTGCGCATCCACGTGACCGACGGCGGGGGAAGGAAGCAACCGCATGTCGAACCCCCGTCGTTCGCGGACACCGGCGGGCGCGGTCTGGCGATAGTGAGCGCGATCGCCAGCGACTGGGGCGTAGCCTCCGACAGCGATCGCGTTACGGTCTTCGCCGTCGTTTCGGCGTGAGTCGTAAGCTCGACTCCCGTGAATGCACAGACTTCTGCCGACGTGCCCGTCGTCGGGATGCGTGAACCGTGCCCCTGTGGATCGGGTAAGCGGTACAAGGCGTGTCACGGCAAGCGGGCCAAAGCGCGCACTACTGCTTACGTCAGCCGGCCCTTCGAGGGGTTGCCCGGCGAGACAGACTGGATAGCACTCCGCGAGATCGTGTCGGCGGCCACGGCCCCGGTCCGACTCGCCGGGGCACATGCCGACCGGCCGGTCGTGGTCGCGACCCTTCTTCCGATGGCGCTGCCCGCTCTGGTACGCGACAGCGGGCAGATAATGCTCGGTCTGCAGACCCCGACGTCGACCGGTGACCCTAGTGCCGACCTCGGACATGCGCTGAGCACCGCGCTCACGGCCGAACCGGGCGCCGCCGTCGCGCCCGGACCTAGACCAGACGACGCGCCGAGGCTGCAAGACCTCATCGACCCGAGTGCGCCGCTCGAGGTGCAGGTTCACGAGAACTTCGACTTCTGGCTGGAGGAGGACGGCGAGCCGTCCCCGGACGTACGCGCCTCGATGGAACGCGCGAACGCAGCCGTTCTCCCGACCGCCCGGCTTGCTTCGGTGGAGGCTGCGTACTGGTGCCGACTCGGTGATCGCGACCAGGTTCGCTGGGTCATGCCCTACGACGAGGAACCACTGCTGGACGGGCTGGCGCGGCTGCACGTGAGCGGTGCCGACGGGCTCGGCGAGGGGACTCGGCTGTTGGGCACGTTCCGGGCCCACGGCCGGCTGGTTCCGGTGTGGGATCTGGTGGAGGGTACTCCTGCCGAGCAGGTCGAGGGTCCAGCGGCAGAGTTGGCCGATCGCCTGGCCGCCGCCGTCGCCGAGAACAAGCCGTTGAGTGCCGACCAGCGGCGGGCGCGCTCTGGGCTGGCCAACCGCCAGGTCACCTTGCGCTGAAGCCGCGCGCGGGGACATGTGAAGGCCCCGGGCGATCGCGACGGGGGAAACGCGACCAGCCGGGGCTTACAGAGTAGGTTACTTCTACGACACCGGTCGCGAAAGTTGTACGGCCAAACTTCATGCGTGAGCCGAGTCACAATCCCGATAAAAGGTTTAAGTCGGATTATCCCGACTGATCGGGCACGACATGCATCGTGGTCCGCCGCGACCAGAGCCCAGCTCACTGCCCGCGATGCGCAGCACCTCGATGCCGGCGTCCTCCAGGCGGGCATTCGTCTCGACGTTCCGCTCGTACGCAACGGCCAGCCGCGGTCCGATGGCGAGGGTGTTGTTGCCGTCGTCCCACTGCTCGCGTTCGGCAGTGATCGGATCGAGTCCGGTGTCAATGATTCGCAGCGTGTCGATGTCCATCGCCTTGGCCGCGGCTTGCAGGAATGGTTGTGGCTCGGCGAGCACGACACCTTCCTCGCCCGGAGTCATGGAGATGGCGACCAGCTCGTCGGCCACGTTCGGGTACATGAGGATCGCGTCCACATCCACCATCGTGCACACGGTGTCCAGGTGCATCGTGGCGCGCTCTTGCGCGATGGGTACCGCCAGAACCGTCTTGGCGAGCCCGTCATCGAACACCCGTTGCGCGAGTCGCTCCACGCCAGCGGGCGTCGTCCGCTCGCCGGTGCCGACGGCCAGCACGCCAGGTGCGAGCAACAGCACGTCTCCGCCCTCGAGCGACTCCAGACCCGAGTCGTAGACATGCCGGGTTCCGGCGAACCGGGGGTGGTAGGTAAATATCGCGCTGGTCAACGTGGTCTCACGACGGCGTGCGGGCATCGCCAGGCTGGTGATCGCGACGTGGTCGCCGATCCACACACTCGAGTCCCTCGTGAACAACAGGTTCGGCAGCGGATCTATGACGAAGTCGTGCTTGTCCATCAACGCAT
Source organism: Jiangellaceae bacterium (assembly GCA_036373915.1). Classification (GTDB taxonomy): domain Bacteria; phylum Actinomycetota; class Actinomycetes; order Jiangellales; family Jiangellaceae; genus JASLBX01. Next base: position 8,581 of record DASUUU010000172.1, on the reverse strand, counting down.
AGGTGAGCCCGCGGCCGCCGCGGAACTCCTCGTGCGCCAATCCTGCTATCAGCACGGTCGCGAGGTCGTCGGGATCCAAGCTCTCCAGGTGTGACCGGAGCGCCGAACGGAGCGTGTCGCCGTGGCGCGGGTCGTCCAGGACGGCGGCGACGCACTGTTGCCTGGCCGCTGGTTCGCGCAGCGTCTGAGCCAGCAGGTCGGCCAGGTAGAGAACCTCGGCCCCGTGGTCGCGGAGCGTCTCGGCAAACGCGTCGTGTTCCTCCTGGGCACGGCCGACCCATGGGATGCCGTCGAACAACAGCTTGTCGTTGTTGCGTGGGGTGAGGCGCTGCAATTCCGGGCCCGGCCGATGAAGCAGGACGGTACGGAGCCGGCCGACCTCTGAATCGGCGCCTAGCCGGTCGCCTGGGTTCGTCGTCACGTACCGAGGGTACGGCCGTCCGTGTGAATGGCCGACGAGATCGGTAAGGTCGCGGCGTGACAGACAATCGAGTAGCCGTTGTCATACCGGCCAAGGACGAGCAGCGACGGATCGCGGCTACGGTGTCTGCGGCCACGGCATTGCCGCACGTCGATCTAGTCCTCGTCGTTGACGACGGTTCGATCGACCGAACGTCGGGGTCCGCGGCGAGCGCCGGCGCCACGGTAGTGCGCCACTCGCGGAACAGGGGCAAGGCGGCCGCGATGGAGACCGGTGCGGCGGCGGTCCAGCTCGTCGAGACCCGTGAGGGTGGACCGGCTCGGGCGATGCTGTTCCTGGACGCCGACCTCGAGGACAGCGCGGCCAAGGCCGCCCCGCTTATCGAGCCGGTGCTGGCCGGTGAGGTGGATATGACGATCGCGACGCTTCCGGCCCAGCGGGCCGAAGGCGGTGGGCGGGGATTCGTGGTCACCCTGGCCCGTAGCGGCATCGAGCAGGCGACCGGATGGAGTCCGGTGCAGCCGTTGTCGGGGCAACGATGCATCACGCGACCGGCCTTCGAGGCCGCGCTCCCGCTGGCGCCGGGATTCGGAGTGGAGGTGGGCCTGACCATCGATCTGCTACGCCAGGGCTACCGGGTGCGCGAGGTCGAGGTTCCCCTGCACCACCGAGTCACCGGGACCGACTGGCATTCGCAGGTGCATCGGGGCCGGCAGTGGCTGCACGTGTTGCGCGCGTTGGCGGTCCGGGGGGTTCGCCCGCAATTCGGCGGGCGTGGGCCACAGCGCTGACAACTAGCGGGATCGCGGTCGTGAGAAGCAGGGCCGGGATGATGATCCCCGAGTCGTTGGTCGCGAAACCGACGGCACCTGTGAGCAGGCTTGCCCAGATGGCGTATCGGAGGACCGGCCAGCGTTCGTGCAGGTCGCGCATCCCGCCCACCCCATCGCCCCGGACGAGCAGCGTGATCACGACGTACGCGATCGGCACCAACCACCCGTAGTACGGCGAACGCTGCAACGTGCCCAGCGAAGCCCTGGCTTTGCGGGTGGCTACGGTCCATGCCTGCCCGTCGAGAAGATCGGCGAAGAAGGAGCCGAAATGGGTCCGGCTGGCGGCCGGGCGCATCCAGTCGAACCAGGCGATGAGCAACACGAGCAGCACCCCGGCCAGGCCGGCCATGGCCAGCCGCGAGATGGTGACTCTAGCGCCGGAAATGCCGATCACCAGCAGGGCGAAGCCAGGCAGCGTAGACAAGGTTCCGCCGAAGTTGGCTCCCGCCCACGGAGCACCCATGGTGGCGACCGCGACGACACCGATGGCTGTGGCCGCCAGGGTCGTGGTGCGCCTGGAAGACCCGAGATCGTTCAACCACTGCGCGAGCGCCGCGGTCGCGATCACGGCGGATGCGGCGAAGATCGCGAACGCGATATTGCCGAATCCGAAGAACCGGCCCGCGACTACCGGAGAAAGGCCGAGCAGGCTCGCGTGCTGCAGATGGCCTCCCGTCCAGACATCGGCGCCGAGCACGACCGCCGTGATCGCGGCAAGCACACCCGGGGGCCCGTACGTCCGCCGCCGCCACGGGCCGGTCAGCGCGACAATTGCCAGTGCGAGGGTCAGCGCGAAGATGGTGAGCCAAAGCACGGTTCCGGCTCGTTCGAAGCGCCACCATCGGGACACGTTGGCCAGGAACGATGCGACCGGGAACGCGGCGACGACGAGGGCGAATCCCTGGGCCAGGCGGAGCACCGGTGACCGGTTCCGGGGCCGGAACCGCAGCCACAGCAAGGCGCCGCCGAAGAACACGACCTGGCCGATGCCGAGCAGCTGGAAGAACGGGCCGGACTGGGTCCTGAACACCCGGGTCGCCCGGTCCATCCCAAGTAGCTGGTCGATGGTCCCGGCGGACGTGCCAGGGTGTGGGCCGTCGACGCGCCACGGTCCGCCTACGGTGCCGGCGGCCGGATCGGGGATTCCCGCGTACGCGGCCAGCGTCGCGTGGATGTCCACGAGCTGAACCAGGCCGGTCCACTTCGTCGATCGCGAGGTCAGCCAGTTCGGTCCGTAGGGAGAACCGTCGGGCTCGGGTCCGGCGGCCACCGCGACCCGGAGCCCGGACGGCGCGATCTGGAGCGGCTCGTCCGGTTCGGGCACCTGCCCCGGCGCGCTGTCCGCCACCCCTGCGACGAGGAGGGCCACGTTGTCGGGCAAGATCGCGATAAGCTTGGCGAGCTCGGCATCAAGCGCCTGGGCGGCGGTGCGCCGCTCGTCGAAGTACGGCTCGTCCTCCCGCTCCGGTGCGGGACTGGACACCGGAAGCACGCCCAGATCGACGACGGTGACCGGGCAGTCGGTGATCCGCTCCCTGGTGAGGTCGGACACGTCGGGCAGGTAGTTCTGGACCTGGCCGGAGCTGTCCGCAAGCGCGAGTGCCGCGCCCCGGCCCACCGCCGTCGAGCACGTTCCGGCTTCGGCGATCCGGCTGCCCAGCAGGCCGATCTGGGTGCCGTAGTCCTGTTCCTGCTGGGCGCCCGTCAGCTCGGCCCACCCGGGAACGCGTGCGCCGTCGTCGCCGGACTCGACGGGGGGCGGTGGCCGGCGGCAGAACCGGTCCATGGCGCCGTCGCCGACGGTGTCGGTCACGTCGGTGGCCCGGCGACCGGCTCCGACCGAGAGCCAGCCGTCAACCGTGCACGTACGCGACCTGATGGTGCGCACGCTCAGGGACGCCGCGGCGTCACTGCCGGCCAGTTCGGACAGCCTGGGCATGTCTTGGACAGTCACGTCCGGCCAGGCCAGGCCGGGCACACCGACCAGAACCACTCCCGGCTGCCGGGCCGTTCCATGTTCGTCTGCCGGGGCCGCCGGCGCACCGGCGAGCAGGCCGGCGAACACAATTGCCACCATTGCCGCCACCGTGAGACCCACCGCGGCGGCGTAGGCAGGGCGCGCTACGTTCACGGCGCCAACCCGGCTTGCCGGATGGCCGCGGTCGCGGCTGCGAGTACCTGCTTCACCGGCCGCCCGGTGGCCGCCGCTGCGGCGGCCACGTCGTCGTATTCCGGCTGGGCGTTGACGACCACACCGTCCAGTGTGGCCGTCTTGACGCGGATCTGCTGGCCGTCAACATTCACCGAATGTTCGGCCCTGCCCAGGGCACGCTTGCCGACCGGCGTCTCGCGAACCCCGATCGTCGTGGTCTCGGTGAACATGATCGCCCTGAGCTGGTCGGCGACCCCCGCGTCGGCCAGCACACAAAGGGTGTGACCGGGTCGGCCCTTCTTCATCAAGATCGGCACCAGCCACGCGTCGGACGCACCGGCGGCGAGCAACTTGCTCAACACGGCCGGCCACACCCTGGGATCGAGGTCGTCCACGTTCGCTTCCAGGACGACGGCGGCCGTGGCCACAGGGCTGGGACTGGTGCGCTCGGCGGGCTCGCCGAGGAGTAGCCGCACGAGGTTGGGGCGGCCGGGGACATCCCGCCCACCGGCGCCGAACGCCTGCCGTCGAGTCCGCATGGGCGGCTGATCGCCGAATGCCGTCGCAACAGCGGTGAGCAGCGCGGCACCCGTCGGGGTGGCGAGTTCTACCCCGGCGCCGCCGCCGTGGGTCGGAACGTCCCTGAACAGCTCGACGACGGCCGGTGCGGGGACGGGAAGCTGACCGTGTTGCGTGCGGACGGTACCCGACCCGACCGCCACCGGCGACGCCGTCACCTGATCGAGGCCCAGCGACTGGAACCCGGCGGCGAACCCCACCACGTCGGCGATCGCGTCGAGGGCACCCACCTCGTGGAAATGCACCCCGCCGGGGTCGGTGCCGTGAACTCGCGCCTCCGCGTCGGCGAGCCGGGTGAAGGCGGCCATCGCAAGCTCGCGGACGGGCGGCTCGAGGGGTGCGCCGGCCAGCAGGCCACGGATGTCGGCCCAGGTCCGGTGTGACGTCGATGCGGGCGCCTCGACATGGACCCGCGTGGCCCGGAGCCCCCCGCGGTGGACCGTCTCACTGCGAAGGTGCACCGGTTCGGGGCTCACCGCGTCGACGGCCGCCTGCATTGTCGACATGTCCACGCCCGCGTCGACCAGGGCGGCTAGCAGCATGTCCCCGGCCACCCCTGACGAACAATCGAACCAGGCGATCACTGCGGACGGCCGTTCGCCGCTTGCCGGTTACCGGTCTGGCGGACCGCTGGGGCGTCCGCCGACCCGCTCCGGCTCTGCCTGGCAACCCGTGCCGCGTGCACCCCTGCCCCGAAGCCGTTGTCTATGTTCACCACCACAACTCCAGGTGCGCAGGAGTTGAGCATCGCCAGCAATGCCGCGACGCCGCCCAGCGAGGCGCCGTAGCCCACCGAGGTCGGTACCGCGACCAGTGGCACGCCGATGAGGCCACCGACCACCGAGGGGAGCGCACCTTCCATCCCGGCGACGACGACGAGGCACTGCGCCTGCTCGAGCTCGTCACGGACGGCGAACAGGCGGTGGATTCCGGCCACTCCGACGTCCGTGACCACCTGTGCGGTCGCGCCGAACGCCCGCACCGTGGCGGCGGCCTCGGCTGCCACGGCGCGATCCGAGGTGCCGGCAGCGACGACGGCAACGGTACCGACGGGTTCCGGCAGCGGACCCAGCGTCGCGCACCCGGCCAGCACGTCGATCCGCACCTCGTCACCGAACGCGGCGCCCACTGCCGCCTGCGCGGCTTCGTCGAGCCTGGTGGCGAGCACCGCGCGCCGCGGGTGTGCATCGTGCAGTGTCCGCAGCAGCTCGACAGTCTGCTCGGGGGTCTTGCCCTGGCCGAAGATGACCTCCGGGTCGCCGGTGCGCGCCGCGCGTGCGGTGTCGACGCGGGCGAACCCGAGGTCGCGCCAGCCTGTGGTGTCGGTCACCCGCCTACGGTAATCGCCGCCGGATCACGGTTGCCGATCGCCCGGCGAGTGGGCCGCCCACCAGAGTCGCCGACGTACCCAGATGCACGCGGACATGTAGGTACGTCGGGCCGCCTGCCGAACGTGATCGAACGGGGCGGATGCGGCGTTGCTGGCTAGGCTGGCGATCGTGCTGAGCAAGTCGAGGTATGCCTATCTCGGGCCCGAAGGTACGTTCGCCGAGGCAGCCGCCCGGTGCGTTCCCGACGCCGAGGCGTTGCTGCCGTTCCCGAGTGTGCCCGAGGCGTTGCAGGCGGTCCGCTCGGGCGAGGTCGGCGGTGCGGTCGTCCCTTTGGAGAACTCCGTCGAGGGATCGGTGAACGCCACCCTGGACGAACTCATCCGCGGCGAGCCGTTGATGATCGCTCATGAGGTGCTGCTGCCGGTCGAATTCGCGCTTCTCGCCAGACCGGGAACCGAGCTGAGTGCCGTTGAGCGCATCGTCACTCACCCGGTTGCGGAGGCGCAGTGCAGGAAGTGGCTGTCCACTCGGCTCCCGACGGCGAAGGTGTACTTGACGGCGTCCACGGCGGCGGCGGCTGCGATGGTCGCCAATGGTCAGGAGGGCGCGGACGGTCCGTATGACGCCGCGATCTCGGCAGCGGTCGCGGCCGACCATTACCGGCTCGACACGCTTGCCAAGGGGATCGGCGACAACTCCGACGCGATGACCCGGTTCGTCCTCGTGACCCGGCCCGGACCGCCGCCTCCACCAACCCGCGCCGACAAGACGAGCCTGGTGGCATTCATCAGGGACGACCATCCAGGTGCGCTGCTCGAGATCCTCGAGCAGTTCGCGACCAGGGGCGTCAACCTGACCCGCATCGAATCCCGGCCGACCGGCAGCGGCATCGGCAAGTACTGCTTCGCGGTCGACTGTGAGGGCCATGTGGCCGATGCGAGGGTCGGGGAGGCCCTGATGGGACTGCACCGCACATGTGCGGACGTCCGTTTCCTCGGGTCGTACCCGCGGGCGGACGGTGTGGCGCCGACTCTTAGTTACGGGACGTCCAACGAGACGTTCACCTCCGCCGCGCACTGGCTCGCGTCCCTCCGCGGCTCCACACCCCAATCCTGATCACAGGACTGCGGCCGAGCGGATAGTCGCGCGACCGGCCCGGCAGCGGCCGGATACGCTGAGCGGGTGCTCGATTTACGCGTGATTCGTGATGATCCCGACCGGCTCCGCGCCTCGCAGCGCGCGCGCGGTGAGGACGAAGGGATCGTGAGCCGGCTGCTGGCGGCCGACGAGGCACGGCGCGAGCAGCTCTCTCGGTTCGAAGCGCTGCGGGCCGAGCAGAAGTCGTTGAGCAAACAGATACCGCAGGCGCACGGCGAGGAGAAGCAGGCGCTGCTGGCCAAGGCCAGGGACCTCGCCGACGCGGTCAAGGCGGCGCAGGCGGCGGCCGACGATGCGCAGCGGGAGCTCGAGCAGCTCGCGCTCGTGCCGGGCAACCTGGTCGAAGACGGCGTCCCGCCGGGTGGCGAGGACAACTACGCGGTCTTGCGGCATGTCGGGCAGCGGCCCCAGCTCGAGAAGGTGCGCGATCACCTGGAACTCGGTGAGCTGCTCGGCGCCATCGATGTTCCTCGGGGCGCCAAGGTGTCCGGCTCGCGGTTCTACTACCTGACCGGTGTGGGCGCTCAGCTCGAGTTGGGCATCTTGAACCTGGCGATGTCCAAGGCGACGGAGAACGGGTTCATCCCCGTCATCACCCCGACCCTCGTGCGTCCGGAGATCATGAGCGGTACGGGGTTCCTGGGCGCCCACGCCGAGGAGGTGTACCGGCTCGAGGCCGACGACCTGTACCTGGTCGGCACCAGCGAGGTGCCGCTGGCCGGCTACCACGCCGACGAGATCATCGACCTGTCCGAAGGCTCGATCCGGTACGCGGGCTGGTCGGCCTGCTACCGCCGCGAGGCGGGTTCTCACGGCCGCGACACCCGCGGGATCATCCGCGTTCACCAGTTCCACAAGGTGGAGATGTTCTCTTATTGCCGGCAGGAAGACGCCCAGGACGAACACCGGCGCCTGCTTGCCTGGGAGGAGGAGATGCTGGCCGCCGTGGAACTGCCGTACCGCGTCATCGACGTCGCCGCCGGCGACCTCGGGTCCAGCGCCGCTCGCAAGTTCGACTGCGAGGCGTGGCTGCCGTCCCAGGAGCGGTACATGGAGGTGACGTCGACGTCCAATTGCACCACCTTCCAGGCGCGGCGGCTCGGCACCCGCGAGCGGACCCCGGCCGGCACCCGCACCGTGGCGACACTCAACGGCACGCTGGGCACCACGCGCTGGATCGTCGCGATCCTGGAGAACCACCAGCAGCCGGACGGTTCGGTGCACGTACCCGAGGCTCTGCGCCCGTACCTGGGCGGGCGCGAGCTGCTTGAACCGGTGACATGACCTGGCGGCCAGCTCTTGCGGCCCTCGACGTCGACGGCACTGTCCTGAACTTCGACGGCTCGATGTCGGCAGCGGTGCTCGACGCGGTCGGCCGGGCGCACGACGCCGGCATTCATATAGTCATCGCGACCGGCCGCTCGATGCACGCGACGCTGCCGGTGTGCGACATGCTCGGGCTCATCACAGGGTTCAGCGTCAGCTCGAACGGTGCCGTGGTGGTGGACGTCGGAGCCAGGGCACCCGTCGACGTCGCAACATTCGACGCCACCGAGTCGGTGCGGTTCTTCACCGACCATGTGCCGGACGCGTTGCTGGCCGTCGAGGAACTCGGGATCGGATACCGGGTCACCGGTGAGTTCCCGCCTGGGGAACTGGACGGCCAGATCACCGTCGTGACTCACGACGAACTGCTCGACGGCCCCGTTACCCGCCTCGTCGCACGGCTGCCGAATGGCGACCGGCAGGAGTTCTTCGATCTCGCGCACGCTGCGGGGTTGCGTGGCGTCGATTACGCGATCGGCTACACGGCGTGGCTGGACTTCATGCCCGAAGGTGTGTCGAAGGCGTCTGGACTTGCCACGGTGTGCGAGAAGCTGAGCGTCCGGCAAGCCGACGTACTTGCGGTCGGCGACGGGCACAACGACCTGGAGATGCTCGCGTGGGCGGGCCACGGCGTCGCGATGGGCCAGGCTCCGGATGACCTCAAGGCGATCGCGGATGACGTGTGCGGCACCGTCGACCAGGACGGTCTCGCTGACGTTCTCTCCCGCTACCTGCCCTAGCCGATCGGCGCGGGCCGGTCGTCAGCCCGGCCCGACTCTCG
>DASUUU010000171.1:0-14141 GCA_036373915.1 Jiangellaceae bacterium | reverse complement strand
GAAGACATCGACGCTCGCCGCCGGGTCGGCCTCGAGCAGTGCACCCACGGCGTAGATCCCGGCAGGTCCCGCGCCGATGACGGCGACCCGTAGCGGTCCGGGCTCGGCCATGGTCCGATCGTCGTCCGAGTGCAATGCAGTCGTCATCACTCTGCATGCTGCCACCGGTTGGTGACCACGGCGGTGATCGGTCGGCGCCTAGGCGGTTGTTCCCAACGATCCAGACTCCATTGAGGCCAAACAAGCGACGCTCGTCGAACGCGTCCCTCAGTGGATCAAGCGTGGGCTACTCTCCTCGGACCTCTGCTTCTGCCACAGATGGCGCGGGTCACAGGTCCCGGTCCGTGCACAGCTCCGCGATGAGGTGATGCCTGTCGGCCCAACGAGACCAGACATCGCCGGCCCACCGCAGAGTGGCAGCGCCACGATCGTCACCGGGTAAGTGGCGAATGAGGTCCCCGGCGGTTGTGCACCTTAGATCGACAGGTGGCCGCAAGGGCGGCCAGACTTGCTTGTGTCACCCGAGTTGCATGTTCGCCTGCTGCAGCTGCCGGCCGGTTCGGCCTCGGTCGAGGGCAAGGTGGAGCCCCACGAGCGCAAACCACACGCTGATCGGCTTTGCCGGCGGACCGGGGTGCTAAGCGGCATAAGCGTCGACGGCCTGCTGATGAAGGAAGTCCCAGCGGGCTCGTTCCACGTTGTAAGCCGCCAGTTCGAGGTAGGCGCCGTACCACGCTGGCGACGCCGGGAACGGTGGTTCCACCCCGTTGGTGCCAGCGGTTGAATACCAACAACACGACGGGCACACCGATTCGGTCATGCGTCCCACGATGCCCGGCCCTTGTTCCAGTCCGCACTCAGCTGACCCTGACCGCGCGGTCCTGCGATGTGAGCGTGCCTCGCCTCTTCGACGTAGGGCCCGCACCGGTGTCAGAACGATCGGTCGCACGGCGTTTGCGGGGTGAGCTCGCTGCGCGCAGACTTGATGATCAGTTGCACGTCGCTTACGTCCGCGACGGTCTCGCCCGAGCGCCGTTCAGATGCCCGTCCCTCACAACGGCCACCACGTCGGACAACTGGAGTATCACGACAATCCGAGTAAAGATCGCCATGAGGCGGACGCCGTTGACCTCGCCATCGCGGTCGTGGTGCCTGTCCGCCGTGACGGTGTGAGGGTTCGACCACTCAACGCGTGGCATGGCTTATGGCACGAAATGCGGGTGACCAGAGCGACCCAAGTGAGGAACCGACCGATGGCCAGAGCCATTTCCGCAGGTCAGCGGCGCGCCCCGAGGGATTCGAACCCCCAACCTTCTGATCCGTAGTCAGATGCTCTATCCGTTGAGCTAGGGGCGCATCCGGTCACGAGCGGCTACGGCGGCAACCGCTCACGTCCGGCGACCGAGTGTACCGGCAGCCCGATGCCAAGCTGAAATCGATTCGTTGACTCAACTCAAAATGCCCGCCAGAGGCTCGCGCAAGGATCAGCAGTCGCAGTGCACCGAGTTGGTCGGTCCGGTGAGCGGATCACGCGGTCGGCGCTCAACACCGGCATCGGTCTCGACGGGAAAGCCTTCGCGGATCCAGTACTCGATGCCGCCGATCATTTCCTTGACGTGAAAGCCGCGCTCGGCCAGTGCCAGCGCCGCCCGAGTCGCACCGTCACATCCGGGGCCCCAGCAGTAAGTGATCACCGGAACAGACCTATCGAGCAGGCGATCCGCCTGGCCAGGAATGTCGGCGGTAGGAAGGTGCAATGCGCCCGGGATCCGGCCCTGCGCCCACGCGTCGACACCGCGCGAATCGATCAGGACGAATCCCGGAGAGCCGGACTCCATCGAGGCATGGACGTCCGAGACATCGGCCTGGAAGCTAAGGCGGGCCGCGAAGAACGCCTCCGCTTCCGACGGCGGGGCTGGTGGCTGGCAGAGAGCGGGACTCACAAGTGTCGTCATAGCCACCGAGACTATGGCGGCGACCGCAGCGATTGAACGGGCAGATCCCGGCAGTTTCTCGCAATCGCCAGGAGATTCGCGGTATGAAGGGCCAATGACCGTGAATGACCTGGACGCCACTGACTGGCGACTTCTTGAAGCGCTTCAGCAGAACGGCAGGGCGAGCTTCACCGAACTGGCCCGGATGGTCGCCATGTCGCCGAGCGCCGTCACTGAACGGGTGCGACGGCTCGAGGAGGCCGGCGTCATTGCGGGATACGCGGCCGTCGTCGATACCGAGCGGGTAGGGCTACCGATCCTGGCCTTCATCCGCCTGCGGTACCCGACGAGCAACTACAAACCGTTCCACGACCTGATCGGCGTCACTCCCGAGATCATCGAGGCACACCACGTCACCGGCGAGGACTGCTTCATGCTCAAGGTCGCCGCCCGGTCCATGCGGCATCTCGAATCGGTCGCAGGACGAGTCGCTGGTCTTGGATCGGTCACCACCACGATCGTCTACTCGAGCCCGCTCCCGCGCCGCCCGATTCGGTCGACGTCCCAAGCCGTTCCCGAGTGATCGTGGCTGGCGCGACGAGGCAGTGCAGCGAATAGAACCACCAGCATGAAGCCGGCAGTAAGCGCGAACGCCGCCGAGTAGCCGGTGCCCATGACCACCATTCCGAATCCAGTCGCGCCAATGCCAAGCCCGGCGTCGTATGCGAGGTTCCACACCGCGCTGACTGTGCCGTAGCCGGATGAGGGAACGCGCTCGAACATCACTGTCAAGCTCGAGTTCTGCGCCATGCCGAACCCGGCACCGAAGAGCGCCATCCCGGCCAACACGGCGACCGGACTGGAGATCACCACCACTGCCGACATTCCTATCGCCGCGACGAGAACCGACGGCATGAGCAGCTTGCGCGCACCGTGACGGTCGCCGTATCGACCGGCCCACCAGCGACTCGCCGTCGCCGTCGCAGCTTGAGTGAGCAGAGCAATCGCCGCCAGCTCACCGCTCGCCTCACCCAGTGCCAGGGGGAGGAACGTCGCGACGATTCCAGCCGCCATGGCGGTGGCAGAAAAGACGATGGCCGGTCGAAGCAGCGCAGGACTTCTCAACCCGTCGCGCATCCTGAAAGGTTGCTTGTGCTGCTGGGCGGACTCCACCGGCACGTCGGCAAGTCCGACCATGGCCAGCAGCCCGGCCAACGCCGTCAATGCACCACCGATGAACAGCGGTGGATACCCGACTCGTTCGGCCAGCCACACGCCCAGCGGAAGCATGACCACTGCTGGCACAGTCGCGACGACGCCGGCCAGACCCAGGGCCTCGCCACGACGATCACGCGGTGCGATTTCAGCTATCCATGCACCGACGACCACCACAACGATCGCGAGACCAGCACCTCGGACGAGGCACGCCACCAAGATCGCGGCCAAGCTCGTCGAACCAGGAAGGGCCAGGGCGGGTGCGCCGAGCAGCAACAGGCCGGCACCAACTGCGCGGCGCTTCCCGAGTCTGGCCACCAGCGCAGGTGTGATGAGCTCGACACCGACGGTCGACAGCATGAGCACGCCCGTGGCCAGCCCGGCACCGGTAGCGCCCGCGCCGATCGCGTCCGCATATAGCGGCACAGTCGACAGGAGCAGATAAAAGCTGGTCATCGCGCCGAAGCTGACCAGGAGCACCTGGACGAGCCGCCGGGTCAGCAGCCGAGGCTTCATCGCAGGGCTAGCAAAGGACTGGTTCCCTGGGCTGTCTGTCGCAATGGTCATGCTGTGACGGTAGATTCGCTAACCGGCCTACTGTAAGGTCCAGTTTCGTGCCGATTGAGTGGGCCGGTTTGGGTCCCAAGCTGTTGCTCCCGCTTGACCGCCAACAGCCCAAGCCGCTGCGGTCGCAGCTCGAAGACGGCCTGCGAGATGCCATCCGATCCGGACGGCTCGAGGCCGGCGAGCGCCTCCCGTCTTCCCGTGAGCTGGCCCGCGAGATCGGCGTCTCACGTGGGCTCGTACAGGAGTGCTACAACCAGCTACATGCCGAGGGTTACCTGGCGACAAGGGCCGGTTCGGCCACGCGAGTCGCCACCACGGGTGCATCGTCAGTTCGAACCGGGGCGACACCTCAGAGTCGTGCGACAAACAACGTCACCGACCACGCAGGCCCACCGAAGGCGGCTCGCCTGAGGGTCGACTTCGCGTCCGGTGTGCCCGATCTGGCGAGCTTTCCTCGCAGCGATTGGGCGTGGGCCCAGCGCGAAGTGTGCCGCTCCGCACCGAACGCAGCCTTCGACTACGGCGATCCACGCGGCAGCGCCCTGTTCCGCGACGTGCTTGCCGGTTACCTACGCCGGGTACGCGCTGCCGCGGCCGAGCCTGAGCACCTTGTCATCTGCACCGGATTCGCCCAAGGCCTGAACCTCATTCTCGGAGCGCTTCTGCGCGCCGGCATCGGGACGGTGGCCTTCGAAGATCCCGGCTATGGCGACGGTGCCACCATGGCCGCTGCCGCCTGGGCGGGCATCGAGGCGATCCCCATCCCAGTCGACGACGGTGGCATCGACGTCGACGCGCTGGCGGCCTCGGGTGCCCGCGCGGTGGTTCTCACGCCCGCTCATCAGTGGCCGACCGGCGTGGTGCTCGCGCCTGAGCGGCGCCACGCCGTGGTCGCCTGGGCCACTGCGAACGACGCCTTCGTCATCGAGGACGACTACGACGCCGAGTTCCGCTATGACCGTGAGCCCGTCGGCAGTGTGCAGGGACTCGCCCCGGACCGAGTCTTTGCTCTTGGCACGGTCAGCAAGTCACTTGCACCGGCCCTTCGCCTCGGCTGGATCCTCTGCCCGCCCTCATTGGCCGCGACCATCATCGAGGCGAAGCAGCTGGACGACCGCGGCTCGCCGGTGCTGGACCAACTCGCCCTCGCGACGTTGATGGAGTCCGGCAGATACGACAGGCACCTGCGACGGATGCGTGCCGTGTACGGCAAGCGGCGGCAAGCACTTGTGGACGCTCTCAGCTCGCACGCGCCGGACGTCGGTCTCACCGGCCTGGCCGCGGGTTTCCATGCTGTGGCTCACCTGCCGCCCTCGGCCGCTGAACCGGGCATCATCGACGCAGCCCGAGCACGCCGAATCGGGCTGTACGGCATGAGCGTCTACCGGGCGAGCCGCGCAACTACTCCGCCACAGCTCGTACTCGGCTTCGGAAACCTCACGGAATCCGCCATTGCAGAAGGCATCGCGGCGATCGGCGACCTTCTCCGAGGTTGAGCGCACGATCGCGGCCCACCGACCCCGGCCGGCCACCAGCGGCAAAGGCCAATCCAGCAGCCCTGAGCACCCCTGACAGCGTGACACCAACTTCACGCGCGATCGGTACGTACCAGTTGAGAAATTGGTACGTACCTGATCTGACCACCACTCGTGTATCGCTCCTGGATGCAGGTACTTTGTGACCCTGTTCACAAGCTCGATGGTTCAGAGCACGTGTAACGGGCATCTACGGTCCTGACTATCCGCAATGACGCGGGCCAATCTCCAGGGCTTACCGCAATGCGCGAAAGGGTGTAGACGCATGACCGCCGACACGCTGACCGACCCGATGCACAATCTGGACGACGCACCGACCTCTCATCCGAGGCTGCTCGCCTGGGTGCGCGAGGTGGCCGAGCTGACCCGGCCCGCGCGGATCCATTGGTGCGACGGGTCTGACGCGGAGTGGACCGCACTCACCGACCAGCTTGTCGAAGCCGGGACGCTCGTCCGGTTGAACCCGGAGAAGAAGCCCAACTCGTTCTGGGCCCGAACCGACCCGACCGACGTCGCGCGCGTCGAGGAGAGGACGTTCATCTGTTCGGTGGATCCGGACGACGCCGGCCCGACCAACAACTGGCGTGATCCGGACGAGATGAAGGCCGAGATGCGCGAGCACTACAAGGGTTCGATGCGCGGCCGGACGATGTACGTCATCCCGTTCTGCATGGGTCCGGTCGAGGCAGAGAACCCGATGTTCGGCGTGGAGATCACCGACTCTGCCTATGTCGTCGCGTCCATGCGGATCATGACGCGGATGGGCGCCAAGATCCTCGAGGCGATGGGCGACGACGCCGACTTCGTCCCCTGTCTGCACTCCGTCGGTGCACCGCTGGAGCCGGGCGAGCAGGACGTCCCGTGGCCGTGCAACGACACGAAGTACATCACCCAGTTCCCAGAGGAGCGGATGATCTGGTCCTTCGGGTCGGGTTACGGCGGCAACTCGCTGCTGGGCAAGAAGTGCTACTCGCTCCGCATCGCAAGCGTCATGGCGCGCGACGAGGGCTGGCTGGCCGAGCACATGCTCATCCTGAAGCTGACGTCGCCGCATGGCAGCGTCCACTACATCGCGGCGGCGTTCCCGTCCGCCTGCGGCAAGACCAACCTGGCCATGCTCGAGCCGACTATTCCGGGCTGGAAGGTCGAGACTCTCGGCGATGACATCGCCTGGATGCGGTTCGGCGAGGACGGCCGGCTCTACGCGCTCAACCCCGAGTACGGGCTGTTCGGCGTCGCACCAGGAACCGGCTGGCACACGAACCCCAACGCCATGCGCACGATCGACCGGGGCAACAGCATCTTCACCAACGTCGCCCTCACCGATGATGGTGACATCTGGTGGGAGGGCATGACCGAGGAGCCGCCGGCTCACCTCACCGACTGGCGGGGGCGTGACTGGACGCCGGACTCCGATGAGCCGTCCTCACACCCGAACTCCCGGTTCTGCACCCCGCTGCCGCAGTGCCCGATCATCGCTCCGGAGTACGAGGACCCGCGCGGGGTGCCGATCTCGGCCATCCTGTTCGGTGGCCGGCGGGCCACGACCATCCCGCTCGTCACCGAGTCGCGCGACTGGACCCACGGCGTGTTCATGGGCGCGACGCTGTCGTCCGAGACCACGGCGGCCGCGGCCGGCAAGGTCGGCGTCGTGCGCCGCGACCCCATGGCGATGCTGCCGTTCATCGGCTACCACGGCGCCGACTACTTCGCCCACTGGATCGACATCGGCAAGGAGGCCGACGCGGCCAAGTTGCCGAAGATCTTCTACGTCAACTGGTTCCGGCGGGACGCCGATGGCGGGTTCGCCTGGCCCGGTTTCGGCGAGAACGGCCGGGTCCTGAAGTGGGTCATCGAGCGCATCGAGGGGACGGCGGCAGCCGCCGAGACTCCCGTCGGCCACGTCCCGACGCCGGAGGCGCTTGACGTCGACGGCCTGGACCTGACGCGGGAGCAGTTGGAAGCCTGCCTGCGCGTCGACCCGGAGGAGTGGAAGGCCGAGGTGCCGGAAATCGCCGAGTGGTTCGACAAGTTCGGTGACAAGCTGCCCTCGCTGCTGTGGGCCGAGCTGGACGGCCTGAAGGCACGCCTCGGCATGTGATCACGCCGCATGCGAATGGAGCCGGGCTTTCCCGGCTCCATTCGCATGTGAGATCTCTAGAAGCCCCACTCCACCATGCGTATGCAGTCCTCGACGCCAGGATCATCATCCGTGCCCAACCAGATGATCTCCTCGCCTTCGGGGTCCGCGTAGCACGCGCCAGGGTCGACCGTCGTGGAGTCGTAGATCAGGTCTCCACTGGCGTCATAGCCCCGGTACGCGACCGGCTCTCCCGAGTCAGTACCCGGCAGGAACCAGTAGCCGTCCTTCATCACGGCTTCTTGCTGGGGGCCACCCGAATACTGCCCGGTCACCCGCTCGACATCGGACGTGTGGCGCCCGAAGGACGCGTCGATTGGCGACACGGGGCCGCGGAGGTACGGACTGCTCTTGACTTCCGACGTGCCGAAGAGCATCGCGTGCCCGGTGTAGGTCTCGCAGAACATCTTGGTCGCTCCGCGCTCGGCGATCAGCATCGAGCCCTCGCCGTTGGACTCTGACTGGAACGACAGCCCGAACACCGGCTCGAAGTCGCGCCACTCGTCGACGCCTACGATGCAGCTGTCCAGCGTCGCGCGCAGTTCGTCGGCCGTTACCTCGTAGGCAGCAGGCGCCGGCACGACCTCCGTGCTCGAGAAGTCCGCCTCCTCGCGCAATCCGTCAGCCTCTTCCGCCGCGGCCAACTCCTGCGCGAGCATCTCCTCTGCCGCGCCGATCTCGGACGCGTCGACCTGCAGCGCCGGATCGGTGACGAACGCGATCGCCTGCTCCAGCGGGACGTCCACGCTCGACACCGGCTCGAGGCTGTTGTTGCCGAACAGGTCGTACACCCCGACGCCGGTGAATGATCCGTCCGGCCGCTCGTACATGACACCCAGCACCAGACTCCGATCTGGATCGGGTCCTGCCACCAGCACCTCCTCCCCCGTACTGGGGACCGTCTGATGGCTGCAGTCCGCAAGGTCCTCGCAGCCGATCACCGCGGCCACGTCGTACTCGGCATACTCGCCTTCGGCGTATCCGGGTGTGCTGACCGCGACATGAAGCATGCCGAGCCCACTCTCACCCGGCACTTTCCAGTCGAGCTTGGTTGAGACGAGCCAGCCGTGCACACCACTTCCAGTGCCGACGTTCTCTGACGCCTCCGGCAGGTGTACCCGCTCCGGGTCGAAATGCTGCGCGGCGACGTCGAGCAGGCACTGCCGAGTGCTCGAGAAGCCGAGGTCGTCATCGGTTGCGGCCCCGTCACCGCAGGCCGCCGGCTCGGCCACGCTCTCCTCACCGGCAGCAGCGATCTCACCTTCGCCTTCGGAAACCAGATTGGGCACGGCGAACGCGACGCCGGCGCCGAGCGCCGCGACACCTGCCGTGACGCCGGCCCACGTCGCAACCTGCCGGCGGCGGTGTCCGCGGCGGGCTCGCCTAAGGTCATCGGCCAGAGTGCCCTCGGGCGGCTCGCCAGCGAAGTTCATGCTGGCGAACATCCGCCTCAACTGGTCGTCGTCATGTCTCATGACAGGTGCCTCTCCGTCGTCACGTCGTCATCGGGTGACAGGAGCCCGCGAAGCGTACTTATGGCGCGGGCCGTCTGGCTCTTGACGGTGCCCGCCGAGCACCCCAGTTCTGCTGCGGCTTCGTCGACGGACAAGCCACTCCAGTAGCGAAGGACGATCGTCGCCCGTTGCCTCGCTGGAAGTGCTTTGAGCGCCCTGATCAGGGCATCAGAGTCTTCGAATGGCAACGGGGTCCGCTGCACCGGATCAAAGCCGTCGAGCCCGATGTGCTCCCGCCGCCAGGGCCGCCGCCGTTCGTCCAAGTACGCCCGGACGATCGTCCGGCGCGCGTACGCGTCCTCAGCGCCCTCCCGCCGGATTCGCGGCCAGGCCGAGTAGAGCTTCACCAATGCCGTCTGGACAAGATCTTCGGCCATGTGCCAGTCGCCGCAGATCAGGTACGCCGTCCGGCGGAGGTACCGCCGCCGCGCAGCGACGAAGGCCACGAACTCGTCCGCCCGGTTGTTGTTGCCCCGCACACGCCCATCCGTCCGCTCGTTTGGATCCTGCCGACAACTAAACGGAGCTCATGACCGATCGGTTGTCGCCGAACCTCGAGCAATCATCCACCTAACATGCCGTCACAGATAGGTCACTTTGCAGCTATGTGCCATTGCTCTGTCATCATTTGCCGCTTAGGCTCCGGATCCCCCTGATCATGAGCGGAGGCCTCGTTGACCAGACCTGCACGGCGGCGCATCGCCGCCATCGGTGCCGGCTTTCTCGCCGCCACCAGCTTCACGGCCGATGATGCCTGGGGCGGCGAGGGCGAGGAAGTCTGCACCGGTGCGGACGGGCAGTACACAGTCGGGGTGCTCCCTGGCGACTACAAGATCAGATTTACCGATTCGAGCGGGGAGTATATGCAGAGCTACTACGGAGGCGGCACGTTCGACGATGCCGCCATCGTGTCCGTCGGCGGAGGAGACACCGTGTCCGGCATCGACGCAGCCCTGAACCCGGCCGCCGCCGCCGAAGGCATGGTCATCGACAGGGTGACGCGCGAACCCATCCCCGACGTATGTGTGTACGCCTTCGATACTGACGGCGAGAACTGGATCGACGGGCAGATCAACCAGTGCAGCGACGAACGCGGGTACTGGCGAGTCAGGGGCCTGCCGACGGGCGCCATCAAGTTGATGACGTACGGGACGGAGCAGTACGCCACTCAGTGGTTCAAAGGCGCCAGCGCGCCCGACGACGCCCGGATCCTGCGAGTCCGCTCCGGCCGAACCACCAAAGTGCCGGCGTTCCGGCTCGAGAAAGGTGCAATCGTCACCGGCACGGTCACCAACGAGGCGGGCGAGCCCATCGAAGGTGCCTGCGTTCAGGTCACCTACGTGCCCAACTCTCGCATCGGCGGTTGCGAGTTCGGGGCGGAGACCGGCGAGGACGGCGTCTACACCACCTACAACGTGCCACCAGGCGAGCAGGTGTTCGGTGCGGGCAAGTTGTGGCCGTACGAGTACGCGTCGGTGTGGAACGGTGGCGCGAGTCACCGGAGCGCCGCAGAGCCGATCACCATTGAGTCCGGTGAGACGACGACCCTCGACTTCGTCTTGCCACCGACCGCAACCGTCAGCGGCACCGTCGAGATCCCTGAGGGTTACGTCATGCTCAACGCCTATACCGTGGACGGCGACATGATCGGGACCGGCGCCGACCTGGAGAACGGTGAACCATTCGTACCCGGCCCGGACGGCGGCTTCATCGTGGCTGGACTGCCCACGTCGTCGGTTTTCCTCGAGGTGAGAGTCTCCGATCCGGTCGACTGGTCCGAACCCGTCTGGTGGTACGAGGTGAGCGACTCGTTCAAGACCGCTACGCCGATCTCTGTCGTGTCGGGACAGGACACCCCCATCACTATCGTCCGACCCGATTGATGCGAACCGTGGCGGCCTCGGCCGATGGTCGAGGCCGCCGCTGCGCGACGCTCGACATGTCGGAACTTACTTGACGCTTCAAGCTACTCTCAGGAGTGTCACCTGTCCCGACAAGGAAGTTCAGCGTGAGCTCGATCTTGAACCCGACCGTGCCGGCGGGCGCGTTCGATGAGTTCCTCGTCGACGGCGCTCCGGCCAGCCGGTCACAACCGGCCTGGACACCGGACGACGGTCCGCTGCCCGCGCTCTACTTGAGCCACGGAGCCCCACCGCTGTTCGACGACGCGGAATGGATCCGCGAGCTGTTCGGCTGGGCGCAGAAGTTGCCCAAGCCGCGCGGCGTGCTCATCGTCAGCGCCCACTGGGAGTCTGCGCCGCTCATGCTCTCGGCCGCAGCCGCGGGCACCCCGCTGGTCTACGACTTCGGCGGGTTCCACGAGCGCTACTACCGGATGACGTACCCGACGCCGGACGCCGGCGCGCTCGCCACCAGGGTCGCGGGCCTGATGCCGGCGTCCGAACCGGTCCACGAGCATGCGAGCCGCGGGCTCGACCATGGGGCGTGGGTGCCGCTGAAGGTCATGTACCCGCTGGCCGACGTCCCCGTCCTCCAGCTGAGCATCCCCACGCACGACCCTGTTCGGCTGATGGAGATCGGCCGGCGCCTTCGGCCGCTGCGAGACGACGGAATCTTGATCATCGGGTCTGGTTTCATGACCCACGGCCTGCCGTTCCTCACCCGGGAGATGGTGATGCACAACGCGGTGCCGGGCTGGTCGGCCGACTTCGACGCGTGGGTCGCCGACGGCCTGGACCGCGGCGACGTCGATACGCTGGCGGCGTACCGGTCGAAGGCCCCGGGCATGCCGTACGCCCACCCGACCGTCGACCACTACATCCCGCTGTTCGTGACGCTGGGCGCCGCGGGCGATCCGGAGCAGCGCGCGCAGACGACAATCGCCGGCTACATGATGGGCCTGTCCAAGCGTTCGTTCCAGATCGCGTAAGAGCTCCTGACCAGCTACTGGCCTGGTGCGCGACACGAGGGGTGCCGCACGGTGCTCACGACCTCATCATCGCCGCGACGGCGGTAGGCAACGATCGAGTGTTGATGACAGCCGAGGCAGAACCGACCTTCGACCTCCCTGGGCTGCGGGTCCGGCGATTGCACGGCTGAGCTGGGATCACATCGCTGGGACAAAGCACATCTGTCATCACTCTCACCCCCTCGCACCGTGGCACTAGGGGCTGGCCCGGCGAATTGCTGCGATGCTGCCTTGTTGCGAAGCGACGCTGCTGGTCACGTGCACCGTCGCGCCATGGCTACATTCCGGCAAGCGCGGCTACGCGGCGAGCGAGGGTCAACGTCCAGACGACGCCTGCCACGGCGACGGTGGCGGCCACGACGAACGCCACCGGTATGCCGCCCGCAGCGGCGACGAATCCCAGCATGATCGGGCCGCCGCCAAGTCCGATGTCGATGCAGGCGCTGGCCGTCCCTGACGCCGCTCCACGCTCGGACGGGCGTGCCGTGGCGAACACCGCGGTGAAGAACGCCGGCGTGCTGAACGTGACGCCCAGCGCCAGCAGGATCGCACCGGCGATGACGCCTACCGGCGACGGCCAGGCCGCGATAAGGATCAGGCCGAATGCCATCGCAGCCAGCGCCGCCGCCCCCAGCTTCAGCGGCGGCAACCGGTCGGGCACTCGGGCGAAGAGGACGCGGCATATCACGACGACCAGGCCGTACACGGTCAACGGCAGCCCGGCGCGCGCCATCCCGACATCGTCGGCGTGCAGGGCGACGAACGCGAGGAATCCGCCCATCGCTACGACCGAAGCGAGAAAGCCGAGCGCAGGGGGAATGGCCGGCCAGTGCACGAACCGGGTCGGCCCGTCCGAAGTGCTCCGCGGCGCTCGAGTCTCGCCGATACCGAGGACCACCACGGCAGCCAGCACCGCCAGTGCCGCGGCGCCGTGCCACGCGGCGGCGAAGCCCCACGTCCGGACCATGACGTCGCCCAGCAAGGGGCCGAAAGCGATGCCGAGGTACAGCCCGAGCGAGTTGTAGCTGAGCGCCTCACCCATCCGGCTGGGGGGAGCCAGATCGGCCAGCGCGGCGAACGAGGCGACGAAGAATGCCGCCTCTGCGACACCCGCGAGCAGCCGCAAACCGACAATGAGTGCAAGCGATTCTGTGTAGGCGGTGGCCAGCAGGCAGGCCGCAGCCAGCAACGCACCACCCATCAGAAGCGGCCGCCGGCCGACAGCGTCCGTTAGGCGACCGGCGATAGGCCGTAGCAGGAGCGCCGAGACCGCGAAGGCGCCGAAGGCGAGCCCCGCTCCGGCGGTGCTCGACCCCAAGGGACCGGTGACGTACAGCGGCAGGACGAGGATGGCCACCCCGGCAGCGGTGAAGTACGCGAGATCGGCGACGGCGAGTCCGACGAAGGCCGGCGTGACGAGGCGGTCACGACGCTGGGTGGACTGATCTGCAAGTGTCGATGTTGCCATGCCGACAGGTTGGCGGTCTCGGTCACCGGTTCGCCTGGGTAGACCTACCTATCTTCGGCCCTTTCCCTTGGCCCGAGCAGGCCGTGTTCCATGGCGAACAGCGCGGCTGCGGCCCGCGTCGAGGCGCCGATGCGCGCATACACGTCCTGGACGTGGTGCTCGGCGGTACGCGGTGAGATCACCAGCCGCTCGGCGATGTCGCGGTTCGACATGCCGCCGGCCAGCAGGCGAAGCACCTCGATCTGCCGGCTGGTCAGCCCGGCGGGACCCCGTCGCCGGACCTGACGCTGGTGCCCGGCGGCTTCGAGGACGGCTTCCACGGCATCTCCATCGAGGCAACCATGCCGGGCCTCGTCGCGCAGCCGCTTCGCCGTGCTGTCAGCCGAGCCGGCACCATTGCTCGCAGTCGCCCAGGAATAGGCATCCGCAGTGGCGAGCACGCGCGAGGCCATGGACATCCGGTCGCCGCCGATCCCGCGGTGGTAGCCGCTGCCGTCGCACCGCTCGTGATGCTGGCCGGCCAGGGTGGCGACGTCGGCCAGCTCCGGGATCCGGGCCAGGATGCGCTCGCTGTGGTACGGGTGCAGGTTGGCCTGATCCCGTTCCGTCGCGCTAAGCGGCTCGGCCTTGTCCCAGATCCGGCTGGACACCGCGACCCGGCCGATATCGTGCAGATGCCCGGCCACTCGTACCGCATGGACGTCACCCACCAGGCCTAGCCCGGCCGCTGCCTCTGCCGCGAGATCCGCGACCGCCGACGAATGCCCGTGCAGCCGAGGGCTCTTCAGGTCCACCAGATCGCCGAAGGTGCGGGCGACCGACTCCAGGTCCTCCCGGCC
>DASUUU010000170.1:0-9392 GCA_036373915.1 Jiangellaceae bacterium | reverse complement strand
CCGAAGCGCCGAAGCACCGTCTGGACGGTGACGCCGGCTCGGTCAGCGACGTCCTCGAGGGTGATCTGGTCATGGAACCGTTCGAGGTGCAGGTCGAGCACCGCCCGCAGGATCCGCTCGCCGGTCTCGGCGGTGGATGCGGCCCGCGCCCGCATCCGGTAGGGGCGTTTGGCGGCCTGCGATTTCATGTGAGTTGACACTAACACCAATTATGGTGGCCGTCAACATGGCGACACCGACACCTGTAGAACGAAGGGCCTCGGCTTTCCTACGTCTACTGGATGATGCGGCTCTGTACCCGTTGCTTGACTTGACCCTTCGGTCCGTGGCTACCGGTTTCTCCGGCTCGGCCGAGCCCACTTGCGTCGCTGAAAGGGGCCAGAATGATCAAGCCGCACGGACGCCTCCTCGCTGTCACGGCCGCGCTGGCGGTCGTCATCGCAGCCGCACCGACCGCAGGAGCGGCGGATCCGCCAGAGATCGTGGTAGAGGACGGCGTGACACAGCCAGTATTCGGCTACACGGACGCCATCCGGGAACGAGTCTGGGTCGAGACCGACGTCGACAGTGAAGGCGACGGCAACCTCGACCGGGTGGCACTGGACATCATGCGGCCGGCCGCTACCGAGGACGGCCTCAAGTCGCCGGTCGTCATGGACGCCAGCCCGTACTTCACGACGCTCTGCCGTGGCAACGAGAGCGAGTGCATCGACGATGTCGACGGCGACGGAATCAACGACAGCTGGCCGCTCTACTACGACAACTACTTCGTGCCACGCGGCTACGCCGTGATCCTGCTGCACATGGTCGGCACCGGATTCTCGACGGGTTGCCCGGCGACCGGCGGAGTGTCGGACACCGCTGGACCGATGGCGGCCATCGACTGGCTCAACGGCCGGCGCGCAGCCTTCGACGCCGAGGGCAACGAGGTAGTCGCCGACTGGCACAACGGCAAGACCGGCATGATCGGCAAGTCGTACGACGGGACATTGCCGAACGCGACGGCTGTGACCGGCATCGACGGTCTCGCGACCATCGTCCCGATCAGCGCCATCTCCAACTGGTACTGGTACACGCGGCTCGCCGGCGCTCGCCTCAGTGGCTGGCACAACAACTATGCTGAGTTTCTGTCAAGGGTGGTGACGAACCCGGATCGGCGTGACTACTGCGCCCCGTTCCGAGAAATCCTCAGCGCCAATGACGGCGATGAGAGCGGTGACTACACGCCGTTCTGGATGGAGCGGGACTACCTGCCCGACGTCGGCAACATCGACGTCCCGGTCTTCATCGTCCATGGCCTCCAGGACGACAACGTCAAGACCAACCAGTTCTCCGAGCTCTGGTACGCCCTGCAGGAGATGGACAAGCCGCGCAAGATGTGGTTGACCCGAGCCGGCCACGAAGAGGCCTTCGACTTCCGCCGTGCCGAGTGGGTGGACACGATCCACCGGTGGTTCGACCGCTGGCTATTCGAGGTCAACAACGGGATCGAGCAGGAGCCCAAGGTCGACATCGAGACCGATCCTGACGTGTGGGAATCCCACGAGAAATGGCCGTTGCACGGCACGACCCCGACCCATCTCTGGCTCCGTCCTGGTACCGAGTCGGCGCCGGGCGACTTCGGGCTGCAACGCCTACCCGGTGAGATGAACCAGTCCAGCTTCCTGGACCACACTTTCCAGAGCGAGAACACGATCATCAGCGACCTTACGTCGGTGACGCCGAACCGGCTCGTGTACCTGTCCGAACCGCTCGACGCTCCGGTCCGCATCTCGGGCACGCCGACGGTCGACCTCAGTGCCATCGTCGACCAGCCGGACACCGACTTCGGTGCGGCGATCGTCGACTTCGGCCCGCCGAAGGCTCGGGTCTCGCGGAGCAGTGAAGGTGTCATCAACGCTGACCCGCCCGTCGAGACCTGCTGGGGCGAGAGCGCGTCGGTGGAGGACGGCGACGCCTGGACTGACGACGGCTGCTACATCGAGACCGTCAAGAACATCAACACGTCGGACACGTGGCGGGTTGCTCGTGGCGGCGTGGACGGGCTCAACCTGTACGACTACTCGAATCCGACGCCGCTGGTACCGGGCGAGACGTACGAGTTCAGCTTCGACCTCTACCCGACCGACTACATCTTCGAGGAGGGCCACCAGATCGGCGTGGTCATCGTGTCCAGCTACCGGTCGCTGCTCTGCCCAGGACAGGCCCCGGGCTGCAACGCGTCCAACGCTGACCGGCCGACCGTGACGCTGAACGTGAATAACAGCCGCGTCACCCTGCCGATCGTCGGCGGGGTACAGGCCGCCCGGGCCGCGGGGCTGTAAGTCGTCGTTGCAGCAACAGGCGCCCGCCGGACCGGTAACACGCCAGTCCGGCGGGCGTTTGCGCGAGCAGCATGACACCGGGACCGCCCATGTGCGGCCGCTTGTGGGAAGTGCTGTGGGCGCGCGACGGCGTACGCTATCGGTGGCGCGGGTCGGGTCATTGGATCTGATCAGCGGCAGGCGTTCAGCCGGAATGGTCGGGGTAGTGCTGACTGACTTCCGGTTCTCTGGGGCGTTATTGGAGAACGATCATGGGAAGTATCGGCACCGGCGAGTTGATCATTGCGTTGGTGGTCGTGGCTCTGTTGCCCGAGCGACCGAGCTGACCCATGGCCGACCGGGATGTGCCGCCGACGCCTCTGCCTCGCAACGGCGCGGGCAGCCTCGCCGTGGTCATGGGCATGTGCGCCGTCGTGTTCGCCTTCATTCCAGGTGTCGGCGAATTCGTCGCCGTCCCTGCGTCGTTGATGGCGATCGGCCTTGGACTGGTCGGTCTCTGGCGTGTGGATAAGGGAATTGCGACCAACGGTGGCCAAGCGTTTGCCGGTAGCGTCCTCGGCATCATTTCCGGCTTCATATTCTTCCTTGTCTTTGCCGCCACTTCTGGCCTGTGAATGACGGCGGAAGGGCCGAGCCGTTGAACGGGTAGCGGACCGGCAACGTGATCACATATAGGCTCGTGTCGCCACCGAAGGAGGGCAAAATGCGCAGGACGGCAGTGGCTACGTTGGTTGCGGCAGCAGCGGTGTTGGGGTTCGGAGCGGCGCCGGCCGCAGCCGTTGCACCACAACAGATCCCGCTGACCGAGGTGCACAACCCGGTACAGGACCAGGGGCAGGCCTGCGGATTCCCGGTCCTCTGGGACATCCGGCTAACCCTCGAAGGGTGGAACTTTTTCGACAACGAGGGAAACCTCGTACGTCAGCAGCTGAAGATCCGCGAGGACAACACGATCACCAACCTCGACACCGGCCTGACGCTGCGCGAAGGCCCGGACTCGTTCATGCAGACGACGATCTTCAATCCTGATGGGACGGTCGCCGAGTTGATCGCAACCGGCCTCGCTGCCAACGTCCAGGGCGACGAGCCGCTCAAGGACGTCGGGCGCGTCGTGTGGCTGCCCGGCACAAACGAGATCGTCTTCTCTGCCGGCCCCCACCCAGTCCGCGAGAACATTGAGTTCGGCGGCTTCGGTGACGCGTTGCGGTCCTTCTGCGACGCGTTGAGCTGACATCATCGACCGGCTGATCGGCGAACACCGAAGCCGGGTCATTGGTACGGCACGACGTGGGTACCACTCGACGGATGACTCCGGCGGGTGTATTTCCTCCTGAGCCTCGCTCTCCTAGGTCATAGGCACCGAGGTGCCGGCCGCTGGTCGCCTCGGAACTGACGACGACCGGGCTCGGGGGATGCCATGCAGAGACGATCGAATTCTTGGCTGCCGCTGTCTGCTGCAACGGCACAGGTGTGGGCGCTCGATGAGCTGGGGGCGGCCCGATCCAACGGCGACCGGCGTCGCGGCCGCCCCAAGCGTCACGCTATCGCCGCCATGGCGGCGCGGTTCGTCAAAGTGCCGGCGGTGCACCGGTCCGGTAACGGCCGTATCTAGGCCGCCAGCGCGTTGAGAACCGAATAGGCCGTGGTGCCGCTCACGGGAGAGTGCCAGCGGATCGTCCTTGGTGGCAGGCAGGCACCGCCAACGCACGGCTGGTAGTGGAGCGTCCCACTGATCCGCTCCAGGCCGGCACTTGCTCGGCCCGTCACGCCGAACTGGAGTGTGCCTTCGAGGACGGTCAGAGTGATGTCCTGCCACCCAAGGTCCTTGACGGTCGGAGTGGGGTAGTCGACCTTCACGTCGCGCAGCCCATCCACGTCGAGAACGGTGGGAATGAGGTACGGCTCTGAGGGTTGATGCGGCTCGAGGTGGACTTCCGGTGGCAGGTCGACGGTGAGGGTCAAGCTGATGAGGTCGGCGGACTGCTCGGCATCGGCGCGAATCGTCAAGGCCCGGTGGTCACTCATTGTCGCCACCTCCGGTCAGTGACTCGATGGCGGCGGCGACGCCGGTGGCGTGGATATCGAACCGCTCCATGTTCAGGTACTCGGCGAAGCGGACGACCCGGTCCTGATCTAGCACGAGATGCGCATTGATGATCGCCACCTCGGCAGCCAGACCTTCCTTCTTCGGCGCGAAGCGCTCGGACAATTCGCCGCTCTCGTCGATGAGGAATGGCGATGTCCAGCCGAACCGCTCAGGAATGGTCCGTGCGATCGCGGCCGGCTCCTTCACGTCGATCACGACCAGCTTGAGGCCGCGGTCAGCGAACCGCGCCACCAGCTCCGACTCCAGGTAGGGTGCCTCGGCAGTGCAGTACGGGCACCACGTGGTGATGAAGTACAGAAGCGTCCAGGGTCCGGTGAGGTCGCTGAATCGGATGGGGGTGCCGTCCACGTCGGGCAGGACGAAGTCCTCGACCTGGTCACCGATGCGATACGTCTTCTCGATTGTTGTGGGCATCTGTCATTCCTTCCTGGTTCGCCTGGCTCGGCGAGCTTCATTGCCGGAATGAACGTACGAGCATGGGTTCAGTGCGCGCGTCGACTGACTGCGTCAACCTGAAACCGCCGCGGTGGACCAGATGGACCACGAGGGTGTGCAGAGCGTCAGGCGAGGTCGTGTTCGAAAACGAACGCGGTGGCCGCGGAGCGAGACGTCACGCCGATCTTGCGGAAGATGTTGCTGAGGTGCCGGCGTACCGTGTGCTCGCTGATGACCAAGTTGGCGGCGATGTCCCTGTTCGACAGGCCACCCGCGACCAGTCG
The DNA here is from genome assembly GCA_036373915.1 of Jiangellaceae bacterium. GTDB lineage: Bacteria > Actinomycetota > Actinomycetes > Jiangellales > Jiangellaceae > JASLBX01. Next base: position 4,242 of record DASUUU010000170.1, on the reverse strand, counting down.
GAGCACCTCGACCTCGCGGTCGCTCAACCCCATGGGATTTGCCGCTACGCCGGCCGTGCGGGCAGCGCGCTCGGCATCGGGGCGTGCCCCGAGCCGCTCGAAGCCGGCTCTGGCGGCGTCGAACTCCAGCTGTGCAGTCTCCTCGTCGCCTTCGTGCCGGGCGGCCTTACCCAAGATCATCCGTACTTGAGCGGCCTCGTAAGGCAGGTTCAGCTGTTGGCAGGCCGCGCACGCCTCGCGTAGCAACGGCAGCGCACCATCCGCGTCGCCCTTGGCGAGCAGCAGTGCGCCATGCCACGTCGCAAGCAGGGCCCATAGCAACCGGCTTTCGCTCGCCTTGGCGAGTTGGCCGAGCTCGGCGACAGATAGGGCGGCAGCGGCGGTGTCAGCCAACTCCAGGTCCGCCTGAATGAGAGCGGCGAGCAGCCGTGCCCTGCTCACAGGGGCTTGGGACGCGCTCTTGAGCGACAACCGCAGCTGGTTGGCAGCTCCCTGTGCATCGCCCGTCGCCAGCCGGATGAGTGCCAGTCCGGGTTGGGGATCGTGACCGAGCTCGTGGGAGCGCCGAAAGGCCTCCTCGGCGCCCGCATAGTCGCCTCGCCGTCGGCGGATCTCACCGGCGATGTAGTGCCCTTCGGCGCTGAGGTAGTCGCCGAACGGGGCGAGCTCGTCGGCCGCGCGTAGTGCTTCCTGCTCTGCGGACGTCCACTCGCCCCTCAACGAGGCAACCTCGCAGCGGTGCAGCCGGCACACCCCCGGGTACCAACTGGACACGCCCTGTTGCTCGCACCAGCGCACCGCCGCCTCGGTCCACTCGCCGGCACGGCTCACATCACCGAGCCCGTGGCAGGTCTTGAGCAGGTAGCAGTAGATCCAGCCGGTGACGAAAGGCGACAGCTCTCCGCTCACCGTCTCGACCATCGCCTCGTCGAGCAGCGCCACACCGGCGGCGATGTCCCCCCGTGCCGCAAGCATGCCGCCGTGCACGGCAAGGCCCCACGTGGCCAGATTGAGATCGCTGTGGTCGTGGCCGATCTCGTGCGCCAGGGCGGCCTGCGCGACGGAGTCTTCAAGATCTCCGGTGAATCTTGACCACATCGCTGCCGCAATGGCGACATACCCGCGTTCGACCGAGTCAGGCGCTTCGGCGATGTGCCGGTGCGCGCGATTCAACCAGCCGCTTGCCAGCGCGGTTTCATTCAGTTCGAAGTGACTGTGGAACAGCTTCCACGCGGCGCGAGCGGCACGTTCGTGATCGTTTGCATCCCGGTGACCGGCGTAGGCGCGCTGGCGGGCCGCGATGGCTTCGCGGGGCCGACCCAGCCAGAACGCGGCGTCGGCAAGCTGCTCCAGGTCGTCGGGCTGCATGATCGACGGGTCGCGAACTGTGAGCTCGTCGTACCGGCTGCGCCAGACCTGGCTTCCCGTGTCCAGTCCGCTCACCCCCTCCGACCGTCGATGGCCGAGTCCTACGGCGCAGCGTAGTTGCACATCTTCAAGCTGGCGCAGCTCCCGTTGCCGTCCCCAGCCCAGTAGTAAGCGCTGGACAGCTTTTCCATTATTATGTGGAATAGTGGATGATCCCTGGAGGCAGAAGCAATGCGCGATGAGACAGTGGTTCCGCTGGTCGATGACGGCTTGGGCAACTCGGCATACCTTGTCGACCTTGGTGACGGCCGCGCCATGGCGGTTGATGCCAGTCGCGACCTTCGATCGTTACGCATGGCCGCGACCCGGCGCGGGCTGCGCATCGCGTTTGCAGCCGATACCCATCTGCATGCCGACTTCGTGACCGGCGCTGCGGATCTGGCGGCCAGCGACGGCGCTATCGTCCTCGCGTCGGCAGCCGGGGGACGGGAGTACCCGCATCAAGGCCTCGCCGATGGAGACGAGGTCGATCTCGGTGGGTTGTCGCTGCGGACGCTGGCGACGCCGGGCCACACGCACGAGCACGTTGCCTTCGAGCTCCTCGACGGTCCTACCGTGCTCGGTGTGTTCACGGGCGGATCGCTGCTGGTAGGTGGGGCGGCACGGACCGACCTGGTGAGTCCGGAGCGTACTGAGGAGCTGGCCCGCGCGCAGTATCGGTCCTTGCAGCGCCTTGCCGGCCTGGACGACGAGGTCGCGGTCTGGCCGACGCACGGTGCGGGGTCGTTCTGCTCGGCGCCGCAGCAGGCTGAGCGCACCTCGACCATGGGTGCGGAGAAGGCACGGAACTCGCTGCTGCGGGCCGAAAGCGAAGATGCCTTCGTCGACGAGCTGCTGGGCTCGCTGGGCAGCTTTCCGCGGTACTTCATGCGGCTGGCCGAGGTGAACCGGCGCGGGCCCGTCCTCGTCGGTGGCTCGCCGCAGCTGTCTTCGCTCGACCCCGCCGCCGTGCACGGGTTGAGTGACGGTGGTGCGGAAATTGTGGATGTCCGCCCGGTGCAGGACTTCGGCGCCGGCCACATTCCCGGTTCGCTCTCGATCCCGCTACGGCCCGCGTTCGCGACCTGGCTCGGCTGGCTGGTCGAGCCGGATCGCCCGCTGGTATTCGTGCGCAACACCGACCAGGACCCAGCCGAGATCGCCTGGCAGGCATTGAAGATCGGATACGACCGCATCGCCGGGGAGCTCGCCGGTGGTTTGAGCTCGTGGACGGAGTCGGGCGGAGCGGTGAGCAGGCTCCCGGTGGTCGGCGTCGATGCCGTCGGTGACCGGGCGGTCCTCGATGTCAGGCAGACCGCCGAGTTCGCGGCCGGTCACCTCCCGGGCGCCAGGCACGTCGAGCTCGGAGCGCTCGGCACCGGAGCGGCGGCGCTACCGCCCGAGCCGGTGATAGTGATGTGCGGACACGGCGAGCGGGCGATGACCGCGGCCAGCCTGCTCGCCCGGACTGGGACGCGTGAGCTCGCCGTGCTGGTCGGCGGCGCCGAGGACTGGTCGGACGCCACCGGCAGGTCCCTGCGGGTGGGTGGATGAGTCGGGCCACGGCCGGCCGGCCGGTCACGCTGGGCCTGCGGCAGAACGCCGCGCAGTTCACGTTGTTGGTGGCCGTCAACGCACTCGTCGGCGGGATGCTCGGCCAGGAACGTACGGTGCTGCCCCTCCTGGCCGAAGCCGAGTTCGGGCTGCAGGCCTACACGGCTGCGCTCACCTACATCCTCGCCTTCGGGCTCGCCAAGGCCGGCACCAACTACATGGCCGGTGCATGGTCGGACCGGTACGGCCGAAAGCCGGTGCTCGTCGCCGGCTGGCTGGTGGCGGTCCCGGTTCCGCTGTTGCTGATCTGGGCGCCGTCCTGGACCTGGGTCGTCCTGGCCAATGTGCTGCTCGGCGTCAGCCAGGGCCTGACCTGGTCCACCACTGTGATCATGAAGATCGACCTGGTGGGACCTGCCCGGCGGGGTACCGCCATGGGCTTGAACGAGGCCGCCGGCTACGGTGCGGTGGCCGCCACAGCGTTGGCGACCGGCTACCTGGCCGACGCGTACGGGTTGCGCCCAGCGCCGTTCCTGCTCGGCGTGGCCTTCGCCGCCCTCGGCCTTGGACTGTCCACGCTCGCGGTGCGAGAGACTCGCGGTCACGCGAGCGCCGAGGCGGCCGCGCACGTCCCACGCCATGGCGGCCGGCACGACCATCTTCACGACGGACTGCGGAACCGGGACGTCTTCGCGCAGACCACCTTCCGCGAGCCCGCACTCTCGTCGGCCAGTCAGGCGGGACTGGTCAACAACCTCAACGACGGTCTGGCGTGGGGTCTTTTCCCCGTCCTGTTCGCCGCTGCTGGGTTGTCGGTAGGCCGGATCGGCCTGCTGGCGGCCCTCTATCCCGCAGTGTGGGGCGCGGGGCAACTGCTGACCGGTGCGCTGTCCGACCGGTGGGGACGCAAACGGCTCATCGTCACGGGGATGCTGGTCCAGGCGGCGGCCCTGGCGGTGGTCGCGGCCGGCACCGACTTCGTCGTCTGGGCGGTCGCGGCGGTCCTACTCGGCGCCGGCACCGCCATGGTGTACCCGACGCTGCTGGCCGCGATAGGTGACGTGGCCCACCCGGCCTGGCGGGCCCGGTCGGTCGGGGTGTACCGGCTCTGGCGTGACGCCGGATTCGCCGTGGGTGCCTTGCTGAGCGGTATCGTCGCCGATCTGCTGGGCATACGAGCCGCCGTGTGGGTGGTCGCGGCTCTCACCGCCGCGTCCGGGATGCTGGTGGCGGTGCGAATGTACGAGACGCATCCACGCCCGGGGGTACGCACCTCTGGCA
>DASUUU010000169.1:0-3088 GCA_036373915.1 Jiangellaceae bacterium | reverse complement strand
CTTCGTGACCGACCCCGAGCGCCAGGAGACCGTCCTGGAGGACCCGTACGTCCTGCTGGTCGAGTCGAAGATCTCCACCGTCAAGGACCTGCTCCCGCTGCTGGAGAAGGTCATGCAGGCCGGCAAGCCGCTGCTGATCATCTCCGAGGACGTCGAGGGCGAGGCCCTCGCAACTCTGGTGGTCAACAAGCTGAAGGGCACCTTCAAGTCGGTGGCCGTCAAGGCCCCGGGCTTCGGCGACCGCCGCAAGGCCATGCTGCAGGACATCGCGATCCTGACCGGTGGCCAGGTCATCAGCGAGACGGTCGGCCTCAAGCTGGAGAACGCCACCGTCGATCTGCTCGGCCAGGCCCGCAAGGTCGTCGTCACCAAGGACGAGACGACGATCGTCGAGGGCGCCGGTGACGCCGACCAGATCGCCGGTCGGGTCAACCAGATCCGCACCGAGATCGAGAACTCCGACAGCGACTACGACCGCGAGAAGCTGCAGGAGCGGCTGGCCAAGCTGGCCGGCGGCGTGGCTGTCATCAAGGCCGGCGCGGCGACCGAGGTCGAGCTGAAGGAGCGCAAGCACCGCATCGAGGACGCCGTTCGTAACGCGAAGGCCGCCGTCGAGGAGGGCATCGTCGCCGGTGGTGGCGTCGCCCTGCTGCAGGCTGCTGCAAAGGCGTTCGAGAAGCTCGAGCTAGAGGGCGACGAGGCCACCGGTGCCAACATCGTCAAGCTGGCCGTCGAGGCTCCGCTCAAGCAGATTGCGGTCAACGCCGGTCTCGAGGGCGGCGTCGTGGTCGAGAAGGTCCGCGGCCTCGCCGAAAGCCACGGTCTGAACGCTGCGACCGGTGTGTACGAGGACCTGATGGCCGCGGGCGTCATCGACCCGGCCAAGGTGACTCGCTCGGCGCTGCAGAACGCCGCGTCGATCGCTGCGCTGTTCCTCACCACTGAGGCCGTAATTGCCGACAAGCCGGAGAAGGAGAAGGCTCCTGCCGGCGCGGGCGGCGACATGGGCGGCATGGACTTCTGAGTCCAGCCCCGCCCGTTTGGGATATGAGGGGCGGCGCACTCCACCGGGGTGCGCCGCCCTTTCGCATGCTTAGTGATCACGCCTCGATGGTGAAGCGGCCGCCCGTGATCACGCTAGGGAAACCGCTCCTCGCTGATCAAATCGTCGCCTCGCCTGCCCGAAACCCTTGATCGCCGACGGTTTGATCAGCAACGAGCGGTTTCCCTGGCGAGGTCGCGACGGTCCCGCTCGCCGCCGGCAGTCGTTCATCTCCCACGCCTCCAACCAGCACGGACGACAGAGCGCCGTACGATGCGGGCCGCCTAGCCAGCCGCGGACGCCCTCAGCCTGCCCAGGGGGCCGACCTCGATTCCCGACTCCTCGCACACCCACTGGGGATCGCGGCCCAGCTCGGGGGTGATCCGCAACTCGTGGACCGCCGTGTTGTCGCACGCCGTGCACCGCGGCCAACGGCCAAGTTGCGCGTCCAGGAGCCGGTCCTGGACGTCCTGCGCGATCTGCCCGGCTACGTAGTCGGCGCCGTCCGGCCACTGCTCGACCCACCAGCGGCGTTCGGCGACCACGTCATCGAGGACGTCGACCGCGGCGGCGGAATCGAAGCCCAGCGCGCTCAGATCTCTGAGTACGAGAGCGCGGGCGCCAAGCAGCACGTCGTCGGTCACTCTTCGATGGTGCCAGGGCCGGGACGTCGGGCCCAGCCGGCCTGGCACACTATGTCCACCTGTGGCGGAGAGACGGTACGAAGGAGGGCTGGGTGGCAGCGCTGCTCGAGGTCATCGCACTCGGCCCGGGTGATGCGGCCGGAGCACAGGAGGGTGGGGCGGATCGCATCGAACTGGTCGCCAATATGGAGTCCGACGGGCTGACGCCGGACGTCCGGACCCTGCGCGAGGTGCGCGACGAATGCGATATTCCCATCCGGGTGATGTTGCGGGCCAACGACGGATTCTCTACGAGCGGATCGGAGCTCTCCCGGCTCAAGGGTGCGGCCAACCAGCTGGCCGGTGCTGGTGCCGATGGTTTCGTGCTCGGATTCCTAGGCCCGTCGGCCGAGATTGACCTCGAGGTCACCATGACCCTGGCCGAGGAGTTCAGCGGCCTGCCGTGGACCCACCACCGCGCCATCGACCATGCCCTCGATCACGATCGGGCGTGGGCGGCCGTGCGTTCCTTCCGTGGCATGGACACCGTGCTGACAGCGGGTTCGGCTCGCGGTGTCGGGGCCGGGCTGGACGAGCTGTGCCGTCGAGCTTCCGACGATCCGCAGGTCGCCGAGTTGATCATGGCCGGGGGTGGCCTGCAACCCGACCATGTGCCGTGGCTGGCGAGGGCAGGAATCCGCAAGTTCCACGTGGGCTCGCGAGTTCGACCGTCTGGGTCCTGGAAGGCGTACGTCGACGCCGCGATGGTGCGGTCGTGGCGGACGTTGGTCGACGACGCGGCCGGCGCGGCGGCGCGATGATCCTGGTCGACCCGCCTAACTGGCCGGGGCATGGTCGACTGTGGTCGCACCTGGTGTCGGACGAGTCGCTGGATGAGTTGCACGCCTTCGCCGCCAGCGTCGGAATACCGCGCCGTGGCTTTGAGCGCGATCACTACGACGTGCCCGAGCACATGTATGAACACGTGGTCGCCGCGGGTGCGGTGCCGGTGAGCAGCCGGGAACTGGTGCGGCGGCTCAGCGATGCCGGGCTCAGGCGACGGAAAGCAGGTCCAGCTCAGCCTTGAGGTTGCGGTGGGCGGCGGTCGTCCAGCGGCTCGCACCGGTCGGAGTGCGGTACAAGGGATCGAGGGCGAGCAGGCGGCGTAGGACAGCCGACCGGCCGCGACGGTATTCGTAGTCGGTCACCGGGTACTCGGCTCGAACGGCCGCGGCGTACGCGGCGTACTCGTCCGGTTCACCGCCCAGGATCGCGAGGTCGGCGTCGCAGAGAACGGCGCCGTTGGCGTCGCCGGTCTCGGGTTCGTGTGTCGTCGTGAGCTTGACCAGGCGCACGACCTCGCGGACCTGGTCATCGCCCACACCGGCGCCAGGTAATGTCTCGGCGGCCAAGCGGGCGCTGG
>DASUUU010000168.1:0-2209 GCA_036373915.1 Jiangellaceae bacterium | reverse complement strand
CCGTCGGGCACCGCCGCCGGGTTGGCGCCGAAGAACATCGGAGCTCCTGCCACCTGCTCCCCGACGATCGTCAGGTGCACGGCCAGGTGGTGGCCGCCGACCTTCCACGCCCAGGGCTGCTCACCGGCGGGCTCGCCGAGTACGCGGAACCAGTAGTACTCCGGGTGACGGCGGCGCCACCCCGGTCGGCCGACGGACCGCTCCAAGCCGGCCAGGATCTCCTCGAGTCGCATGATGGCGCGGGCATCGCACAGCCCACGGTCCGAGAGGCCGGTCGCGAGCAGCTCCATCGCCCGCGCCTGCTGCGCAGGCGTCATGTCGGCCAGCGCCAGGCCGGGTCTCGGCCCCGGTAGATAGGTGAACTCGCGGCGGTCGGGAGAGTCGAACGGGACGTGCGCCAGCGGCCGCTGCTCCGGCTCCAGCGATTCGATCAACGCCAGAGCGGCCGACGCCATCTCGCCCGCGAAACCGGTCGGCGAGGTTCGCCGTCGGCCGGTCACAGGTAGTACAGGTCGACGTTGGGCTCGTCGTCGACGATCTGGTCGCAGGTCGGGCAGTACCACCTCGCCTGCATGTTCGTCCCGCACGCGGCGTGCCGAGGTGCGTCCGAAGTCGGTGCGTGCCTGGCCCCCCAGTGCGCCAGCAGGCGTAGCGCTCCGGCCAACTCCATGCCCTCAGCGGTCAGCTCGTACTCCGAACGTGGCGGCCGATCGCTGTAACGCCGGGACACCAGCAGGCCGTCGCGCTCGAGCCGCTTGAGGCGCTCAGACAGGATGTTCGGCGCGATGCCGGGGACCTGCTCGAGGAGGTCGCTGAACCGGCGCGACCCGCCGAGCAGCGCCTCTACGACGAGCAGTGTCCATCGGTCCCCCACTCGCACCAGCGCCTCGCTCAGCGGGGACGCGGTAGCCACCCGCGCCGGCCGCTGCTGTCGGGTCATCAACCGATCGTATCCGCAATCCTTGACAGGGCCACGGTAGTTAGTAGTAACTTGCAAGTTACTACTAACTACGCCTGCTACTACTACTCGGAAGGCAGATGGCCATGGGACTACTCGACGAGATCCAGTCGGACATCCAGCGGGTGGCCGAACATGCCGGTGACGCTGTCGTCGGCATCGGGCAGCGGTGGGGAATCGGATCCGGCGTGGTGATCAGCGAGGGGTACGTGCTGACCAACGCGCACAACATCCGCGGCGACAAGGTCACCGTGACGTTCGCCGACGGGCGTACCGCCGACGGCCATGTGCAGGGCGCGGACGTCGACGGAGACCTGGCAGTGATCGAGGTCGACACGGCAGGGTCCCCGGCCATCGACTGGGCATTCGCGGCACCCCCTCGAATCGGAACGCCGGTCTTCGCCCTCGCCAACCCGGGCGGTCGCGGGCTGCGGGTCACGCTGGGCTTCGTGACCGGCGTCGAGCGCACGTTCAGGGGGCCGCGCGGCCGCCGCATCACCGGGAGCCTCGAGCACAACGCACCCCTGCTGCCGGGCTCGTCCGGCGGGCCGATCACCACGGCCGCGGGTCAGCTACTGGGACTGAACACCAACCGGCTTGGCGAGGGCTTCTACCTGGCCATCCCGGCGGACGAGAACCTTCGAGCGCAGGTCGAGCGGCTTACGCACGGGGAGTCGGCCATGCCCCCGCGTCTTGGCATCGCGGTCGCCCCGGCACAGCTGGCCAGGCGGCTGCGACGAGCCGTCGGCCTTCCCGACGCCGATGGTCTGCTCGTTCGCGAAGTGGAGGACGAGAGCCCCGCGTCGCGGGCCGGGCTGGCCCAAGGTGATCTGATCACATCCGCCGACGGACGCTCAATCCGAGGGATCGACGACCTGTTCGACCTGCTCGATGCGGCAACGGACGCAGAGATCGAGCTGTCGGTCATCCGCGGCACCGAACAGCGGACCGTCACCGTCACACTCGGCGCGGAGGCAGCTGCCTGACCCGAGGCTAGGTTCTGCTCATCCCTTGACGTAGGACAACTTCTCGGCGACCTTGCCGTTCCGGACGCGGAACAGGTCCACACCGCGCACGTACTCCGCCGTGCCGGCCTGGTCGGTCCACCGGTGGCGCCAGCGCATCACGCCGCGGTCACCGGCGACGACGAGCTCTTCGACATCGAAGGTCCGCTCGACGGCGGTGTCGAACAGCTTGCTGAAGAAGTCCCCGATCGCCGCCTTGCCTTCGTACGAGTCACCGTCCGGCGGC
>DASUUU010000167.1:0-15349 GCA_036373915.1 Jiangellaceae bacterium | reverse complement strand
TAGACGGCTTTGCAGGCCGTTGCCTCGCCTCTCGGCCACTCCACCGAGGTGAGGCCGGAGCCTCCTCGAGCGGACGACGGGGCTCGAACCCGCGACCTTCACCTTGGCAAGGTGACGCGCTACCAGCTGCGCTACGTCCGCGTGCGATCCACCGGAACAGTTTACCCGGGGCGCGCTGAAACATTAGCTCATTCCAGCCGTCGACTCCAAACCAGTACACGCCCGCATCGCGCGCCAATCCGTGATCGCCTCGTCCGCGGCTTCGCCCTCCAGGACGCGCGGTCGGCCGTCCTGCTCGGTGAAGGTGGAAGTCAGTTCATGCTCGACGACGTGCCCGTCCCGAACCGTCAAGGTCAGCACGCCACTCGAGGCCTCGGCGGCCGAGTTGGGGTGGTACCACACGAAGTTGCCGAGCCCGTACGAGACGTACGTCCGGCCGAGCCAGCCGGCGCCGAGTAGAACATGTGCGTGCGCGCCCACGACGATGTCCGCGCCAGCATCGGCCAGCGCCGTGGCCAACGAGACCTGGTCGGGTGTGGGGCAGCTGACCCGTTCGGTGCCGTAATGGAGGTAGACGGCGACGACGTCGGCCGCCTCCGCCGCCTCGGCGACAGCCCGCAGGAGTCGTTGCCGGTCGCGGGCGGACGCGACCCCCGGTTTGCCGGGCGCCGCCGACCACGCCGCGGCGGTGCGATCCGGCACATCCGTCGCCCCGATCACGGCGACTGCGGTGCCGCCGATGTCGACGACCGCCGGTTCGAATGCGGCTGTGTCGTCCTCGCCGATCCCGACGACGGCCAGGGGAGCCTGCCGGGCCGAAGCCAGTGTGTCGGCGAGACCTTGGGCCCCGTAGTCCACACCGTGGTTGTTCGCCATCGTCACGATGTCCACCCCGGCGGCGGCCAGGGCGTCGAACGCCTCCGGTCCGACGCGGAAGGTGTAGGTCTTCGGCTCGGGGATGCCACGTTCGGTCACGGCGGTCTCGAGGTTGACCACGGTGAGATCGGCCGCTGACAGGACATCGGACACGGTATCCAGCGTGGTCGCCGGATCCGCCAGCCGCGCGCGTACGTCGTCCTCGAAATGGACGTCCCCGGCGAACGAAATAGTGATCTCCTCGGCCCGCGGGGTCGGGTTCGGGGCCGGCCGCGATGGAGTGCTCGAGACCAAGGCCCCAGGACGCTGGACGCTCCCGTAGGCCGCAGGCAATGTCTGCTCACCGCCGGTGCACGCGCTGAGCGCGGCGGCCGCCAGCAGGGCCGGCCAATGTTTTCGCACCCGCTGCAGGGTAGAGGTAGCGTCGCTGGATCGTGAGCGCGTGGTCGGACAACGGGGGAGAGCCGCTGGCTCATCTGGGCGGACAACTGGCGACCGGGCTGGTCGAGCTGTCCGACGACCCGCGCGTCCTCGACGGCCGCGGCCGGTGGGCTGTTGTGATCACCTTTGAGGGGCAGCTCACGTGTGCGCGTTTCTCTTCCTGGCGCCCCGCCGCGCTGTCGCCAAGCCGGGCCTGGCGCGGCCCGCACCCCGGGGCCTGGACGAGCTCGCTCGATCGCGCGGCGTACGTCGGGGCTGTGGCCGAGACCAAAGAGCGCATCGCGGCCGGCACGGTCTACCAGGCGAACATCTGCCGGGTGCTGTCGGCACCGCTGGTTGCCCGCACGCCGGACCTGGTGCCGCTCGCCGCTGTGCTGGCTCAACGGCACCGCGCACCCTACGCCGGCACGGTGCAGATTCCGGCCGCCGGAATGCACGTCGTCACCGCGTCCCCTGAGCTGTTCCTACGACGGGACGGGCGCCGGGTAGCGTCGTCGCCGATCAAGGGCACCGGCCGGACCGTCGCCGACATAACCGGCAAGGACGTCGCCGAGAATGTGATGATCGTAGACCTGGTGCGAAACGACCTGTCACGGGTCTGCGAGGCAGGTTCGATCGCCGTGCGAGATCTGCTCGCGGTGGAGAAACACCCCGGATTGGTACACCTCGTATCGACCGTGACCGGCCGGCTCGGGCCTGATGCGGGGTGGCCGGAGCTGCTGGCCGCCGCCTTCCCTCCCGGCTCGGTGACGGGGGCGCCGAAGTCGAGCGCGCTCGCAACGATCGCCGACCTCGAGGCCGCACCGCGGGGCCCCTATTGCGGCGCCGTCGGATGGGTGGACGCGGACACCGGCCGTGGCGAACTGGCAGTCGGTATCCGGACCTTCTGGGTGAGCGACGGGATGCTGCGGTTCGGCACCGGTGCGGGGATCACGTGGGGATCGGTTCCAGAGCGGGAATGGCGAGAAACGGAGTTGAAGGCCGAGCGGCTCGTAGGGTTGGCTTCGGCGGAACAGGACATGTGAGGAGCCTTTGATGAGGATCTGGGTCAACGGCAGCCTGCTGGACCGCGACAGTGCCTTGGTCAGTGCCTTCGACCACGGCCTGACAGTGGGCGACGGCGTGTTCGAGACGGTGAAGGTAGTCGATGGCGTGCCGTTCGCACTGCGTAGGCATCTCGACCGGCTGGCGCGGTCCGCCGCCGGGCTCGGCCTGCCGGCCGTCGACAAGGACGCAGTGCGGGCCGCATGCACGGCAGTGTGTGCGCAGGCTCCCGTGGGGCTGTACCGGCTTCGCATCACCTACACCGGCGGTATCGCGCCACTGGGTTCGGACCGGGGTACTTCCGGTCCGACCCTGGTGGTCGCCATCGCTCCCACGGCGCCGCCCGCCGAGACGACGTCGGTTGCTGTGGTCGAGTGGCCCCGCAACGAGCGGGGGGCTCTCGCGGGACTTAAGACCACGTCCTATGCAGAGAACGTCGTCGCTTTGGCGCACGCCAAGGGTCTCGGTGCGACGGAGGCACTGTTCGCCGACACCCAGGACCGGTTGTCCGAAGGCACCGGCAGCAACGTCTTCGTGGTCGTGGCCGGGCAGCTGCTGACCCCTGCGCTGTCGACCGGCTGCCTGAACGGAATCACCCGCCAGTTGCTGATCGAGTGGACCGGTGCCCGGGAGGTGGAACTGCCGATCTCGGTACTGGACGACGCCGACGAGGTGTTCCTCACGTCAAGCATCCGCGACGTCCAGAGTGTGGCGGCGATCGCCGGCTCGCGACAAGCCCGGAGCCTGCCAGCGGCGCCGGGGCCGGTAACTCGCGAAGCCGCCGCCTTGTTCGCCAAGCACAGCGCCGAAGACCCGGAACCGTGACGACGCTGGCCATCCGGCCGATGACGCCGGCCGAGATCGACGGCTACGTCGACCACGTGGCCCGGGGATACTTCCAACAGCGGATCGAGTACGGCGGTGAGCCGGCGGAGGTCGCGCAGCGCCATACGGCCGAGGCCCTCGAGCGGTTCTTCCCCGACCGGCGCCCGGCCGAAGGCCAGCACCTGTTCACCGCCGAGGTCGCTGGAGAGGCGGTCGGCATACTGTGGCTCGCCGAGCAGGCTCGCGACGGCCCGGACGGTCAGGGATGGGTGTACGACATCGAGATCGACCCCGCGTACCGTGGCCGAGGCTACGGCAGGGCGCTGATGGAGGTCGCGGAGCGCCAAGCGCGCGAATACGGCTGCTCGAGTCTTGGTCTCAACGTTTTCGGCGGCAACGAGGTTGCGATCCGGATGTACGAGGCGCTCGGCTACCGGACGACGTCCCAGCAGATGAGCAAGCAACTCTAGCCGCCTGCGGCTGCGTAGAGGCTCAGCTTCCGCCTGCGGCTCGCTGCCGCTCACGGTACGCGGCCACGTGCAGCCGGTTGCCGCAGGTGCGGCTGTCGCAGTAGCGCTTGGAGCGGTTCCGCGACAGGTCGACCAGGACGCGATCGCAATCGGGTGCCGCACATACCTGAAGTCGCTCGTGCTCGCCCGCGGTGACGACGAACGCAAGGGCCATACCGCCGTCGACGATCAGATGCTCGGCGAGTGACGCATCTGGTGCGAAGTAGTGAAAGTGCCAGCCGTAGCCGTCATGGTTGGTGAGCCGTGGCCGCACGGCGAACGAGCTCAGGATGGCGTTGAGCAATTCAGCAGCCATCTCCTCGCCGGATGCGAGGAAAACCTCCCGCAGCCGGGGCCGAATGGCTTGAATGGCCCTGAGGTCCTTCTGGCTGAGCTCGCCGACACCGCTGATCTCGTACTCCTTGACGAACGCGTTGAGAGCTTCGACGTCCGGCAACAGTTCCTGGCCCCCTGCCATGGGATCGGTGTTCACCAGGTCGACCACGGTGGCGAGGGAATGCTCCACGTCGTGGGAGAAAGTCAAGGTGCCCGTCTCCTTGTGTGTCAGCGGGGGGAAGGTGTGCCTGACCGTAGCTCGCCCTGGCCGTCCTGACAACAGGGTGGACTGCTCACGTATCGGCGAGTAGCGCCGCGATGGCACCTTCAACGTCCAAGTGCCGGTGATCGGTACCGGGAGGAACCAGCCGGTGAGTGGCGTGCAGGAATTGCTCCAGCTCGTCTGCACTGGCCTCGAGGAGCGCGTTGCCGTGGGGGGATCTCAACCGGAGGTGTACGGCCGGCCGGCCGTCGGAGTCCCAAGTCGGCCAGATGAGGACGTCTCCCTCACCCGCGGATCGATCCAAGCCGGCTTCGAGGAGATCCCGGGCGAAAACCCAGCGGACCGGCTCGTCGCCGCCATCGTTGAACAGCGCGGTGACGGCCAGCGGATCGCTCGCGTCGTAGTTCAGGTTCGCGGTCAGCGGCAGGACGCGTCCGTCTTCGCTGAGCAGGTGAAGTGCGACGTCGTACGACACCGTCGTGCGGTTCATGGGCGGTCTGGTTCCTTTCCGCGCGCGTTAGCGTGGACGTGGCGAGTGGGAGCGTTTGCACGAACTGCTGCGCAAGGACGATTCCACCCGCCGCAGGTCCAAGGTAAACCAACGAGTAACTTACGGCACAATCCAGTGATGCTCGTCACTAGATCTCGCGCTGACCTGCGGCTTTTGCCCTTTCTCGGACAGTTTCCGGCCGGTGATCGATCTGTTGCGATGGGTCGAAGATGCGCATATTGAGTGGCCCCATCTGTGCGGTCCCTCTGCCCGCGACGACTCAGGACATGAATACCTGTGATCATCTGGTCAATTTGACGCATTAAGGGGTATTTGCCGGAAACATCGGGGCGCGCAAGGTGCCGCCGATCATCCCGCCTTGTGATCGCCAGAGGCGCGCGGCTTGCCGGGTGTGTGGCCGCCCCGCGCCGGGCGATCGTCCGTTTGGGCCGGCTGGAGTCGGATAGGGTAGTGTTCTCGCGCACCCGGGCGATTAGCTCAGCGGGAGAGCGCCTCGTTCACACCGAGGAGGTCACTGGTTCGATCCCAGTATCGCCCACCTCATTTCCGAATTCCCGGCTGAGGAATGCCCCTAGCGCTACTCACCGCCCGGCTCATGGATCAGCCGGCCGTCAGTCAGACCGCGTGAGCCCGGTTCGACCGGCCGAAGATCAGGTGCGGCCGTCGGCGCCATGGTGTGTGGTCGGGCTATGACGATTGTGCCGGGCAGCCCGGCAGTCGACGGGCTGAGCGAGACGGTGGCTGTGCTGCGGGATTGGCAGGACGACGGTTCGGTGCGGAGGCGACGGCCGCTGCGGTCCGGACCTGGAGCCGGGACGGACGGGATTCTCGCCGTCGGGCTGCTGGACGGTCCCAAGCTGTTGCGGCTGACGATCGCGCCGGACGCTCACCACGACGAGGAGCTGGCGCACCGTCTGGTTGAGGACGTGACCGAGCCGGAGCGCGCCGTACTGCCAGAGGGACAGGTAAACGTCGAGGCGCCATTGGGCGTTCTGGTCCGCGATCTGCTGTCCGAGGCCGGCTGGAACGCCGACGATCCGTGGACGCCGCTGCGACGCGACCTCACGAAGCCGGTAAAGCACCCGGGCGTGCGGATCGAGATGATCGGGCCGGAGCAGGCCCACGTGCGGACCGGTCCGGGAAAACGCGGGTTGCTGGAGTCGATGGGCGTGCACAAGGAGCATCGGGGCAGCGGCTACGGCAAGCCGATCACCGTCGCCGCGGCCGCCCACTCCAGGAGCTCCGCTCGTCGAGCGCGATCGTGTGCACCCCAAGCTCCAATTTCGGCGCCGCCGCCACCTACCAGTCAGCCGGCTTCCAGCAACTCCCCGAGGTCCGGGACCTTTTCCGGGACGCCTCTCGCGAGGGGCTTGCTGAGCTGGATCTGCCACACGTCGAGGTAGCCGGATCGGAATCCTGCCTCGGAGTAGGCGAGGTAGAACTCCCACATGCGGCGGAACGTGTCGTCGAACCCGAGCGCCGAGATGTGCGCCGCGGCGCGAGTGAACCGGGCGCGCCACAAGGCCAGTGTCCGGGCGTAGTGCGGTCCGAGGGCGCGCCGGGCGGTCATCTGCAGCCCAGTGTGCCTGCGGACCTGATCGCGGATCGCCTCGGTGGACAGTAGTTGGCCGCCCGGGAAGATGTATTTGTGCACCCAGGTGTATGAGCGGTGCGTTGCCTGGAGCCGGTCGTGCGGCATGGTGATCGCCTGCAGAGCGATCCGGCCGCCCGGTACGAGTCGCTGGTCGAGGGTGGCGAAGAACAGCGGCCAGTAGCGGGCACCGACGGCCTCGATCATCTCAACGGCCACCACCGCGTCGAACTGGCCGCCGGCTTCCCGGTAGTCCTGCAGCAGGACGGTGACCCGGTCACCGACGCCGGCGTCGTTGATCCGTCTCTCGGCAAGCGCTTGCTGCTCCTTCGACAGGGTGAGGGATGTGACGACCGCCCCACGCTCTGCGGCGCGGATGGCCAGCGCGCCCCAGCCGGTCCCGACCTCGAGCACCCGGCTGCCGGCGCCGACCGCGGCGAGATCCAGGATGCTGTCGATCTTGCGGCGCTGCGCGGCGGCGAGGTCGTCATCCGGGCCGAACCAGGCGGCCGAGTAGGTCATGGTCTCGTCCAGGAACGCCGCGAACAGGTCGTTGGACAGGTCGTAGTGCCGGCTGATGTTGGACTTGGCGTTGACCGTCGTGTTGTCGTCGGATTCGGGACGCACGGCATCGACCCAGCGGCGGAGCGCTTGCAGTGGCCTCGACACCAGAGTCGCGACGCTTTCGGCGAACGGGGTCAGGACGTCGGCCAGGTCGGTATCGGCCGTCCAGTCCCGGGCAAGGTACGCCTCAGCGAAGCCGATGTTCCCGTTCACTCCCAGCCGGTTGAAGAACGCGTCGGGCCGTTCCAGTCGCAACACGGGGGCGCCGGCGCTGCCGCCGAGGCGTTCTCCATCCGGGAACTCGACGGTCAGATCAAGCTGGCGGACGGCACGCCGGAACAGCCGCTCGGCCAGCCAGGCTCGCAGCGGTGATCGAGGTGGGACTGCCAGCTCGGGCCAGGACGTGGTGGTATGGCGTTGAGCCGGTAGCAGTGTCACCTGACTCCCTCCTGATGGACATGTGGTGTGCGGGGAACAACGGGTACGCGGCGCAGCCAGAGGGCCAGCCCATGGCGCCGGATGAGAGCGCTGACTCGCTGTGGCATCACCGGCCGGCGGACTGCGGCCCGAATGACACCTGCAATGCCGGCAGGTCGGGCGGTCCCGACAAGGGTCGCGACGAACTCGGGGCGCGCTTGCCGGATCAGGGAAATGGTCAACGAGAGCCGGTGGCTTGGCAGGGGCAGCCGCATGCGGTACCGGCCGTCGAGCGGAAGGAACGGGGAAACGTAGAACGCCTTGTCCGTCTCGGCGCGTCCATTACCGTCCGGCTGCAGGAGGTAGCAATGCCGCTCGCCGTAAGTGTTGTGGACCTCGGCGACAACGCAGGCCAGTTCTCCGGCAGGGTTATGGCACCAGTAGACGGTGAGCGGGTTGAAGACATGGCCGAGCACCCGAGCATTGGTGAGCATGAGCACGCGGCCGCCGGCCCGGTCGAAATTGTGCAGCCGCAGGAAGGCGTCGAGGTTCTCCCGGATCGAGCGGTCCGGGGAGCCAAGGTGGTCGCGAGCCTTGAACCCGGCCAGTGGCCGCAGCCACCACGGCAGCTGCGGCACCTCGGCCAGGTCGACCAGCCACATGTAGACGCCATGCGTGAACGTGCGGTGCAGTGCGTCGCTGCGGACGTGGGTGAGTCGCGCGTCGTAGATTGCCGGGGTCGCGGTCACCAGCCGGCTCCGTACCAAGCGGCCGCCCGGACTCCTGACGAGCAGCCGTCCTCATGGAATCCCCACCCGTGGTAGGCACCGGCGAAAGCCGTGCGCGGCCCGTTGAGTCCCGGCAGCTGACGTTGAGCGGCGAGCGACTCGGGAGTGTAGACCGGGTGCGTGTAGGTCATCGTCGCGATGACCCGGCCGGGATCCACGCGACCCACCGGGTTGAGAGTGACCAGGTACTCGTCCGGTGTCGATAGCCGCATCAGCCGGTTCATGTGGTAGCTGATGCCCACTCCGTCAGTGTCACCGCCACACGTGGTCTTCAGGTAGTTCCACGACGCGCGGGCCCGTGGCTTGGTGGGCAGCAGCGTCGGATCATTGTGCAACCAGGTCTCGTTGCGCGAGTAGGTGAATGCGCCAAGGACGTCTCGTTCGGCCCGTGTCGGGTCATCGAGTAGGGCCAGGGCCTGATCGGCGTGGGTGGCGATGACGACCCGATCCGCCCAATGCGCCTCGCCGGCCTGGTCGCGGATCTCCACTCCCGTCGCGTGCCGGATCACCGCCTGTACCGGGGTCCCGATATGCACGGCGGTGAGATTCTTCGCAGCGCGTTCGACGTATTCGCGGGATCCGCCGACAACGGTCTTCCAGCGGAACGAACCGCCGGTCGACAGCATCCCGTGGTTGCTGAGGAACTCGAACAGGTAGCGCGCCGGATAACGCCGGCTCACTTTCTCACCGGCCGACCACACGGCCGAGACCAGCGGGATGGCGAAATGCTCGATGAAGTACTGCGAGTGCGCACCGGCCCGCAGAAAGGCGCCGAACGTGATGTCGTCCGGACCGTCCTGCTCCAGGAATCGGCGGGCCCGCCGCTGGAACCGGGTGACCTCGCCGAGCATGCGGAGGTAGTTCATTCGGCGCAGGTGATCCAGCTGGGGGAGTAGCCCCGTCAGTCGCTTGCCGCCCGCGTACTCGAGCCCGCACTCCAGGCACCGCACGCTCATCGACATGTCGCTGTCCTGCGTCTGGACGCCGAGCTCGCCGAACAGCCGCACGAGGTTCGGGTAGGTGTGCTCGTTGTGGACGATGAACCCAGAATCGACGGCGACTGTGCCCCCGGACTGCGATGGCGCCTCTTGGGTGTGCGCGTGGCCACCCAGTCGCGGCTCGGTTTCGAACAGCGTCACGTCGTACTGGCGCTGGAGCAGGTAGGCCGCGGTCAGCCCCGATACGCCTGCACCGATCACTGCGGCTGTGTAGCGGCTCATCGGGTCACCACGGACGCCGAAGGTCGATAGATCATGGCTGGTCAACTCCCCGAACTAGGACTCGTGTAGCTGGTGCTCCTTGATGCTAAATGATTTTAGTGCTAAATTACAAATGGCGGTCGGACGGCCGTCGGGATACCGGATGGAGGAACATTCAATGCGAACCGACGCGGACCCGGTCGAGACGACCGAGAGTTCTGAACCGGCGACCGCACCGGCAGGAATGAAGGCCGGCCGGTTGATCGGATCGGTGATCGACTCGGTACTCGATGTCAGCGTTGTCGGCGGCTTCACGCGGTGGGGCTACCGAGCTCGCAGCCGCTTGCCGGGCTGGCCGCCGGACCCGCCACCGAACGCGATGGCGGGGAAGGTGGCAATCGTGACGGGGGCCAATGCGGGGCTGGGCAAGGCCACGGTGGCCGGCCTCGCCAGGCTCGGCGCGCGGGTTCACCTGGTCGTACGCAACGTCGAGAAAGGTCGGCAGGCCAGAGACGACCTCGCCGCGCAGCTGCCCGGTGCGGACCTGACGGTCTGGCGGTGCGACGTGTCCGATCTCGAAGACGTAGCCCGGTTCGCGGCAGAGTTCGCCGCCGCAGAACTCCGCCTGGACGTGCTCGTGCACAACGCCGGTGTGCTCCCCGCTACCCGAGAGACAAGCCCGCAGGGACATGAACTGACCCTCGCCACTCACGTGCTCGGGCCGCTACTTCTCACCGAGTCGTTGCGCTCCACGCTGGCCGCCGCCGGCCGAAGCCGGGTGATCTTGGTGACCTCGGGCGGGATGTACACGCAGCGGCTGCCGGCCGGCGACCTCGAGTATCGCTCCGGCCGTTACCGCGGCAGCGCCGCCTATGCGCGGACAAAGCGGATCCAGGTGGCCCTGCTGCCGGCGTTCGAATGGCGGTGGCGCAGTGACGGGATAGCCGTGCACGCAATGCATCCGGGTTGGGCGGACACCCCTGGGGTGGCATCGTCGCTGCCCGGCTTCCACCGCCTCATGCGGCCGGCACTCAGGGATGCCGCGCAGGGCGCCGACACCGCAGTGTGGCTGGCGGCGGTAACGCCCCCGCCGCCGTCCGGCGAGCTGTGGCATGACCGGGGCACGCGCTCACAACACCGGTTACCGTGGACTCGGCATAGTGAAGCCGACCTGTGGGCCGGATGGCGCCGGTTGGCCCAACGGGTCGGCATCGAACCGTGACTACCGCGCCGAAGACGGGGGACGTTCGAGCGATGCGGTGTGTGGTGTTCGGCGCCACCGGCTACATCGGCGGCCGGCTGGTGCCCGAGCTCGTCCGAGCCGGTCACGTCGTCCGGGCCGTGGCTCGGGACCCGGCCAAGCTCACCGACGTACCGTGGCGTGATCAGGTCGAGATCGTCCCGGGAGACGTCACTGATCCGGCCGCCGTCGCAGCGGCGCTGGCCGGCCAGGACGTGGTCTACTACCTGGTCCACTCACTGAACCGGCGCGACTTCGTCGAACTCGACCGGGCGGCGGCGAACACGGTAGCGGCACAGGCCCGCGCCGCGAGCGTCAGCCGGATCGTCTACCTCGGTGGGCTAACGCCCGGGGGCGACCGCCTGTCCGCGCACCTGGCGTCCCGGGCCGAGGTCGGCGAGATCCTCCTCGCCTCGGGCGTACCGACAATCGTGCTGAAGGCGGCCGTCATCATCGGGTCCGGATCGGCCAGCTTCGAGATGTTGCGGTACCTCACCGAGCGGCTGCCGGCAATGGTGACCCCTAAGTGGGTGAACAACCAGGTCCAGCCGATCGCCGTCCGCGACGTCATCCACTACCTGACGGGGGCCGCCTCCCTGCCCGAGGACGTCAACAGGTCCTTCGACATCGGCGGCCCGGAGGTGCTGAGCTACCTGCAGATGATGCGCCGATATGCCCGCGTGGCCGGGCTGCCCCGCAGACTGGTGGTGCCGGTACCCGTGCTTACTCCCTGGCTGTCCGCGCAGTGGGTGAACCTTGTCACGCCGGTCCCGCGCAGCATTGCGGTTCCTCTTATCGAGTCGCTGGTACACGAGATGGTGTGTGCCGACGACGACATCACCCGCTACATCGCCGCTCCGGAGGGCGGGCTGACGCCGTACGACGAGGCGATCGCCTTGGCCCTGGCCCGGACCAGGAGCGCCGACGTGCCGACTCGGTGGTCCGACGCCGCCCTCGCCGGCGCGCCCTCCGACCCGCTGCCGACCGATCCGCAGTGGGCGGGCGGCACCCGCTATGAGGACAAGCAAAAGCGGCACACGACTGCCGACGCGGACCAACTGTGGGACGTGGTCGAGTCGATCGGGGGAGAACGGGGCTGGTACTCGTGGCCACTGGCCTGGTCGGTTCGCGGCTGGATCGACCGGCTCGCCGGGGGGGTGGGCCTGCGCCGCGGGCGTCGGCATCCACGGCGGTTACGCACCGGTGAGGCGCTCGACTGGTGGCGTGTCGAGCGGCTCGACCGCCCGCACCTGCTCCTGCTGCGGGCCGAGATGCGGGTTCCCGGCCGGGCCTGGCTGGAGCTGTCCGTGGAGCCGGATCCAGCCGGTGGATCGGTGTACCGGCAGCATGCGATCTTCGAGCCGCGAGGACTGGCCGGCCAGCTCTACTGGAAGGCCGTCACGCCGTTTCATCACCTGATCTTCGGCGGCATGGCTCGCAAGATCACCTCTACCGCGGAACAGCAAATGGCCCGGAAGGACGGCACGACATGAGCATGACCTGGATTCCCCGCGCTCTCGGTCTGGCCACCGCAGCCTACGGCGCATCCGTCCTCCGGCGGCCCTCGGTGCTCCTGCGGCCCACTGGCCTGGCGCCCGGCGAACCAAGCGCCGCGCTCTCTGCCACGGCCCGAGCAGTGGCGGGCCGCGATCTCGTCTCCGGTCTGGTAATGGCCGGTGCTCCTGCCGGAAGCGGGCTCCGCACCGCAATCGCGATCCGGGTGGGTTGCGACCTTTCTGACACCGTGCTCTTCTCCGCCGTGCTGCGCGGGCCCGAACGGACCAGGTCGGTCGCCGTTGCGGCCGGCTGGGGGATTCTGTGCGGGTTGAGCGCGTTGGCGGCCCGTAGGAGCTGATCACCGGACGCGGTGCAGGTACCATCGGCGGGGTCGATCCGTCGAGGTCGACCGTCCTGCAGAAGCCCAACTCGTCCAAGGAGTGCAGTCGTGTCCGAACAGATCCGCATCGTCGTCGCCGGGAACGAGCGACAGGTCGGTGCGGGCACGACGGCCGCGCAGCTGTTCGAGGACCGGCCCGAGGTGATCGCCGCACGGGTCGGTGACCGGCTCGTCGACCTCACCCATGTGCTGGCCGACGGTGAGACGGTCGAGCCGGTCGAGATAGGTTCCGAGGACGGACGGGCCATCTTGCGGCACTCGACCGCCCACGTGATGGCGCAGGCCGTCCAGGAACTGTTCCCGGAGGCCAAGTTGGGGATCGGCCCGCCGATCGAGAACGGGTTCTACTACGACTTCGAGGTCACCGAGCCGTTCAACCCGGACGATCTGAAACAGATCGAAAAGCGCATGCAGCGGATCGTCAAGGAAGGCCAGTCGTTCGCGCGGCGTCCGGTTTCCGAGGAGGCTGCCCGCGAGGAGCTTGCCGGCGAGCCTTACAAGCTCGAGCTCATCGGGCTCAAGGGTGGCTCTGCCGGGGAGGAGGCGTCGGTCGAGGTCGGCGGCGGCGAGTTGACGATATACGACAACCTCCGGCGCAACGGCGCGCTGGCCTGGAAGGACCTGTGCCGCGGCCCGCACCTGCCGACCACCAGGCACATACCGGCGTTCAAGCTGATGCGGGTGGCCGGTGCGTACTGGCGTGGCGATGAGAAGAACGCCCAGTTGCAACGCATCTACGGCACCGCCTGGGAGGCCAGGCAAGCGCAGCAGGAGTACCTCGACCGGCTGGCCGAGGCGGAGCGGCGCGACCATCGCAAGCTCGGCGCCGAGCTAGATCTGTTCAGCTTCCCGGAGGAGATCGGCTCGGGTCTGGCGGTGTTCCACCCGAAGGGCGGCATCGTCCGCCGGGTGATGGAGGACTACTCGCGCCGGCGGCACGACGAGGCGGGCTACCAGTTCGTCTACAGCCCGCACATCACCAAGTCGGCGCTGTTCGAGACGTCCGGGCACCTGGACTGGTACTCCGAGGGGATGTTCCCGCCGATGCACCTCGACGCCGAACTCGACGACGAGGGCAACGTGCGCAAGCCCGGGCAGGACTACTACCTCAAGCCGATGAACTGCCCGATGCACAACCTGATCTTCGCCTCGCGCGGGCGGTCGTACCGTGAGTTGCCGCTTCGGCTGTTCGAGTTCGGTTCGGTGTATCGCTACGAGAAGTCCGGCGTGGTCCACGGGCTGACCAGGGTGCGGGGGTTCACCCAGGACGACGCGCACATCTACTGCACGCCCGAGCAGCTCCAGGACGAGCTGGCCAGCTTGCTGGAGTTCGTGCTAGGCCTGCTGCGCGACTACGGGCTGACCGAGTTCGAAGCCGAGCTGTCGACGCGGCCGGACAAGTATGTCGGAACCCTCGAGGAGTGGAACACCGCCGAAGCCGCGCTAGAGGAGGCCCTGCGTCGGGCCGGACTGCCGTACCGGATCGGCGAGGGCGAGGGCACGTTCTACGCGCCGAAGATCGACGTCCACGTCCGTGACGCCATCGGCCGATCATGGCAGCTGTCGACCTTGCAGGTCGACTTCCAACTCCCGCCGCGATTCGACCTGGAGTACCAGGACGCCGACGGCACCCGCAAACGGCCTTACATGATCCATCGAGCCCTCTTCGGCTCGATCGAGCGGTTCTTCGGCATCCTGACCGAGCACTACGCAGGGGCGTTCCCGCCGTGGCTGGCGCCGGTACAGGCCGTGGGCATCCCGATCACCGATGAACACGTGCCGTACCTGCAGGACGTGGCCGCCACGCTGCGAGCGCGTGGCGTGCGCATGGAGGTCGACGCCGGCGACGACCGGATGCAGAAGAAGATCCGGAACGCGCAGAAGCAGAAGATCCCGTACATGCTGATCGCCGGTGACGACGACCGTGCCAAGAACGCCGTTTCGTTCCGCTACCGGGATGGCTCGCAGAACAACGGTGTGCCGCTCGAGGAGGCGGTGGCCGAGATCACCGATGCGATCGAGCGACGGATTCAGGTGTGAGAGCGACCTGGGTGGACCAGTTGCAGCGGCTCTGGACGCCATACCGGATGGCGTACATCAAGAGCGAGCCGGGCACGAGGCGTGCCGACGGCGACGGATGCCCGCTGTGCCGCATCCCGGACCTCGACGACGCCGAAGGGCTGGTTCTGGCTCGAGGTGAGCACACCTACGCGGTGCTCAACCTGCACCCGTACAACCCTGGGCACCTGATGGTCGTCACCTACCGGCACGTCGGCGAGCTGGAGGAGCTCACAGCCGACGAGTCGGCCGAGCTGTCGGCTTTCACCAGCGACGCGGTGCGGACCATCAAGTCGGTGTCCCGGCCGCAGGGATTCAACATCGGTCTCAATCTGGGAGACGTCGCGGGCGGCTCGCTGTCGGACCACCTGCATCAACACGTCGTTCCGCGCTGGGGCGGGGACGCGAACTTCATGACCGTGTTCGCCTCGACCAAGATCATGCCGCAGTTGCTGGAGGAGACCCGCGAGTTGCTGACATCGCACTGGCCCACCCCACAACGCTGATCATGCAAGAGTGGGGCGACACGCCGAAATGTCCCCTATCGCTTCCGCGACTGAACTCGGAAAACGGGCGTGTCGCCCCACTCTTGAATGATCAGCGTTGTTCGGCGGCCATGGCCTTTTCGGCGAGGTTGCGCGGCATCGGCTCGTAGCGCACGAAGGTCCGGCTGAACGTACCCGTGCCTTGCGTCATCGCGCGCAGGTCGATCGCGTAGCGCACGATCTCGGTCTGCGGTACGTCGGCGCGCACCATCGTGCGTCCCGTCCCTACCGGTTCGGTCCCGAGCACCCGACCGCGCCGGCCGGCCAGATCGCCCATCACATTGC
>DASUUU010000166.1:0-13005 GCA_036373915.1 Jiangellaceae bacterium | reverse complement strand
CAGCGCTGGCACGGGGACGACCTGCATGCGGCTGCTGCGCGCCTCGGCGGCGTAACTCGACGCATCGAGTCCCTGTAGCTGGATCAACCGGCCGGACAGCAGCGACAGCACGACAAAGACCACGATCAGCGACGCGTGCAGTCGCTTGCGGGGATCGGCGAGGCGGACCCCGCGAGGAGGCCGCCGGGGCCGGGGCGGACGCGCCGGCCTCGACCGAGACGCCGGCGAACGCGGCGGCTTGGCCGGGCGGTTCCTGCCCGCCTTCCTGGCATCGCTGCCCGAGCGAGCATTGCCGCCGGCACGGGGACTGCTGGCCGACCGGGCGCCGCTGCCAGCACGGGAACTGCCGGCCGACCGGGCACTGCTGCCAGCACGGGACCTGCTGGCAGGGCGAGCACCGCTGCCCGACCGGGCACCGCTGCCCGACCGGACACTGCTGCCGGCACGGGCATTGTCGGCCGACCGGGCGCCGTTGCCGGCACGAGCACCGGACGCAGGTCGATTTGCGGTCGTTGCCCGCGAGCCACTGGAGGCACCGGCGCCCGCTCCGCGCCGGCCGGCCGCCGCGGGGCGACTGTCCGGTCGGGCATCGCGGGCCGGACGCCGCCGCGACCCGGTGGCACGTTGGTTGCCGGCCGGCTTGCCCCTGGTCCGCCCGGCGGCCGCGTTCGTCGTTCCCGCCCCGGTTGTCCCTTGCTCGCCCGTCTTCGGGCGAGCCGGCTTGCTCTCCCGGCGCGCCGACGGCGCGCCCGCCCGGCGGCGCTCCGGTGTCGCCGCACTCCGTCCGCCGGACCGCCGCGTACCCGAACGAGGCCCCGGTCCGGAACCCGGCGCCCGCCGGTCGCGGTCCACTAGCCGCCCTCCGCACCGGCAGCACCCTCGAGCACCAGGTACCGGCGCTCTTGCGCCGGCACCATGCCGAGGGCGTCGGCACGGCCGGCCAGTTCCTCCGGAGCGGCCAACTGCGCCACCTGCCGGGTCAACTCGGCGTGCCTGTCACGGAGCAATCGGGTCTCCTGCTCCAGATCGCGCAGCTCGAACGAGCTCTGCTGGAGGTTCGTGTTCAACAGGAGCAGCCCTACCAGGCCGGCGCCCAGGACGAGCAGGACCAGGACGACGAACGGCGCGCGCGGCGCACTGCTCCGGCCACCCGGCAGCAGCCGTAGTCCTGGCCGGGTGGCGCTTGTCGGAGCGACCGCCGGCCTGCTGTTGCGTGCGGCGGCGGTGCTCATGTCTGGGCTCCCGGGCAGGCGGAGCGAGCGGTTACTCGAGGGGCGCTCATGCCGCCTCCCGCAACCGCTCGGCGGCTCGCAACTTCGCCGACGCCGCACGTGAGTTGGTCGCTACCTCGGCGGCGTCGGGTACCTCTGCCCCGCGGGTGATGAGCCGCAGAGCCGGCCGGTGTTCGGGCAATTCCACCGGAAGGCCGCGCGGTGCGGTGCTGCGCGCGGACGCTGCGAACACCCGCTTGGCCAGCCGATCCTCCAGAGAGTGATACGACAGCACGACGATGCGTCCACCGACGTCGATCGCCTCGACGGCCGACGGCAGGGCCCGCTCCAGAGCTGCCAACTCGCCGTTGACCTCGATGCGCAGGGCCTGGAAGGTCCGCTTGGCCGGATGTCCGCCGGACCGCTGCGACGCTGCGGGAACCTCCTGGCGGAGCAACTCGACAAGTCGGCCGCTGGTCGAGAACGGCTCTCGCTGCCGTTCCCGGACGATCGCCGCTGCGATCTTTCGTGCGAATCGCTCCTCGCCGTAATCCCTCAGCACTCGGGCCAGATCGGCCGCCGAATAGGTGTTGAGGACGTCGGCAGCCGTCTGACCCACTGTCGGATCCATCCGCATGTCGAGGGGTGCGTTACGGGCGTACGCGAAGCCGCGGGCGTCGTCGTCCAGCTGTAGCGAGGACACGCCGAGGTCGAACAAGATGCCCTGCACCCGCCGGAGCGAGCGGCCCGTCAGCACGGCCGGCAACTGGTCGTAGATCGCATGCACGGTCTCGACCCGGGAACCGAACCTGGCCAGGCGGTCGCGAGCTCGCTTCAGCGCCACCGGGTCGCGGTCCAGTCCGATCAGCCGGACGTCCGGACACCGGTCGAGTACCGCCTCGGCATGCCCGCCGAGGCCGAGTGTCGCGTCGACCAGCACCGCGCCCGGACGCCGGACGGCAGGTTCGAGCAGTGCGACAACTCGGTCGAGCATGACAGGGACGTGCAGGTTCGATGTCATGGTCTGCGCTCGCCCCCGATCCTTCGCTCAGCCATACGTTCGTCATCGGTGGTCGTACGACCAGGTCCCCGCCCGCCGCCTCGGCCGGCCGGCGCCTGGCACCGGGGAAGGTGCGCCAGGAACCTGCCACTCAAGACGCGGGCCGGAGGCCTCGCCGTACGTCCGGTTCGCAGCTAGAACACGCCGGGCAGCACCTCCTCGGAGATGTCCGCGAACAGCGGCTCCTTTTCCGTCTGGTAGGCCTCCCACGCGGCCGAATCCCAGATCTCCACCCGGGTCATCGCTCCCACGACGGTGCACTCGCGCTGCAACCCCGCGTACTCCCGGAGCCCCGGGGGGATCGTGACCCGGCCTTGTTTGTCGGGAACCTCGGCGCTCGCCCCGGCGGCGAGCATGCGAGCGAAGTCCCGCGTGCCTTTGTGCGTGAACGGAGCGGCCCGCAACTGCTCGGTAAACCGGGCGAACTCAGCCTGTGGCCACACGTAGAGGCAACGTTCCTGGCCTCGTGTGATCACTACACCCTCCGCAAGGTCGTCCCGGAACTTCGCAGGGAGGAAGAGCCGCCCCTTGTCGTCCAGGCGAGGAGTGTGCGTGCCGAGAAACACGGCCTCCACCTCCCACCCCGGCCGAGCGCAGCCAGCGGGCTCTTACTCCACTCTGCGCCACTCTACTCCACAATGCCCCACGCGCAACCACAATCACGCCGTTCACATCCACGCGCCCACCACTACTCTCCGAACCGGGGAACGATTCGCTCCCCAGCGGCGTCAAAGCTTGCGAGCATGCCCCATGACCCGATTAGGGCCGTGGGACGTAGGGTTGTATGGGGGCAATGCCGGATGGAACCGCAGGAGGAACGCGTGACCCGCAGTCCGATCCCACCTACGAGCACGCCGGAAACTCCGCCTGCGGGATCAACGCCCGCAATAGGACTTTCTGAACTCAGCGAGACAGCAGATCGAATTCAGGCCGCGATCGAGCGCGTCATCTCCGGCAAGCCCGAGGTGATACGCCTCGCCCTTACGGCTCTGCTGGCCGAAGGCCATCTGCTCATCGAAGACGTTCCGGGCGTTGGCAAGACGATGCTGGCCAAGTCGCTGGCCCGCTCGATCGACTGCTCGGTCTCGCGCATCCAGTTCACGCCCGACCTGATGCCAAGCGACGTCACCGGCGTGTCCGTCTACAACCAGCAGACCCGCGACTTCGAGTTCAAGCCGGGCGGGATCTTCGCGAACATCGTCGTCGGCGACGAGATCAACCGGGCGTCGCCGAAGACGCAGTCCGCGCTTCTCGAGGCGATGGAGGAACGGCAGGTCACCGTCGACGGCACCACGTACCGGCTCGACCCGCCGTTCATGGTGATCGCTACCCAGAACCCCATCGAGATGGAAGGCACCTACCCGCTGCCGGAGGCCCAGCGCGACCGGTTCATGGCTCGACTGTCGGTCGGCTATCCCGACCAGAGCGCCGAACTCTCGATGATCGAGACCCATGCGGGCAGCATCAGGCTCGAAACCATCGAGCCTGTCTCCGACGCCGCGCACATCGCGAAACTCGTCGAGGTGGTTCGAGGCATTCACGTATCGCCCGCGGTGAAGCACTACGCCGTTGCGCTGGCCGATGCCACGCGCCGCTCCCCCGACCTGCGGCTCGGCGCCTCGCCTCGTGCAGTACTCCACCTGATTCGGGCTGCCAAGGCGCGCGCGGCGCTCGCCGACCGTGATTACGTACTGCCCGATGATGTCCAGCAGCTTGCCGGTCCGGTGCTCGCGCACCGGTTGCTCCCGACGGCCGAGGCGCAGATCGGCCAACGCGACTCCGCTCGCATCGTCGCCGACCTGGTCGCCAAGGTTCCTCAGCCCGACTTGAGCCGATGAGACGAGTTTTCCGGGGATTGACCCGGCGCGGCCGGTGGTTTCTGGCCGTGGGAGGGTCCGCTGCTGCAATCGCGATCGCCGGCGGCATGGCCGACCTGCTGCGCGTCGGCGTGCTGCTGCTCATCCTGCCGCTGATCAGCCTCGGGATCGCGATGCGCAGCCGGGTTCGCCTGGCGGCGGGCCGCACAATCGAACCCCGGCAGACGCCAGTGACGCACCCTGCCACCGTTCGACTGACCCTGCAGAACCTCGCCCGCATACCTACCGGGATCCTGCTGGTCGAAGACACCCTGCCGTACGCGCTGGGCAACCGGCCGCGGTTCGTGCTCGATCACGGCTGGTCCAAGTTCCGCCGCGAAGTCACGTACAGCGTGCGTGCCGACGTACGTGGCCGGTACGTGATCGGGCCGCTGACGATAAGGCTCACTGACCCGTTCGGGCTTGTCGAGTTACGGCGGGCGTTCACCGAGACGGGCACCCTTATCGTCACGCCGGCGGTCGTTCCGCTGCCTCCCGTCCGGCTAACCGGCGAGTGGAGTGGTAGCGGCGAGAGCCGGCCGCGATCCATCGCCAGCGCGGGCGAGGAGGACGTCACGATCCGCAGCTACCGGCACGGCGATGACATGCGCAGGGTCCACTGGCGTGCGACAGCTCACCATGGTGATCTGATGGTGCGCCGCGAGGAGCAGCCGTGGCAGAGTCGCGCGACCCTGTTGTTGGACAACAGATCCGCGGGGCACGCCGGTCACGGCCACGACTCCTCTCTGGAGTGGTCGGTCACAGCGACCGCATCCATCGGCGTGCACATGGCCAATCGCGGCTATGCGATCAGGTTGGTCACCGACGAGGGCGGCACGGTCAGCGGCGCGTGGCACGACCCTGGAGCCGGTCCGGGTGAGGCCGAGGCGCCACTACTCGAGGCGCTGGCCGTCGTCGACTCCAGCAGCCGGGCGTCCGTCGGGCGATGGCCAGACCTGCTGATCGGCGGGGAGGCCGCCAGTGGGCTGCTCATCGGCGTGCTCGGGCGGCTGAGCCCGGAGGAAGCGGCCGTCGTAGCCGGTCTGCGGCACGGGTCCACCGCTGCCATGGCGATCATGGTAGACGTCGTGTCGTGGACGTCCGTCACCGGCGCGAAGCGTGAAGCTGAGGAGGTACGGCTGGCCGAGGCGGCCCAGATCCTGCGCCGGGCCGGCTGGGGAGTCGTGATGGCAACGCGTGGGGAGCCGATCCCCGCCGTGTGGGAACGGCTGGGAATGAGTCGCAGCGTCGTGCCCGCTCCACCGCCACCACCAGACGTCGCTTCGTCCGACGCCGCCACGACCGCGGGTGCTCCGTCATGAGCAGATCCGGGCGGCTTGCGGCCGTCGGCGCTCTCGCTGCGCTGCTGTCGATTCTGCCCCTCCTGCCGCTGACCGAGACAGATAGCTGGCTCGTGCCCGCCTCGATCGCCATCGGGCTCGTCGTACTGACCGGCGCCGCGCTTCGGCGTTGGCGTGCACCGCGTGGTGTCATCCCGCTTGCCCAGCTCGGCGTCTCGATCCTATGGCTCGGAGTGCTGGTGGCGGCCGACGCGGCATGGCTGGCCGTCGTTCCGACACCGTCGTGGTTCGAGCGGCTGAGCGTCGTCATCGGAGAGGGCGTCGACAGCATGACCCAGTACGCCGCACCGGTGCCGGTCGAGCGCGGGATGCTGTTCTTCCTCGTCGGTGGGGCGGCGCTGGTCGCCATCTTCGTCGAGGTCGCCGTCTTCGCGTTGCGCCGCGTGCCGCTGGCGGGAATCCCGCTCGGGTTGATGTACGCGATCGGTGCCGCGACAGCGCGCGAAGGCTGGGCCTGGGTGTGGTTCGTTCCGCCCGCCATCGGATTCCTGTCCCTGCTGGTGTCCGAAGGGCGCAACCGGGTCGCGCTATGGGGCCGATCCGCCTCGCCGTCGGCCCGACACACCGGATTGCCGCAGACGGATTCGCTCGCGCGCAGCGGTCGGCGGGCCGGGGTCGTCGCACTGGCCGCTGCTGTCGCCGTACCGGCCTGGCTTCCCGCCCTCACGGAGGGGTTCATCGGAAGTGGCGGGGGCGGCAGCGGAGGCGGCAGGACGATCCGCACCGACAACCCCATCATCGACCTGCGTCGTGACCTGGTCCGCGAGGAGAACATCGAAATCTTCCAGTACACGACGACCGCTGACCGGCCCGAGTACATCCGCACCGCAACCCTGGATGTCTTCGATGGCGAGCAATGGAAGCAGTCCGAGCGGGACGTCCCCGATTCCGTCGCCGAGGGCCTGCCATGGCCACCTGGGTTGTCGTTGTCCGAGGGCGACGTGACGGAGGTCGAGTACGAGTTCGACATGACCGAGAACTTCTCGTCCCGCTGGCTGCCGCTCGCCTACCCCGCCCGAGCCATCGATGTCGAGGGCGACTGGCGGTTCGACGCGAACACCCTTGACGTCGTGGCGGCTCGTGATGAGGTCGACATCCGTGGGAAGTCCTACCGGGCCACGAGCATCGACCTCGACGTCGAGAACACCGGCCTGCGCGACGCCGAGCCGGTCATTGAAGAAATTGAGATGCAGGCGTTGCTCCAGCTACCGGAGGGCATGCGAGAACAGCTGGCTCCTTACATCGACCAGGCGGTCGGCGATCTCGAAAATCCGCACGAGCAGGCCGCCGCGTTGCAGGCGTGGTTCCGATCGTTGGGCGACTTCTCGTACAGCCTCGAGCGAGAGCCGGGGACGTCGGCCTCGCTGCTGATCGACTTCCTCGACAACAGGATCGGCTACTGCGAGCAGTTCGCCGCAACCATGTCGATCATGGCCCGTGCACTCGGTATCCCCGCCCGGGTCGCGGTGGGATTCACACCGGGTGAGTTGCAGGACGACGGTACCTGGATCGTTCGCTCCCACGACTCCCACGCCTGGCCCGAACTGTTCTTCAACGGCATCGGGTGGGTGCGGTTCGAGCCAACCCCGTCGACTCGAACCAATGCCGCTCCCGCCTGGACACTGCCGGTAAGCGATAGCGACACCGATGCCGAAACGCCGCAGGACGGCAGCACGAACGCCGACTCCGCCGAGAACAATCTCGGTCCGGCGAACGCCGGCGACTTGCCCACGGATGATCTGGGCGCCCTAGGTGCCGGGACGGATCAGTCCTCCCGCTGGCCGATAGTTCTGCTCGTCGCGGCAGTCATCGCGGTTCTGTTGTGTGTACCCCAGGCTCTGGCATTGGTCATCCGGACGTCACGGTGGCGGCGTGCTGACGCAGACCCGATCGCCGAGGCCGAAGCAGCCTGGACCGATTTCCGCGACGCGGTGCGCGACGCCGGCTTCCGCTGGGACGCCGCCGCGACCCCGCGCGGCATGCGCCGACGACTGGACGATCAATTGCGCCTTGATGAGCCCACCTCCGGGCTGGTGTGGCATCTGGTCCACGCGATCGAGCAGGCACGCTACGCGGCAAGGACCGACGGCGTCCCAGGACTCCAGGCGAACGCCCGAGCCTTGCGAAAGCGACTGCTCTCAACTCGCTCGCGCGGCCGCCGCATCAAGGCGTGGCTGTGGCCGGCGGCGGTCCACGACGTCGCGGCGGCCACCACGGCGGCCACAGCCGAAGGCCTGACCTGGTTGGATTCGGCAGGAGAAAGATTGCGGACTCGGTTCGCGCCGGTCGGCCGACAGTAGCGAGCGCCGCTCAGCTGACAGTTGAGAAGACGGCTCTACGGAGCGCCGACGGACAGGCCCCCGCCGGGGCACTGGCCGGTCGCTCGAACCCCGTCAGTGGCCCCGGCCCCCAGGGCCTTCTTCGCGGCGCCTGCGCCAGCGCTCCTCCAGGCGTTCCATGAGGCGCCGGCGGTCGTTGCGGGAAGGCTGCCGGCCTGCGGACTTCGCTTGCGGGAACTCCCCGATGTCGCCTTCAGCGGGAATGCGGCGCCACGACGTGATGGCGAACCACGCCGAGATGAGCATGACCACGAATCCGGCCACGCCCAAGGCGATCACCGAGGTCATCGCCCCAGTCATCAACATCACGATGCCGACGATGAACGTCAGGCTGGCGAGCAGTGCTCGCCGCTGGTAGCGGCGGCGCAGATCGGCACCCCTCATCGCAGTGACGAACTTGGGGTCCTCAGCGCTCAGCGCCCGCTCCATCTGCTCGAGCAACCGCTGCTCGTGGTCGGAGAGAGGCACCGTGCCCTCCATCGTCTTATCCGCGCGAGGCGCATCACGTACGTTGCATCCAGCATATGCGGCCGTCCCGGCGGATGAAAGTCGGCCTCGGCGATGTCGCCGCGCCGATTTCGCCGTCACCGCACCGCAAGCACGTGCAGCTGGCCGGCGATCGCCCGCAATACCGGTTCTTTCCCCGCCGCGATCTCGAGTTCCAGCAGTTCTCGGGACCGCGATGGCTCATCGATGGTTTCTCCCGGTATCAGGTCCGTAAACACCCGGACGCCATGAATACTCTCGATCGCGAACCCGGCGTCCACCAGGAGGGCCGTGATCGAAGCCTGATCGTAGCGGCGCGGAAGCGGATCGCCGCTCGCCCAATGCCCGGCAGGGCTGCGGAGCACCTGCAGAGCATCGGCCAGATGTCCGGCAAGCGCCCTGGCCAGGACGGCGGCATGCCGCTGCGCGACCACCACGCTGGCCAGACCGGCTGGCCGTAGCGCGCTATGCAGCCCGACCGCAGCCGCTTCGGGATCGTCCGCGATCTCCAGTACGCCGTGACACACCACGACGTCGACGCGTCCCGAGCCGACGATGTCGGCCAGATTCGCGGCCTCGCCCTGCCGCGCGTCGACGCGGCCGGCAACGCCGGCGTCCTTGGCCCGCCGCTCCAGTGTCGCCAGAGCGTTGGGGCTCGGGTCGACCACCGTGACCTGGTGGCCGAGTTCGGCGATGGGCACGGCGAAGCCGCCGGTTCCGCCTCCGACGTCGGCGACGGAGAGCTCTGGACGGCCTGACGTCTCCACCAGGCCGTCCAGTGCCTCGCTCAGCGATTTCCAGACCGTCGCGGTCCGGACCGGCTGGTGGGCGCGGTTCGTCACAGCGCCCATCCTGGCACTTCTATGCCCTGCCCTCAGCTGCAGCCGGACGTCGAGCCGCAACCCTCGCAGACGTAGCAGCTACCGGCCGGGCGCATCTTCGTCCCGCAGGTGACGCAGAGCGGCGCGTCCGCGCTGGTGCCCGTCAGCGCCTCGAGCAGCTCGGTGGAGGTGTGCGCCTCCTCCGGGGCATTCTTCGCCTTGACCTCGGTCACGTCGGTCTCGGCAGTAGTGGCCGGTGGCCGGACCTCCTCGATCGGCGCGGATTGGCGGAACGACTCGACATCGATGTCCTCGTCCACCGGTGCATACTCGCCCGTCTCGAGCTGCCGGGTGCGCTCGGCGGCCGTGTAGATACCGAGGGCGGCCCGATCCTCGAAGGGCAGATAGTCCAGCGCCAACCGGCGGAAGATGTAGTCGACCACGCTCTGCGCCATGCGCACGTCCGGGTCGTCGGTCATGCCAGACGGCTCGAACCGCATGTTGGTGAACTTCTGGACGTATGTCTCCAGCGGCACGCCGTACTGCAGCGCGATCGAGATCGCGATGGAGAACGCGTCCATGATTCCGGCCAGCGTCGAGCCTTGCTTACCGAGCTTGAGGAAGACCTCGCCGAGCCCGTTGTCGGGGTACGAGCCGGCCGTTATGTAGCCCTCCGCGCCGCCGACGGAGAACGACGTGGTGCGGCTCGGCCGCGACTTCGGTAGCCGCCTGCGCGTCGGGCGGTACTCGACCACGACCTCCTTCTCGGCCTCGGCCGACGCCTTGCGTCCCCTGGCATCGGACAGCGGCTGGCCCACCTTGCAGTTGTCGCGGTAGATCGCCAGCGCCTTGAGCCCGAGCTTCCAGCCCTGGAAGTAGATGTCCTCGATCTCCTCGACGGTGGCCTTCTCGGGCATGTTCACCGTCTTGCTGATCGCCCCGGACAGGAACGGCTGGATCGCGGCCATCATGTTCACGTGGCCCATCGGCTTGATGGCCCGCGCGCCCATCGCGCAGTCGAAAACCTCGTAGTGTTCAGTGCGCAGCCCGGGCGCGTCGACCACGTGGCCGTGCTCGGCGATGTACTCGACGATCGCCTCGATCTGCTCTTCCTGGTACCCCAGCTTGCGCAACGCCCGCGGAACCGTCTGGTTGACGATCTGCATCGAGCCGCCGCCGACCAGCTTCTTGAACTTGACCAGAGCGAGGTCGGGCTCGACACCCGTGGTGTCGCAATCCATCATCAACCCGATGGTGCCGGTCGGCGCCAGCAGGCTGGCCTGCGCGTTGCGCCAGCCGTTGACCTCGCCGATCTTGTTGCCCTCGACCCAGACCTTTGTCGCGAGCTCCTGGATGGGCCGGTCCAACTCATCGAGCGGACGCAGTTGGTCGTTGGCCGCTGCGTGCTTGCGCATCACCCGCGCGTGTGCCTTGGCGTTGCGGGCGAACCCGTCGTACGGGCCCACGATGCCGGCCAGCTCCGCCGACCGCTTGTAGGCGGCGGCCGTCATCAGCGACGTGATCGCCGCCGCAACCGAACGCCCGCCCTCGGAGTCGTACCCATGACCCGTTGCCATCAGCAGCGCGCCGAGGTTGGCGTACCCGATGCCCAGTTGGCGGTAGGCCCGCGTGGTCTCGGTGATCGCCGCGGTCGGGAAGTCGGCGAAGCAGATGGAGATGTCCATCGCGGTGATGATCAGTTCGACGGCCCGGCGGAACAGGTCGGCGTCGAACGTGTCGTCATCGCGCAGGAACTTCATCAGGTTCAGCGACGCGAGGTTGCACGACGAGTTGTCCAAACTCATGTACTCGGAACAAGGGTTACTTGCGGTGATTCGTCCGGTTTCAGGATTCGTGTGCCAGTCGTTGATCGTGTCGTCGTATTGGATGCCCGGGTCGGCACACTCCCACGCCGCTTGCGCCATCTTCCTGAACAGCGCCTTGGCGTCGACCTCCTCGATGACCTCACCGGTCAGCCGCGCCCGCAGGCCGAACTTCTCGTCCTTCTCGACGGCCCGCATGAACTCGTCGGAGACCCGGACCGAATTGTTGGCGTTCTGGTACTGCGCCGAGACGATGTCTCGGCCGCCCAGGTCCATGTCGAAGCCGGCGTCGCGCAACGCGCGGATCTTGTCCTCCTCGCGCGCCTTGGTCTCGACGAACTCCTCGATGTCGGGGTGGTCGACGTCGAGGACGACCATCTTGGCCGCACGACGGGTCGCTCCCCCGGACTTGATCGTCCCCGCGGACGCGTCGGCGCCGCGCATGAACGACACCGGGCCGGACGCCGTACCGCCGGAGGACAGGAGCTCCTTCGAGGAGCGGATGCGCGAGAGGTTGAGGCCCGCGCCCGAGCCGCCCTTGAAGATGAAGCCCTCTTCCTTGTACCAGTTCAGGATCGAGTCCATCGAGTCGTCGACGGACAGGATGAAGCACGCGGAGACCTGCTGCGGGGACGGCGTACCGACGTTGAACCAGACCGGGGAGTTGAAGGAGAAGTACTGGTGCACGAGCAGCCAGGTGAGCTCGTGCTCGAACAGCTCGGCGTCCGCCGGGGTCGCGAAGTAGCCGTGCTCGACGCCGGCCTTCGTGTAGGTCTTCACCACGCGGTCGATGAGCTGCTTGAGGCTCCACTCACGCGCGTCGGTGCCGACCGCGCCACGGAAGTACTTCGTGGTGACGATCGTCGAGGCGTTGACCGACCAGAAGTCGGGGAACTCGACGCCGCGCTGCTCGAAGACGGCCTCGCCGGTCTTCCAGTTCGTCTGGACGACGTCGCGGCGCTCCCACGTGATCTCGTCGTAGGGGTGCACACCCTCGGTGCTGAAGACCCGGTCGATCTTCAGTCCCTTGCTCTTGCGTCCGGTGCGTGCGGACCCGCTGACCGTCTCCGTCATGAACTGCTCCTGTTCCCCTGATTCTGACTGCGTTGTCATCTGGCTTTGCTGCTGTTCTGGTGCTGCGTGATGCAGGTGAAGCTGTGAGGTTGGTTTGCCCGACGCGCCGCTTCCCCACGACGCGCCGGGCAGTCTGTGGTCAGCCCGTCGACGCGGGCTGAGGTACGTCGGACGCGGCACTCGTCTGGGCCGGCACCTCCGACTCTGGTCCGGACGCGTTGCTCTCGACGGGCTCGACCGACATGGACCGCTCGGCCCGGAGCAACGCGATCTCCTCCTCGAACGCCTCGGCGCTCTCGAAGGCCTTGTAGACGCTCGCGAAGCGGAGGTAGGCCACCTCGTCGAGCTCGCGGAGCGGGCCCAGGATCGCGAGGCCCACCTCGTTGGCGGGCACCTCGGCCCATCCCTCGGCGCGCAGCGCCCCCTCGACCTTCTGGCCGAGCTGCGCCAGGTCGTCCTCGGAGACGGGGCGGCCCTTGCACGCCTTGCGGACGCCGGCGATGGCCTTGTCGCGGGTGAACGGCTCGGTCGCGCCGGAGCGCTTCAGCACGACGAGCTGCATCTGCTCGACGGTGCTGAACCGCTTCTCGCAGGCCTGACACGTCCGCCGCCGGCGGATCGCGCTGCCGTCTTCGGCCACCCGGCTGTCGAGCACCCGAGTGTCGGTGTTGCGGCAGTACGGACAGTGCATGTGCGCCGCTCCTTCCACTCGTCTACTTCAACATCTGGCACCGACAGTTTCTGCCCGCCTCAGGGGGTGCTCGGCCGGGGTCTGGGGCCGAGCTCCCTGTGGGGTACCGACCGGGGAGATTCGGCCGGAGCTTGTGGGCAATGCTGTGGGTAACTTGGGGACAAATAGCCGTCGCCTGTGCACTTCCCAGCACAACCTGTGGAAAATTACATCGGTGTGACTACTAGATGTAGTGGTAACCGTACGCGCGGCCCCTAGGCCGTGCAACCTGAACGCACAAACT
>DASUUU010000165.1:0-31216 GCA_036373915.1 Jiangellaceae bacterium | reverse complement strand
CGCGCCGGTGACGGCCAGCATCTCGCGCATGCCGGGACCGCCCTTTGGGCCTTCGTACCGAATGATCACGGCGTCGCCGGCCACGATCGTGCCGTTCTCCACCGCGTCCATCGCGGCCTGCTCGCCGTCGAACACCCGGGCGGTGCCCTCAATGACGGTCTCGTCGAAGCCGGCAGTTTTGACGACGGCCCCTTCCGGCGCAAGTGAACCGTGCAGGATGGTCAGCCCGCCCGTGGCGTGGATCGGGTTGGAGATCGCACGGATGATCTTGCCGTCCGGGTCGGGCGGGGAGATGTCGGCGAGGTTCTCGGCCACCGACTTGCCGGTGACGGTCAGGGCGTCGCCATCCAGGACACCCGCGTCAAGCAGAGCGCGCATGACGACCGGCACTCCCCCGATGCGGTCGACGTCGGTCATCACGTACCGGCCGAAAGGCTTGACGTCGGCCAGGTGCGGGACGCGGTCGCCGATGCGGTTGAAGTCGTCCAGGGTCAGGTCGACGTCGGCCTCATGGGCAATGGCCATCAGGTGAAGTACCGCGTTGGTCGACCCGCCGAGTGCCATCACCACCGCGATCGCGTTCTCGAATGCCTCGCGGGTCAGGATGTCACGAGTCGTGATGCCCAGCCGAAGCAGCTCGACGACCGCCTCGCCGGACCGCCTCGCGATGCCGTCGCGGCGCCGGTCGACGGCGGGCGGGGCGGCACTGCCGGGCAGCGCCATGCCAAGCGCCTCGGCGGCTGAGGCCATCGTGTTGGCGGTGAACATGCCGCCGCACGCGCCCTCACCGGGGCAAATCGCCCGCTCGATCTCGTCGACTTCCTCACGGGTGATCAGACCTCGGGCGCACGCGCCAACCGCCTCGAACGCGTCGATGATCGTCACCTCACGGTCACCCACCCGGCCGGGCAGGATCGAGCCGGCGTAGACGAAGACAGCGGCGATGTCGAGGCGGGCCGCGGCCATCAGCATGGCCGGCTCGGATTTGTCGCAACCGGCCAGCAGCACGCCGCCGTCGAGCCGCTCGGCCCCGAAGACGGTCTCGACCGAGTCGGCGATGACCTCGCGCGACACGAGCGAGTAGTGCATGCCCTCGTGGCCCATCGAGATGCCGTCTGACACCGAGATCGTGCCGAACTCCAGCGGGTACCCGCCGGCGGCGTGTACGCCTTCCTTGGCGGCCGTGGCCAGCCGGTCGAGCGACAGGTTGCACGGTGTGATCTCATTCCACGACGAGCCGACGCCGATCTGCGGTTTCTCCCAGTCGTCGTCGGTCATGCCGACGGCGCGGAGCATGCCGCGGGCGGCGGCACGTTCGAGTCCGTCGGTGACGGCCCGAGAATGCGGCTTGATGTCTGGCTTGCCGTCGATGGTGCGTCCGGTCATAGGGTCACACGCTAGACCCCGCGGTTGAGGCGTGAGACGCGACGTCCATGATCTGGGACATCGATAACCCTTTCAGCCGCCCGATACAGCCGGGATCACGTGGACTTCGTCGCCATCGGAAATCGCGGCGTCCTGACCGCCGAGATCGCGGACGTTGGCATCGCCCACGAAGACGTTCACGTGCGGGCGCAACACGCCGGTCTCGTCTCTGATGCGCCGCTCGATGGCCGGCCAGCCGGTGCCGACCGTGTCGAGCAGAGTCCGGACCGTCGGCCGGCCGGCCACCTCCACGTCGAGCGCCCGCGCACCACCGGCCAGGTCGCGTAGGGCACCGGGTAGCCGGACGGTCACCTTCATGGCAGTGACGCCGCCCGCACGCACAAGACATCGGGCACGTGACGGGCCACCTCGACCCAGGACTCCCCGCCGTCGGCGCTGGCGTACACCGACCCGTCGCGGCCGCCAACGTACAGCCCGGGCGCGTCGGCGACATCGTCGGACGTGAACGCGTCGCGCATGACGGCCGCGAAGTAGCCCTCCGGCAGCCCGTCAGACGTGCTGGTCCACGACTCGCCACCGTCGCTCGTGCGCCACACCTGCAGCGCGTTGTCGGGCGGGAACCGGTGACCGTCGGCGACCAGCGGCACGACCCACGCGGTGTTCGGCGCCCCGGGGTGGACCACAACCGGGAAGCCGAAGTCGCTCGGCAGCCCGTCGGCGATGGAAGTCCAGCTCTTTCCGCCGTCGTCGGACCGGTACACCCCGTGGTGGTTCTGCGCGAACAGCCGCTCGGGTTCAACCGGGTCGCGGGCCACCTTGTGCACGCACTGGCCGTACTCGGGCCACGGGTCGGGCAGGAAGTACGCCTTGATGCCGGTGTTGGACGGCTGCCAGGACGCGCCGCCGTCCTCGGTGACATAGACACCTCCCGTCGACATCGCGACCAGGATCCGCGCCTCGTCGACCGGGTGCGGCAGGACGGTGTGGACCGCCTGGCCGCCGAACCCGGGCTCCCAGGTGGGCCGGTGCGGGTGCTCCCACAGCCCTCGGACCAGCGAGAACGTCTCACCCCCGTCGGTCGAACGCCACAACGCGGACGGCTGGGATCCGGCCCACACCACACCGGGCCGGTCGGCGGTATCGGGCTTCAGCTGCCAGATTGCCTTGACGGCTGCCTCCTCACCCTCGGGGAACTTCACCGCCCCGGCCTCCGGTTCGGACCATGTGAGGCCAAGATCGTCCGAATGCAGCACGCCAGGGCCCCAGTGCCAGCTCTTGGCGCCGGCCAGCAGGCGAGCATGCCCATTCCGGGTGTCGATGGCGCACGAGTGCACCTCCTGCATCGGGAAGTGCGGGCCGTCGAGTTGCCAGGACCGCCGGTCGTCGCTGCGGGCCAGCCACAGCCCCTTACGCGTGCCGATCGCGAGAAGAACCGTCATGGGTGGCAGTGTGCACCCCTCCACCGACAACCGCGAGACCTCCCGGCGGCCGGGTCTTGGAAGTATCGGCCGGGTCTAGAGGTATCGGCCGGGTCTAGAGGTATCGGCCGGGTTCTAGAAGTAATCGAGCATGAAGGCAGTGCCCGCGAAGGCGGCGTCCAGCAAGCCGTCAAGCCCCGGGTCGGCTCCCGTGGCGAGGCCGGCTTGCCGCAGCCTGCTGACCCGCGTCCCGGCGAACAGCGCCGCGAACCCGTTCGCCGACAGCGCGAGACCTTCCCCGTCGCCCGGCACCAACTGCCCACGGCCGTCCTTGACCTGCATCAACCAGTCACCCGAGTTGCCCGCGAGCAGCGGGTCGGCCACGGTGACCGGAACGTCGACCTCGACGCCCCGAGGGAACCCGCGCGCGGCCACCGCTGCGGGAGCATCCACGACCCGCAGCAACCACCAGACGTCCTTCTCGGTCGTCACGGTCAGATCGCGGGTAAGCAGGCGCACCGAGTCGTCCGGTGGGACGCACGCCCGGACGGTCCGGGCCACCGACGATCCCGAACCCACCAGCGCCCACAACGAGCGGACCGTGTCCGCCGACTCGCCGACGATCACGTCCACAGCAAGAGCCTTCGACCCGTCCCATCGGTACGCGAGGAAGCCGTCGTCGGCGAGGTATGCGAACGTGTCGTCCTCGCCGAGCCATTCGGCGACGTCGTGCGACGGCCACTCGATCGGCCCGCAGTCGAGGTGCCGAGCATGCACCCGCGCCACCGTGGCCATCACGTCGGCGACGTCGTCCGGCCCGACGCGACGAACCGCGACCGGACTCGCCGGCGCGATAGTTCGCACCGCCTCCGCCGGCACCGAGACGAAATGCTGTCGGCCCGCCAGCTCGAATCCGACGGCACGGTACGGCGGAGCGGTGGTGGGATACAGCGCCGACAGGGGGTAGCCGTGTTCGGCCGCGCGGCCGAGGGTTGCCGTCATCAAATGGCGGCCGACGCCCGACCCGCGGTATTCGGGTGCGACTACGACCCCGCCGACACCGGCCATCGGCATCGCCGCGCCGTGCCACCACTGCTTGAACGCGGTG
The DNA here is from genome assembly GCA_036373915.1 of Jiangellaceae bacterium. Classification (GTDB taxonomy): domain Bacteria; phylum Actinomycetota; class Actinomycetes; order Jiangellales; family Jiangellaceae; genus JASLBX01. Next base: position 27,304 of record DASUUU010000165.1, on the reverse strand, counting down.
ATCCTCGCCATGGCGACGAGTTGGCGGCCGTCATAGACCGCGAGCAGCCGGCCCTCGGCTATCGCCCGCTCCTGCATGGACCGCCACTGCGCGGCTGACGACGCGGAAATCGGCCCGAACGATCGCGTCCGGACATCAAGCGCGGCGTCGAGGTCGGCGACGGTACTGTCCCGGATCTCCACACGGCGACTCTAGGTTGCCGGGTCGCAGGGCCGCATCACGTTATTCACGATCATCCGGACGGTGCCACCACGACGTTGGCCAGCGGCTCCCCGGCGGCGAACCGTTCCAGCTGCGCGCGCAGCAGGCGGCGAGCCCGCGGCTCGAACGCGGTCGTGCTACCGCCGACGTGCGGCGAGATCAGCAGGTTGGGTGCAGACCAGAGCGGGTGGCCCGGCGGTGGTGGTTCGGGGTCGGTCACGTCCAGTGCGGCCCGCAGGCGGCCGGTCGACAGCTCGGCGAGCAGCGCATCGGTATCGACCACTCCCCCGCGCGCGACGTTGACCAGCAGGGTGCCGTCACGCATGGCGGCAAGGAACTCAGCGTCGACAAGACGCCGCGTCTCACCGGTCAGCGGCACCGTCAGCATGACGACGTCGACCCGGCCAAGCAGCGACGGCAGCGCGTCGAATCCCGCCACGCCATCTCGCGCCGTTCGGGCCACCCGCAAGACGTCGCACTCGAACGGCACCAACCGGCGCTCGATGGCCGCGCCGACGGCCCCGTAGCCCACGATGAGCACGGTCTTGTCGGCCAGCGCGTCGTACATGCCGAAGGCCCACTCCTCCTGCTGCTGGGCCCGGACGAATTCGGGGATCCGGCGCAACGAGGCCAGGGTCAACGCCACGGCCAGCTCCGCCGTGCTGGCGTCGTGCACGCCGCGCGCGTTGCAGAGCATCACGCCGTCCGGCAGGTACGGCAGGACGTGCTCGTATCCCGCGGTCAGGGTCTGGACGACGCGCAGCTTCGGCATCCGGCCGATCACCTCGCCGGTGATCTGCGCGAACGTGTACGGCATGACGTACAACTCGACGCGATCCAGAACGTCCGGGTCGGGCACACCATCGGCGTCCCAGCGCAGGACGTCCAGCTCGGCGGGCAGAGGTGTCAGGTCGCCGAAAGGCTGGAGTACGGTTCGTCGGTCGGCCACGAATCAGAACCTACCGCTCTTGACAGCCTGCGTCGGCGCTTGGCGCGGGCTCGCAGCGGCCAGGCGAGCGCCAACCCGACCACCGCCTCGCCCACGACGATTCCACCGATCAGCGACGCGTCATCGACCTCGGCCAGCACGTCGTCCGCCGCCGACCGAGCCTGCGCGACGTCACCGTCGGACAGCGCTTCGGCCGCCGCAACTATCCGCTCATCCGCGTCCGAGCCGAACAGCCCAATCTGCGTGAGCAGGCCGGCCGCACCGTCAGGACGCTCGTTAGCGCCAGCCAGGATCTCCGCGGTCTCGGCATACAGCTGCGCCTGCTCGATCGCATCGCTGATCGGCTGGGCGCCCGCATAGACCTGCGCCAGTGCGGGCATCTCCGTCACGCCGACGTTCTGCAAGTCCGCGAGCACTTCGTCGCGCAGGGTGAGTAGCTGCCGGGCGGAGTCGACGAGTGGAGACACGTCGTCGAACTCCCAGTAGGCCATCGCCTCGCGCATTTCGCGCGGAGCGCCCCACCCGGCCGAGGACGCGACGAAATCGTCGTAGATCTCTCTCGCCTCGGCCCGCTCGTCCAGGAGCACGGCGTCGTCCTCGTCGATCACGTACGTCTCGTACAGCTCGGTTGCGTTCGTGGAACCACCGACGACCTCGAACAGGTCCAGGGTTCGCTTCCAGTCGACGACGCCGCGCACGATCTCCGGCTCGGTGTTGCCGACGTACGGAATAGTCGAGTCGAACCCGCCGGCCAACGCGCGCTGGAAGCTCTCCTGACCGATCTCGTCGTAGATCTGCGAGATCACCCACCAGGCAGCCGGGTAGGCGTACTGGTCCTCCTCGGGTGCTTCCCGGACGGCCTGCTCCCACGTGGCCAGTGGCAGTGCGTGCTCGTGGTCGGTGGACACCTTCTCCGCCTGCTGAAAGTCCCGATCCATCCGCTCCAGCGCGAGGTTGGAGAACAGTTCGGCCAGACCTTCGGCGAACCATCGCTCGCGGCCGAACTCGTCGTTGAACCAGGCATGCGATAGCTCGTGCAGCATCACCTGCGCGTCGAGCGCGTCTCCGACCTCGATGACATCGGAGCTCGAGTCGTACCAGCCGCCGAACCCGTATGCGTGCGGAATTCCCGATTCGACGATCTCCAGTTCGTCCTCGACCGGCCAGGGCCGGCCGATCAAGAACTCGAGCTCCGGAACACCCGTGGCCACGACGTCGCTTGCGAACTCGGCCCATTCGTCGTCGCCGGGCCAGTACTTGAGCAGCGCGTTGTGATCACCGGCCTCGACCTCCTGCTCCTCGAGCAACGACCCGTCGCGGGCGGCCACGATCGCCCACCACACCTGCGGTTCGTCGATGCCGGTCGCCGTGTAGACGGTCGCGTCGCCATCCTTACTGGAGGACAACTCGGCCCCGGCGATGTGGACGTCCTCGTATGAATCGGGGACGACGATCTCCACGTCGGCACGGTCACGGTCGCCGTACGGCACCACCAGGAACGTGGCGAACGCCGGGGTCGCGCGCGTCCAACCGTCCGACCGGGGCTCGAGATCGGGCAGGTCGTAAGTGATCTCCAACTGCTGCGGGGTGCCGTACCGCAGCACCGGCGACAGCCGGGTGATGAGCACCCGCCACTGCGGGTCGTCGGTGCTCTCCCAGCCGGTCGAGAGCGTCCCGCCGCCGACCCTCCTGGCCGACACGTTCGCCGCCTCGGCCGGCGCCGGAATGCCGATCCGGTCGAAGTAGTAGTAGGTCAGGCCGCGGTCGGGTCTCAGGTTCGTCAGCGTGACGTCGATGGTGACGCGTACCCGCTCCTCGTCCGGCTGCACCTCGTACCTGACCGTGCCCTCGACGCGGATCCCGTCCTCCGGTTCGGCGACCGCCGGGACCGCGCCAGGGATGAGGGTCAGAAGTGCTATCACCGCTAGGCCGAGGACGACGCGCACAGCCGTGAAAAGTACGGGACACCGCCACTGACGACAACCCGAATCGCGAAAACAAACGTGCAACGATTGTGCGTGTGAATCTTCGCCACTGGTCCGTGTCGATCACCGCAGCGTTGATGATTGCCGGCTGCACTGGCGACTCCGAATCGGAGACTCCGGCCGAACCGACTCCGACGACGCCGGTCGAAGAAGCGACGAGTTCGCCGGCACGGACCGTGTCGCCGTCCCCGACTCCCGAACCGACCACGCCTCCGGCAGGGCCTGTCGAGCCGTCCGGTGATGCCGACGTCGTCGCCACCGACCTCGACGTGCCGTGGGACCTGGAGTTCCTCGACGACGGTACGGCGCTAGTCACGGAGCGGAACACGGGGCGGGTCCGCCGCGTCGAGTCGAACGGTGATCTGACCGACATCGGGGAGGTGCCCGGTGTGTCGGCCTCGGGCGAAGGCGGCCTGCTGGGCATCGCCCTGCATCAAGACTGGCTGTACGCGATGTTCACCGCCGGCGGTGACAACCGGGTCGTCCGGATGGAGTTCGACGGCGAGTCTCTCGGCGAGCCCGAGGTGATCGTCGAGGGACTGCCCAAGGCCGGTATCCATAACGGCGGGCGGATCGTCTTCGGCCCGGACGGCATGCTCTACATCGGAGCCGGTGACGCCAACGACGGAGCGCGGGCGCAGGACCTCGACTCACCGGCAGGAAAGATCCTCCGTGTGACGCCGGACGGCGACGTCCCGGACGACAATCCGTTCGACGGTTCGCCGGTTTGGTCGTACGGGCACCGCAATGTCCAGGGTCTGGCCTTCGACGACGAGGGACGGCTCTGGGCCAGCGAGTTCGGCCAGAACACCTGGGACGAGCTAAACCTCATCGAGGCCGGAGAGAATTACGGCTGGCCGGCCGTGGAGGGCATTGCGGACGACGACGAGTTCACCGACCCCGTCTTGCAGTGGAGCACGGATGAGGCGTCGCCGAGCGGCATCGCATACGTACGGGACACCATCTTCATGGCCGGATTGCGCGGGCAGCGGCTGTGGCAGATACCCGTCCCAGATGGCTCGGCCGGTGAACCCGAAGCGTTCTTCGGCGGCGAGTACGGCCGGCTACGCCATGCCGAACTCGCTCCGGACGGGTCGCTGTGGCTGCTGACGAACAACACCGACGGGCGCAATCCCGACGGCCCCGGTCCGGACGACGACCGGATCCTCCGGGTTGGCCTGGAGTAGACGTTCAGGGTCGACCCTGGCCGCTCGGTCAGGGACAGTTCATCGCAGAGTGTGACCCCACGCCCGAGTTTCGGCCTTAGCGTGGTGAACATGGTCACCGAACAACAGGCTCCCAGGCGGTCGCGGAGCGTCGTGCCGCGGCTGCTGGCAATCATCGCCATCGTGGCGCTCGTACTCGTCGGACTCAACTGGGTCTCGTGGGCGCTTCGGTCGAGCGACCGCGAAACCCATCCCATCGAAGAGAGCTTCGACCGGGTGAACGTCGACGTCGAGGCCGGCTCGGTGATGATCGAGGCGTCCGAGGACGGGACCGCGTCGCTGACCGCCACGACCGAGTCCGCCCTGCTCGCGGATGCCGATGTCTCGTTCGACGTCGAGAACGGCGAACTGACGATCGACGGCGACTGTTCCAGCGGGTTGTGGCTCGTGAGTTGGGGCCGCTGCCGGACCGACGTCGTGCTGCAGGTGCCCGAGGATGTGGCCGTCGTGGCGAAGAGCTCGGCCGGCGGTGTGACGACTGTGGGCCTGATCGGATCAGCCGACGTCAGCTCCAGCGCAGGCGCGGTGCGAGTGGACGGCCACACCGGAACTCTGCGCGCGCACTCGTCCGCAGGCGGGGTCACTGTCACCGGGTTGTCGTCCGACGACGCCGAAGTCACCTCGAGCGCCGGCAAAGTCGAGGTGACGGCGATCGATCCGCCCACCTCGCTGCGGGCCTCGTCGTCAGCTGGCGGCGTGACAGTGACGCTTCCTGATGGCCAGTCGTACAACGTGGACGCCGACAGCAGCGCCGGGACGACGACGGTGGAAGTGCCGACCGATCCGTCCTCGCCGTACCGGGTCGAGGCGAAGTCCAGCGCCGGTGGCGTGACCGTGCGAGCGAACTGACGCCGCTTACTTGTGGAAGGCGGCCAGCGGCTCGGCGGCTTGCTCGACCTGTTTGCGGGCGCGAAGCGGCAGGGGTTCGAATTCGGCCAGTTCGATTCGGCCGTCTTCGTACCGCCACGTGCCGGCGACAGCACCGTTGACAAGGAACGTCGGGAACGAGAACGGTGTCTTGGTGCCGAAGATCTTCGGGCGGTGGCGCTCGGGGAGGATCTGCGTGCGCCTGGCATGCACCAGCAGCGTCGCGTCCCAGGTTGGCAGGAACCGGATCGGCACCGGCTGATCCGGATCCGGCAGCGGCGCACCTGGGAGGTCGATGAGCGTCGAGCCGTCTTCGGCTTCGTGGGCGACGTGCTCGATCCGGTCGAGAACAGCCGCGACGGTCCGCACCGCGAGCCCGGCCCAGCTGGCGATGTCGGCCCGGGTGGCCGGACCGAAGCCACCCAGATAACGCCGGACCAGCAGCTCTTGGGCTTCTTCTGGGGTCGACCTCGACGGTCCGAGCTCGGCCTCGGCATCGGCGTACAGGTCGGCTCGGCGGCGTTCCCAGGTGCCCGACGGAGGCACCCGCAACAGGTCGAGGAACGAGTTCATCCAGCGCCTCCCCGGGCGGCCGATCAACTCGTCGATCCCTGACTGCGGGAGGTGGCCGTCGGCCAGCCGGGCCCGCACCCGGGCGGCCAGTCGTTCGATCTCGCCGACTGGTGGCTCACCTTTCGACGTGCGGGTGAACCACTCGCGGAGTGCCGGCCGGGCGACCAGCGCGAACGGCCAGTAGTCATCGCGCGACACGAGGTGGATCGTGCCGCGCAGCAGCGTCCCCTGCACTGCGGAGCGCTCCACGAGAGCGGCGGTCAGCTGATCACGGTCCAACTCGCGCATCCGCGACCACAGGCCGATATACATCGACGGCGCGTACTGCGCTTGGATGCCGCCCACCTGTTCCAGGACCCGAGGAAGTGGCGGGCCGAGCGGCTCGAGCAACCCCTGCCGAGCCAGGAGTGCGCGATTGAGCTGCCGTTGGGTGATCACGGGATGATTGTGCCCGGCGGCTCCGACAATCCCGTCGGCCGGAATTCAGTCGGTCGTCACCCTGTCGCATTGTCCTCGGTCTCAACTAGGGTGCGGCTATCTCGATTGAGGGGGCGAGCGGTGACGATCATGCGAGCAATGGCAGGGCGGCGGACGGTACGGCTGGTAGGTGTGGCGGCGGTTCTCGGCTTGGTGCCGCTGGCCGCAGTCACCACAACCGCGACCGCGGCGCATTCGGACGTGGTCATCAGTGAGGTCTACGGCGGCGGCGGCAACTCCGGGGCCACCTACACGCACGACTACATCGAACTGTTCAACCGTGGCGACGCCGCGGTGAATCTCGACGGCTGGAGCGTCCAGTACGCCTCGGCGGCCGGCTCGACCTGGCAGGTCACGCAACTGTCCGGCACGCTGGCACCCGGTCAGGCCTACCTGGTGCAACAGTCCCCGGGGGCTGGCGGCTCCGAATCACTGCCGACGCCGGATGCCACCGGCTCGGTCTTCATGTCGGCAACCAATGGCAAGGTGGCGTTGGCGTCCTCGACGAGTGCGCTCACCGGCACCTGCCCGACGGACGGCGTACTCGACTTCGTCGGATTCGGCAGCGCCAACTGTTTCGAGGGCTCGGGGGCAACGCCAACGCTCAGCAACACGACGGCGGCCAGCCGCGACGGTGCGGGCTGCACCGACACCGACGACAATGCGGCGGACTTCTCTGCGATCATCGCGTTCCGCGCCGACGGGCCGCGCAACACAGCGTCGCCCATCACCCCGTGTGACGGCGAGCCTCCGACCGGCCCGCAGGTGAGTTGCCCAGCCGGCATGCGGACGGTCGAGTCGTACGCCACGGACGGCGAGGTGGCCGCCGTGGCCGGCGAGGGCGAGATCGCCGACCTCCAGGTCACGTCGGTCACTCCGGAGCCCATCGCAGGCGAGCTGACTCTCACCGATGTGATGCTGGGCGCCGACGCCAGCGCGACGCTCGTGGTGCCCGACGACGTGCGGCTTGAAACGCCGGCGAGCACGGCTGACGTACGGCCGCTCATGGTCGAGATCACCGCCACGACGGACACCGGCGAGACGGGTTCGTGCACGGCCACCGTCAACGTCATTCCACTGGTGCCGATAGGTGCCGTCCAGGGCGCGATCGCCGATGGTCAGACCAGCTTCACCTCGCCGCTGCTCGGCGCCGAGGTGGCGGTCCGGGGCGTCGTCACCCAGCTCACCCGCGAGGGCAACGGCAACCGCGGCCTGTTCCTGCAGAACCAGCCCCAACATGCCGACTCCGACGCCACCTCGTCCGACGGCATCTTCCTGTTCAACAGCAGGTTCACCACGATCCGGACCGATTTCGACGGCCCGGCGCGCAGCGAGATCGGCGCGAACTACCTCGTCGCCGTGGGTGACGAGATCGTCCTTCGCGGGACGGTCGGCCAGTTCTTCGGCATGACGCAGCTGGCCGGCAGCTCATCGTTCGTCTGGGACCGGACGGCGACCGGGCTCGACGTCGACTCGGTCGTCCAGATCGACGAGATCGATCCGCCCGACGACGCAGGCGACTCGCTGCGCTACTTCCGCCGCCACCTGGGCATGCAGATGGAGGTTCCGGCCGGCAGCGTGGTGGTCGGCGGCCGTGACGTCTTCTCCGGCACGGACGCCGAGGTGTGGGCCATCCGCGGCGATCACCCGGTCGCGCAGCGCGACGATCCGTACGCCAGGCGGGTCTTCCGTGATGCGCACCCGCTCGACAACAACCCGGGCACCGCATTCGACGACGGCAACGGGTACCGGTTCGTGCTCGGCAGTTTCGGGGTCAAGGGCTCGGCGAACGACCCGTCCGCTGTCCTGGCGCCGGCCAAGACGTTCGACACGATCACCGAGGCGAACCGCGGTGGTGTGTATCTGTCGTTCGGCAAGTACACCGTCAACGTGACCGACCAGCTGAGCCTGGACACGAGCGGCGCCGATCCGGCCTCGAACTCCCCGGTCCAGCCCGCGGACCGCGAGCGCGAACTCTCGGTCGCCGCGTACAACGTCGAGAACCTGTACGACTTCCGCGACAACCCGAACTCCGGGTGTGATTTCCCGGGCAATGCGGGTTGCTTCGCCGAGGACGAGTCGGTGACGCCACCGTTCGACTACGTTCCGGACAGTGACGCGACCCACCAGGCCCGGCTACAGCGGATGGCCGAGCAGATCCGGCTCGACCTGCACTCGCCGGACGTCATCCTGGTGCAGGAAACCGAAGCGCAGGACGTCTGCACTGTCGCCGAAGGCTGGACACCGGAAACCGGTGGCGCACTCGGCGCCGACCGCCTGGACTGTGATCTCGAGGGTGTCGGCGACGACAACACCAGGTCCGACGGCAAGCCGGACAGCCTGGCCGAGCTGGCTCTCGTTATCGCCGAGCAGGGTGGACCGGCCTACGACGCCGCGTTCGACCTCGACTCCGGTGATCTACGCGGCATCACGACGGCCTACCTCTACCGGACCGACCGGGTCGAACTGCTAGAGGCCGACGCGGACGACCCCGTCCTGGGCGCCGAGCCGACCGTCGAGTACGACGGCGCACCGCTTGCCTTCAACGCCGACGTCGAGAATCCGAAGGCGTTGAACGCCGAGCTTCCCGACCGGGTGGCCGACAGGTGCACCTCGTCCGGCGCCACCGCGTGCGACGGGTTCAACGTGTTCAGCCGCGCCGCCTCCGTCGGGCTGTTCCGGGTGTGGCGCGACCAGATCGGCACGTCCAGCTGGACCGACTTGTACCTGGTCAACAACCACCAGAGCTCCGGCCCGGACAACCGGGTTCTCCAGCGCACGGAGCAGGCGACATACAACGCCCGGATCTCCGACGCGATCCTGGCCGCCGATCCGGACGCGCGAGTCCTCGTCGGGGGCGACTTCAACGTCTTCCCCCGCCCGGACGATCCGTACGCACCCGGCCAGCCGATTCCCGGCATCGGCACGGGGCCGAGCGACCAGTTGGCCGCGCTGTACAACAGCAAGCTGACGAACCTCTACGGCGAAGTGGTCGAGCGTTACCCGGCCAGCGCCTACACGTTCGGCTTCCAGGGCCAGGCCCAGACGCTGGATCAGATGTGGGTCAGCCCGGCCATGATGGACGAGCTACTCGACGTGCGGGTAGCGAAGATCAACGTGGACTGGCCGGCCGACGCAGCCGGGGAAGCGCCTGCGTACGGACGATTCGGCGTGAGCGACCACGACCCTGAGGCGGGCACGTTCGGTGTCGTCAGCTTCGAGCGGGTCCGCGCACTGGTCGACTACCTGATCGACACCGGTGCGATCACCAGCGACGATGCGCAGGCGATCCTGGTCCGGCTCACGAATGCCGAGAATCACCTGGCGGCCGGACGATTCACCGCAGCGGCGAGCGTGCTCAACAGCATCGTGCATACCCTGGAGGATCTGCGGGCCGCGGGTGCCATCTCCGATGAGGTCGCCGCAGGGCTCAGTGCGGAGGTGCTACTACTGGCGCCCTGACGCCGCGCCGGTGCTCACCACGCGGACGATGGCGGCTCCGCGCCCGGACTAGTGGTAAACCATGATGGTTGCCTGACGCCAGTACCGGACGAGGAGCCGCCATGAAGTCCACGCGACGTCTGTGGGTGCTGCTGCCCGCGCTCGCTCTTCTCGCCGCGTGTGGGGGTGATGACGACGCGACGGACGCCACCGCCGACGAGACTCAGGCGGCCACCGAGACTCCGGCCACCACCGAAACTCCGGCCGGCGACGCCTGCGATCCCCTGCCCACCCACGAGCCGGACAAGTTGACCGTCGCGACCGGCGAGCCCGTCTTCGAGCCGTGGATGGTCGACGACGACCCCGCGAACGGCCAGGGCTTCGAGTCGGCACTGGTGTATGCGCTCGCGGAGCGACTCGGTTTCGGGGCCGACGACGTCGAATGGGTACGCACCGGCTTCGATGAGGCGATAGCACCGGGTGACAAGCCGTACGACTTCAACATCCAGCAGTACTCGATCAGCGAGGAGCGGGCGGAGGTCGTCGGGTTCTCGATCGGGTACTACCAGGTCGAGCAGGCGATCATCGCCGATCCGGGCAACGAGGTGGCGAACGCACAGTCGCTGGACGAGCTCAAGTCTGCGCGGCTCGGTGCCGCCGTCGCGACGACGAGCCTCGATTACATCGACAACGTGATCCAGCCGGACTCGCCTGCCCAGGTCTACAACGACAACGCCGCAGCCAAGCTGGCGTTCGACGGCGGCCAGGTCGACGGCATCGTGTTCGACCTGCCGACCGCGTACTACATCACCGCGGTCGAGATTCCCGAGGCCGAGATCGTCGGCGTGCTGCCGCGGGTGGGCGAGAGCCCCGAAGAGCTCGGCCTGCTGTTCGAGAAGGACGACCCGCTCATCGACTGTGTCAACCCCGCGCTCCAGGCTCTGCACGACGACGGCACGATCGCTGCTCTCGAGGACGAGTGGCTGGCGCAGGGCGGCGAAATCCCGACGCTCGAGCAGTAGCCCCGTGTCCGACGCCATCGGGTCCGGGCCGCCGGGTTTGCTGCCAGGCAACCGGCCCCGCGGCCGGCCCGTCCGCGACTTCCTCGCCCAGGAGGGGGCCAAGGGGGCGGCGATCGCCGCGACAAGCACGGTCGCTGTGTTCGGCCTGCTGGTGTGGTGGGTGCTGTCCAGCCCGAACTGGCCGCTGGTTCGCGACAGGTTCTTCAACCCCGAGGACTTCCGGCTGTCGGCACCCGACATCGTCGCCGGGTTCTGGATCGACGTGGTGATGTTCGTCATCGCCCAGATAGCGATCCTGTTCTTCGCATTGCTTGTCGCGGTGCTGCGGAGCCTGCGAGGACCAGCGTTCCTGCCGGTGCGGATCCTGTCGGTCGTGTACATCGACTTTTTCCGCGGAATCCCGCTGATTCTTGCTCTGCTGCTGTTCGGCTTCGGTATCCCGGCACTCCAGCTACCCGGAGTGCCCAGCAGCGTCATGTTCTGGGGCGTCACGACGCTCGTGTTGTCGTATTCGGCGTACACGGCCGAGGTGTACCGGTCCGGTATCGAATCGGTGCCGGAGAGCCAGCGCTCGTCCGCTCGCTCCCTCGGGCTCACCCAGTGGCAGAGCCTGCGCTACGCGATCTTGCCGCAGGCGATCCGTAACGTCATCCCGGCTCTGCTCAACGGATTGGTCAGCCTGCAGAAGGACGTCGCACTGGTCAGTGTGCTCGGCGTCCGCGAGGCCGTGCGGGCGGCCGAGATCTACACCTCGCGAACGTTCAACTACACCTCGTTCGTGGTCGCGGCCGCCCTGTTCCTGCTGATCAGTATCCCGCTTGCCCGGTTCGCCGACTGGTACACCGCCCGCGACCGGGCCCGACGTCAACAGCTGGTGTCATGACGGACAAGGTTGGCCCGGCCGTCCTCTCGCTGGAGGGGGTGGCGAAATCGTTCGGCGACAAGGCGGTGCTCCAAGGCATCGACCTCGACGTCGCCTCGCACGAGGTGGTGTGCTTGATCGGCCCGAGCGGCTGCGGAAAGTCAACGCTGCTCCGGTGCGTCAACCTGCTCGAACAGGTCGATGCCGGGCGGATCGTCTTCGGCGGGACCGATATCACCGCACCCCGAGTCGACCAGAACGCGATCCGCAAACGGATGGCCATCGTGTTCCAGTCGTTCAACCTCTTCCCGCACCTGACGGTGCTGCACAACGTGACGCTGGCGCCGCGCAAGGCACACGGCATCCGCCGCCGCGACGCCGAGGCCCGCGCTCGCGACGTGCTCGATCGCCTCGGGCTGGGCGACAAGGTCGACGACTACCCGGAGCGGCTGTCCGGTGGCCAGCAGCAGCGGGCCGCCATCGCTCGCGCACTGGTCGTCGAGCCGGAGTTGCTGCTGCTCGACGAGGTCACCTCAGCACTCGATCCCGAACTCGTGGGCGAAGTGCTCGCGGTGATCCGAGAACTGGCGGCCAGCGGCATGACGATGGTCCTCGCCACGCACGAGATGGGCTTCGCCCGAGATGTCGCGGATCGGATCTATTTCATGCACGAGGGGCGGGTTCTTGAGTCGGGGCCCCCGCGAGACGTGCTGTCCGACCCGCAGCAGCCGAGAACCAGGCAGTTCCTGCAACGGCTCATCGAAGCCGGTCGCCTCTAGGAGAAGATCGTGCCCGTGCCTGAACGCATCTCCTGGGCGGTCGATCAGCTGGACGTCCAGCCGGCCGACAGATTCCTCGAGATCGGCTCCGGCCGCGGGGTCGCTGTCGAACTCATCTGCCGGCAGCTGGCCGGCGGCCACGTGCTGGCGCTCGACCGGTCGGCCACTGCGACCGACGCTGCCGCCCAGCGCAATGCTCGCTACGCCGCAGCCGGATCGGCTTCGTTCGAGACGGTCTCACTCGAGGACGTCGACCTGGGGGAAGCTCGGTTCGACAAGGTCTTCGCGATCAACGTCAACCTGTTCTGGACCCGGGCGGCGGGCCTCGAGCTGGCTGCCATCAAACGCGCGTTGGTACCGACCGGCGGGCTGTACTTGTTCTACGAACCGCCGTCGGCGAGCCGTGGCGATGAGATCGCGGAGCGGGTCGTCCCTCGGCTCGACGCCGCTGGATACGCCACTCAGCTCGTCACCGGAAGCACAACCAAAGGCGCAAGTCTGCTGGCCCTCATCTCCCATGTGGTCACCTGATCGTTTCCGCTGCGCCGATCAGGTGACCCACACCGACGCTGACCTGCACCGACGCCCCGTTTCCACACCTGATCACCGGCGACCGGGACCCGACCGACCATCCACTAACGATCAGGTGACCTACACCGACGCTGACCTGCACCGACGCCCCGTTTCCACACCTGATCACCGTGAACCTGACGATCAGGTGAGGAACCGGCGATCAGGTGAGCCGGTTGACGAGGAGTTCCCGGACGCGGGCTGCGTCGGCCTGGCCGCGTGTCGCCTTCATGACAGCACCCACAAGTGGTCCGATCGCCTTGAGGTTCCCCGCCCGCACCTTGTCCGCAACGTCCGGCATGGCGGCAACAGCCTCGTCGACCGCGGCGGTCAAGGCCGTGTCGTCCGACACCAGGGCCAGCCCACGCCCGGCGATGACCTCGTCCGGCGACCCCTCGCCCGCCAGCACGCCCTCTAACACCTGGCGCGCCAGTTTGTCGTTCAAGCCGCCTTCGGCGATCAGCGCCTCGATCCGGGCGACATCGGCCGGTGTCACACCCAACTCGTCCAGTTCGACGCCACGCTCGTTGGCCGCTCGAGCGATCTCGCTCAGCCACCATTTCTTGGCACCGGCAGCCGACGCACCGGCGGCGACGGTCGCCTCGACCAGGGAAAGGGCGCCGGCGTTGACCACATCGCGCAGTTCGAGGTCGCTGAAGCCCCACTCCGCCTGTAGCCGTGCCCGCCGCTCGGACGGCGCCTCGGGCAGCGTGGCCCGCAACTGCTCGACCCACTCGCGCGACGGCGCCAGCGGCACCAGGTCCGGCTCGGGGAAGTACCGATAGTCCTCGGCTTCCTCCTTGGACCGGCCAGAGGTCGTCTCGCCGGTGTCCTCGTGCCAGTGGCGGGTCTCCTGGACGACCCGCTCGCCCGCGTCCAGCACGGCCGCCTGACGGCGAATCTCGAAGATCAACGCCCGCTCTACAGAACGCAGCGAGTTGACGTTCTTGGTCTCGGATCTTGTGCCGAACTCCACCCGCCCAGCGGGCTTGAGCGACACGTTCGCGTCACAGCGCAGCTGGCCGCGCTCCATCCGAGCCTCGGAGACGCCGAGCGCCTTGACCAGATCTCGCAGATGCGACACGTAGGCCCTGGCAAGCGACGGCGCGACCGCGGCCGGCACCTCGATCGGCTTGGTGACGATCTCAATCAACGGGATGCCCGACCGGTTGTAGTCGAGCAGCGCGTAGTCGGCACCGTGGATCCGTCCGGTCGCGCCGCCTACGTGCGAGGACTTGCCGGTGTCCTCCTCCATGTGCGCCCGCTCGATCCCGATCCGATATTTCTGTGGGCCGGCGTCACTGTCCACTGTGATCTCGGTCCAGCCGTCGTACGCGATCGGCTCGTCGTACTGCGAGATCTGGAAGTCCTTCGGCATGTCCGGGTAGAAGTAGTTCTTCCGGGCGAACCGGCACCACTCCGCGATCTGGCAGTTCAGCGCCAGCCCGATTCGAATAGCTGACTCGACCGCCTTGCGGTTCACCACCGGCAGTGAGCCCGGCAGCCCCAGGCACACAGGGCACACCTGCGTGTTCGGCGGCGCGCCGAACTCGGTGCTGCAGCCGCAGAACATCTTCGTCAAGGTGCCCAGTTCGACGTGGACCTCCAAGCCCAACACCGGGTCGTACCGCGAGATCGCCTCGTCGAAGGTCGGCAGCGCGGTCGTCGTCGTCATTGCATCAGTCCTCGAGATCCAGCGCGGCCTTGGCGCTCCGCTGCTCCCTGACCTCGCGCACGACCAGCGCGATGGTGATCGCGACGGTCAAGGCGCGCAGCACTGCGTCGATCAGTTTGAGTTTGTCGTCCTGCTCGCGGGCCTGACGCAGCGACTTCCAGGCGCCGCCCACGGCCAGCGCCTGCCCGCCGAAACGGGCCAATGTCCGGATATCCACCTATGTCACCTCCAGCTCTGGCACCTGTTCGAGCAGCGGGCCGCCCCACACAGACGCGAACGCCTGCTCGACCGCCGCGCCCACCCGGTACAGCCGGTCGTCAGCAAGCACCGGGGCCATCACGTGCAGCCCGACCGGTAGGCCGTCCTCGTCCGCCAACCCGCACGGAATCGACGCGGACGCGTTGCCGGCCAGGTTCGACGGGATCGTGCACAGATCGGCCATGTACATGGCCAGCGGGTTGTCAACGCGCTCACCGATGGGAAAGGCCGTCGTCGGCGTTGTCGGCGAGACAAGTACGTCGACCTGCTCGAACGCAGCATCGAAGTCGCGGCTTACCAGGGTGCGCACCTTCTGTGCTTGCCCGTAGTAGGCGTCGTAGTAACCACTCGACAACGCATACGTGCCGAGCATGATCCGCCGTTTGGCCTCCGCGCCCAAACCCTTGCCACGAGTGAGGTTCATGACCTCTTCCGCGCTGCGAACGCCATCGTCGCCCACCCGCAGGCCGTAGCGCATCGCGTCGAAGCGAGCCAGGTTGGACGACACCTCGCTGGGCAGGATCAGGTAGTAGGCCGGCAACGCGTACTCGAAGTGCGGGCATGAGACCTCGACGACCTCGGCACCGAGTTTGGTCAGCAACCGAACGGCTTCGGAGAACCGGGCAAGCACGCCCGGTTGGTAACCCTCACCGGCGAACTCCTTGACCACGCCCACCCGGACGCCGGAAAGGTCGCCGTCCGCCCCGCGACGGGCCGCCGTGACGACGTCGGGAACCGGCTGGTCGATGCTCGTGGAATCCATCGGGTCGTGGCCGGCGATCACCGAGTGCAGGAGCGCAGCATCCAGAACTGTGCGCGCGCACGGACCACCCTGGTCGAGGCTTGACGCGCACGCCACCAGCCCGTACCGGCTGACCCCACCATAGGTCGGCTTCACCCCCACGGTGCCCGTGACGGCTGCGGGCTGCCGGATCGACCCTCCGGTGTCGGTGCCGATCGCGAGCGGCGCCTGGAACGACGCGAGACTCGCACTCGACCCGCCACCCGAGCCGCCGGGTATCCGCGCCAGGTCCCACGGGTTGCGCGTCGGTCCGTACGCCGAGTTCTCGGTCGACGAGCCCATCGCGAACTCGTCCATGTTCGTCTTGCCCAAGATCACGACGCCGGCCTCACGCAACCTGCGGGTGACGGTGGCGTCGTACGGCGGCCGCCAACCTTCAAGGATCTTCGAGCCGCACGTCGTCGGCATTTCCGAGGTCGTGAACACGTCCTTCAGAGCGAGTGGGACGCCGGCCAGGGGGCTCAGCTGCTCGCCCGCAGCGCGCCGCTCGTCGACCGAGCGCGCGGCCGCTACCGCACCGTCGGCATCGACATGGAGGAACGCATGGACCTCACCGTCGACGGCGGCGATCCTGTCGAGGTGCGCCTGGGCCACCTCGACAGCGCTTGTCGCACCGCTCCTGATCGCCTCAGCCAAGCCGGCGGCCGTCATCCGGGTGAGTTCTGCGCTCATGCTTCCTCCCCCAGTATCTTCGGGACGCGGAACCGGCCGTCCTCGGCGTCGGGCGCCTGGTCGAGCGCCTGCTCCTGGGTGAGGCCGGGACGCGGGACGTCGTCCCGGAACACGTTGGTCATCGGTAACGCGTGAGACGTCGGCGGGATGTCGTCGGCGGCCACCTCGGACACCTTGGCGACGAAGTCCGCGATGGCGTCGAGCTGGCCCGCCAGATGATCGAGCTCGTCGGGTGCGAGGTCGAGGCGCGCAAGCCGCGCCAGATGCGCGGCCTCGGCACGGCTGATCGAGGACATGCGAAATCGGGCTCCTTGGCCTTGGTCGGCAACTGAACGATCCTACGGGGTCGGGCGACCCGAGCGCGCACCGATACCAGGGGCCCGATGCCCGCGTTGTTCATAGGCCGGCCGGTTCAAGCGATCTGTCCCGACACCCTTGTATTGAGACTGTCTTGAAACCTTGTATCTTTGAGCGCTCGCGATATATCGTTGACTCATCGCGACTGAACGGAGAGAACGATGCACGGACGGGGTAGAGGCGAGCACGGATTCGGCCCGTGGATGATGTTCGGGCAATGGCCCGGTGGCCGACCCCCCTGGGGGGCGCCGCCATGGGCCGGCGGACCTGGTGGGCATGGCGGCTGGCGCGGCCCCCGCGCGCGCCGCGGCGACGTGCGGGCGGCGATCCTGGCCGTGCTGGCCGAGCAGCCGGCCAACGGCTACCAGATAATTCAAGAGATCGCAGACCGAAGCGAGGGTGTCTGGAAGCCCAGCCCCGGCTCGATCTATCCCACCCTGCAGCAGCTCGAGGACGAGGGCCTGGTCCGGGCAGCCGAGGATGGTGGCCGCAAGGTCTTCCACCTCACCGATGAAGGACGCGCGTACGTCGCCGAGCATGCCGACGAGGTATCTGCACCCTGGGCGGCGATGACGGCGCCGGAGGACGACGACGAGCACGATCTCAAGCCGCTTATCGGCCAGACCGCGGCGGCGCTGTGGCAGGTTCTCGCGACCGGCAGTGCGGAGCAGCAGGCCCGGGCGCGCACCGTGCTATCGGACACCCGGCGCAAGTTGTACGGCATTCTCGCGGACGGCGATGACCGCGACCCACTCGACGATCTTGACGAAGGCGGCCCGGCGTGACCCAGATACGTATCGGCGACGCCGAACGCGATTCGGCGGCGTCCGCGCTCGGGGAGCACTACGCCGCGGGCAGGTTGACCAAGGACGAGTACGACGAGCGCATCGACCGGGTGTGGGCGGCCAAGGTCGAGGACGACCTGGTCCCCCTGTTCAGCGACCTACCTCGCCGGCGCGTCCCGGCCGCATCGGCACGCGACGCCGTCACGCCCACGGGCAGCGGGCTGCCGAAGCGGGGATCTCAGCCCTACCAGCCGGCGGGGTTCCACCCGCTGATGCTGCTCGCACCGATCGCCGTGGCAGCCGTCATCGCCGCGGTCATCATCACGGGCGCGCCCTGGGTGTTGCTGCTGTTCTTCTTCTGGTTCTTCGGCGGGATGGGCCGCCGGCGGCACCGCCACTGGACCCACTCCCGGTAGGGCTAGCCCCACCGGGACGCTCCCGGTGGCCGGAACGAGCACACGCCCGGTGGCTGCGATGTGCGCCGCCGCGCCGACGACGATCGTCGAGGCATGGCACATGCGCTGCTCGATCAGACACCAAGCCGGCCGGTCGACCAGGCGGCCGGGCCTCCCCGACCAAGCCGCGACGGGTTCATCGACCTGCTGCGGGCAACCGCCGTCATCACGATCGTCTGCCTGCACTGGTTGATGCCGGTCGTGTCCTACGACGACGGCGTCCTCTCGACGGCCAACGCGCTCGCGCCGGGGGCCGGCTGGGCGATCACCTGGCTGGCGCAGGTGATGCCGCTGATCTTCTTCGCCGGCGGTGCCGCCGCGGCGATGAGCTTCGACGCTCGCCGCCGCCGGTCTGGCCCAGGCATCGCATCCGGGTGGGTGGCCGAGCGGCTGCTTCGCATCGGCCGACCGGTCGTCCCGCTGGCCGCCGTCTGGCTGGCGCTGCCGCACCT
Organism: Jiangellaceae bacterium; assembly: GCA_036373915.1. Classification (GTDB taxonomy): domain Bacteria; phylum Actinomycetota; class Actinomycetes; order Jiangellales; family Jiangellaceae; genus JASLBX01. Next base: position 8,896 of record DASUUU010000165.1, on the reverse strand, counting down.
GCTCATCGCCGCCGGCTTGCCGGCCCAGCCGGTCGAGATCGCGTCCACGCTGGTGGGACGGCTGCTGTGGTTCCTCGCAGCGTACGCCCTCCTGATCCTCATCACTCCCGCGCTGCTGCGCCTGCACTCCCGTGCAGGTGGCGGTGCCATAGCCCTGTTCGGTTCGATGGCCGTCGCCGTCGACGTCGTGCGGTTCGGCTGGTTCGACGGTGCAGCATGGGCCGGGTACCCGAACGTGCTGCTGGTGTGGGGCGCCGTCTACCTCGCCGGCGTCCACTACGGCCGCGGCCACCGGTGGCGACCACGCCGGGCACTTGCCGCGGCCGGCTTGGCCGCGCTGGCGACTGCGGTCGCCGTCGGATTCGGCCCCAATCCGGCGAGCATGATCGGCATGCCGGACTCGGCGGTCTCCAACATGAACCCACCGGCCGCCGTGCTGCTCGGCGTGGCCGTGATGCACCTCGGCATTGCGATGGCCGCATTACGTCCGCTGGTCGACTGGGCTTCGCGGCGGCCGGTGAGAGAACTGCTCGGCTGGATGTCGCAACGGACGATGACGATCTACCTCTGGCATACACCGGCACTCGTCGCCGTCGCCGGAGTAGCGGTCATCGGCTTCGGATATGCCACACCCGAGCCGCTCAGCCCTGCATGGCGGGACGCGCTGCCTGCCTGGCTGGCGCTGCTCACCGGAACCCTTGCCGTGCTGACCCGGCTACTGGTCCGATTCGAGCATCCCGTACCCCACCGGTCACGACGAGCCCGTTCGCGCGCCGCCGTCGCGGCGTTGTTGATCGGGGGCGGGTTGCTCATTCTCACCGTGGCCGGATTCAACCCATCCGCGAACCCGTGGCCGGTCGCCGGCGCCGGTGCACTGGCACTCGGGGTGGGGCTAGCCTCAGGATGGATCAGCCTGCCCGCCGCATGGGCGCGGCCGGTGCGCAGCGAGAGGCTTGTGGCATGACACCGCGCTCCCCCGCTTCTGCCTCGGATCTGCGCGGCGACGCTACCGTGCCCGCACCGCGAGCAAGCTGGTCGCAACTTCGCCGGGACTTCGTCTTTCTTATCGTCAACCTGCCCATCGCGATCACGGCGGTCGTGGCGGCGGTGACCGGCCTCGCGGTAGGCGTCTCGCTGCTGATCATCTGGATTGGCATACCCGTCCTGGTGCTCACGCTCGGCATCGCCCGGGGCTTCGCCCAGCTCGAACGAACCAGGATTCGCGCGTGCGAGCAGCGTCCCCTGCCGGATGTGCACTACCGGAGCAGGGACGGCAACCTGGGCCGACGGCTGCTCGGAGTCCTGCGCGACCCGCAGTACTGGCGCGATCTCGCCCATGCCGTCGTCTCGTTCCCCGTCCGCATCTTCACCTGGGTCGTCATCGTGACCTGGATCGCCACCGCGATCGGCGGCGTCGCATACATCACCTACGGCTGGGCCCTGGAGCGCATTCCCGACAACCAGACGCTCTGGGAGTTGATCGGCATCGACTCGTCCACGTTCGGCGTGTTAATGAACGTCGCACTCGGGTTCGTCTTTTTGGGCACGCTGCCGTATGTCGCCCGCGGCCTCGCGGCGACGCAGGCGGCGCTGGGCCGGGCGATGCTCACCAACCCTGGCGCTGCCGAGAACGCGGCGCTTCGAGCGCGCGCCGAGCAACTACAGGTCAGCCGGGCCGCAGCGGTCGAGGCCGAGGCGACCACGCTGCGCCGCGTGGAGCGGGACATTCACGACGGCCCGCAGCAGCGGCTGGTCCGGCTGACCATGGACCTCGAGGCGGTCCAGCGCCGGCTGGCGGACGACCCGGACGCGGCCCGGCCGCTGGTGGACGAGGCACTGTCGCAGACCCAGGAGGCGCTGGCCGAGCTTCGCGCGCTGTCCCGGGGGATCGCACCGCCGATCCTGGCCGACCGCGGCCTGCCTGCCGCCCTCGCCGCTGCGGCTGCCCGGTGTCCGGTTCCTGTCGATCTTGACGTCGCGCTCGGCGGCGACGGCCGGCCATCTGCGGTGGCCGAGAACGCCGCCTACTTCGTGGTCACCGAGGCCCTCACGAACATCGCCAAGCACAGCCGGTCCGCGTCGGCGACCGTCTCGGTCGTGCGGATGGGCGATGCCTTGCACGTGCAGATTTCCGACGACGGCATCGGGGGCGCTCACCTGGGCAAGGGCCATGGCCTCGCCGGTCTTGCCGACCGACTGGCCGGCGTCGACGGCACGCTCGAGATCCACAGCCCGGTCGGCGGCGGCACCGTGATCTTCGCGCAGATCCCGGCAGTGTGAGATAGGCCACTAAAGGTGTGGCGATATCCGGATTCGCGGCGCAGACTGGACTACGAGAGACCCACCAGAGGGGTGCTGACATGTCTGTGGATATGACCGCTGTGCCCGATGCCATGCCTGTGCTGTCCCGCGGCAAACATCGCAACCCGAAGAAGGGCGCGTGCTTCATGGAGTTCGCGTCCTACCTCGCCGGCGAGCGGTGGAGCGACCACCCGAGGTGCACGCATCCGCTGCTCGCGACGATGGCCCGGCTGGTGAATGACTTCACCTCCGACGACGCCCGACCGCGGCTGGCCCGGCTGATCCCGCCGGTCATCGGGTTGACCAGCGACGATCTGCGAGTCGATGTGACGATCGTCCTGCGCGCGGCGCGCACGGCGCTGCCGGTGGCTGCGGCCGAGCGGCAACGAGTCCTCGCCGTAGCCGTCCTGACGTCGGAGCGGATTCTCGCCGACCTCGACGGGCGAGCGCCGGACGACATCTCCGAGACGAGCCAGCGGGCCCTGGACGAAGTTCCCCATGCCACCAAGTGGGCCGAACGCTTCACCCGCGGGATGCGCATCTCCACCAAGGGGTTCCGCCGGCACGCCGGCCCGAGTGCCGTCAGGTGCGCGGTCCAAGGCATCGCCCGAGCATGCATCGCCGATCCCGACGCCATGATGTACGACCTGCTCGCCGCCACGATCGACGACTGCACGCAGTTGCGGGGCCGATCACTGGCGATCGACCCCGCGCGCTGGGTTGAGGCCTGCGAGCTCACTCGCTGAGGCCTTAGGCGGCCTCGAGCTCTTCGTGGCCGCCACCAGTGGCCACCGGAATGCGGGTCGGCGTCCGGCCCGCGTAGGCGCCGGCAACCTTGACGGTCAGTACGCCGGCCTCGTAGCCGGCCGACAGGTCGGCGTCTGTGATGTGCGACGGCAGCGCGAACGCCCGGCGGAACGAGCCGTAGCGCACCTCGCGCAGCCGCCGGCCGTTGCTCTCATCGGAACGCTCGTCGCGACGCTCACCCTTGATGACGAGGGTGCCGTTCTCGACCTCGACGGTCACGTCCTTGTCCGGGTCGATGCCGGGCAGCTCGAGGCGGACGAACGCATCCTCACCCTCGCGGACGACCTCGGCAGCCGGCCGGAATCCCGGGCCGGTCTCCGGGACTGCCACGGAGCGGAACAGCGAGTCGAATTCGGCGAACGGGTCAAACCAACGACGCAATGTCACGGTGGTCATGTGCTCCTCCTGGTCACATAGCAGCAGGTCAACTGCCTTCACCACGCATAACTTGAGTCGACTCGGCTCAATTCCCGGCTGATCGTTCTCCCTGAGCGAACCGTTCGATCACGTTCGGCACGCGGCGCGACGTACCTACATGACCGCAGCCATGTAGGTACGTTGCCGGCACTGGTGGGCGGCCCAGCCGGATCAAGCAAGCGATACGGTCACCCGCATGCGTGTCGTTCTCGCCGAAGACTCCGTGCTCCTCCGCGAGGGTCTCGTCCGGCTGCTGACCGAGGCGGGTTGCATCATCGCCGACGCCGTCGGCGATGGCGACACGCTTGTCGCGGCGGTGGAGAGCCACCGGCCGGACGTGGCCGTGGTTGACGTGCGCATGCCACCGTCACACTCGGACGAGGGGCTTCGCGCGGCAATTGAGGCACGTCGCCGGGTGCCGGGCACCGGCGTGCTCGTGCTGTCGCAATACGTGGAGGAGTCCTACGCCAGCGACCTGCTCGCCGACGGTGCGGGGGGCGTGGGGTATCTGCTCAAGGATCGGGTGTCGGCGCTTGCCGAACTGTCCGACGCCCTCGAACGGGTCGCATCGGGTGGCACTGTTCTTGATCCGGAAGTTGTCGCTCAGCTCTTCGCCCGGCGGCGGCGCGATCCTCTGGATGAGCTCACGGTCCGGGAGCGCGAGGTGATCGGCCTGATGGCCGAGGGGCGCACCAACTCCGCGATCGCCCGCAAGCTCGTCATCACCGAGGGAGCGGTGGAAAAGCACATCTCCTCGATCCTTACCAAGCTGGATCTGCCGCCATCAGAAGACGACCATCGCCGGGTCATGGCCGTGCTCGCCTGGCTCGGCGCCTGAGCCCGAGCCAGGGTCAGGACGTCGATACGGCTTCCGGCCCGGACTCGAGCAAGGTTCGGAACCCGTCCTCGTCGAGCACCGGCACGCCCAACTCGATCGCCTTGTCGAGCTTGGAGCCCGCGCTTTCGCCGGCGACGAGGAAGGACGTGTTCTTCGAGACCGAGCCCGCCGCTTTGCCGCCCCGGGCGAGGATCGCCTCTCTGGCTTCGTCTCGGGAGAAGTTCGGCAACGACCCGGTGACCACGACCGTCACACCCTCCAGGGTGCGAGGCATCGATTCGTCACGCTCGTCGGCCATCCGAACCCCTGCCGCACGCCACTTGCGGATGATCTCGCGATGCCAGTCGACGTCGAACCATTCGCGCAGGGAGGCCGCAATGGTCGGGCCGACACCTTCGACAGCAGCCAGCCGGGCCTCGCCGGCTTCGCCACTGGAGGCGGCCTCCTCGATGGCGTCAAGTGAGCCGAACGCCATCGCCAGAGCTCGCGCTGCGGTGGGGCCGACGTGGCGGATTGACAGTGCAACGAGCACCCGCCACAGCGGCTGGGACTTCACCGACTCGAGGTTCGCCAGCAGACGCTCGCCGTTGGCACTGAGCACACGTTCGCCGCGGCCGGTCTCGCGCTCGGCCTTGGTCGCCGCCCTGGTGAACATGGGGATGCCCAGCAGCTTGTCGTCGGTCAGGTCGAAGACGTCACCCTCGTCGTGCACGACTCCGGCGTCAAGGAGCGCCGATGCGGCCTCCCACCCCATCACCTCGATATCGAACGCCCCGCGGCCCGCCAGGTGGAACAGCCGCTCGCGCAACTGCGCCGGGCACGACCGAGAGTTCGGACAGCGGATGTCGACGTCGTTCTCCTTGGCCGGCGCCAGCGGAGTGCCGCACGACGGGCACTCGGTGGGCATGACGAACTCCCGCTCGGTGCCGTCGCGCAGATCGACGACCGGCCCGACGATCTCAGGGATGACGTCACCGGCCTTGCGCAGCACCACTGTGTCGCCGATCAACACGCCCTTGCGCTTGACCTCTTGGGCATTGTGCAGCGTGGCGTTCTCGACCGTCGAGCCGGACACCTTGACCGGCTCCATCACCCCGTACGGGGTCACCCGGCCGGTACGGCCGACATTGACCCGGATGTCGAGCAGCTTGGTGTTGACCTCCTCCGGCGGGTACTTGAACGCGATGGCCCACCGAGGCGCCCGCGAGGTCGACCCCAGCTGGCGCTGCAGGTCGATCTGGTCGACCTTGACCACGACGCCGTCTATCTCGTGCTCGACGGAGTGTCGGTGCTCGCCGTAGTAGGCGGTGTACTCCTGCACCTCCGCGAGCGTCTTGACCACCCGCACCCGGTCGCTCACCGGGAGCCCCCAACCGCGGAGCGCGTCGTACGCCTCGGACTGCCGGGCCAGCTCGTACCCGTCGCGTTTTCCGATGCCGTGGCAGACCATGCGGAGCCGGCGGCCGGCCGTGACCCGAGGATCCTTCTGCCGCAGCGATCCCGCCGCGGTGTTGCGCGGGTTGGCGAACGGCGCCTTGCCCGCCTCGACCAGCGACGCGTTCAGCGCCTCGAAGTCCTCGACCGGGAAGTAGACCTCGCCGCGGACCTCGAGCAATGCGGGAACGTCGTCGCCGGTCAGCCGGTGCGGGATACCCTCGATCGACTTGATGTTGGGCGTGACGTCCTCACCCGTGCGCCCGTCGCCACGGGTAGCGCCACGGACCAGACGACCACGCTCGTAGACGAGGTTGACCGCGAGGCCGTCGACCTTGAGCTCGCACAGGTACTCCGCACCGGTGCCCACCTCGCGCTCGACCCGCTGCGCCCACGCGACCAGTTCTTCTTCGGTGAACGCGTTGTCGAGGCTCTCCATCCGGGTCGGGTGCTCGACCGCCGCGAAGTCCGTGGAGTACGTGCTGGCAACCTTCTGCGTCGGCGAGTCGGGCGTGCGCAGGGCCGGATACTGCTCCTCCAGGGACTCGAGCTCGCGCACCAGAGTGTCGAACTGTGCGTCGGCGATGACCGGACGGTCGAGCACGAAGTAGCGGTACCGGTGTTCTTCAACCTGCTCGGCCAGCTCGGCGTGCTTCTCGCGGGCCTTGGCGGGAATCTCCGCCGCCCCCGCGGGCTCAGTTTCGTGCGTCGTCACATCGTCAGACGCTACCGGGCCTCGCCGACATGCTCGGCGAAACCTTGCGCGACATCGCGCACCAGCCGGTGCACCTCTCGAGCCCAGCCGAGGTCCGCGCCTGCAAGTCCACACGCCGGCGTCACGACCGTCCCAGCGTCCGGGTGCGCGGGATCGGCGTCGAGCCTGGCGAACAGCCGCTCCAGCCGCTCGATCAGTTCCCGCTCTGACGGGACGCGGTCGGGCCGCCGCGCCGGGACGATGCCCGGCCACACCGCCAGGCCGTCGTTCACCGCCTCGGCGAGCTCGTCGAGAACGTCCCCGGTCAACAGTCCGACGTCCAGCGACACCGCCTGCGCACCCGCCCGCTGCACAAGCCGCACCGGAACGTCGGGGGCGCAGCAGTGCACCACGGCCCACTCCCCCGCCGCGAGCACCACCTCGGCCAGCAACTGCTCAGCCTCTGCGGGGTCCACGGCCCGGTGCCGGCCGAAGCCGCTCGAGGTCGGGATCGCCCCGGCCAGAACGGCCGGCAGCGACGGCTCGTCGAACTGGACGACGACCTGCGCTCCCGGCACCCGCTTGGCCACGTCGGCCATGTGCTCGCGGACGCCTTCGGCCAGGGACTGAGCCAGGTCACGCCGTGCGCCGTGGTCGGCGAGGGCCCGGTCGCCGCGGGGCCGTTCGATCGAGGCGGCGAGCGTCAGCGGTCCGGTCACCTGAAGCTTCAACGGGCCGGAGTACCCGAGCGCCGCAATCTCCAAGGCGTCGAGATCTGCTCGCAGCAGCGCGTGGGCACCGCGCTCATCCGCCCCGGGCCGATCGGTCAGCCGCCACCCCGCCGGCTGGAGGTCGACATGCAGATCCACCAGCAGCGACGCCGTCCGGCCGATCATGTCGGCGCCCGCTCCGCGCAGCGGCAACTCGGGAAGATAAGGAAGATCAGGCAGCTCGCCGGTGACGACACGCGCGGCCTCGTCCGGATCGACGTAGGGCAACGATCCGATACCCGTTGCCACACCGATGCTCCAGGGCTGGGTCACGGACTCTGACCTTACGCGAGGGGTGACTATCGAAAGCCGCGACTAGACAAGAACGAACGATCGTACTATTCTGCGTTCTGTGAGCAAGGGCGACGCAACTCGGCAAGCCATCCTGCACCGCGGCGTGGAGACTGCGGCACGGGTCGGCCTGTCCGGGCTCACCATCGGCGAGTTGGCCGCGGCCACCGGCATGTCGAAGAGCGGGTTGTTCGCACACGCCAAGTCGAAGGAGTCGCTGCAACTACAGGTCCTGGCCCAGGCGCGCGAAGAGTTCATCGACGCGGTCATCCGGCCCGCGCTCACCACGCCGCGCGGCGAGCCGCGAGTACGGTCGCTCTTCGAGCACTGGGTGACGTGTGGGCGCACCCGCATGCCGGGAGGCTGCTTGTTCGTCAAGGCAGCGGCCGAGTACGACGACCGGCCCGGCGCGGTCCGCGACCAGCTCGTTCGCGACCACACCGACCTGCACGAAACGATCGCTCACGTCTTCCGCACGGGCATCACCGAAGGGCACTTCCTCGACGACGCCGACCCGGCGGAATTCGCATTCGCCCTGCATGGCGTCATGCTCGGCTTCTACCACTCGTACCGGCTGCTAGGTGATCCGGCGGCCGAGGCACACGCCAGGCAGTCCTTCGAGGACCTCCTCGACGCTGCCCGACCTACGTCCGACACCGCCTGAGGAGATCTCTCATGACCGCCACCGCAGCAGTATCGACACGAAAAAGCACGACCGTTCGTGCACAACGCGCAACCGCTCAGTTCTTGGCGCTGCGGGGCTCGTTCGCGGTCCTCGATCGCCTGGCGCCCACCGCCGGCGGGCGGCTGGCGTTCCGGATCTGGTGCACGCTGCCGCAATCGAACGGCAGCCGTCGCGATGACCGGCCGATCCCCGGCCTGACCGCGCCACCGAGCACAGTATCGACCGTCGCGCTCCCGGGCGGTCGAGAGGTGGCCGTCGAAGCCTGGGGTGAAGGGCCTCCGCTCTACCTCGTGCATGGCTGGGGCGGCTGGCGCGGGCAGCTCGGCGCCTTCGTCGAGCCACTGGCCGCTCGTGGTCATCAGGTCGTCGCCTACGACGCCCCGAGCCATGGCGAATCCGGACCCGGTAGGCATGGCGCCCGCCGGTCGACCGGCCAGGAACTGCTGGATACGATGCGGGCGGTCGTCGGGACGTACGGACCGCCGGTCGCCGTCGTAGCCCATTCCCTGGGCGCCGCCGTGACGGCATGGGCCGTCAACGACGGACTGCCGGCGCCCCGCCGCGTGGCGCTGATCGCACCGACGCTCGGTCCCGTTCCCCACATCCGGATGATGGCCGAACTGTTCGGCTTCTCCCATCGCACGCATCGGGCCATGCTC
>DASUUU010000164.1:0-18020 GCA_036373915.1 Jiangellaceae bacterium | reverse complement strand
CGAGGTAGGCCGGCTCACCGGACGCCTACATGCCACCCTCGTCGAATCCCGCGTCCGCCAGTTGGGTGGCCGCTGAGCCGACGAACGGCGAACCTCGGTGGCGCTCTCGTGTGTGCGCGCGGAACACGGAGTAACGTGGATGGCGTGAGAGAGCTCGACGTGGTCGGTGTCCGGGTGGAAATGCCATCGAACCAGCCGATCGTTCTTCTTCGTGAGAGCGACGGCGAGCGTTACCTTCCTATCTGGATCGGAGCAGTCGAAGCGACTGCCATCGCGTTCGCCCAGCAGGGCATGACGCCACCACGCCCGCTTACCCACGACCTGTTCAAGGACGTGCTCGACGCGCTGGGCGCCCGGCTGGAGCAGGTCCTCATCACCGAGATGCGTGATAGCACCTACTACGCCGAGCTCGTATTCAGCGGCGGCGTCCGGGTCAGCTCCCGCCCGTCCGACTCGATCGCCATCGCGCTGCGGACCGGAACCCCGATCTTCGCCGCCGAACCGCTGCTCGACGAGGTCGGTATCCTGATCACGGAGGGCAACGATGTCGATCGCGAGGACGAGGTGGAGCGGTTCCGCGAGTTCCTCGACCACGTGTCTCCCGAAGACTTCGGCAGCGAACGCTGATTCCGAACGGAATAGTCTGAAGTTTGGGTCGAGGCTTGTCCCGCGTGTTGCATTGACCGGGGTCCCGTCCGCGCCCTAGCGTCACAAGTGGTCAAGTCAATTTCACGGAGGGATCGGCGTGAGCGGAGACAGCACACGCGGCGCTGGCCCGGCAGGTGGCGCTGATCGCGACGCCGCGGCCGAAGCCAGCCGACAAGGGCTGCTGTTCGAGGGCATGGTCGGGCCGGTCCCGGAGGACGTCGGTTACCGCGGCCCGACCGCGTGCGCCGCGGCTGGGATCACCTACCGGCAGCTGGACTACTGGGCCAGGACGGGCTTGGTCGAGCCGTCGATCCGCCCGGCCCACGGGTCCGGCAGCCAGCGGCTGTACTCGTTCAGGGACGTCCTCGTTCTGAAGATCGTCAAGCGGCTTCTCGATACCGGAGTCTCGTTGCAGCAGATCCGCCAGGCAGTGCAGCACCTGCGTGAGCGCGGTGTCGAGGACCTGGCCGGCATCACACTCATGAGCGACGGGGCCAGCGTCTACGAGTGCACGTCGGCCGATGAGGTGGTCGACCTTGTGCAAGGCGGCCAGGGTGTGTTCGGCATCGCCGTTGGCCGGGTCTGGCGAGAGGTCGAGGCCACTCTCATCGAACTGCCGGCCGAGCGTCCGGGCGAGGACGCCGCCGAGCACCCGGGCGACGAACTCGCAGCCCGCCGCCGGAGCCGCGTGGCCGGTGCCTGAACCACCCAGCCGGTCGATCACGTTCAGCATGCGCCACCCTGCCGTACCATGCGCACGCGGGTGGTACGGCGCCGAGACACCTGGTGGGCGGCCAACCGTATTGCCGTTCGCCCAGCCGGCCCAGCCGCGTTACCCTAACTGTCGAGCCGTCGAACTCGGCCGGGAGAGACCCCGCAGCAACCGGGGCGCCGAAGGGGCAACACCCCGTCAACCTCTCAGGCACGAAGGACTGGTCGGGCGAGGCAACTCTGGAGGGCATCGGTTGGCCCGACAGAGGGGGGACACCACAGCCCGCTAGGGAGCTATGCCGATGTCCCACTCTCTATCCGAAGTCAGTGTGTCCGCCCCGTTCGCCGCTCGCCACGTCGGCCCGCGCGACGCCGAGATCGCCAGAATGCTCGAACGAGTCGGCTTCCCGACCCTGGACGCGCTGATCGACGCCGCCGTCCCCGCCGGTATCCGCCAGGCCGGCGAGTTGGACCTGCCCGGTGCGGCAACCGAGCAGGAGACCTTGGACGAACTTCGTGGCCTGGCTCGGCGGAACCAGCGGCATGTCCAGATGATCGGTCTCGGTTACTACGACACCGTCACGCCGCCGGTCGTCGTGCGCCGCGTCCTGGAGAGCCCGGCTTGGTACACCGCGTACACGCCCTACCAGCCCGAGATCTCGCAAGGCCGGCTCGAGGCGCTGTTGAACTTCCAGACCATGGTGGCCGATCTGACCGGCCTACGCACCGCCAACGCCAGCCTGCTTGACGAGGCGACGGCCGCGGCCGAGGCGATGACCCTGATGCGGCGGTCGACCCGCACGACGAGCAACCGGCTCGTCGTCGACGCGGACTGCCTGCCGCAGACCATAGCGGTGATCCAAACCCGAGCAGAGCCGCTCGGCATCGAGGTGGTGGTGGCCGATCTGGAGGCCGGTCTGCCGGACGGCGACCTGTTCGGCCTGGTGCTGCAGTATCCAGGTGCGTCGGGACGGGTGCGTGATCTGCGGCCGCTTATCGACGCAGCGCACGAACGATCGGCGCTGGTCAGCGTGGCGGCGGACCTGCTTGCCCTGACCCTGCTGGTCCCGCCGGGGGAGCAGGGTGCGGACATCGCGGTCGGGTCGTCGCAGCGCTTCGGCGTACCGCTCGGTTACGGCGGCCCACACGCCGGTTTCATCGCGGTCCGGGCCGGGTTGGAGCGTGGGCTGCCCGGCCGGCTGGTCGGCGTTTCGGTCGACGCCGACGGCGCGCCCGCGTACCGGCTCGCGCTGCAAACGCGTGAGCAGCACATTCGTCGCGAGCGGGCGACGTCCAACATCTGCACCGCGCAGGTGCTGCTCGCCGTGATCGCGTCGATGTACGCCGTATGGCATGGCCCGGATGGGCTCCGCGACATCGCACGCCGGGTACACGGGCATACCACGACCCTGGCTGCGGGCTTACGGGCCGGAGGTGTCCAGGTTGTCCACGACGCGTACTTCGACACCGTCCTGGCGCGCGTTCCCGGAAGGGCAGAGGCGGTGGTCGCCGCGGCCGCCTCGCTCGGGGTCAACCTCGGGCTCGCCGACGCCGACCACGTTCGGATCGCCTGCGACGAGGTGACGACCGCCTCACATCTTGACCTGGTGTGGAAGGCCTTCGGCGCGTCCGGGGCGGACGACCGGACCGAGCCCGCCATTCCGGCCGAACTGCGCCGAACGACGGAGTTCCTCACCCACCCGGTGTTCGCGGTCCATCGCTCGGAGACCTCCATGCTGCGGTACCTTCGCCGGCTCTCGGACAAGGACTACGCGCTGGACAGGGGCATGATCCCGCTCGGCTCCTGCACGATGAAGCTGAACGCCACCACCGAGATGGAACCGATCACCTGGCCGGGCTTCTCCGGTATCCATCCGTTCGCCCCTATCGAGCAGGCCCAGGGGTACCTGGAACTCATCCGGCAACTCGAGGCCTGGCTCGCGGCCATCACCGGATACGACGCGGTGTCCATCCAGCCGAACGCAGGTTCGCAGGGCGAGCTCGCCGGGTTGCTCACGATCCGGGCGTTCCACCGGTCGAACGGTGACGATCAGCGGGACGTCTGCCTGATCCCGTCGAGCGCGCACGGCACCAACGCCGCCTCGGCCGTCATGGCCGGCATGCGGGTAGTCGTCGTGGCGGCGGCCGAAGGCGGGACGGTCGACCTGGACGACCTTCGGGCGAAGATCGCCGAACACCGGCACCGCTTGGCGGCGATCATGGTGACCTACCCGTCTACGCACGGAGTGTACGAAGAGGGCATCACCGAGCTGTGCCGGCTGGTGCACGAGGCCGGTGGGCAGGTGTACGTCGACGGGGCGAACCTCAACGCGCTGGTCGGGGTGGCCAAGCCCGGCCAGTTCGGCGCGGACGTGAGCCATCTGAACCTGCACAAGACGTTCTGCATCCCGCACGGTGGTGGCGGGCCCGGCGTGGGGCCGATCGGCGTGCGGTCCCACCTCGCGCCGTTCCTGCCGAACCATCCGCTGCTGCCCGAGGCCGGGCCGGCCACCGGCGTCGGCCCGATCTCAGCAGCGCCGTTCGGGTCGGCCTCTATCCTGCCGATCTCGTGGGCGTACGTCCGGATGATGGGTCCGGCGGGCCTGACCCTGGCCACGAAGATCGCCGTCTTGTCGGCGAACTACATCGCGGCGCGGTTGGGCGAGTACTTCCCCGTGCTGTACTCCGGAACGGGCGGGCTCGTGGCCCACGAATGCATCGTCGACCTGCGCCCGCTGACCAAGGCCACCGGTATCACGGCCGAGGACGTCGCCAAGCGACTGATCGACTACGGCTTCCATGCCCCGACCATGTCGTTTCCTGTCGCCGGCACCTTGATGATCGAGCCGACGGAAAGCGAGGACCTGGCAGAGATCGACCGTTTCTGCGACGCCATGATTGCGATCCGGCGAGAGATCGACAAGGTTGCAGCAGGGGAGTGGCCGGCGCAGGACAATCCGCTTAGCAACGCGCCGCACACCGCGTCGACGCTGGTGTCCGAGTGGACGCACCCGTACTCGAGAGAGACGGCCGTGTTCCCGGTGGCATCGGTGCGGGCGGACAAGTACTGGCCGCCGGTACGGCGGATCGACGGGGCGTACGGCGACCGCAACTTGGTGTGTTCGTGCCCGGATCCGTCGGCCTTCGAGGCGTGACGGCCCGCTCATCGTGCGTCCTCGAGCGTGCGTACCCGTATTCTCGCGGCGCCGCCGCTCGTGTTGCGTGGCCTCGCGCCCCCTTCTGGAGTTCTGACCCACGGCCGTCCTCCCTCGGTTCGCCGGTCCGTTCGTCGACGCAGCGTGCCAGGCGGCCCTGACAACGTCGGCCGCGCGGGTGCAGAGTGCCGGCAGCCCCTGGGTCGGGGCCGACCCCGAGGGAATGTCAGGGAATGTTCACCCTCAAGTGCGACGTTTGGTGCTGTGGCGGCGCCTACCATCAGAGGCCAAGGGCGCTTGCCGAGAGGGGAACACGTGATCGACGGAATCGTCGAAGTCGCCGAGAACGCGATGGCCTCGCCGTGGATCTACCTGGCGTTGCTGGCCTTCGCGGCGATCGACGCGTTCTTCCCGGTGGTGCCCAGCGAGACGCTGGTGATCAGCGCGGGCGTGTTCACCGCCACAAGTGCCGATCCCAACCTGCTGCTGGTCATCGTCAGCAGCGCGGCCGGTGCGTTCATCGGAGATCACATCTCGTACTTCATCGGGCGGCAGGGCGGCGCACGATTGGTGGCGAAGGCGGGGGCGGAGTCGCGCTCGCGCAAGGCGTTCGACTGGGCGGCCCGAACGCTCTACAAACGCGGCGGGCTGATCCTGGTGATCGCGCGCTACATTCCCGGCGGTCGGACCGCGACGACGTTGACCTGCGGGACGGTCCGGTACCCGCTGAAGAAGTTCTCCTTCTTCGATGCCATCGCCGCACTGTCGTGGGGTGCCTACGCGGCCACGATCGGTTACCTCGGCGGCCAGGCGTTCGAAGACGAGCCGTTGCTCGGCCTCGCCACCGGCCTCGCGATCGCGCTCGGTATCACCGTCGCTGTCGAACTCGTCCGACACGTTCGGGAGCGCAGGTCGCAGCCCTCGGCCGGCCACGCCGTGCAGCCGCCGGAGGCCGTCCCCGCCGAATCGGAACGCTAAGAGGCCTGCGATACCGAGGACATGTTGAAGTCCGGCACCCGTAGCGCCGGCATCGCGGTACGCGGGAAATAGTCGCCCCATTCCCTGCTGAACGCCGATTGGGTCGCCCCGGCGACAGCGAACCGGTCCAGCAGCGCCACCGGGCTCTCGTTGAACCGGAAGTTGTTGACCGCGCCGACCACCTCACCGTTCTCCACCAGGTACACCCCGTCCCTCGTCAGCCCGGTCAGCAACAGCACCTGCGGGTCGACCTCGCGGATGTACCAGAGACAGGTGAGCAGCAGCCCGCGCTCGACGCCCGCGACAAGATCGTCAGCGGTTCCCGTCGCACCGGCCACGGACATGGCCAGGTTGTCGACCACAGGTGTCATGTCCAGGCCGGTCAGCGTGCTGGAGTGCCTGGTCTGCTGGAGTGCGCTGAGCGTGCCGCCGCTGATCCACTCGGTGCGCGAGATGGGCAGCCCGTTGTCGAACACGCTCTGGTGTACCCCCGACGCGTGGGCCACGACGAACGGCGCACACTGCATACCGGACGCCACGGGATCGGACCACAACGTGACGGGGTACCGGGAGAGGCGCTCGCCGACCCGGGTGCCACCGCCGGGCTTGGAGAACACCGTCCGGCCATCGTGGGCGTCGCGGGCGCTCATCACCCAGTAGGCGTAGATCATCAGGTCCGCCACAGCGGTAGGCGGCAGCACGGTGTCGTACCGGCCGGCGGGCAGGTCGATGCGGCGCTCGGCCCAGTCGAGCCGGCGGGTGAGTTCGGCGTCCAGGTTCGCGACATTCACGTCGGTCATGTCGCGGGACGCCCGCCCAACCCACGCCGAGCGGGTCAGATCGCCCGATTTGCCGGTGATGCCGACGTGCCCGGTCGGTTGCACGTGCCGTCGCCGCAGCCCGGACGAGGACCCGAGGTAGGTGGTCGTGACGTCGTGCTCGACGTACCCGTACAGCACGCGGTCTGCGGACCGGGCGCGGCCGAACGCGTCGCCGAGGCCGGGTGCGATCTCGCCGAACACGGCCATGGAGGTATCGCCCGGCTCGTCGGTCCAATCCGCGGTTGCAGTCCCCGTGACGAGCGGTTGGGCGTCCGCGGCTGGCCCGTTGTCGCGTGCGGCCTGCTCGGCGGCCCGGACCAGCGGTTCGAGAGTGTCGGGAGTCACCGCGCTCCGGGCGACCACGCCGGACGAGATTCCGGTGCCGCCGTCGATGGTGGCGATCACGGTGACCGAGCGGGACCGCATGATTCCGTTGGTGGTCAGGGTGTTGTTGGCCCAGCGCAGGTTCGCATTGTGGCTCTCGTCGACGAGCACGACGCAGCCGTCCGCCTTGGCGAGCTCGAGGCAGCGGTCGACGATCTGTTGCGGTGTCATGGTCACTGAGCTGCCTCCTGAGCGGTATTGAGGATCCGGACGCCGCGGAACAGCGCCGACGGGCAGCCGTGCGACACCGGTGCAATCTGGCCGGGCTGGGCCTTGCCGCAGTTGAACGCGCCACCGAGCACATATGTCTGCGGACCTCCGACGGCCTCGAGCGAACCCCAGAAGTCGGTCGTGGTCGACTGGTAGGCCACGTCATTGAGTTGGCCGGCCAGTTTCCCGTCGGTGATGTGGTAGAACCGCTGGCCGGTGAACTGGAAGTTGTACCGCTGCTGGTCGATCGACCAGGACTTGTCGCCCACGACGTAGATGCCGCGCTCCACCTGGCCGATCAGCTCTTCGGTGGTGGGGCCGCCTGCCGCCGGTTGAAGCGACACGTTGGCCATCCGCTGGACGGGAACGTGGCCGGCGGAGTCCGCGAACGCGCAGCCATTGGACCGGCCGACGCCGAGCGTGCCGGCCATCATCGCGGCCATTCTCCTGTCGAGCTGGTAACCGACGAGAACGCCGTCTCGGACGATGTCCCATTGCTGTGCCTGCACGCCCTCGTCGTCGTAGCCGATCGTGGACAGCCCATGGGCAGCAGTGCGGTCGCCGGTGACCTGCATGACCGGCGCCCCGTACCGCAGCGTGCCGAGCTTGTCGATCGTCGCGAACGAGGTTCCGGCGTAGTTGGCCTCGTACCCCAACGCCCGGTCGAGCTCGGTGGCATGACCGATCGACTCGTGGATGGTGAGCCACAAGTTGGTGGGATCGATGACCAGGTCGTAGACACCGGGCTGGACACTGGGCGCGGCCAACTTCTCGGTGAGCAGATTCGGTAGCCGGTCCAGCTCGGCCGCCCAGTCGACGATGCCGTCGGCGCCGGTCGCGTACTCCCACCCGCGGCCGGCGGGCGCGGCGATGGTACGCATCGTCTCGAACCGGCCCGAATCGGCATCAACGGCCAACGCCTCGACCTCTGGATGAATTCGTACCCGCTGCTGGGTCGTCATCGTCCCTGCCGTGTCGGCGTAGAACTTGCCCTCGATCACCTGGCTGAGCCGGGCGGTGACATGGTCGACGCCGTCGCGATCCAGTACTCGGCGGGAGTAGTCGATCATCAGCGCCAGCTTGTCGGAATCGGGCACGTCGAACGGATTGATCTCGTACGCCGACACCCAGATGACGTCGTCGTACACCGGTTCGGGCGCCAATTCCACCCGCTCGGAGCTCATCGAGCTCGCGACCTTGGCCACCTCGATGGCCTGCTCGGCGGTGCGAGCGGCCTCGTCGGCGGTCAAGTCGACGGCGGCGGCGAATCCCCAGGTTCCGTCCCGGATGACCCGGACCGAGAATCCGACGTCCTCACCGTCATGGCTGCCGTCCAGCCGGCCGTCCCGAAGCGAGATGTCCTGGCTGCGGATTCGCTCGAGGCGGAAGTCGGCATGCTCGGCGCCTAGCTCACGTGCCCGCTGCAGGGCCACCTCGGCGAGGGCGCGCATCGGAAGGGCGAGGAAATCAGGATCTATCGGCTTGACCACAGCCGCCGAGCCTAACTGTCTGTCACGATGGCAGGGTGACCCAGGTCCTCGCCGCGGCCACAGCACTACCGCCTCACCGCTACGAGCAGGCGGAGATCACGCGAGCGGTCGTCGAGATGCTCGGCCTTCGGGACCGGCGCCGCGAGTTGCTGGAGCGGTTCCACGTGGCCAGCGGGGTCGAGTCACGCCACCTAGTGTTGCCGCTGCATGATTACGGCCGGCTGGATGGATTCGGCGCGGCCAACGACGCCTATCTGCGGTTCGCGGTCGAGCGCGGCGCTGAGGCGGTGAGAGACGCGTTGGACGCGGCCGGGTTGGGACCGGCGGACGTTGACGTGCTGATGACCGTGTCGGTGACCGGTATCGGTGCTCCCTCGGTCGACGCGCGGCTGGTGGCGGCGTTGGGGCTGCGTCCTGACGTGCGGCGGATCCCGGTGTTCGGGCTCGGCTGCGTCGCCGGGGCGGCAGGGTTGGCCCGGCTGCACGACGTGCTGGCCGGTGACGCGGACGGCGTGGCGGTGCTGCTGGCTGCCGAGGCTTGTTCGCTCACCGTTCAGCGCGACGACGACTCGGTGGCGAATCTGGTGGCCAGCGCGCTGTTCGGGGACGGCGTGTCGGCGGTGGTGCTCGCCGGCGACGCGCGTGCTCGGGCGCTCGGTGCGCAGGGTCCACGGGTGGTGGCCACGCGAAGCACGCTCTACCCGGATACCGAGCGGGTCATGGGGTGGGACGTCGGCGGGAGCGGTTTTCGCATCGTGCTCGCCGCGAGCGTGGCCGACGTGGTCGAAGAACATCTCGGCGAAGACGTGACCAGGTTCTTGGAAGATCACGAATTGAAGATCACCGACATCGGATCGTGGGTGGCGCACCCGGGTGGCCCGAAGGTGATGGACGCGATGGGCAACGCGCTCGGGTTGGCCGACGGCGAGCTCAGCGCGGCGCGGTGGTCGCTGGCGCAGGTGGGCAATCTGTCGTCGGCGTCGGTCCTTCATGTCCTGGGTTGGACGCTGGCCCACCCGCCGCCACCCGGCTCGGATGGCATGATGCTGGCGATGGGACCGGGCTTCTGTTCTGAACTCGTCCTGCTGAGGTGGCCCTAGTGATCGCTTACGTCATGCTGGTGGCCGCGGTCGCGGCGGAGCGCGTCGCCGAGCTCATCGTCTCCAAGCGGCATGCCGACTGGGCATTCGCCCGCGGTGGTGTCGAGTACGGCCGCTCGCACTACCCGGTGATGGCGATCCTGCACGGCGCCCTGCTGGCGTCCTGTGTTGTCGAGGTGGCGGTGGCCGACCGACCGTTCATGCCGTGGCTCGGCTGGCCGATGGTGGCGATCGTGCTGGCGACTCAGGCGCTGCGGTGGTGGTGCGTGGCGGCCCTGGGCGCGCAGTGGAACACCCGCGTCATCGTGGTGCCGGGCTACCCGCTGGTGACGGACGGACCGTACCGGTGGCTGCGGCACCCCAACTACCTGGCCGTGACGGTCGAGGTGGCCGCCCTGCCGTTGGTGCACAGCGCGTGGGTGACCGCGGTGGTGTTCAGCATCGCGAACGCGGTTCTGCTGCTGGGGTTCCGGATCCCGGTGGAGGAGCGCGCCCTCGCCACGGCCGAGCCATCTGATCGCCGGTTTGTCACCTGATCGCGGGCGGATCGACGATCAGGTGGGGTGTCGGGCTGGTGAGCAGGGCGGGGTTTCGGAGTTTGTCACCTGATCGTGTTTGCCGTGGAGGGCGGGTCGACGATCAGGTGGGGTATGGGGCTTGTGAGCAGGGCGGGGTTTCGGAGTTTGTCACCTGATCGCCAAGCGAGGGAACCTACGATGGCCGCAATGGTCGATGCGGACGTGATGGTGGCCGGTGGCGGGCCGGTCGGACTGGCCGCTGCGATCGAAGCTCGGCTGGCCGGTCTCTCGGTGATCGTGTGCGAGCCGCGTCCCGTCCCGATCGACAAGGCGTGCGGCGAGGGCCTGATGCCGGGCGCTCTCACCGCGCTCGATCGACTGGGAGCACACGTCGACGGGTTTGCGTTGTCCGGCATCCGGTACGTCGCGAACGGCTCGGTCGCCGATCATCGCTTCCGAGCCGGGCCAGGGCTGGGGGTGCGACGGACATCGCTTCACCAGGCACTCGCCGCCAGAGCGCGCGCGCTGGGAGTCGGCGTGGTGGCGGCCAGGGTCGCCGAGGTCTCCCAGGACGCCGCTGCCGTCTCGGCCGCCGGGCTGCGGGCCCGATGGCTGCTGGCCTGCGACGGCCTGCACTCGCGGATCCGGCAGGAACTCGGGCTTGTCCGGGCGGACAGGAATCCCCGCCGGTTCGGCCTTCGGCGGCACTTCAGGGTGGAGCCGTGGAGCGAGTTCGTGGAGGTTCACTGGACGCCCTCAGCGGAGGTCTACATCACGCCGGTGGGCCGCGACCTGGTGGGCGTCGCCGTCCTCGGAGACCGGAGCGTCGACTACGACACCGCCGTGCGGGCCACCTCCGCTTGGTGCCGGCTAGCAGAGTCCGACCGGGCCTCGATGCTGCGAGGGGCGGGCCCGCTGCGCCAGGCGGCGACACGGCGGGTCGCCGGGCGGGTGCTGCTGGTGGGTGACGCAGCGGGGTACGTCGACGCGCTCACCGGCGAAGGCATCCGGCTCGGCCTGGTCCAGGCCCGCGCCGCAATCACGGCGGTCGCCGCGGGAAACCCGGCACGGTACGAGACGGACTGGCGGCGGATCACCCGTGACTACCGGCTGCTGACGAGCGCATTGGTCGGTGCAGGACGCCGGCCCGCGCTCCGGAGCAGGATCGTGCCGCTGGCGTGCCGGCTCCCTCGGGTGTACGGCGCGATCGTCGACCGGCTGGCGGGTTGACCGACGCCGAGAATCGCCCTCATCCCATGACAATCCACACGGTGCGATGCTGAGGATTGTCGCAAGATCGACAAGGCGGGTCACCGGGAACGGGGCTGAACCAGGCCGCTTTCGTACGCGTAGACGGCGGCCTGTACCCGGTCGCGGACGCCGAGCTTGGTCAGCACGTTGCCGACATGAGTCTTGACGGTCGTCTCGGATACGACAAGCTCGGCGGCTATCTCGGCGTTCGACAGGCCGCGGGCCACCAGGGTGAGAACCTCCCGCTCGCGTTCAGTGAGTAACCCGAGCGCCCGTGACTCCTCGCGCTCGTCGGCGGCCGGCACATGCCGGGCGAACATGTCGAGCAGCCGCCGGGTCACACTCGGGGCTACGACGGCATCGCCCCGGGCGACCGTCCGGATGGCGGCGACAAGATCGTCGGCTGGAGCGTCCTTGAGCAGAAAGCCGCTCGCACCCGCGCGCAGCGCCTCGACGATGTACTCGTCGAGATCGAAGGTAGTGAGCACAAGAACGCGGGGTGTGCTGTCGCGGGCCTCGCCGGTGATCGCTCGAGTGGCCTGGACGCCGTCGAGCCGCGGCATCCGGATGTCCATCACGACGACATCGGGCTGGAGCGCCCGGCAGTCGGCCACGGCCGCCTCGCCGTCGCTGCATTCACCTACCACGGTGATGTCCGGTTCTCCGTCCAGGATCATCCGGAACCCCGTACGAAGCAACGGCTGGTCGTCGACCAGCAACACCCGGATCGGACTCCCCATCGCAGCACCCTAAGCGTCGTCGGACAGCGGAATCCGTGCCCGTACCTCGAAGCCCCCGCCCGGCCGGTTCTGCGCCGAAAGATCGCCACCGTACAGGGCGATGCGCTCACGCATGCCGAGCAGACCGTGACCTGGTGGCTCGGCCGGTTGCGTGGACTGCCGTCCTTGGCCGCCGTCGGTCACCCGGACCTCCAACTCGGCTGGAGCGTAGCGCACCACAACGTCGGCGTTGCCCGTGCCGGCGTGCTTGAGGGTGTTGGTCAGGGCTTCCTGGGCGATCCGGAACGCCGTCAGATCGATCCCCAGCGGCAGCGCGCGCTGCCGCCCTTCGACCGTGATGGCCACCTCGAGCCCGGCGCTGCCGAGCTGTTCGACCAGCTCTGGCAGCTCGGCCAATCCCGGCTGGGGCGACCTGGCCGGGGCGTCGGTGTCACTCGAAGGCACCCGAAGCACGCCCACGATCCGTCGCATCTCCGCCAGCGCGGAGCGCCCGGCGACCTCGATGGCGGCGAGCGCGTCCCGGCTGCGTTCCGGCTCGCGGTCCAGCATTCGCCGCGCACCGGCGGCCTGGACGGTCATGACCGAGATGTGATGGGCAACAACATCGTGGAGCTCACGGGCGATCTGGCCGCGGTGTTCGGCGAGCGCGGCGCGCACCTCGGCCTCTCGGGTGCGCTCCAGCTGGTCCGCCCGTTCCTCCTGCTCCCGGGCGTAGATCCGGGGAGCGCGAACGGACCGGCCGATCGCCCAGGCACCGAAGAAGCCGAGGGTGACGAACGCGCCGCCGACCACACCGACGCCTTCGGCGTCCGGATACCGCTCGGCGGCCATGGCGAGGTAGAGCACAGTGGTCCCGTAGAGGGCCCCGAGCCCGGCAAGGCCGCGAACGAAGGTCGTATACGCGCCCAGGCTGTAGATCGCGATGAGCGCCACCACGGCGGCGGTAGGCACGGAGTAATCGCGGAAGAGGAACGGCAGGTTGAGCACGGCCAGTACGAGTGCCACCGGTAGCGGAGCGACCCGTCGGAACACGAGAGGTGTCGTCCAAGCCACGACGAGCACCACGCCCACTGCGTCGGGCTCGGAGTAGTCGATGCCGTCGTCGGGCCGGTACGTGAACAGCAGGACGAGCCCCAAGACGAGCAGGACGCCGGTGAGCGCTATGTCGAAAACCAACGGACGGCCTGGTAGGTGGGACCGCCGATTCTGCACGGACCAAGGCCAAGCGGCAGCGGCTGGGTACGACGTCCTAGGCATCGACAGGCGACATCCGGGGCGACGGCGCCTCGTCGGTGCCGTTGCCCGGGCCGGCGTCTTCAGGCAGGGGCGGCGGCGTGCCGCCATAGGCAGGGCACAGCGCCTTGTGATTGCACCAGTTGCACATTCGGGTCGGGTTCGGTCGCCAATCGCCGGACTCGACGGCCCGTTCGATCGCCCGCCACAGGGCCGCGAGTTTGCGCTCGGTGGCCCGCAGGTCGGTCTCGTCCGGCTCGTACCGCAGGATCTCGCCGCTGCCGAGGTAGATCAGTTGCAGCAGCTTGGGCACCTGGCCGTGCAGCCGCCACAGCACCAGCGCATAGAACCGCATCTGGAACATGGCCCGCTGCTCGAAGCCTTCACGGGGGGCGTTGCCGGTCTTGTAGTCGACGACTCGCAGCGCGCCCGTGTTCGGTGCGCGGTCGAGACGATCGACATATCCGCGCAGGCACAACCCGGAGTCCAGAGTCGTTTCGACATAGAGCTCACGTTCGGCCGGCTCGAGGTGAGTCGGATCCTCGAGGGAGAAGTACCGCCGGACGAGTTCCTCGGCGCTGGCCAGCCAGCCTTGCAGCGCCGTGCCGTCGGTGTCGTCGTCGAACAGCGAGGCAACCTCGGGCTCAGCCGCGAGCAACTCCTCCCACTGCGGGTAGAGCAGGGCAACTGCCTGCTCGGGCGTGCGTTCGGCCGGCGGCAGGTCGAACAGCCGCTCGAGCACGGCGTGCACCACAGTGCCACGGGTGGCTTCGGGGCTCGGCCGCTCCGGGAGGCGGTCGATCGTCCGGAACCGATACAGGAGAGGGCAGGTCATGAAGTCTGACGCTCGCGACGGGGAGAGGGTCAGCCGGACGGCCGACTCCTCGCCAGTGGTGGGCGCTGCAGTCCTCATGCCAGGCGACTCTAGGGCACACCCCCGACAATCCCGGATGTGAACTAGCCTGATCGGGTGAGTAATGGACGGCCGCGCCAGGTGTTCCGCCAGTTGACCCTCGGGCGGGTCGCCGGCATCCCGGTGCACGTCAGCCCGACCTGGTTCATCGTGGCCGCCGTCATCACCTTCGGCTTCGCACCGAATGCCGAACGGGCCCTGCCCGGCCTCGGCGCGGGCATCTACGCGGTGACCTTCGCCTTCGCGGTGTTCCTTTACGGATCGGTGCTGCTGCACGAGATCAGCCACGCGCTGACCGCGCGGGCCTTCGGCTTGCCGGTCCGCGGCATCTCGCTGCATTTCCTGGGCGGCCACACCGAGATCGAGCGCGAATCCCCGACGCCGGGGCGTGACGTGCTCATCTCGGCCGCCGGGCCGGCCGTGTCGCTCGCGGTCGGCGGGGTGGCCTACGTCGCATCGCTGCTGTTCGAGCAACCGATCGCGGAGTACATCCTGCTCGGGCTGGCCTTCGCCAACCTGGTGGTAGGAATCTTCAATCTGCTGCCCGCCCTGCCACTGGACGGCGGGCACATCCTGCGGGCCATCGTCTGGAAGTTGACCGGTGACGAGCACCGCGGCACCATCGTCGCCGCCCGTGCGGGTCAGGTCCTGGCCGTCGCCGCGCTCGTGGCACCGTTCCTCCTCGCCGGAGGCCGCCCCAGCATATTTCTGATCGTGTGGGCCGCGTTGATCGCGATGTTGTTGTGGTCGGGCGCAAGCCAGGCTCTGGTGGTCGGCCGACTACGCCGCCGGCTGCCGAAGCTCGACGTCCGCAAACTGGCTCGGCGCGCGGCTCCCGTCGCGGCCGACACTCCGCTGGCCGAGGCCATTCGGCAGGCCCGGGAAGCGGGCGCGCGCTCACTCGTCGTGGTCGACTCGGCGAATCGGCCGACCGGTCTGGTCACCGAGGCGGCGGTGATCGCCACGCCGGAGGACCGCCGGCCATGGATTCCTGTTCGGCAGGTGGCTCGGTCTATCCAGCCGGGGATGATCCTGCAGACCGACCTGGCGGGCGAGCGGCTGGTGGCTGCGATGAGGGCGACCCCCGCGTCGGAGTATCTCGTCGTGGACAAACTCGGCGCCGTGTACGGCGTGCTTTCGACGTCCGACATCGACAATGCCCTCAGCGCTTCCTAGCTGGGCGTTCCGCGGCATTCCGCTCTACGCTGGCGTGCCGTGACCACCGACCCGACGAGCGACACCGGCCCGAGAAAGCGCACCGGCCCGTTCCGCGCAGGCGACCAGGTCCAGCTGACCGACCCGAAGGGTCGCCACCACACCATCACCCTGCAACCAGGCAAGGCGTTCCACACCCACAAAGGGTCGTTCCCCCACGATGCGCTCATCGGCCGACCGGAGGGCATGGTGATCACGTCCACGGGCGGGACGGCGTACCTGGCGCTACGCCCGCTGCTGGCCGACTTCGTGCTGTCGATGCCGCGCGGAGCAGCTGTCATCTACCCGAAGGACGCGGCGCAGATCGTCGCCATGGCCGACGTCTTCCCCGGAGCCCGGGTCGTCGAGGCCGGTGTCGGGTCCGGTGCGCTGACCATGTCGCTGCTGCGCGCGGTGGGCGAGCAGGGGATGGTGCACTCGTACGAGCGGCGCGAGGAGTTCGCGGCGGTGGCGACGAAGAACGTCGAGAAGTTCTTCGGCGGGCCGCACCCGGCCTGGCGGCTGACGGTCGGCGACCTCGCCGAAGAGCTGGACGAGCATGACGTCGACCGGCTGATCCTGGACATGCTCGCGCCGTGGGAGTGCATCGACGCGGCAGGGGCGGCGCTGGTTCCCGGCGGCGTGCTGTGCTGCTACGTCGCAACGACCACCCAGCTGGCCCGAACCGTCGAGACGGTCCGTGAGCACGGTGGGTTCACCGAACCGGTGTCCTGGGAGTCGATGGTTCGTACGTGGCACGTGGAAGGGCTCGCGGTCCGGCCGGATCACCGGATGATCGGCCACACCGGCTTTCTGATGACGTCCCGCAGACTCGCCCCGGGGGTGACGGCTCCGCCTCGGCGGCGACGCCCCGCGCCGGGCACGCAACAGCCCGTCTAGCCCGGCGTGACGTGCGCCACGCCAGCTCCCGTGCGGAGAAGAGTGGCACCGTCGGCTCCGGCAGGTAGGGTCATGGCGTGGAGGCCTTTGCAGGCAGCTATCGGAGGTGAGGGATCGTGTCGACTCACGACGGCGGCAACGAGCGTTCCCGGCGTGCGCCGGGGCCGGAAGACCCTGACACGTCCGCGCAGGTGTCCTTCCTCGAGGAGGAGGTAGCTGCTTTGCGCCGCCGGTTGGCCGACAGCCCGCGCAGCACCCGTGTGCTGGAGGAGCGGCTTGCTGAGACTCAAGCTCAGCTCGCGACCGTGACGGCCCAGAACGACCGGCTGGCAGCGACTCTTCGCGAGGCTCGCGATCAGATCGTCGCGCTCAAGGAAGAGATCGACCGCCTGGCTCAGCCGCCGGCGGGTTTCGGTGTGTACCTGGCGACCTACGAGGACGGCACCGTCGACGTGTTCACCGGTGGTCGCAAGCTGCGCGTGGCCGTCAGCCCCGAAGTCGACCTCGAGTCCCTCCAGGTCGGCCAGGAAGTGATGCTCAACGAAGCCCTCAACGTCGTGCGGGCGATGGAGTTCGAACAGGTCGGCGAGGTCGTCATGCTCAAGGAGCTGATGGACGACGAGCGCGCGCTGGTGATCGGGCATACCGACGAGGAGCGGGTCGTGCGCATCGCGGAGCCGCTGCGTGGTTCGGTCATGCGGGCCGGCGACTCGCTGCTGCTCGAACCACGCTCCGGCATCGTCTACGAGCGCATCCCGAAGATCGAGGTCGAGGAGCTGATCCTGGAAGAGGTTCCCGACATCGACTACTCCGACATCGGCGGGCTGGCCCGGCAGATCGACCAGATCCGCGATGCGATCGAGTTGCCGTACCTTCACGCGGACCTGTTCCGCGAGCATCAGCTGCGCCCGCCGAAGGGCGTGCTGCTCTACGGCCCCCCCGGGTGCGGAAAGACCCTCATCGCCAAGGCCGTCGCCAACTCGCTGGCCAAGGAGGTGGCGCGCAAGACCGGGGGAGAGGAGAGCAAGTCCTACTTCCTCAACATCAAGGGCCCGGAGCTGTTGAACAAGTACGTCGGTGAAACCGAGCGGCACATCCGGCTGGTGTTCCAGCGCGCGCGTGAGAAGGCTAGCGAGGGCACGCCGGTCATCGTCTTCTTCGACGAGATGGACTCCTTGTTCCGCACCCGCGGCTCGGGTGTGTCGTCCGACGTCGAGAACACCATCGTCCCGCAGTTGCTGTCCGAGATCGACGGTGTGGAATCGCTCGAGAACGTCATCGTGATCGGCGCGTCCAACCGCGAGGACATGATCGACCCGGCCATCCTGCGGCCCGGCCGCTTGGACGTCAAGATCAAGATCGAGCGGCCGGACGCCGAGTCGGCGCGTGACATCTTCTCCAAGTACCTCACTCCGGACCTGCCGCTGCACCCGGAGGACCTCGCCGAGCACGGCGGCGACCGCGATCGCACGGTGGCGGAGATGATCCAGCGAGCGGTCGAGCGGATGTACGCCGAGACCGAGGAGAACCGGTTCCTCGAGGTCACGTACGCCAACGGCGACAAGGAGGTCCTGTACTTCCGCGACTTCAACTCCGGCGCGATGATCCAGAACATCGTCGACCGGGCGAAGAAGATGGCGATCAAGGACTTCCTCGAGACCGGCGCGAAGGGCCTGCGGGTTCAGCACCTGCTGACCGCGTGCCTTGACGAGTTCAAAGAGAACGAGGATCTGCCGAACACCACCAACCCGGACGACTGGGCCCGGATCTCCGG
>DASUUU010000163.1:0-13980 GCA_036373915.1 Jiangellaceae bacterium | reverse complement strand
GGGCCAGCGCGGGAAGAAGGCGAAGGCGGACGGGGAAGCCGATGTGCTCGCGAAGATCGCCGAGATGCCGGAACCGGATCGCACCATGGCCGAGCGGCTCCATACGATCATCAAGGCCAGCGCACCAGATCTGTCGCCGAGAACCTGGTACGGGATGCCTGCGTATGCCAAGGAGCGCAAGGTCGTCTGTTACTTCACCGCTGCGTCGAAGTTCAACGAAAGGTATGCGACGTTCGGCTTCAACGGCTCGGCGAACCTCGACGACGGCAACATGTGGCCGACCTCTTTCGCACTGAAAGAACTGACCTCCGCGGAAGAGGCGAAGATCGCCGCGCTCGTAAAGAAGGCGGTCAGCTGAGGACTGAGCACGCCACTCGCCCCCTCGTCACCGAGCACTCCGGAGCGTCTAACGAAGGCGGCTTCTTGACATGCGCTCGGTGGCCGAGGAGGCTTCTTACGTGCCGACGGGGGGTCGGTATGGGGGTTTGGGGGATCAGATGAAGAAGTTCAGGATGCTCGCGCCGCTGTCTGCAGCTCTAGTGATCATGGCGGCGCCCTCCGCTGCCGGAGCGGTCGACGGCTTTCAAGGGCCGATCTTCGGGATCGACACCGCTCCGAACGGGGACATCCTGGTGGCGGATGCGAGCACCGGCGTGCTGGCGATCCGCGACGGCCAGGTTTCGGTCGAGGCGGCGGTTCCGGGTGCTACGGACGTCAGCGCTATCGGTCGAGGGTCGTTCTGGGTATCGACGGGGGCGGGTGAGAACCCCCAGGCCGACACCGGGCAGGGCCTCCACCGGGTCTCGAAGGGACGCAGCCACGAGCTGGTCAACCTCTTCGAGTTCGAGGCGACGGTGAATCCCGACGGAAACGACCCGCCGGACTCCAACCCCTTCGACGTCCAGTCGCTGGGTGGCGGTGCGGCGCTCGTAGTGGATGCCGGAGGCAACGACCTGCTCCGGGTGGACCGGCAGGGCAACGTCGAGGTATTGGCCGTCTTCCCGGACGAGCTCGTGTCGACGGCGAACATCAAGGAGCTGGCCGGCTGTCCCACCGGCCCGCCGGACATCTGCGGGCTACCCGAGCTGCTGCCGGGGCAGGCGGTGCCGACCAGCGTCGCGATCGGCCCGGACGGCTACTACTACGTCGGCGAGCTGAAGGGATTCCCTGCTCCGACGGGCGAGTCGCGGATCTGGAAGGTCGCCCCGAACGCGTCATGGGCGGAGTGCGGTTCCAGCCCCGACTGTGTGCTGGTGTTCGACGGCGGTTTCACCTCGATCATCGATCTGAGCTTCGGGCCGGACGGATCGCTCTACGTCGCCGAGCTCGATGAGGCCAGCTGGGCTGCCGTCGAGATCCTCCAGGCGCCAACCGGCGGGACGATCAACGCCTGCGACGTCGATACTCTGACCTGCGGCGAGGTGGCTTCGGGGATCCCCATTCTCACCGCCATCACCTTCGGCAAGGACGGCACCCTGTGGGCGACCAGGAACGCCCTTATCCCTGGCCAGGCGGAGGTGTTCGAGGTCTCGTAGGCCGCCCTGCGATCCATGGAGGCAGTCGCCGCGGTTACGTCCTCAGCGTGCCGGTGGCCGCGTACTCGATCAACCGGTTCGCAAGTACAACGGGATGTGACAGCGCTACCAGGTGACCGCCGGGAACCTCGTCGGCGGTGACGCCCAGGCGCTCGCGGGCGAGGCGGCGCTGGAACTCCACCGGGAAGAAGCGGTCGTCGGTGGCGGCGATCACGTGAGTGGTCACCGACGGCCACGCGACGATGTCGCATGGCTGGCTGAACGCCACGCCGGCCTCGGGCCGCTCGTGATCCGCACCCGTGGCGACGACCTCGGGCGGTACGTCGTGCAGGAAGTAGGTAGCCAGGTCGAACTCCGCGCCATACCCGCCGGCCTCGGCCGCGGCGAGCCTGGCCTCCTCCCAGCCGGTGTTGTCCCACCACTTTCCGGGCGTCTCCCCCGGAGCCGGAATCATCGCGTTGACCAGCACCAACGCATCTACCGATACCCTCGCGCAGGCCATCGCGGCAGTGAAGGCGCCCATCGACTGCGCCACGACGACGACATCGTCCCGACCGTCGATCGCCGCGACGACCGCGTCGGTGTACTCGGGCAGCCCCACCCGTTCATCCGCGCCCGGCAGATCGACGGCAACCGTGTGGTGCCCGCGGGCCCGCAGTTCGGGCTCCACCCGATGCCAGTACCAGGCCGCGCCGCCGGCGCCAGGAACCAGGACGAATGTGCTCATGCCGAGTCTCCCTTCCGTCCGTATGGACCGCAGCGCCAGGGCAAACTCATCGCTCCACGCCTACTCCTTGCTGCATGAGTCGCCAGCGCGGTCATGGGTGGTCTTGGCTCAGCGGACAACACAAGGGCCCGGGACAAGACTGCCCGGGCCCTTGGTTCGCCACGCAACCTCGGCTACGGGTCGATCACGAGGGTGCAGTTGTAGGTGCCTGGCTCCAGATCGGTGATCTCGACGGTGGCAGGGTCGCCGAACGGTCCACTGTCGCCGATTGGGTTGCCTTCCTCGTCGACACACACGATGGTCGACTCGGTGGCACCCGGGACTTGCGCGGTCAATGTGCCGGTGAAGTCGGTCAGCGGGATGTTCTCGACGTCGACCGTGGTCGGCGTGCCAACTCCGTCGCAATCGGCGTTGGCGGCGCTCGATGTCACCTGCTGGTCCGCGGCTCCCGTGTAGCCATCGGGCACCGTGGTTTCGCTGAGCCGGAACTCGGTGTTGACCGGCAGCCCGTCGAAGCAGGCGATGCCGTCCGCTCCGGTGGTCACCTCACCCGGCGGGTCGATCGCAGTGCCGTTGTCGAACAGGGTGAAGCCCGCGCCGGCGAGCGGCTGGTCGCCGTTCCCCGGGACCTTGGTGAACTTGTTCACCTCGATGGCGCCGCAGATCACATCGATCGAGGCGTCGTCCGACACCTCGTCGGCGTTGTCCGCGTTGGCGAAGGCGGTGTTGTCGAGCGTCTCGCCGCAACGCTCGGAGCCGAGCGCGATCGGTTCGGTGGTCCGGACCGAGACGCTGAACGAGTTACTCGGTGCCAAGTTGCCGATATCGCAATGGAGCGTGTTGCCCATGGTGATCGAGCATGCTCCTGGAATGTCCTCGCTAACGATCTCCCAGTCGAGCACGGAGTTGGGCAGCGTGTCGTCGATCGTGACGTTCTGCGCGACTGCCGGGCCAAGGCTCGTCACCGTGATGTCGAAGGCAGCGTGGTCACCGACGGTGATGGTGTCCTCGACCGCGGTCTTGGTGATCTCGAGCTCCGCGCCCGCCTCGGCGACGCAGAACGAGATGTGGCTCAACCCGAAGAACCTGTCGTTGCTCGGGTTGACCGGAGCGTGCAGGAACGTGTCGGCCTGGGCGCCGGGAGCGAACGACGCGGCGATGTAGTCGTACAAGTTCGCGTTGGGACCGCCCTTGACGACCACCGTCGCCGCGACGAAGTCTCCGGTGAACGAGAAGTCGAACGCCTGCCCGTCCGGCGTGTTGTAAACGTCGGTTGTCACCGATCCCGAAAGGCCGTCGAAGGACAGCGGGAACGTTCCGGACACTACCGGTTCGAGCTTGAACTCGAACAGGAAGTCGTCCGCGTCCGTGACGTCGCTACAGGTCGGGTTGCCGTGCACACCGACTGGCTGCACGTTCAACGTCGTCGTAGGCGGTCCCGGTATGACATGGTCGGCCGAGGCCGGCGCCGCGACTAGGGCTACGGGCAGCGCAACTACAGCCAGCCCGAGCATCAGTCTCTTAAAGCGTCTCATCTCTGTTACCCCCTTATTCTCGGTGACCCCGCGCTGACGCGGGCGTCTGATGTGACGCTGTGCTGTTGTCGGAGCTGATCATCCGCATCCCTCCCCTGAGGCACGAGCAACAGGTACCCAAATGACACGAGACGTTGGTAGCTCGGGTTCGAATCGATCGCACCCATTAGTCCGTGAATGGGTGCCGGTCATGAGCCGGGCAATCCCATCACCCCCGTGGGCTGACCCAGTTACCGCAGTCGGCACCAGCAAGAGCCGACTTGATTCTTCGCACTATTCACCCGATGCAGGACTGAAGCAAGGGGCCCTTGGGGACTTGGCACTCGGCAGCCCCGAGCCACGGGGTAGCGTCGAGGCGTGCAGAGAATCACCGCACTCGCCGGCGGCATCGGCGGCGCCCGGTTCCTTCGCGGCCTGCGCCGCGCCGTGCCCGATGCAGAGATCACCGTCATCGGCAACACCGCTGACGACATCGTCCTGCATGGCCTGTACATCAGCCCTGACCTGGACACCGTCATGTACACGCTCGGCGGCGGCATCCACGAAGGCCAGGGGTGGGGGCGCGACGCCGAGACGTTCTCCGTCGCTCGCGAGCTCGCCGCCTACGGTGCCCAACCGGACTGGTTCACGCTCGGCGACCGCGACATCGCCACGCACATCCTCCGGACCGAGATGCTCGGCGCCGGATACTCCCTGTCCGCCGTCACCGAGGCCCTGTGCGACCGCTGGCGACCGGACGTCCGGCTGATCCCGATGACGGACGACCGGGTCCAGACCCACGTGGTCATCGACGAAGGCGAAGGCGCGCGAGCCGTACATTTCCAGGAATGGTGGGTGCGCCTGCACGCCAAGGTATCCGCCGAGCGGATCGTCATCGTGGGTATCGACGATGCCTCTCCCGCGCCGGGTGTGCTCGAGTCGATCACCAACGCCGACGTCGTCGTGCTACCGCCGTCCAACCCGGTGGTTAGCATCGGTCCGATCCTGGCCGTCCCGGGTGTACGTGACGCCCTGCGGGCCACGTCCGCACCAGTCGTCGGGCTGTCGCCGATCATCAGTGGCGCGCCGGTACGCGGCATGGCGGACGCCTGTCTGACCGCGATTGGCGTCGAGACGTCCGCCGCTGCCGTGGCGGGCCTGTACTCCGACTTCCTGGACGGGTGGCTGGTGGATGAATCCGACGCCGCGTCCGTGGATGTGATCGAGCAGGGCGGGACGCGGTGCATCGCCGTTCCCTTGCTGATGCGAGACGTCGAGGCAGCAGCCGCGATGGCCCGGC
Organism: Jiangellaceae bacterium; assembly: GCA_036373915.1. Taxonomy (GTDB): domain Bacteria; phylum Actinomycetota; class Actinomycetes; order Jiangellales; family Jiangellaceae; genus JASLBX01. The sequence goes on along the minus strand of DASUUU010000163.1, from coordinate 8,904 downwards.
ATGCGCTCGAGCTCGCCACCGCCCTGAGCTCATGACCACGGACGGTCAGCGGGTGATTCCGCCGCACGATCCGCCTGCGTTCGTTGTGCGAGGAGTGGCCGGCCTGCCCGAGATCAAAGTGGGCGACGACCTCGGCGCCCTGATCGCTGGCGCGGCACGCGACGTGCAGGACGGCGACATCGTCGTCGTCACCAGCAAGATCGTGAGCAAGGCGGAGGGCCGGGTCATGCGCGGCGTCGATCGAGACGAAGCCATCGACGCGGAGACCGCTCGTGTGGTCTCCGAGTGGACGACGCCCCGCGGCCGTACGCGCATCGTCCAGACTCACCATGGATTCGTGCTCGCCGCGGCCGGCGTCGACGCGTCCAACGTCGAGACGGGCACGGTTGCCCTGTTGCCGGAAGATCCCGACGGCTCGGCCCGGCGGTTGCGCGCGTCGCTGCTGGACCGCCTCGGGGTGCGAGTGGGCATCGTGATCACCGACACGGCGGGACGGCCCTGGCGCGACGGGCTTGTCGACTTCGCGATCGGTGCCGCCGGCGTGACAGCGCGGGACGACCTGCGCGGGCGAACCGACGGCTACGGCAACGAACTCGGGGTCACCGTGGTCGCGGTGGCGGACGAGTTGGCGTCGGCCACCGAGCTGGTGCGCACGAAGCTGTCGGGTGTTCCGGTCGCGGTGGTGCGAGGGCTGCCGCACCTCGTCACAGACGGGGACGGCCCCGGCGCCGCCGCGCTGATCAGGCCGGCCGACGAGGACCGGTTCCAGCTCGGAACGCCCGAAGCGATGCGCGCGGCGGTGTTCGAGCGCCGTAACGTGACGGACTTCTCCGGAGAACCCGTCGACCGGGCCACGGTCCGGCGAGCGGTCGAAGCCGCGCTCACCGCTCCCGCTCCGCACGGCAGCGTGCCATGGCGCTTCGCCCTGATCGAGACGGCGGCGACTCGGCAGCGGCTGTCCGACGCGATGCTGGCCGCGTGGGTCGACGACCTACGCGGCGACGGCCTGACCGAGCCGGAGATCGCCGAGCGGACGGCGACCGGCCAGGTGCTGCGCCGGGCGCCGTATCTGATCGTCCCCTGCCTCGTGACCGAGGGCACGAGGCACTATGCGGCCGGGCGCCGCGACGTGGCCGAGCGCCGGTCGTTCGACCTGGCCGTCGGCGCCGGGATCGAGAATCTGCTTATCGCTTTGGCGGCCGAAGGGCTTGGTTCGCACTGGTCGCACGCGCCGTTGTTCTGCGCCGACGTGGTCGCGCGCGAACTAGACTTGCCGGACGACTGGCTTCCCGTGGCGGCCGTCGCGGTCGGCCACGCGGCCACGGCTCCGGCGGACCACCCGCACCGGGACCCTAACGACCACGTGCTTCTCCGCTAGGCCGCGTCCCGCCGCCTGTACTACATCGCCCGGTAGTCGCGAACCGGCAGGCGGGGCCCGTGTCGCGGCGGGCGGGGGCCGGACCGGGCAAGGAGCAGGCAGACCCGGTGACGTTGCCCGCGGTACGGCTCGAGCAGTTCGAGCATCCGGGCATCGTCGGCCGTCCGCTCGCCGGCAAGGGCATAGGCCACCACAGCGGGCAGGTTGTAGTCGCCCACCGACACGGCATCGGGGTCGCCATGGGATCTCTGCACCACTTCGGCCGCCGTCCACCGTCCGATCCCGGGAACTGATTGCAGGCCGGCCATCGCCTGGTCCGCCGGCTTGTCGGCCAACCGCTCGAGCGAGCCGACCAGCGCGGCGGCGCGGACTATCGTCCTGGATCGTTCGGGCCCGACGCCCAGCCGGTGCCACTCCCACGACGGCAGGTGACGCAACACGTGCGGCGCCGGGAGGATTCGCATGCCGCGCGGCGCCGGACCGGGCGCGGGCTCACCGTGCCTGCGCATGAGGGCCTGCCACGTCCGCCGCGCCTCTAAACCGGTGACCTTCTGCTCCAGGATCACCGGCACGAGCGCCTCCATGATCAGCTCGGTGCGGCCGATACGAAGCCCGGCGTTGCGCTTAGCCGCGCTTTCGACGATCGGGTGGAGTGGTCTCAACTCCTCCGGCCGGTCGTGCTCGCCGAGCCAGCGTGGTACCCGGTCGAGCACCCAGGCCGCGCCATTGCCCCAGGCGGTCGCCTGGACGGCGCCGTCTGCGCCGGGCGTCAGCCGGAGCGTGGCCGGCCCCTCGGGCGTGCGGCAGGTGCGCCAGACCGCGCCGGCCACGACCCGCTGCGTGGCGTCGTACTGTCCGCGCCCGTGCACGCTCAGGGTGGCCACCATGTCGACGGGCGAGTCAGGATGCCACTGGCGCGTCAGCTCCAAGTCCACACCTCACAGGTACTCGGTCGCGCCACGGGCCTTGAGCTCGTCGACGAGCTTCTTGACGTCCTGAGCCCGGTCGCGCGCGCAGACCAGCAGCGCATCCGGGGTGTCGACGACGATCACATCCTGCAACCCGAGGAGCGCGACAAGCCGGCCGTCCTCCACTGCGACCACACTGCCACTCGTGTCCGACAGCATGGGGGCGGGCGTGTTAGGCGAGGTGGGGACGACGACGTTCCCCCGGTCATCGGCATCGAGCAACTCGCCGAGGTTCCGGAAGTCGCCGACGTCGGCCCACCCGAAGTCGGCCGGGACGGTGGCAACGCGTCCACGCGCGGCGGCGTCCTCCATGACGGCGTAGTCGACCGCGATCTTCGGCAGGGTCGGCCACACCTCCGACAGCACGTCGGCGCGGTCAGGGCCGTCCCACGCCGCGGCGATCCGCACCACACCTTCGTGCAGTTCCGGTTGCTGCCGCTCGAGTTCGGCGAGAAACACCTCCACCCGCCAGACGAACATGCTCGCGTTCCAGAGATACTCGCCGGACCTGACGAACCTCTCGGCGACATCGCGTGTGGGCTTCTCCTTGAACTGGCGCACCTCGCGGACGGGCCCGCCGTCGATCTCGTCCCCGCAGTGCAGGTAACCGAACCCCGTTTCCGGCCGGGTCGGCGTCATGCCGACAGTCATCAGCCAGCCGTGCTCGGCGCCGGCGACCGCGGCCCGAATCGTCCCGACGAAACGCTCGCGGTCCTGAACCAGGTGGTCGGCTGCGAACGAGCCCATCACGGCGTCCGGATCGCGGCGAGCGATGACGGCAGCCGCCAGGCCGATCGCCGCACAGGAATCCCGGGGCGACGGCTCGGCCAAGATGTTGCCCTGCGGCAGATCCGGCAGCTGAGCCGCAATGGCGGAGACATGCGGCTCGCCGGAGACGACCAGCGTCCGTTCCGCAGGAACGAGCGGGCCCAGCCGGCTCACCGTGGCCTGAAGCAGCGACTCGCCTCCGGTCAGCCGGAGCAAGAACTTCGGGTGGCCGGCCCGCGACAGCGGCCACAACCTCGTGCCACTGCCGCCCGCGGGAATGACTGCGTGGAGCATCGGCACATCATCCCTTACTAGGCTCGACCACCATGGCCCACCCATACGACCTGCTACGCGCCGAACTCGCCCACGACGGCACCCGTCCCTTCGTCACCTTCTACGACGACGCCACGGGCGAGCGCGTTGAGCTGTCGGTCGCCACGTTCGACAACTGGGTGGCCAAGACCGCCGGACTGCTGCGCGACGGGCTGTCCGCCCAACCCGGCGACCGGCTGGCGCTGCTGCTGCCGCCCCATTGGCAGGCCCTCGTCTGGGCGTGTGCGGGTTGGGCGGTCGGCACCACGGTGCTACTCGATCCGGACGCGGCCGCCTCGGCCGACGTCGCCGTCGCCGGCCCCGATTCGGTTGCCGGCGCGACGGCCGCGCCAGAGGTGATCGCCCTGTCACTGCGGCCCCTTGGCGGCCGGTTCGCCGAACCGCTGCCCTCCGGTGTCCTGGACTACGCCATCGAGGTGCCCGCCTATCCCGACCGCCTGGTGCCCCACGCGGCACCCCCGGACGACGACCGTGCGCTCGAGGTAGCCGGCCGTCCCAGCAGCTACGGTGACCTGGTCGCCGCCGCCGAGAACCGGGCAACGGAGATAGGCGCCGGGCCGGGCTCGCGCCTGCTGGTGCCGGCGGCCGACCTGGCCGATGCACTGCGCGACGCCTTGCTCGTCCCGCTGGTGATCGGTGGATCTGCGGTCCTGGTCCGTAACGAAGATCCGGCGAAGCGCGAGGCCCGGATGGCGGCCGAACGCGCCGGCGTCCTCGTGGCGTGACTGTCGGCGCGACCCAGCAGTCGGCACATGGCAGAATTCGCGCTCGTCCTTACGGGCTCGGCACGAAAGCCGCGGTCGGTGTGTGATGGTGGTACGTAGCACGGGAAAGGGTACGAGGGTGGCCAGCGCAGACACGTTCGATGTCCTTGTCGCGACCGACTGCCGTTTCCCAGCGGGAAGCACGGCCAGCGTCGTTGACGAGATCAGAGCGCAGGCTCGGGCGGGGTACCGTACTGGGCTCCTGCATGTGCCATCACCCCTGATCGGACCGCACCGCTCGTTCGCACCCGCGCTGCGCCAGATCCTTGCCGACGGCACGGCGGCCTTCGTGACGGGGCTCGACAACGTGACGGCGAAACTGCTGCTGGTGCGGCACCCGTCGGTGTTCGACGAGCCGCCGGCCGTGTTGCCGAAGATCTCGGCCGAACGCGCGCTGGTCGTTGCGAACGTGATGCCCGACGGTCCGGGCAAGTACGAGCAGGCCTACGACGTGGACCGGGTAGCCGAGCAGGTTGAACGCACCATCGGGGCAGCACCCACCTGGGCGCCGATCAGCCCGATAGTCCGGGACGCACTCGCCCCGCTCGCCGAGGGACGCCCGATACTGCCCACGGACTGGGAACCCGTCATAGACGTCAGCGACTGGCGGGTCGACCGCACCGGCTTCGTCTCGGACCGGCCGATCCTGGGCCGGCATACCGCTGACGACTGGACCAAGTGGCCGGGGCGCCGCCGGCACCTCCTCGCCGCCTACCCGGACGACCCGCGGTACGAGATCAGAGTTCTCGGCGGGACGTCCACTCCGGCCGCCGTCCTCGGTTACCAGCCGCCGAACTGGACCGGCCTTCGGTTCGGTGCCGTACCGCCGCAGCGGTTTCTGGCCGGGCTGGACTTCTTCGTCTACTTCCACCACCGCATGTTCACCGAGCCGTTCGGACGGGCTGTGCTGGAGGCCCTCGCAACCGGCGCGGTCGCGATCGTTCCGCCGGCTCTGGAGCCGATCTTCGGCGACGCTTGCCGGTACGGCCAGCCGTCGGACGTCCAGCGGTACGTCGATGAGCTGTACGCCGACTGGGACGCCTACGCGGCACAGTCCCGGGCCGGCGTCGAACTCGTCGCCAAGCGGTTCGGCGTGGAGACTCACCTCAACCGGCTGGCTGCGCTCATCGGCGAGCCGGCCGAGCCGGTTCGCGAGGCAGCGCCCGCGGTCCCCCGCGGCACGCTCATCGTCGACCTGACCCGGGGTGAGACGATCGATTCGGTCGTATCAAGCACCGTGCGGGCCACAGTGGGCGGCGGCGGACCACGCATCGTCGCGCTGCCGGCCGCCCGAGCGGCCGACCTGACGGCCAGGGTCGCCGTCGAGACCTTCCCCCGAGTGCTCGACGACATGCCCGCGGCCGATCGTCGCCACTACCTCCACGACAGGCTTACGAACACCATCCGCGCACATTCGCCGGCCCGGGTGGTCATCGTCGACGACGGCCACGGCGCCGCCCGAGACCTGTTCGCCGACCTGGACCGGATGACCACCGACCTCTGGCTCGTCCACTCGGACGGCAGCACCGGCCAGCTTGACGACGACGTGGCGATCGAGATCGCATCCATCTTGCCGGCCGGCTGGGCGATCAGCCCACTGCCCTTACCTGCCGTGCCCGCGTCCGGCGCTCCCTCTGCCCCGACCGGGACCGGCTTGGTTTCTCGGACGCTACGGCGCGTCCGCCGGTGGTCCGGCGGTGTAAACGCCGCGATCCGCCGCAAGCTCCTCGGCTGGCTCGGAACCGATGCCCAGCGAGCCGGCCTGATGCTCGTTGAACTCGAAGACGCCGACCACATGCTGCTCGTGCGCGCCGGCCCCGGCCAAGAAGACGCCGGGCGGCTGCCCGTCGCGCTCGTGGTGGTGGTCGACGTGTACAGCGACCCACCAGAGGGGGTGCGTGCGATAGTCGAGCGCCAGATGATGGCCGGAACGTTCCGGACCGCACTACTCGTACCGCCGGAATGGGAGCCGGCGGCGGCGTCCGCGGGCCTTACCGTCGAGACGTACATCTCCGAGCAGGCGTGGACGCTGCTGTACGGCTCCGGCTGGCCGGCGTACTTCCGGCAGCGCGTGCACGAGGCATGCCAGGCGGTCGCGGCGGCCACCGTCGTGTTCGCCGACCGGCTCGTCTCCGGCGAGGAGGCCACCGCCGCCGTGCTCGACGCCCTGGAAGCCGCGCGGACCCGCCCACCGGCCGCGCCCTGAGCCGCTCAACTCCGTCGGCTTATCGCATCATCGCCCGCCGCCGGCTGACGAGAACGACCGCGAGCAGCGCGTACACAGCCGCCCAGATGGCGAACTGCACGGCGTGACCGGCGCCGACCGAGACGGCGCCGTAGATCACGTACACGCCGATGGTGGCCAGCTCCGTCCCGAATCCGGCGAGTGAGGTCACCGTTGACCGGGCCGCCCCGCTGATCGCGTGCTGCAACCTGGCGTCGGCGGCGATCTCGACCATCTGAAACACGCAGAAGGCCGCTCCGATCAGGGCGAATCCCGCCGCGTGACCTGTGAGAGCGCCGACCGCCAGGGCCACCGAAGCGAGCCCGAGCAGCACTCCCACCACCCGGCGCGGCAACCGGCCGGCCACTCCTCCGAGAAGCCCGCCGACGGCGACACCTATGTACACGACGAGGATCAACGCCGGCAGCATGGCCGTCGCTACCCCGGTGTCCGCGGCGAGCAACGCGACGTACTCGTCGAGCGCACCCCAGATCGCCGATATTGCGATCAAGAACAGCACTGCGAAAAGTACCGGACGGCGCCGCCGCACCTCGTTGACCCCGCTGCTGAGGGTCGCGGCGAAGGTCCGGAAGCCCTCGTGCTCGACTCCCCCGGTTCGATCACGAGACTCTGGGAACGTGGCGGCCACCGCTGCGGCCAGGATGCAGGCCGCCACGCTCGCCACGCCCACCGCCTGGTAACCGCCCGCACCGAACACCGGGACGGCCGCCAGCATGGCCAGCGCGGTAGCGACGAGGGCCGCCGTCCGTGAGCGGCCTCGCACCGTGGCGTAGCGCGACGCGGCGCCGTGCCGGTCGAGCTCTTCGTAGACGAGCGCCTCGACCGCTCCTGACTCGAGGGCTCCCTTGACTCCCCACAGTACGAAACCCGCCGCGAACGCGGGGTAGGAGGGCGCGAACACCCAGAGCGCGAACCCGACGGCCGACAGAAGCGGGCCGACCACGAGAAGCAGGCGCCGCGAGACCAGGTCGGCAAGGACGCCGGACGGGATCTCCAAGGCCACGCCGGTGACCGACCAGATCACGAACAGCGAGGAGATCTCCGCGGTGGTAAGGCCCGTCTCAGCGAACAGGACCGCGTAGAACGGGTAGAGCAGGATGAACTCGTCGAACAACGAGTAAACGTAGAGCGTGCCCGCGAGGCGGGTAGGTGCCGAAGTACGGCGGACAGTGTCGAGCATGAGACCTTCCAGGCGAGAACGGGACGGGGGCCGGGCAGGCAAGCCCGGCGGTCCGCGCGCTCTCGCGACCGGTAGGTCTAGGCGGTCAGATCAATATCGCCACGTCACGCGCCCATGGTAACGCACGCGAAGCATCGCAAGCATGCCCAAATTCGGGCTGTCAGAAGCTCGCCGATGCACGCCAGGGGCGTCAAGCCGAGGCGGACACGGGGCGAAGTGAACCGAGCAACAACCTGGTGGACGAATCGAGCCCGTCCGGCCTGACAGTGATCGAAGCGGACGCGCGATAGGTGGCGAACAGTAGAGCGAGCCGTCTTCTCACGTACTCCTCCCACGACATTCCCAGGTCGGCCGTATCCCACTCCGCTCGGGGCAGCAGCAGCTCGACCGGGTAACCGTAGCGGCGCGCCGCGGCGAACACCGGCTTGTCGAAGACGAGGACGGGACGGAACCCTGCCGACATGAGTTGGATCTGGGCGATCTCGTCGACGGTACCCGCAATGGTTTGCGTCTCGGCGTCGATCATCACGACGAGAACGACCGGCAGCAGTTCCGTTCCGACGCCGCCCAACACCCTGCCCGCGGTGACATCCATCGGCACCTGTGCCGCGGTGTCGATGGCGAAGACGCGCTTGACCAGCGAACGCACCTTCGTGCTGCGCCTGAGCCAGTCGACGACGCGGCGGCGCGCGATGCCTGCCCCTGGCAACCGCAGCAACCGCGCGGTCAGCCGGCGCTTCCACCCCATCGCCGTCATCTCTCCTCTACGAGTTCCGCTACCGCTTCGATAGCTGCGGCAGCGCCGTTCCCGGGGTCGGCGGCCTGCGCTGCCGCCGCCATGGCGGCGCCATTGTCGTTCAAGTCCTCAAGCAGCTTACGCACCGTGTGCGGCTCCGGTTTGTCCAGGCAGTGCGCCCAGCCGCGATCAGCTGCGTACCGGGCGCGAGTTCGCTGATCATCCAGGGCGGTATCGAGATTCGGCAGGAAGAGCGTCGGTACCCCGAACCGGAGCAGCTCGTGAAAGGAGTTGTAGCCGGCGGCGCTCACGGCGACGTCGAATGCGTTGTAGTGCCGCGACAGTGGATATGTGCTCACGACGTGGACATGTTCGTCGTGGACACCGAACCGCTCGGCGATCTCGGGCTTAGTAACGCAGATCTTCAGGCCCAGGGCCTGAAGCGCGTCAACGGCGATGCGGATCGCGCTGCTCGCGTCGTTGATGTTGCCCGCCCCGAGGGTGACCAGGGCAGTCGGCGCAGCATGATCAA
>DASUUU010000162.1:0-16861 GCA_036373915.1 Jiangellaceae bacterium | reverse complement strand
CGCGGCATCCAGTAGTCCGCGACCTGCGGCGATGAGGCGGCGGTAGCAACCGGTGCCGCTCCGGAGACACACGTGGGCTCGTGGTGGACATGTAATGAGCATGAGCAACCAATCCCGGGCTCCGGACCGCAAGACCCGTTTCGCCTCGCTCTTCGAGTCGACCTACGCCGACCTGCTCCGGTTCGCGCAGCGCAGGGTGCATCCCGACCACGCCGAGGACGTGGTCGCGGAGTCCTTTCTCGTCGCCTGGCGGCGCCTCGACGACCTGCCACGGCGGCGAGACGACGCGCGGGCGTGGCTGTTCGGAATCGCCCGTGGAGTCATCCTCAATACGCACCGCGGAGCGGAGCGGCAGCGTGCACTCGCGGTACGACTGGCTGCCGTCCCGGCGGGCTCCACGGGTGGCTCCATGGCCGGTTTCGACGCTGACCTTGTCGCCCGCCAGATCGACGTCTCGCGCGCGTGGCAACGACTGTCCGCCGTTCATCAAGAAGCGCTGGCCCTGGCCGCGTTCGACGGATTCAGCGCTCCCCAGGCGGCCACCGTGCTGGGCATCTCACCGGTGGCCTTCCGGCTACGGCTGAGTCGCGCCCGCCGCGCCCTGCGGCTGCATCTGGACCACCAGCCCCAGCCGTCGCCGACGCCAGGCGGCACCACCGAAAGGACGACCTCGCCATGACCCGGAACAGCGAAATGTTCGCCACGCTGCGTACCCTCGACCCCGCCGATCCGAACGTCGACCCGCACAGCCCGCGCGCCCGCGCCACGCTGGAGCGCATCCTGACCATCGAGCCGGGGCAGCATGCAGATCACCGCCCGGTGAAGGCTCGATCCCGCCGCGGCATTCGCGTGGCGGTGGCCGCCTCCGCAACGGCCGTCACCGCCGCAGCGGCCGTCGTGATTCTTCCGTCGCTGACGACAGGCGACCGCGCGTTCGCCTCGTGGACGGCCACGCCGAGCGGTCTGTCGGCGCAGGCCGCTGCCGACGCCGCGGCCAGTTGTCGGGATGCTCAGCTCGATGGTCCGGGTGAGAACTTCGTCAACGAGCTTCGGGCCGCCGATGCGGCGATCGCCGAGCGGCGGGGCGAGTGGACGCTGGTGGCTTTGAGCGGCAGCGACGGCTTTTCCGCCCTGTGCATCACCGACGAGTCGACTTCCCTGTTCCGCGACTGGATCGGCTCTATTGGCACTCCGGCCAACTACTCTCCACCCGATCCGCGCGACGTCGTGGCCACCGATCTCGGTGCAGGCAGCGCTAGAGCCGGCGAGCTCTCGGTCGCAGCGGGTTACGCCGGCTCGGATGTGGCCGGCGTGGTGTATCAGAGCGCCGGCCGCGGCGCGGTCGAGGCCACGGTCTCCGGGGGACGTTTCGCACTCTGGTTGCCCGGCGACGAGCTCGAGGACGCCAGCCGCGATGGCGTCGAGGTCGAAGTGTCCTACCGGGATGGCAGCACTGCCACCCTTCGCCTCGACCTCCAGTGAGCGGCCGCGCCCCGAATTGGTAGGGCCGAATGTCACAAGGGATACCTGGGGGGGTATAGTCTCGTCCGTTGGTTCACCCGATTGGTTCGCGGCAGCAGAGACCTGGCGATGGCCGCGACGTGACACGGAGGAAGTATGTGTAGTCCAGTAACCTGCCGGAAGTGCGGCAAGACCACCTGGTCCGGCTGCGGCCAGCACGTCGATCAGGTGATGCGTGGCGTGCCGAAGTCCGAACGCTGCGCAGGCCATGCCGACGAACCCCGCACGGGCTTGATGGCACGCATCTTCGGCCGCTGATCACGACTGCGCCACCACGCCGGTGACCGCTGGCTTCGGACCCAGCACTCGAACTCCGTGCCCTCGCAGCCGAGCGTCAACGGCACCGGCGTGGTCTCGGCAGCTGCCACGGAAAGCTGCATAGCCGCTTCGTCGGTGCGCGACGGTGATGGAGACGGTCGCGTGACCGTACGGGGCGATATATCCATCGACGCTCCGTCCGCCTCGACGCGGATGCCGAACGTTCGGCCGCCCTTGCGGGGAGCTCCCGCCAGCTTCACCCTGGCGCCACCGATATCGAGCCTCGCCGGACACCTTGGCTCGAGACTTGTGCGAACATACGTTTCGATGTAGAGTATGAGTAGAGGGCGAAGCCTGATGGCTGCCAGAGTGTTGGATTTGCGACGAGAGCCGACGTGATTGGGCCTGGTTGAGACCTGGGCCATCCCCTTCCGTTCGCTGCGATTACTCGTAGGGGTGTCGCCATGTCGGCCGCAACTCCAGTTCCGATACCAGACGAGCTCGAGTCGGTGCCACCAGGGGCAGTGCTGGCTGAACTGCTCGAGTCACTCGCCGTCGAAGAAGTGTCGGGATTCGACACGGTGCGGCTGCTGGAGGCGGCGTACCGGCAGCTGTCCCATGTCCGCGCAGTCTTCCTGTCGATCTTGCGCGAGACCGGGCTACGGCGCCCGGGGTCGGTGGCCACGATTGAGCGGACGAAGGCCCCGAACGAATTCGCCTGCGAAGAGGCGCGGGCGGCACTTGTCTGGTCGCGGGCGCGGGCCACAAGCACGTACGGATTCGCAACCGACATGTTCGACCGGTTGCCGGTCTTGGGTGAGGCGATGCTGGCCGGAAGGCTGGACGAACCACGAGCCCGGGCGTTCGTGGAATGGACTCAGGGTTTGACCGACGCCCAGGCCGAGTCGGTCTGTGAGCAACTGCTTCCCGAAGCCGCCGGGCTGATGGTCGGTGAGCTGATCGACCGGATCAAGCGGGCCTGCCTGGCAATCGATCCTGAGTGGGCGGCCAAGAAGTACCGCGAGGCGGTGAGAACCCGCCGGGTGGCCGGGTCGAGGAATCCAGACGGCACTGCGAACCTTGGCGGCTATCAGCAGCCGATCGACCGAATCGCCGCGGCCTCCGAACACATCGACACCCTGGCTCGGTCATGCAAGCGGGCCGGCGACCGGCGGCCGATCGACCACATCCGCTCTGACCTGTTCCTGGGCATGGTCGACGGCACGTTCGAGGCACTGACCGACGCAGAGATCGTTGAACATGTGCTCGCCCACCCTTACATCGAGCCCTCCGACGGGTCTGGTGGTGACCGTGACCGCGCAAGCAGCGATGGCGAAGACGGCCACGGCGACCAAGGTGACGGCGGAATCCGTCCGGGCGGTGGCGGTGGGGCCACCGGCGGGGAGGGTGCGGATCCCGCCGAGCGCGGGACGATCGGGGGTACGGCCGACCGCAGTGAGAGCGCGGATGTGGCCGAGCGCGGGAACAACAGCCGCGACCTGCCGGCCGGCGGCAACACCACCGTTGCCAGCCGCACGCCGGTAGCCGAGCCAGCGCAGCCTGCGGCCGCTTCGCCCGTTTCGACCGCATGGGCGGTGCCGGAAGTGCGGGTCGAGCTGGCGACCCTGCTCGGTATCAACGAGCACCCGGGCGAGATACCTCCCTGGGGTCCCATCCCGGCCGCGCAGGCGCGTGAACTCGTCGCGGGCATGGGATCGGCGGAGTGGCGGTTCGTCCTCTGCGACCCGACCGGCCGCGCCACCGCCGGCGGACTCCTGCGCGCCCGCCCAACCACCACCAGCGGCGGCAGCGAACCGGTGCGCCGCGACCCGCGGCGCGGCGGCGTCGTCGAAGTCGCCGTCCGAGCCGACCAACTCGCCCGCATCGCCGCCGCCCAACCCCCAGACGGGCCGTGGAAACCAGTACTTGTCGAACTGGCCCGCCACGCCGAACAACGCGGCCGCGACCCCGAAACCGACGCAAGGGACACCGGCCGGCGCACCGCAGCCGCCGCGCTGCGGCGCTGGATCCAGCTCCGCGATAGGCGCTGCATTCATCCGTGTTGCCGGATGCCGGCGGCCAAGGCCGACCAGGACCATCGGATCGGATACGCCGTCGGTGGCGCGACCGTGGGGACCAACCTGTCCACCCCGTGTCGGCACGACCACCGCCTCAAGGACGAGGCCGGTTGGACGATTGCGCGTCCCGAATCGTGGCTCACGGTCTGGACAAGTCCCCTCGGCCACCGATACGAATCTCGACCGCCACCGGTCATCGCAGACCTGCCCGAGCCGTTGCCGCCGTTGGATCCGGAGCAGCCCGGTCCCGGCGGCCGGCTGGTCTGGCAGCCGCGCCCGGACCCCTGCACGTGCGAGGGCCATTGCGACTGTCGGCCTCCGATCCTGCCGCCCTCGCCACGGCGAGTACCGCTAGATCAGCCTGCCCGTCATCAGGAGCCAACCGCGATCTTCGACCCTGACGAGGCACCGCCGTTCTAGGGGTGCTGGCGGTATCTAGCCGGGCGCGTAGTCGACCACGACGACTGAGATGTTGTCCCTGCCGCCGGCAGCGTTGGCCGCGTCGATGAGCGACTGGCTGGTCGCGTTGATGTCGCCGCCTGCGGTCAGGATGGCACCGATGTCTGCCTCGGTCACCATGTCGGTCAGCCCGTCGGAGCACAGCAGTAGCCTGTCTCCGGGTTCGAGTTCCAGCTGCTGGACTCCCGGCTGCGGTGCGTTGGGCAGTCCGATCGCCTGCGTGATCGAGTGCGCGAACGGGTGAGAGTTCGCCTCCTCGGCGCTGATGACACCGCTTTGGACCAGCTCGGCGGCCAACGAGTGATCGTCCGTCAGCCGGTAGAGCTGCCGGTCGCGAGCCAGGTAGGCGCGGCTGTCGCCGACATGCGCCACGTGGGCCAATTCGCCGGTGATCAGCACCATGACCACCGTGGACGCCATGCCGGACAGTTCCGGTGTGGCCCGGGCCTCTTCCTGCACTACGTCACTGAGGTCGACGATCGCCTGCGCGATGGCCGCGCTCGGGTCGTCGCGCAGATGGGAGAGTGCGCGGTCGATGAGCCCTGGCAGGTGATCGACGGTGACCTGGGCAGCCACGTCACCGGCCGGCTGGCCGCCGACGCCGTCCGCGACGGCGAACAGCCCCCGCTCGAGATCGGCCAGGCAGGCGTCCTCGTTGTGCGTGTGTACGCGGCCACGGTCGGAAAGCACGCTGGCTAGCAGCACGGGCTGGTCCCGTCCTGAACCGAACAGCTTCATCGTCGACTCCTTGGCCCCGGTCCGGATCACCCTAGAGCATGGGGGTGGGCGTCAGCTACGGATGAAGGACACTTGGCCTATGCGTTGCTGGCAGGTCGAACGCCCGGGGCCGATCGAGACCAAGCCGCTCAGATTCAGCCGGCGACCGGCTCCGGAGCCCGATGCCGGAGAGCTGCTGGTGCGGGTGCTCGCCAGCGGCGTGTGCCGGACGGATCTGCACGTCGCCGAAGGCGACCTGCCCGTGCACCGGCCTGGGGTGGTTCCGGGACATCAAGTCGTCGGCGAGGTCGCCGTCGCGGCGGACGGCTTCGCGGTCGGTGACCGGGTGGGCATCGCGTGGCTGCGGTACACCTGCGGGGTCTGCTCGTACTGCCGGCGCGGCGCGGAGAATCTCTGCCCACGCTCGCGCTACACCGGATGGGACGCCGACGGCGGGTATGCAGAGTACGCGACGGTACCGGCGGACTACGCGTACCGGCTCCCGGACGGTTACTCCGCCGCCGAACTGGCGCCGCTACTGTGCGCTGGGATCATCGGATACCGGGCACTCGTCCGGGCCGAGGTTCCGGCGCGCGGGCGGCTGGGCATCTACGGCTTCGGGGCGAGCGCGCACCTGACCGCTCAGCTCGCGTTGGCCGAGGGTGCCACCGTTCATGTACTGACCCGCGGCGAGGCGGCCCGGGAGTTGGCGCGCGAGCTCGGCGCGGCCTCGGTCGGCGGGCCGGCCGACCCGCCACCGGAGCCGCTGGATGCCGCGATCTTGTTCGCCCCGGCCGGCGAGCTCGTCCTACCCGCCCTCGCGGCCTTGGACAGGGGCGGGACGCTGGCCATCGCCGGTATCCACCTCAGCGACATCCCGTCGCTGAACTACCAGGATCACCTGTTCTACGAGCGGCAGATTCGCAGCGTCACCTCGAACACCAGGGACGACGGGCGGGCCTTCCTCGAGCTGGCCGCCGCGCACAAGCTGCGCGTTCGCACCACCCCGTATCCGCTGGATCGGGCCGATCAGGCGCTGGTCGACCTGGCCGTCGGGCGGCTGAGCGGAGCGGCCGTGCTGCTGACGTGAGCTCGCCGCCGGTGGTGTGAGGTTCAGCGCGCCGCGAGGACTTCGCCGAGCAGCCCGAGGTCCCTCCCGATCACCCCGGTCACGCCGAGCCGCCGCGCGTGGTCGAGCTCGGCGGGGGTGTCGACCGGCCAGGTCATGACGTGCTGGACCGCGCGCCGGAGGTCCGCGACGTCGTTCGCTGTGATCAGGGTGCGCTTGACCGAGACGCCGAATGCGCGGCGCGATCCGGGCCAGCTGTCGGGGGAGGACTTCAGCAGCACCCGCAACCGCCCGATCTGCCTTCTGCTGCCGGCCGAGAGGATCAGGCGGACGGCGTCGTCGCCCCGGAACGCGTCCAGCATTCGCCAGTGGCGAGTGCATACGGCGATCGGCCTGCCCGGCACCGCCGAGCGCAATGCCCCGGCCACATGTGGCGCGAGGCCCGGATTGATGCCCTTGAGGTCGAGCATGAGGCGGTCGGCGCCGGTCAGCGCAGCGAGCACGTGATCGAGCGAGGGCAGCTCCGCCGACCTGCGGAGAACCAATTCCCACGGGTGGTCCCAGAGCAGCCACGGACCGAGGGTCTTGCGGTGGCGGATCTCCGGCGTCCCGCGAAAGTAGCGGACGTCGGCCTCGACAAGATCCACGCCGGCGGCGAGGGCATCCCGCAGTGCGGCAATGCTGTTACCCCCGCGGTGAGCGATCGCCAGCATGGGAGAACCGTGGGGCGGGGGCGGCCCGCGGTACGCCATCGACGGTGACGATCGTGCCGCGAGCCCGCAAGTGTGGATGTTCGGCCGCTTCGGCAAAGCTCAGCACGGGCGTGACGCAGGCGTCCGTACCGGCGAATACCTCGGCCCACTCGTCGCGGGTTCGGGTCGCGAACACGTCGGCGAACCGCTTGCGCAGCACCGGCCACGCGCCCTTGTCGTGCTGGGCCGGCAGACTCTCACCGGCAAGCCCCAACCCGGCGAGCAACGCTGCGTAGAACCGCGGTTCCAGCGCCCCGACCGCGACGTACCGGCCGTCCGCGCACTCGTATGTGTCGTAGAACGGGGCGCCGGTGTCGAGCAGGTTGGCGGCTCGCTCGTCGGTCCAGAGGCCGAGGCCGCGCAGTATCCAGAACTGCTGGGCCAGCGAACTCGTCCCGTCGACGATCGCGGCGTCCACGACCTGACCCCGGCCGCTCCGCTCCCGCTCCCACAGGGCGGACAGGACTCCGACGGCCAGGTACATCGAGCCGCCGCCGAAGTCGCCGACCAGGTTGAGTGGTGGGGTCGGACGCCCGCCCGCCGTCCCGATCGCGTGCAGGACACCCGTCAGGCCGATGTAGTTGATGTCGTGGCCGGCCTGCTGAGCCAGCGGGCCGTCCTGGCCCCATCCGGTCATCCGCGCGTAAACCAACTTCGGATTGCGGTCGAGGCACTCGTCCGGGCCGAAGCCGAGCCGCTCGGCAACGCCCGGACGGAAGCCCTCGATGAGCACGTCCGCGCTCTCGATCAACTCCCACGCCGTCGACGTTCCGGCGGAGTCCTTGAGGTCGACCTCGACCTGCCGCCGGCCGGGCAGGATGTCGTACGGCTCGCCGCCGCGTCGCACGAACCTGACGACGTCGGCACCGAGGTCGGCGAACAGCATCGCCGTGTGCGGCCCGGGGCCGATGCCGCCGAGTTCGACGACGCGCAGGCCAGCGAGTGGGCTGCCGGTCATCCGAGCCGTTCGATGATCATCGCGTTGGCCATGCCGCCACCTTCGCACATGGTCTGCAGGCCGTACCGCCCGCCGGTCGCCTCGAGCTGGTTCACCAGCGTGGTCAGCAGCTTGGTTCCGGACGCTCCCAGCGGGTGACCGAGCGCGATCGCACCTCCGCGCGGGTTGAGCTTGGCGGGGTCGGCGCCGGTCTCATGCAGCCAGACCAGGGGGACGGGCGCGAACGCCTCGTTGACCTCATACGCGTCCATGTCGTCGATCCCCAAGCCGGCCTTGGCGAAGATCTTCTCCGTCGCCGGGATGACGCCGGTGAGCATCAGCACGGGGTCGCTGCCGGTAACGGTGAAGGCGTGGAACCGGGCCCGTGGAGTCAGGCCCAGCGCGGCCGCGCGGTCCTCGCTCATGATCAGTGCTGCGGACGCGCCGTCGGTGAGTGGGGAGGAGTTACCCGGCGTGATCTTCCAGTCGATCTCTGGGAACCGCTGGGCGCCCGCCGGGTTGAAGAAGGACGGCTTGAGCTCTGCGAGCCCCTCAGGTGAGGTAGCAGGTCGGACCGTCTCGTCGATGGTGTGCTCGGCGCCGTCGTCCAGCGTGATCGGCACAATCTCGCGGCCGAACGCCCCGCTCGCACCTGCCGCGGCGGCCCGCCGGTGTGACTGTGCGGAGTACTCGTCCAGCACCTCGCGATCGAGCTTCCACTTGGCGGCTATGAGCTCGGCGGAGATGCCCTGCGGGACGAGGCCGGCCGGATAACGCGCGGCGACGGCCGGGCCGAACGGGTCGGCGCCATGGGTGCTGGAGCCCATCGGTACGCGGCTCATCGACTCGATGCCGCAGGCGATCACGAGGTCGTACGCGCCGGCGATCACCCCCTGTGCGGCGAAATGAGCAGCCTGCTGGCTCGACCCGCACTGGCGGTCGATCGTCGTCGCGGGAACCGTGTCGGGAAAGCCGGCGCCGAGTACGGCGTTCCGGGCGATGTTGTAGGTCTGCTCCGCCGACTGGGAGACGCAGCCGGCGATGACGTCGTCCACCATGGCGGGGTCGAGGTCGTTGCGCTCTACCAGCGACCGGAGCACGCGGGACAGCAGATCAACGGGATGGATACCGGACAACCTCCCGCCGGGCTTGCCCTTGCCCGAGGCGGTGCGGATCACGTCGACGATGACTGCGGTTGCCATGGCCTGCCCTCCTGTTGGTGCCGGGTGTCGCTCCTTCGATCCTGCCTTATGGCGTCTTCACTGTGGACGGTGCGGTGGATAACCAGCCTCGATCTGGGGGTAACCCCACTTCGTGCTGTGGACGGCTCGGCGTGGCGAAAAGAATCATGGAATATGGTGCCAGCAGGGCTTGCGCAGTTTCAGGGACAGGCGTAGAAATCTCATCACGCCACCAGTGATGGAGCGTCAGGGATTCGAGGAGTTAGCTCTGAGAATCGGCCGGAAAGTCTGGTCCGCCGGGCTTGAGGCAGCTGGGTTCCAAGCATCGATGGCGCCGGTAAGGGGAGGCTTTACCCGAGCAATCGGGGCGGCCGAGCCGAAACCGCGGCGAGGCCCTTCCAACTCATACTTGGAAGGGCCTCGTCGTATGCGCTCAAGTATGCCCGGACCGGGGTGACCGCCCGGTGAACGACACGCGGAGATCGACTTAATTCCGTGCCGGGTATCCGGCTGCGCCGGGATGTGGATGAGCCGGTGGACAACTGGACTCGGGCTGTGGGTAACCCGGCCTTGCCGTGTGGACGGCTCGGCGTGGCGCAAAGAATCTTGAACTCGGGCGTCGCGAGGGGTTGCGCACGTGCCGGCAGGGGCGTAGAAATCTCATCACGCCACCAGTGATGGAGGCCCTCGAGGTTCAGGAGTCAGCTCCCGTACCAGCCGAGGTTCCTGGTTCGCCGGGAACGCGAGGTAGAGGGATTCCCGGCACGGTGGTCATGGTTCTACCGAGCCGATTCCCGAGTGATCGGATTGCCGGCGAGGTAGCAACCAGGGCGAGGCCCCTCCAACTCATACTTGGAGGGGCCTTCGTCGTCTATACCGCCTGCGACAGCGCCGACTCGTCGCTGTGGCCGCACGTCGCCAGGCTGCACCACTTGCGCCGGCCGCTCGGATTGAGGAACAGCCACCCGCAATCCGCGGCGGAGCAGGCGCAAACGGTGAATCGTCTGGGGTCGGAGAGCAACTCGGCCGCGCTGCGCGCAACCGCGTGCAACGGGAACCGAAGCCCGACGCTCTGCGGAAGGCTCCAGCGTCCCAGTCCCACATCGTCGCGGGTGAAGACCGCTTCCCGAGCCGCCGGGTTGACGTACTGCGCTACTGCCGCGAAGGCCGTACCGTCGGCGGCATCGGTGAGGCAGTCGTAGAGATGCCGGCGGAACGTGCGGGCCTCGTCGAGAACGGCGCGCGCGTCATCCGGACGCCGCTGTGCCTCGCGCACCAGATGACCCACGGTCTCCCGGTCCACGAGGTCGGCGTACCCGCCCCAGATGGCCAGTACGTCGTACGAGCGCAACCATTCGCCCTTCGGCAACGGCGGCCCACGCCAACCGGCATACGTGTTGCAGAAGTCCAGGGCGGGATGCCCGCTGATGGCCCACGGCAGCCAGTGCCCGCGAACCTGGACGGCGTGAATCGGCGCGGCCGGCGAACCGAGCGCAGGGTCGTTCCGGAGGATCTGCTCGTGCAGGGTCCGGAGTATCGAGCCCGGCTCGACGCCAAGAGTGTTGACGAGCACGTCGCGGGTCCGCCGGAATACCGCGAGGGCGTCGGCCTGCCGTTCGCAGCGGTAGAGAGCCCTAATGAGCAGGGCGGCCGACTTCTCGCGGGTCGGGTTCTGCTCCACGAGGGGAGCCAGGTCGGTGACGACGCGGTCGGCCTGGCCGACGGTGAGGCGAGACTCGGCCAGAAGCTCGACGCCGGACATGTACAGCTCGTCCAACCCGCCGGCAAGCCGATCACGCAGCCGATCGTCCGCCAGGTCGGCGAGCAGCGGGCCGCGCCACAGCCTCAGGGCGGCGTCGAGTACCTGGACGCGCTCGGCCGGATCGGTGACACCAGCCGCTTCCTGAACCGCGGTTCTGAACCGCAGGACGTCGACCGTGTGCTCACCAGGCTCGATCAGGTAGCCGTCGCCGCTGGTCCTGATGCGGACGTCCCGCGGCTCCATCGAGTCGCGCAGACGGCCGATATAGGTCTGGATCGCGGATCGTCCCGAGGCCGGCGGCCGTCCATCCCAGAGCAGGTCGGCGAGCCGGTGGGTCGGCACGACGTGGCCGAGCTCCAGCAGCAGGATGGCGAGCAGGCAACGCTCCTGGCGGCGGTTGTCCAGCTCGACCGGGATGCCGTGGTCACAGACTTCGAACGGTCCGAGGAGGAGAAAGTCCATCGGTCACGGATGGTAGCCGGACGTCCGCAGGACCGGCCTGGGCCGCCTCGTGGTGAGCCGATGGTGAGCGGTGCGGGTCACCATCGGCGACGACACCTACTCAGGATTGGAGTTGTACGTGCGTCGTTTTGTGTTGATCGCAATACTGGCCGGCCTGCTCGCGGGGTTGGTCACCGCACCGGCGTCGGCAAGGACCAACGGCTGGGAGCCCGCGCCGTCCGCCGGTTGGGAACTGCCGGCCGGTGTTCGGTGTGAGTTCCCGTTCAGCGGCGAGCCGATCGTCGATGAGGTCCGTCGCAAGGTTCTCTCGACGTATCCCGACGGCTCGGTTCAGCGGGAGGCGTATATCGGCGACCTGGTGCTGCGGATCACGAACCTCGAGACCGGTGCCTCGACTGATGCTGACGCCAGCGGCAAGGCCGTGCTCGAGTACGGCGAGGACGGCTCAGTGACGTGGCACTGGATCGGCCCGGTGATGGTCGGCTTCGGAGACAACAGCAACCACGAGAAGGGCCTGTTCATCCTGGATGGGCGCTACACCATGGTCATCCACCCGGACGGATACCGCGAGGTGGTGTACTCGTCCGGCACCGAGCGGGACCTGTGCGCCGCCGTATCGTAGGACGACAGCCTGGTGTGGAGGCGGGCTCTTTCCGGCAACGAGTTCGTGTGGCCTTGCGCTGCCTCCACACCAGGGCTCGTCACAGTCCGGGGATGGCATCAGAGTCGGGTCAGGGTAATGCGGAGTCGCCAGGACGCCAGAGCTATCAGCACCAGCGCCATCGCCGCCAGCACGCCGACCTCAGGCAGCACGTCCACCAGCGTGGCCCCATGCCGTCCCATGTCGGTGAACGCATCGATCGCCCAGGCATGCGGCGTGACGTGGGCGACGCTGTTCATCGTCGAGTTGTACAGCTCCAGCGGAAGCATCGCCCCACCGAGTGCGCCGAGGGCCAGCCCGGCCAGCACGGTGACGCCGGCGGCCTGCTCGTCGTTCTGCATGATCGCCCCGATCAGCATCGCGGCGCCCGCGGCAACGGCCGCGAACAGGGCCAGAACGACGATGGCGGTAAGCAGATCACCCCATGACACGTCGAAGAGCAGCGCGGTGGCGATCATGATGTACAGGGCCTGGAACATGCCCACGCCCCAGCGCCCGAAGCCCTCACCCATCACGATGGTCCAGATGCCGGTAGGCGTCGAGATCATGCGCCGGCTAACCCCAAGCCGCCGGCTCTGGATCAGCGCCGACGCACCGGTCAGGGCGTTCAGGAACGTCATGAGCAGCAGGATTCCGACCGCGATCTGAGAGAACCCGATCGGCTCGTCGTCCGGCTCGCCACCGCCGGCGACCTGGGGTGTGACTTCGATGGGCGTCAGTTCGGACGCCACATGCGACACGGTGGTGCGGACCTCGGTGGCGGGTTGTCCCGACAGTTCGGTGAGTTGGCGCACGACGCCGGGTTCCATAGCTTCGGCAGCGAACGCGCGCCGCGCGACCTGGTCCAGCTGCGCCGCCTCCTCGTCTTCACTGAGCAGGACGGTGAGCTGCGGCTCGCCACCGCCTTCCAGCTGGGCGTCCGCGTCGTCCGGGACGACGACTCCGACGGTCAGTGATCCGTTCGAGACCTGCTCGCGGAGCTCAGCTCCGGAATCGAACCACTCCACGCTGGCCGCACCGGTGTCGGCCAGTCGTTCGGCAGCGCGGTCGGCAAAATCCGAACCCGACGTGATGCCGATCTCCGGCGTCTCGCCGGAATCGCCGAACTGCGAACCCAGCACAGCGACGATCAGAATCGGGAAGATCAGCACGAAGAAGATGTTGGCCCGCTCCCTGAACATCCGGATCAGGTTGTGCCACGCGATGGATACGACCTTCATGGCGTCAGCTTCCTGCGAAGCAACACGGCGGCGGGAACGCCCGCCAGGACGGCGATGAGCCCGAGTGCTACGACCGATGGCCAGACGACGGTCCAGGACGACGCGCCGGCGAGATCTTCCAGGCCCTCGAGGAACCAGAAGTGCGGTGTTGCACGGGCCAGCATTCCGAGTACCCCTTCTCCGGACACCGGGAACCAGGACCCGCCGAGCAGCGCCAGCCCGACGGCGATGATCGACTGCACTGCGCCCGCGCCCTCGGCTCGCTTGGCCAGGCCGGCCACGATGGCCATCATGGCGACGGCGGTCAGACATGCGGTGAGTACCAGCGCCAGCACACCGAGCCAGGAGCCCCACTCTGCACCCATCAGGACGGTGGCGGCGATGAACAGGATCATGGTAGCCAGCAAACCGAGGGTGTAGCTCACGAGGGCCTTGGCGCCGAGGATCGCGTTTCGGGGGATCGGTGCGGCGAGCAGCCGGGAGAGGGTGCCGTTCTCCCTTTCCTCCAGCAGAGTGGTCACCCCGAAGCCGACCGTGAAGAAGACGAACATGATCGCCATCCCGGCCATCAGTCGGGACGTCATGTCGAGCACCTGACCACCGGGCCATTCCTGGGTGAAGGCGACGTCGGTGGCCGGGGGAGCGACCCCGGGCTCGACCCCGAGTTGCCCACCGGCGGCGGCCAGCAGCCGGGTGCGCTCTATATCGGTGGTGACGCCCTCGACGATCGACTCGACGACGCCGGCTTGCACCGGGCGGTCCGGGTTCTCCAGGACGGTGATTTCGGGAGCTTGCGCGGACGTGACGCCGGCGCCGAACCCGGCCGGGATCACCACCACGGCGTCCAGGGTTCGCTCGTCGAGTTCTGCCTCAGGATCGGCCGCCTGGTCCAGCGCCGTTGCCTCGATGCCACCATTGCCGTCCAGGCCGAGCAGGTTGCCGGCGAGCTGGCCCGATACCGGGGAGCCGTCGGCGTCTACGACTCCCATCGTGACTTCGAGCTCGCCCTCGCTGAGGTCGCCGAAGACCAGGTTCAGCACGAACGCGAGGGCTAGCGGGGTGAGGATGCCGAGCAGGAAGAACGACTTGTCGCGCAGCCGCTGGCGCAGGTCTTTCGCGGTGATGGTGCGCAAGGCCCGGATCACTCGCGCAACGCCTTCCCGGTCAGGTGGAGGAAGACGGCTTCCAGGTCCGGGCGGGCAATTTCGATGGACCCGATCCCTACGCCGTCAACAGTCAGCCGCTCGATGATCGTCGGCAGTTGCCGTGATGCGTCGTCGGTCAGGACGACGATGGCGTGTTCCTCGGTCGTGGCGTCGCTGACCCCGTCGAGGGCGCGTACCCGGTCGACGGTGCCGTCGAGCTGGCCGCTGACCTCGATGCGCACCTGCTCTCTCTCGCCGATGCGGGCCACGAGCTGCTGTGTCGTCCCTTCGGCTATCACCCTGCCGGAGTCGATGATGCCGACCCGGTCGCAGAGCCGCTCGGCCTCCTCCATGTAGTGGGTCGTGTAGAGGACGGCCATCCCTTCGATCGACAGGGACTCAACGGACTCCAGGATCGCGTTGCGTGACTGCGGGTCGACACCCACGGTGGGCTCGTCGAGGACGAGTAGCTGAGGCTGGTTGAGCAGGCCGATTCCGATGTTCAGCCGCCGCTTCATCCCGCCCGAGTACTTGTTGGTGCGGTCCTTGCGCCGGTCGGCAAGACCGATCACCTCGAGCACCTCGTCGATACGGGCCCGGGCCAGCGCTCGCGGGAGGCCGTACAGCGACGCGAAGAAGCGCAGGTTCTCTTCACCGGTGAGGTCGGGGTAGATGGCGATGTCCTGGGGGACCAGTCCGATCGCGCTCTTGCCCGCCGTCGACCCCGGGCGAATCGGCGTGCCGGCTACCGTCACCGTGCCCTCGTCCGGCTCGAGCAGGCCGGTGAGGATGTTGATGGTGGTGGTCTTGCCCGCCCCGTTGGGGCCGAGGAGCCCGTACGTCTCGCCCGCCTCGATGTGCAGGGAGACGCCGTCGACCGCGTTGATGTCGCCAAAGCGCTTGTGCAGGTTCTCGGCCTCGACGAGGCGGGCACCAGGTTCGGTCACAGTCCCCCAGCCTAGGGAGACCGGACCGGGCACCGCATCACCCTATGGAACGAGATCATCCATAGCGTCTTGGTTGGCTGCTGGTCTACGGCGCGTGGTGCGCAATCTGGCCGCGGATCTCACCGCCCGGGAACTGGCTCGTGTGCACGTTGACGTACGCGTTACCGGCATCGATGTGGTCGACAAGATCCTGCACCGTCATACCCTCGAGCGCGCCGACGAGATTCGCCGACGTGATCGTGCCCGTGGCGAGCGTGCCGTCGAACCGCCCCGGTATCAGCTGCGGCGGCGGTGCGCTCGGGTACAGCCACACGACGACCCCGCCGTTCTGACCGGCCGGCGCTAGGTGGATGTGGGACATCGACACGTTCTCGATGTTGGCCACGTTGAGGAAGAAGGTCAGCTCGTCCTCGCCGGTGCGCTTGAATACGGCGACGCCGCGCGCGTTGGTGTCAACCGCGGGCACTTCCTCCGCGCCGGACAGCTGCGCGGTCATGATTCCGGCAGTGTCGGTGTCAGCGGCGGCCACTGTTCCTAGTCCAGCGGCGCCAACAAGTGACAGCACGGCGACGGCGATCGCGATTCGTCGGCGATGGCGTGGCATAGCGATGCTCCCTTCGTGGATGACAGACCCAGCCATCCACTAGCACGACCGGTCATTGCGACCGGTTCAGTCCCTAGACTGGAGATCCGATGCGCGATGCGACGGCAAGGCGGTTGTCCCGGCTTCACGCGTTCATCTACCGCTTGACTGGCGGCCGGATCGGGCGCCGGCTGGTCCGCAACGACATGCTGTTGCTGACGACGCGAGGCGCCAGGACAGGGCGAAAGCACACCGTGCCGCTGCTCTACCTGCGTGATGGCGAGACCCTTGTCGTGATCGCATCATGGGGCGGACGCCCGGACAATCCGCAGTGGTTCGGCAACCTGATGGCCGATCCCGAGGCGGTCGTCCAGGTGCGTTCCGAGCGCTGGCCTGTACGAGCACGGGTGGCGACGCCGGAGGAACGCGAGCAGTGGTGGCCCCGCGTGCTCGCCGCGTACGACGGCTACCGCGTCTACCAGTCGCACACCGACCGGGTCATCCCCGTCGTCCTCCTAACCCCGCGCTGATCATGCACAAGTGGGACGACACGCCGGCTGGGGGCTGTGCTCGGGGGTGGGCTTGTCGGCGTGTCGTCCCACCTTTGCATGATCAGCGCGGGGGTTGGGTGGCGCACCGGACGCCGTTGAGATAGAACGCGTCCGGCACATGGTCGGTCGAGCCGCCGGAGTCGCCGATGAACCCGATCGTGACCCGGGAAGCGCCCCTGCCCTTGCTCGCGTCAGGATCGGCCAGCGCCCGGTTCCACGGCAGGTTGCTGGCATTGACCGTCGCGCCGTCGTGCGAGTAGTCCGCGCTCCAGCCGTTCTTGATCGTCTGATCGCCGGGGAACGTCCAGGACAGCGTCCAGCCGTCGATCGCGCCAGGCCCCAGGTTCTCGATCCAGATCTGGACGTTGAAACCACCGGGCCAGATGCCGTGCACGGTGTAGCCGATCGCGCAGGTCGCGGTCGGTGGCGACCACTCCGGGGCGCCGTCGGCCATGTCCGCTGCCCACGAGGCGTACCACGACAGCGCGGAGTTCCAGTTGATCGTCGTCTCGTTGGTCGACCACGAGTCGATGTGGTCGATGTAGCACGCCTGCGGTG
>DASUUU010000161.1:0-21840 GCA_036373915.1 Jiangellaceae bacterium | reverse complement strand
CGAGTACTTCAACAATGCGCCGACCGGCCAGATCTTCGGTGCCGGCGCGGCCGACCTCAAGCCCGTCTACCTCGGGCCGCAGAACAACGCGATCCGGACCGCGTACGAAGACGCCTTGCGTTCGGTCGAGCAGGGCGAGCGCACGCCGGCCGAGGCCTGGGAGGACGCCCGGCGCAACGCCGAGGGCATCGGCTGCGGCTTCCATCCACCCTGGGGTGGTGCCGGTGCGGCCCACCGGCACCACCCCGAAACGCCACGTGCCGCTGACGCATCGAACGAACGGACTCGCCCGATGAGCATCGACCTCAACGCTCCGACCGCGCCCCGCGGCGGGTCGACGACACCGCCGGGTCGCGGCGACCCCGGTCGCAGTCGACGAATCAAGACCCGGCTCGCCAAGCTGGACATCCGGGTGTCGCCGTACCTGTATGTCGCCCCGTTCTTCGTGCTCTTTGCGATCTTCGGGCTCTACCCCACGCTGTACACGATCTGGTTGTCGTTCACCGACACCTCACCGCTGAACCCGACGACCAACTTCGTCGGGCTGGACAACTACGCCACGTTGATGGGCGATCCGAACTTCTGGAACGCCGTTTTCAACACGCTGGGCATGTTCATCCTGGCCACGGTTCCGCAGTTGTTGCTGGCATTGGCGTTGGCCAACTGGCTCAACCGAACACTGCGGGGCATCCGTTTCTTCCGCGCTGCGATCGCGATTCCCATCGTGACGTCCACGGCTGTGGTGGCCTTGGTGTTCGGGTTGTCGTTCTTCGCCCGCGACTTCGGCCTGGCCAATGGACTGCTCGAACTTGCCGGCGTCGACCGGATCGACTGGCGAGCCGAACGCTGGTCGTCCTGGCTGGCGATCGCAACCATGGTCGACTGGCGGTGGACCGGCTACAACGCGCTCATCTACCTGGCAGCGATGCAGGCCATCTCTGCCGATCTGTACGAGGCGGCGGAGATCGACGGGGCGTCCCGGGCCCGCCAGTTTTGGCAGATCACCGTGCCACTGCTGCGCCCGACGGTCATCTTCACGGTGATCATCTCGACGATCTACGGATTGCAGTTGTTCACCGAGCCGCTGATGTTCACGAGTGGTTCGGGCGCCCTGGGCGGCGGCACACTCGGCCAGTTCCAGACGGTGACCATGTTCGTCGTCGAGGCGATGCGTGCTCACCAACGCTGGGGGTATGCCGCGACGGCCGGACTTGTCCTTCTGGTTCTTATCGTCGTCGTGGCGGCTATCAACTTCGCGCTCGTTCGCCGGCTCGGCTCGGAAAGGTGAGTCCAGTGACTCTGACAACGCAGGTCGTCCGCCCGCCGGCGGGCAGGGTCCGGGCGGAAGCCGCCGAGGTCGCGCCGCGAGTGCACCGGGCCGGCCCGCTCACCGTCATCGGATTGACGGTGGCCGCGATCCTGTCGGTGCTGCCCCTGTACTGGATGGTGATCATCGCCTCCCGGACGAATGCCTCGGCGTACGAATGGCCGCCGGCGCTGCTGCCGGGCGGCAACCTCGGTGAGAACGTGCGCCGTGTCCTCGACAACAGTGACGCGGCGATCGTGAAAGGCATCTTCAACTCCTTCGTAGCCGCTGGAACGATCACCGTCAGCACAGTGTTCTTCAGCGCGATCGCCGGCTTCGCTTTCGCCAAACTGCGGTTCCGGGGCCGCAACGTCCTACTTGTCGCGATCCTGCTCACCATGATGATTCCGGTACAGCTCAACATCGTGCCGCTGTACCGGCTGATGATCGAACTCGACTGGCTGAACGACATCAAGGCGGTCGTCGTCCCGTTCTTGATCAGCGGGTTCGGCATCTTCCTGATGCGGCAGTACACGCTGCAGTCGGTGCCGGACGAGTTGATCGAGGCCGCCCGCGTCGACGGTTGCTCGACGTGGCGGATCTTCCGGCATGTCGTGGCACCCGCCTTGCGCCCGGCCGCGGCCGTGCTCGGCCTGCTCACCTTCATGCAGTACTGGAACGAGTTCTTCTGGCCGTTCATCGTCCTTGCTGATCCGTCCAACCCGACCGTCCAGGTCTCGTTGAAAACCTTGAATTCGGCGTACCACCAGGATCTCGCGCAGATCTTCGCCGGCACGCTGATCGCCACGCTGCCGCTCGCCGTGATCTTCGTGTTGTTCTTCCGGCAGATCATCCGGGGAATCATGGAAGGCGCGGTGAAAGGATGAGGTCAAGTACAACAACGGGCGGCGGTGTAATCGACGCGGTAGGGGGACGATGGTGACCCGGAAACTTCCACCGGGATTCTTGTTTGGCGCTGCGACAGCTGCCTTCCAGATAGAAGGCTCGACCACGGCCGACGGGCGGTCCGATTCGATCTGGGACGTCTTCTGCCGCCGCCCGGGCGCGATCATCGGTGAGGCAACCGGTGATCCGGCGATCGAGCACTACCGGCGGATGGCCGACGACGTGGCGCTGATGGCAGAGTTGGGGATTCGGTCGTACCGGTTCTCGGTGGCATGGCCGCGGGTACGGCCCGGCGGCGGGGCGGTCAACGAGCGGGGCTTGGATTTCTACCGGCGGCTCGTCGACGAGTTGCTGGCACATGACATCGTCCCCTGGGTGACGCTCTATCACTGGGATCTGCCGCAGGCGCTCGAAGATGCGGGAGGCTGGCCGGCTCGCGACACCGCGTACCGGTTCGCCGAGTATGCCGACACCGCCTACGGTGCGTTGGGCGACCGGGTCCCGTACTGGACGACCCTCAACGAACCGTTCTGCTCGGCGCTGCTGGGATACGCCAGCGGCGAGCACGCACCGGGCCGGTCAGAACCACGGGCCGCCGTCGCAGCAACTCATCATCTGCTGCTCGCACATGGTCTGGCGGTGCAAGCGATCCGTTCTCGGAGCCCGGAAGCGACGGTCGGCATCACGCTGAACTTCGCGCCGGTCGTACCGCTGAACCCCGATGACCCGGACGACGTCGAGGCGGCCCGGCGTATCGACGGGCTCCAGAACCGGCTGTTCATCGAACCCGTCCTCCGCGGCGCGTACGCGCCCGGCGTGCTGAGCGACCTAGCCCTGTACGGACTCGGCGACCACATTCGCGACGGCGACCTGGCGGTGATCTCAGCGCCGGTCGACCTGCTGGGCGTCAACTACTATCTGGGCAACACGGTGTCCGCTCGTGCTCAGGATCCCGCTTCCGACCTGGGCATAGCGACGCCGAACCCGCCCGGTTCGCCGTGGGTCGGCGCCGAGGATGTCGCATTCCACAAGGTCGGCCGGCCGGTCACCGGACAGGGTTGGGAGATCTACCCTGAAGGGCTGACCGAACTGCTGACCTGGCTGCACAAGGAGTACCCGGGTGTTCCGATGTACGTGACCGAGAACGGAGCGGCCTTCCCGGACCGAGTCGTGGACGGTCACGTGCATGATCCCGACCGCGTCGCCTACCTGGCGAGCCACCTCGATGCGGTGGCCGATGCTATCGACGCCGGTGCGGATGTTCGCGGCTACTTCTACTGGTCGATGTTCGACAACTTCGAGTGGGCCTGGGGTTACGGCCAGCGCTTCGGCCTGGTCTACGTGGATTTCGAAACGCAACAGCGGATCGTCAAGTCCAGTGGACGGTGGTACGCCGACACGATCACGTCCAGCGCGGGGCAGGTGTGAAGGGCTTGCCGTCCGAGCCGAGGCTGCCGACGCTCGAGGAGGTCGCACGCCGGGCCGGTGTTTCGAGGGCGACCGTGTCGCGGGCCATCAACGGCGGTGTCCGGGTAAGCGAGAAGGCCCGCGAAGCGATCGACCGGGCGATCGCCGAGCTCGGGTACATACCGAACCGGGCCGCGCGGTCGCTTGTGACGCGGCGCACCGATTCGGTCGCGCTCGTCGTTCCGGAGACGGGATCCAAGCTGGTTGGGGACCCGTTCCTCACCGGCGCGCTGCAGGGCGTCACCAGGGGCCTGGCCGGTACCGAGTTCCAACTCGTGCTATTGATCGCTCAACAGGCAGGGGATACCGAGCGGTTGCTGCGGTACCTGCGCGCCGGTCACGTCGACGGCGCCCTCGTCATGAGTCACCACCGCGAGGATCACCTGCCGTCCGAGCTGGCCAGGGCGAGGTTACCGTGCGTGTTCCTCGGCCGCCCGCTGGAGCCGGACGGCGCCAGCGTCCCGTTCGTGGACGTGGACAACGTCGGTGGCGCCCGTGCGGCGACAGAGCACCTGATCCGGCGGGGCGCGCGGCGGATCGCCACTGTCGCCGGCCCCTCCGACATGCCGGCCGGCGTCGACCGCCTGGACGGCTGGCGCCACGCTGTGCAGTCCGCCGGCCTGCCCGCCGACGCTGTCGCCACGGGAGACTTCACCGCCGAGAGCGGGGCGTCCGCGATGCGAACGCTGCTCGCGACCTGGCCCGAGCTCGACGCGGTCTTCGTCGCGTCCGACCTGATGGCGACCGGCGCGATGACCGTGCTTCGCGACGCGGGCAAGGCCATCCCGGACGACGTGGCGGTGATCGGCTTCGACGACTCGATGCTGGCCCCGGCGACCGTGCCGCCCCTGACGACAGTGCATCAGCCGGTCGAGGAACTCGGGCATCGCATGGCGGAGCTGCTGCTGGCCCAATTACGGGGCGAGAGTGCGCCGGCCGGCGGTGAGATCCTGCCTACCGAGCTGGTGATCCGGGCGTCCGCCTGAACAGCTGGACCTTCCAGCTCTGATCGCCGCCGTCTCCCCTCTGCTCCGCCTCCGCTGCGGTGCAATGCATACCCAGAGGAAGCGCATCGGGTCCGCTTCCCATAGGTGTGCATTGCAGACAGAGCGGACGGATGGTCCGTCCGGACCTGTGGGATGTGGCTGTGGGATCAGGCGCTCGCTGCGTCCCACTCGCTGCGAAGGATGCTCATGAGCACTTCGTCGTGGAAATGGCCGGCGTGAAACGTCATCTGCCGCCGGCGTCCCTCCTCGACGAAGCCCACCTTCCGGTAGGCCGCGATGGCGCGATCGTTGAAGGCCCAGACTCCGAGTCCGATGCGGTTCAGCCCCAGCTCCTGGAATCCGTACCGCACGATGACCCGCAAGGCATCGGTGCCGAGGCCGCGGCTCCAGTGTTCCGGACCGACCGATATGGCGAGGGTCGCGGCCCGCGTCGGCATCTGCACACCGAACAGACTGATGTGGCCGACCAGCCCGTCGTCCTCCTGGGCCACGATGCTGAACCAGGCTCCGGTGAAATCCTTGCTGCTACTCCACTCCCGGTACCTCTCGACGACCGCGGACTCCGGCTGCGGGCGCACTACGAGGGTCTGCAGCGCAGCGGCCTGCGGATCGTTCCACCACTTCACCAGCAGCGGCAGGTCGTTGTCGCGAAGTTCGCGCAGGTACACCTTCTCGCCGCGGAGGATCGCGGCTCCATAGGCGCGGGCACCGTCGGCATCGTCCAGGGCGTTCATCCGGGCCATCCTGCCAGGGCCGCCCCGACCGAAATGGCGTGGCACGCGGTCGATCCCCAGTGGCATGCTGGCGCGCCATGAGACTGAGCCATGAACAGTACGTGGAGCACGTTCGGGCCGACGCGGCCAGAATCCTCGCCGTCGCCGGTAAAGGCCTTGATGCGGCGGTTCCGTCCTGCCCCGGCTGGACGGTCCGGGACGCGGTCGAACACGTCGCCGAGGTGTACCGGCACAAGGTCGCCTGTATCCGGGAGAAGGCGTTCCCGCAGCCGTGGCCGCCCGAGCGCGACGAAGAACCCACCCTCGAATACTTCCGGCGGGCCACTGACGACCTGCTGACCGAATTGACCACACGCCACCCCCTCGAGTACGCCGACACATGGTGGTGGGACGAACGCACGGTGGGCTTCTGGGGCCGCCGGATGGCTCACGAGAGCGCCATCCATCGGGTCGACGTGGAGTTGGCGTACGACGACATCACGCCGATCGACGACGCTCTCGCGCTCGATGGCGTCGACGAGGTGCTGAGGCGGTTCCTGGCCGGCGACTGGAGCGACGAGCCGGTCACCGGGCGACCGACCGCCATCGTGCGGGTCGAGAGCGGTGGCACGGCCTGGCGGGTCGTCATGGAGCCGAACACCGTCGTCGCCTCGGTCTACCTCGACCGGTGGCCCGAGCTCGCGAACGACGCGAAGGTGTCGGGCGATCCGCTGCCGATGTACCTGTGGCTATGGGGTCGGGGCCCACGTGACGAGATCACGACCGATGGTGACCAGGCCGCTGTCGAGCACATGGATGCGCGCCTGCGGCTCGCGACCCAGTGAGGTTGTTCGCGGCCATCGTCCCGCCGCCCGAGGTGGTACGTCACCTCGACGAGGCGGTCGAAAGCGTCCGTGATGACGCGGTCACGTGGACGCTGCCCGACGCGTGGCACCTCACCCTGGCGTTCTATGGCGAGGTGGCCGGCGATCGGGTTCCCGACCTGACGGAGCGATTGCGCCGCGCGGCGACGAGATATCAGGCCATGCGGCTCCAGCTGACCGGCGCCGGTCGATTCGACGACCGGGTGCTCTGGATCGGGTGCGGTGGCCCGATTGACGACATGCGCCGACTGGCCCGCTCCTGCGAGGCTGCCGGACGGCGGTCGGGTGCACCCACCCAGACTCAACGCCGGTTTCGTCCGCACGTGACGCTGGCTCGGGCGAGGCAGCCGACCGACCTGCGTCCGTACGTCTCGGTGCTGGCTCAGTACGTCGGTCCCGAATGGACCGCAACCGAGATCGCCCTGGTGCAGTCGCACCTCGGGCAGGGCGCGGGCAGACGTGCCCGGTACGAGGCGCTCTCGATGTTTCCCCTGGCAAGCTGAGCATCGTGGATATCCGAACCCGGCGGCTGGTCGTCACCGCCGTCCTCGTCGTGCTGATCGCGGCCGTGGTACTCGCCGCCCTGCTTTGAGGCGACAATGGACTGGTGCCACAGCCACTCTCGCCCGTGCTCGACCAGCTCCGAGCCGACATCCTGGACGCCCACGGGCTCGTGCGGGCCGTGGCCGCCGGGAGGCGAAGGGGTGCCAGGCCCGGTTTCAGGCGCGCCGAGCTTCGCTGGGTCGACCTGCGTGATGGCCGCAGGCTCCAGGTCGTCACCTACAACGAGCAGCAGGCCTTCACGCGAACCCTGCTCGGCACGGCTGCCGCCGCCGCTGTCGACGAACTCTTGGCTCAGCCGTATGGCAACTGGCATGTCGAGACGGTACGTGGCACGACGCAGGTGCGGGTCACCAAGAGCGGCGAGGCGCAGGTGCACAGAAATGACCTGGTTAGGCCGGCTGATCGCGCTCACGACCGGACGAAGAAGCGGCTCCTCGACCCGGCCGACCCGGTTCTGCACGCGGTCGGGATCTCTGACCGGTCGGGCCGCATCAAGCCGACGCGCCGCGACAAGTACCACCAAGTGGAGGAGTTCGTTCGAGCGCTCGATCCGGTTGTGGATTCCGCCCTGCAGGCCGCTGCCGGTCAACGGGTTCGGGTGGCCGATCTGGGCTGTGGCAACGCCTACTTGAGTTTCGCCGCGTACCGGTGGCTCGAGCGGCGGGAAGTCGGCGCATCGCTGGTGGGTGTGGACGTCAAGGCGCAGGCGCGGGATCGCAACACGAAGATCGCCGAGGAGCTCGGCTGGGCTGGCGAGCTGCGATTCGTCGAGGGAACCATAGGTGCGGCTGTCGTCGAGCCGGCACCTCACCTGGTGCTTGCGCTGCACGCATGTGACACCGCGACCGACGACGCGCTCGCCCGCGCCGTGGAGTGGGGATCCCCAGTAATGCTCGCTGCCCCGTGCTGCCACCACGACGTCCAGCGCCAGCTCGCAGGCGCGACTCCGGCCCCATACGGCCCGCTGACCCGGCACCGGATTCTGCGCGAGCGGTTCGCCGACGTGCTCACAGATGCACTTCGTGCGGCGATCTTGCGGCTGGTGGGCTACCGCGTGGAGGTCGTCGAGTTCGTGGCCTCGGCGCACACCCCCCGTAACACCCTGCTGCGTGCGGTGCGGACCGGTGCACCAGCCAATCGGGCGCTCGTTCGCGAGTACCGTGACCTGACCGAGTCGTGGGGCGTGCGACCGGCCCTGGCGACCCGGCTGGGCGACCGGCTTGATCAGGTCATAGACCGGGCGAACGGTTGACCCGGACGGGTACTCTCGGCCACTCAACATTGGACGTTCGGCTGACCCTGAGGGCCGCCGCGATCACTAAGCTCGAACACAAAGCATCCGACGAAATGGGGCGTCCGACGAAATGGGGCGTCTGATGAGACAAGGGGAGCTTGCGGGGGACCGCCTATGGGGAGGGTCGAGGGCGTGCCCGGCCGCCTAACTCCACCCACACGGCCGGGCGCTCCTTCGTCAGCGGGCCAGGTGTTCCACCACCCAGTCGACGCAGGCGGTCAACGCTTCGACGTCCGCGGGGTCGACCGCCGGGTACATCGCGATCCGCAACTGGTTGCGGCCGAGTTTGCGGTAGGGCTCGACGTCCACGATGCCGTTGGCCCGCAACGTCTTCGCCACCGCGGCGGCCTCGACGGATTCGTCGAAGTCGATCGTCCCGACCACCAGCGAGCGGGCCTCGGGTTCGGTGACGTACGGCGTCGCGTAGGCGCTCTTGTCCGCCCAGGTGTACAGGCGTCCGGACGAGTCACTGGTCCGCGCGACCGCGAACTCCAGGCCGCCGTTGCCGTTCAGCCAGTCCAACTGGTCGGCGAGCAGGAACAGGGTGGCTATGGCGGGCGTGTTGTAGGTCTGGTTCTTCCGCGAGTTGTCGACGGCGATGCTCAAGTCCAGGAACGCCGGGACGTAGCGTCCGGTCGCCGCGATCTCGTCGACTCGCGCCAACGCCGCAGGCGACATGGCGGCGAGCCAAAGCCCGCCATCTGAGGCGAAGCACTTCTGCGGCGCGAAGTAGTAGACGTCGACCTGCTCCGGCGAGAGCGGCAGGCCCCCGGCTCCGCTGGTGGCGTCCACGAGCACCAGCGAGTCTTCGGCCGCTCCGTCGACCCGCCGGACCGGAGCCATCACTCCGGTGGAGGTCTCGTTGTGCGGCCAGGCGTACACGTCGACCCCTGCCTCGGCGTGCGGCCGGGCCAGCGCGCCGGGCTCGGCCTTGACGATCGATGGGTCCTCGAGCCACGGGGCGGACGCGGTGACCGCCGCGAACTTCGACGAGAACTCGCCGAAGGACAGGTGCTGGGCGCGGTTGCGGACCAGGCCGAATGCTGCGGCGTCCCAGAACGCGGTCGACCCCCCGTTGCCCAGCACGACCTCGTACCCGTTCGGCAGGTCGAACAGGTCTGCGACCCCCCGGCGTACCCGCTCGACGAGCCCCTTGACGGGCGCCTGCCGGTGTGACGTGCCGAGGTACTGCGTGCCGGATTTCGCGAGTGCGGCCAGTGCGTCTAGCCGTACCTTGCTCGGGCCCGAACCGAACCGGCCGTCGGCGGGCTTGAGTTCATCGGGAATCTGCAGGGCGTCGGTCATGTGGGCTCCGCTCAGCGTGTTGACGGTGCGTGACGACGCTGTCAACCCCTCGATTGTGCCGCACCGCCCGCCGGCCCGCCTAACCGAACCGCCCCCACCACATTGATCATGCAAGGCGGGCTCGACACGCCGCAGGCTCGGTGGCGTCCGTCACCAGGGACTCGGACAAATCGGCGTGTCGCACCAGCCTTGCATGATCAGCGCATGGTGGCGGACCAGTCGGGATTCCAGCCCGCCACAGTGTCGGGCTGGCGCGATGCTGGTCCGGAGTACTTGGCGGACGGGCGGACCAGCCGGCCCGTGCGCTTCTGCTCGAGGATGTGTGCGCTCCATCCGGCCGTCCGCGCACAGGTGAACATCGACGTGAACAGGTTCGCGGGCACCTCGGCGAAGTCGAGCACGATTGCAGCCCAGAACTCGACGTTGGTCGCGAGAACGCGGTCCGGCTTGCGGTCGGCGAGCTCGGCGAGGGCCGCGTTCTCGAAGGCCTCGGCGACCTCGTAGCGCGGCGCCTTGAGCTCTCGCGCCACTCGGCGCAGCGTGCGGGCTCGCGGGTCCTCGGCGCGGTAGACCCGGTGCCCGAATCCCATGAGCCGCTCACCGCTGTCGAGCACCCGCTTGACGTAGCCGGCGGCGTCGCCAGTACGTTCGATCTCGTCGATCATGGCAAGTACCCGGGACGGGGCACCGCCGTGTAGCGGCCCACTCATCGCGCCGACTGCCGCCGACAGCGACGCCGCGACATCGGCACCGGTCGAGGCGACCACCCGCGCGGTGAAGGTCGAGGCGTTCATGCCGTGCTCGGCCGCGGACGTGAAGTACGCGTCGACGGCCCTGACGTGGGCCGGATCGGGCTCGCCGCGCCATCGGATCATGAACCGCTCGACGATTGTGCGAGCCTTGTCGATCTCGCGCTGCGGCACCATCGGCAGCCCGATGCCGCGCGCCGACTGGGCGACGAACGACAGCGCCATGACGGCGGACCGCGCCAGATCGTCGCGGGCCTGTTCGTCAGTGATGTCCAGCAGCGGCTGGAAGCCCCACGCCGGCGCCAACATCGTCAATGCGCTCTGCACGTCGACCCGGACGTCGCCAGAGTGCACCGGAATGGGGAACGGCTCCGCGGGCGGGAGTCCAGGCTGGAAAGCGCCGTCGACCAAGAGGCCCCAGACGTTTTCGAACGGGACCCGGCCGACGAGATCGTCGATGTCGACACCGCGGTAGCGCAGGGCGCTGCCTTCCTTGTCAGGCTCGGCGATCTCCGTCTCGAAGGCGATGACACCCTCGAGACCGTGTTGAACGTCGGACATGCAAGCTCCCTTGGGTTGCTCGTGGCCCCCCGCATCGCGCAGTCATGGATGGTCGTTGACAGACATAGTTGGCCGGTCAACGATCCATTCTGCCGTGTAGCTGTGGGAGTTCAACAACTCCTGCTGCAACAACTGTGCGATTTCCCACATTTGTACGTACACTGCACGGCGGTCTCATGGCAGGCTATGCGCCCGTGAGCGAGGACTTGTCGGCGATGCGCCGGTCGTACCGCAGTTCGCGGTTGCTCGAATCAGAGGTGCCGGCCGAGCCCTTCGGACTGTTCCGGGCCTGGCTCGCCGGTGCCATCGAGGCGGGACTGACCGAGCCGAACGCGATGGTCCTCGCTACCGCCGACGGTTCCGGACGGCCCAGTACGCGGCACGTTCTGCTGAAGGAACTCGACCGTGCGGGCTTCGTCTTCTACACGAACCTGCGGTCGCGCAAGGCTGACGAGATCGCGGCCAACCCCGCGGTGTCGTTGTGCTTTCCCTGGTTCGCCATGGAACGGCAGGTCGTCGTGACGGGGACCGCTGTACAGGTGCCGCGGCGTGAAGCGGCCGCGTACTGGGCGACCCGGCCGAAGGAGTCGCGGCTCGGGGCGTGGGCGAGCGAGCAGTCCAGCGTCATCCGTTCTCGCGACGAGCTGGAGCGGCGGGCCGCCACGATGGCCGAGCGCTTCCCCGGTGACGTCCCGCTGCCGGAGTTCTGGGGCGGATTCCGGGTGATGCCCGACTCGATCGAGTTCTGGCAGGGCGCCCCGGCGAGGCTCCACGACCGGCTCCGGTACTCGCGGAGTGCGGATCCGGATGGCTGGAAGCTGGAGCGGCTGGCGCCGTAGTCGGCCCGTCCGGCGGTGCCGGCACACGGGCATAAGCAGCCCGCGGGCCACTTCCGGCGTCCGCAACTACGCGTCCGTCCGGCCCGGAGGGACAAGGTCCGGGGGCCCGCGGGCTGGGTGACTGTCCTTGGGATTGCCCGCTGCGCAGAGCGCTGGTGCGCCGCACGTGGCGAGCGGTGACGCTCCTAGCGGGCGGTCACCTCACGAGTCCCAGAGCTATACATTCTGCGGACCACCTCCTTCCCGTGTACCTCAGACCGTACGGCCAGCGGTGTCCGCAAGGCAACGGGTTATCTCACAGCGAACTACCCTTGACGCTCGTGACGCGCGCCTCTCTGGACAAGCAGCCGCACGAGGTGGCGGCGATGTTCGACAACGTCGCCGATCGGTACGACCTGACCAACGATGTCCTCTCGCTGGGGCAGGACCGGCTCTGGCGGCGTGCGGTCGAGCGCGCCGTGTCAGCGCGGCCCGGCGAACGCATCCTCGATCTTGCTGCCGGCACCGGCACATCGAGTGTGCCGTTCGCAGCGGCCGGTGCCGTTGTCGTACCGTGCGATTTCTCCCTGGGGATGCTCCGGCAGGGCCGCCGCCGCCGGCCCGTGCTGCCGTTCGTCGCGGGCGACGCATTGCGCCTGCCGTTTGCCGACGGCTCGTTCGACGCGGTGACCATCTCGTTCGGCCTGCGTAACGTGAACGACCCGGAGGCCGCGCTGCGCGAGATGCTTCGGGTGACCAGGCCTGGCGGCCGGCTGGTGCTGTGCGAGTTCAGCCACCCGACCTGGGGTCCGTTCCGGCGCGTGTACCTCGAGTACCTGATGCGGGCCATCCCGGCGATCGCCCGGCGGGTCGCCAGCAACCCCGAGGCGTACGTCTACCTCGGTGAGTCGATTCCCGCCTGGCCGGACCAGCGCGCCATGGCGGCTGACATCGGGCGCGCGGGATGGACTCACGTGAGATGGCGCAACCTGACCGGCGGCATCGTCGCGATCCACCACGCAATAGCTCCGTGATCGCTCCCACGCCGAGGCCGCCAGTGATCAATGTGGAGTTCGATCCGGTTTTCGACAAATCCGCCACAACGATCAAGACGAAGCCGCGATTCGTGCTTGTGGATAACCTCCGCGTGGAGTCTTGCCGGCCTGCGACGCTTGATCGATGTCCTCGAGTCGAGTCACAAGTGTGGCGCGGGCACAAGACGGATTGATCACGAGGCAACAAGCGCTATTGGCTGGTATGTCGTCCGGAGCTGTCGGCCGCGCGGTGCGCGGCCGCTGGCAGATCGTCTTACCCGGTGTATACGCGACCTTCACAGGTCCACTCGGCGACATCCACCGGCTGCGCGCTGCGGTGTTGTACGCAGGTCCGGGCGCTTTGATAACAGGCGCGATGGCCTGCCGAATGTGCGGGC
Organism: Jiangellaceae bacterium; assembly: GCA_036373915.1. Classification (GTDB taxonomy): domain Bacteria; phylum Actinomycetota; class Actinomycetes; order Jiangellales; family Jiangellaceae; genus JASLBX01. The sequence continues at coordinate 8,834 of DASUUU010000161.1, read as the reverse complement.
TGGATTACGGCCCTGACCCGGACGGCATCGTTGACGTGCTCGTCGGCCCGCGCCGGCAGCGTCCCGATGTCGATTTCGTGCGGCTTCACCGGACTTCGCGGATGCCGGCTGAACGCCTTGTTGTCTGGGAGGACGAATCGCCAATGGCTCGCGCTGAGCTCAAGTCGGCTCCGCCACTCGACTACGAGGGCGATCCGCTGACCGACCGCGCTAGGCGCTGGACGTTGCGTCTGGCGCCGCAGGCACGTGCAGCCATGGATGCGGTCCGGTTCGACCGGCTGGCGATGCTTGCGGAGCATCCGAGCGGCCTGCCGCGCCAAGTGGAGACCAGGCTGCTACGTGACACCCGCGCGCTGCTGTGCGAGGTCGTCCAGCGCCGCCGCGCAATGGTCGCCGATCTGGTTCGCGAGTTGGAGGCGGCGCCGAACGGAGGACTCGCGACGGCCAGGCAAGCGATGGCCGACGTGGTCGTCGGCTGCCGCTCGGCGCCGGAGTGCGAGCTCCGCGACCTGGCGTCGACAAGCCGGGTCCTGCCCGAACCGCGATGGAACAGGCCACTGCCCGGATACCTGCCGGGACGCGGCGAGCGCCCGATAATCCCCGACTGCTGCTGGCCGGACGCGCGGCTTGTCGTCGAGGTCAACTCGACACAATGGCACAAGCTGGGCGACGGGCCTGAGCGTACGGAGCGGCGCATGGCGCGGTATGCCCAGCTAGGCTGGCTGGTGATCCCGTTATCGCCGTATCGGATCCGCACTGAGCCCGCGGCGGTACTCAATCAGCTGGAAGCCACCTACCTGGCGCGCGTCGTGCGATGATCAACGGCAGATCCGTCCCGGCTACCCGGGACGGAGGGTTCTTCGATCATGTAGCTAGGCGGTCCCCCCGCGTGATGACAGCAGCCAGCTGGCCCTAGACTGGCGTGGAAATGTGCTCGTGAACGCATTCACGAACCCGCCGACGACCGAGGACCACATGAGCCCAACGGCCAACGACGCCGATGTCATCGTCGTAGGCGCTGGACCGGCAGGCTCTACGACGGCGTACTACCTAGCTCGCGCCGGTCTCGACGTCCTGGTGCTGGAGAAGGCGGCCTTTCCGCGCGACAAGGTCTGCGGTGACGGTCTTACCCCGCGGGCCGTGCGCCAACTCGTCCGGATGGGCATCGACACCTCCGCTCCAGGATGGATTCGCAACCACGGGCTTCGGGTCATCGGCGGCGGGATGCGAATCGAGATGCCGTGGCCCGAGTTGGCGAGCTACCCCAACTACGGGCTCGTGCGCACCAGGATGGACTTCGACGAGATACTCGCCCGGCACGCCGAGAAGTCCGGTGCGCGGCTCCACGAGAGCACGAACGTCACGGGGCCCGTCGTCGACGAGCGGACCGGCCGCATCGTCGGTGTAACGGCCAAACCGGTAGACGATCGAGGCCGCCCCGCCGGTCCCCAGGTCACCTACCGGGCACCGCTCGTCGTCGCCGCGGACGGCGTGTCGTCCCGCCTGGCGACCGCGATGGGTATCCACAAGCGGGACGATCGGCCGATGGGCGTGGCCGTCAGGACGTACTTCACCACGCCGAGGCACGACGACGACTGGATGGAGTCGTGGCTGGAGCTACCCGTCCGAAACGAGCACGGCCGCGAAGAGCTGCTGCCGGGTTACGGCTGGATCTTCGGGACGGGAAACGGAACGAGCAACGTAGGTCTCGGCATCCTGAACACATCCACGGCGTTCGGGCGGGTCGACTACCGGCAACTGCTCAGGCGATGGGTCGCGCAAACGCCGGAGCACTGGGGTTTCACCGAGGAGAACCAGGTCGGCCCGGTCCGCAGCGCCGCCCTTCCGATGGCCTTCAACCGGCAGCCCCACTATTCGCGCGGGCTGCTGCTCGTCGGCGACTCCGGCGGGATGGTCAACCCGTTCAACGGCGAGGGCATCGACTACGCGATGGAGGCGGCGAGCCTGGCCGCGACCGTGATCGCGGATGCGACGGCGCGCCTGACCGCGGACCAGCGCGAGCGGGTGCTCCAGGGCTACCCGGCCGCGCTCAAGCAGGAGCACGGCGGCTATTACACGCTCGGCCGGATATTCGTAAAGTTGATCGGCGACCCCCGCATCATGAAACTGTGCACGCGACACGGGTTGCCGCATCCGGCGCTCATGCGACTGGTGCTCAAGCTGCTTGCCAACCTGACCGATCGCCGTGACGGCGACGTCTACGACCGTCTGATCAATACCTTGACCCGGCTGGCGCCGGCCGCGTGAGGGCATGAGGAGACTGGTGTGTTCCGGAAGACCAACGTGATCCGCGTCACTAGCATGGGGACGCCGTCCATAGAGGGGGTCGAATGAACCCGTATGTGCCGATCATCGGGCTGATCGCCCTTGCTGCGATCTTCGCGGTGATCACCTTGGTGACATCGCGACTTGTGGGCAAGCGGACGTTCAACCGGGCTAAGGCGGATTCGTACGAATGCGGGGTCGAGCCGACGCCGCAGCCGGTAGGCGGCGGCAGATTCCCCGTGAAGTACTACCTGACCGCGATGACCTTCATCATCTTCGACATCGAGATCGTGTTCCTGTACCCGTGGGCGGTGCGGTTCGATCACCTCGGCCTGTTCGGCTTCGTCGCGATGGTGACATTCCTGTTCCTGATCACGGTGCCGTACGTCTACGAGTGGCGCCGCGGCGGGCTGGACTGGACCTAAGAGGAGGGAGCGCAACCAATGGGTATCGAGGAGAAGCTGCCCTCTGGCGTCCTGCTGACGTCGGTGGAGAAGTTCGCCGGCTGGGCGCGCAAGAGCTCGATGTGGCCGGCCACGTTCGGACTTGCGTGCTGCGCCATAGAGATGATGTCCTTCGGCAGCCCGCGCCACGACTCGGCTCGATTCGGCATGGAGGTGTTCCGCGCCTCGCCGCGCCAGGCCGACTTGATGATCGTCGCGGGTCGGGTGAGCCAGAAGATGGCGCCGGTGCTGCGGCAGATCTACGACCAGATGCCGAACCCGAAGTGGGTGCTGTCGATGGGCGTGTGCGCGAGCACCGGCGGGATGTTCAACAACTACGCGATCGTCCAGGGCGTCGACCATGTCGTTCCTGTTGATGTCTACCTGCCCGGCTGCCCGCCGCGGCCGGAGATGCTGATGGACGCGATCCTCAAGCTGCACGAGAAGGTGGCCAACGAGCCTCTCGGCGTGCACCGCGAGCGGGCCGAGGAGGAGGCCGAGGAGGCAGCACTCACGGCCGTGCCGCCGCACGAGAGGAAGGGTCTGCTGCGGTGAGTGACATCAACGGCTCCGGCGACCGGTCGCCGGAGAAGGCCGAGGCAACGGCTCCCGCCGCAGGTCCGGAAGAATCGGCCGCCGCGCCCGACGCCGAGGACGTACCGGAGCAGCCGTCCGACGGTGGCGAGGAGGCGGCCGAAGACGAGGAGCGGGCCGCCGGCGAGGAGCGGGTCGGCGCCGAGAAGACGGCCAGCGCCGAAGCGGTCGTCGCCGGGCCGGGCGACCTGCCGGCCGAAACGCCGGAGGAGGAGGCCGGCCCGCCGCCTCCGCATCCCTCACGCCGCGGCATGTTCGGCGTCACCGGCACCGGCGACACGTCCGGGTACGGACGCCTGGTGGCCCGCGACACCAACCCTGTCCGGCACGGTTCGACGTCCCGGCCCTGGGGCGACGAGTTCGACCCGGTAGGGGACGCCCTCGAGGCGGCACTGCCCGGCTACGGCGCGGCTGTCGAACGGGTTCTCATCGACCGTGGCGAGCTGACCTTGTTCGTGCGGCGTGAGCATCTGGTGGAGGTTGCGCGAGCCCTGCGCGACGATCCGGCACTCCGGTACGAGATGTGCCTCGGAGTAAGCGGCGTCCACTACCCGGAAGAAACCGGCCGCGAACTGCACGCTGTCTACCCGTTCCTGTCGATCACGCACAACCGCCGGATTCGGGTCGAGGTGACCTGCCCGGACGACGACCCGCACATCCCGTCGATCGTCGAGTTGTACCCGGGCAACAACTGGCACGAGCGCGAGACCTACGACTTCTTCGGGATCATCTTCGACGGGCATCCGGCGCTGACGCGGATCGAGATGCCCGACGACTGGGTGGGCCACCCGCAGCGCAAGGACTACCCGTTGGGCGGCATCCCGGTCGAGTACAAGGGCGCGACCATCCCGCCACCCGATGAGCGGAGGGCGTACAACTGATGAGCAATCTCGACGATGTGACCTTTGCCGCTCCAGGAGACGGCGAACCCGCCGACGCCGGAGTCCGCGAGACCACCGAGGGCCCGGTCTACACAGTGACCGGGGACGACTGGGACGAGGTCGTCGACGCGGCGGTCGCCGGCCAGGAGCGGATCGTGGTCAACATGGGGCCACAGCACCCGTCGACCCATGGCGTGTTGCGGCTGATCCTCGAGTTGGACGGCGAGACCGTCACCAACGCTCGCTGCGGCATCGGCTACCTGCACACCGGCATCGAGAAGAACTGCGAGTACCGCACCTGGACGCAGGCGGTGACCTTCCTGACCCGGGCCGACTACCTGTCGCCGTTCTACAACGAAGCCGCCTACGTGCTCGGGGTGGAGCGCCTGCTCGGCATCACCGGCGAGATCCCCGAACGGGCCACCGTCATCCGGGTCATGATGATGGAGCTCAACCGGATCTCCTCGCACCTGGTGGCGATCGCCACCGGTGGCATGGAGATCGGCGCGCTGACCGTCATGACCCAGGGCTTCCGCGAGCGGGAGCGCACCTTGGACCTGTTCGAGCTGATCACCGGGTTGCGGATGAACCACGCGTACATCCGGCCCGGTGGTGTCGCCCAGGACCTGCCGCCCGGGGCGGTCGAGAGCGTCCGCGAGTACATCCGCTGGATGCGTGAGTATCTCCCGACGTACGAGGCCCTGCTGAACGAGAACCCGATCTTCAAGGGACGGACCGTCGGTGTCGGCCACCTGGATCTGACCGGCTGCACGGCGCTGGGCATCACGGGTCCGGTGCTGCGCTCGACCGGATTGCCGTTCGATTTGCGAAAGGCACAGCCGTACTGCGGGTACGAGACGTACGAGTTCGACGTCCCGACGGTCGACACGTGCGACTCGTACGGCCGGTACCTGATTCGGCTCTACGAGATGTACGAGTCGCTGAAGATCGTCGAGCAGTGCCTGGACCGGCTGGAACCAGGACCGGTGGTGATCGCCGACAAGAAGATCGCCTGGCCGGCCCAGCTGGCGCTCGGCGGTGACGGCCTCGGCAACTCGCTGGACCACATCCGGCACATCATGGGCGAGTCGATGGAGGGGCTGATCCACCACTTCAAACTCGTTACCGAGGGATTCCGGGTACCGGCCGGCCAGGTCTACCAGGCCGTCGAGAGCCCGCGCGGCGAACTGGGTGCGCACGTCGTATCCGAGGGCGGGACCCGCCCGTGGCGGGTGCACCTACGCGAGCCGTCGTTCAACAACTTGCAGGCAATGGCTGCCATGTGCGAGGGAGGAATGGTGGCCGACGTGATCGTCGCAGTGGCGAGCCTCGACCCGGTGATGGGAGGTGTGGACCGGTGAGCGGCGAGGCGAGCGAGCGAACGGAGTGGTCGGCCGAGCGGAGCGAGGTTGCCCGCGGAGCGAGTGAGGAGCCGAGCGCGACCGGTGGCTTGAGCGCGACAAGGGGTTCGACAGAGCGGAGCGAGTGGCTGGCCGAGCGTGGCGAGATCGCCCGTGGCGAGAGCAAGGAGCCGGCCGCGGGCCGCAAGACGGCGCTGGACGAAACCGCCCGGGCCGAGATGCGCGAGATAATCGCCCGCTACCCGGAACCGCGCTCGGCGCTGCTGCCGATGCTGCACCTCGTCCAGGCGTACGAGGGTTACGTGACGCCCGACGGCATCGAGATGTGCGCCGAGGAGCTCGGCCTTACCGAAGCAGAGGTCTCCGCTGTCGCAACGTTCTACACCATGTACAAGCGCCGCCCGATGGGCGAGTACAACGTCGGTGTGTGCACGAACACCCTGTGCGCGATCATGGGCGGTGACCGGATCTGGTCCGAGCTGACCGAGGAACTCGGGGTAGGTCACGACGAGACCACGGAGGACGGCAAGATCTCGCTGGAGCGCGTGGAATGCAACGCGGCCTGCGATTTCGCCCCCGTCATGGTCGTCAACTGGGAGTTCATGGACAACCAGACCCCGGAGTCCGCGCGCGAGCTCGTCGGTAAGCTCCGATCCGGCGAGCAGGTCCGCTCGACCCGGGGCCCGGGCATATGCACCTGGAAACAGGCGGCGCGGATCCTGGCCGGGTTCCCCGATGAGCACGCGACGGAGGGCCCGGCGGCGGGCCCGGCGAGCCTGGCCGGGCTGGTGCTCGCCCACCAGGAGGGGTGGAGCGCGCCCGAAGGTGGCCGGCCCGCGCTGGGCGCCGGCGGTTCCGACAAGCAGGAGGATGATCAGTGACCACGCTGACGCCAGTCCTGTCCGAGCACTGGCACGAGGAAGACTCCTTCACCCGTGCCGGCTACGAGCGGGCCGGTGGTTACCAGGGGTTGCGCATCGCGCTGCAACGCACACCGGACGATCTGGTGACCATCGTCAAGGATGCCGGTCTGCGCGGGCGCGGCGGAGCCGGCTTCCCGACCGGAATGAAGTGGAGCTTCGTCCCCAAGGACAGCCCAAAACCGACGTACCTCGTGGTCAACGCGGACGAGTCCGAGCCGGGAACCTGCAAGGACATCCCTCTCATGCTGGCCACCCCGCACACGTTGGTGGAGGGGACGATCATCTCCTCGTACGCCATCGGCGCGCACACCGCGTTCATTTACGTTCGCGGTGAGGTGTTGCACGTCATTCGCCGGTTGCAGAACGCGGTGGCCGAAGCCTACGAGGCAGGCTACCTGGGAGAGAACATCCTCGGCTCGGGCTACGACCTTGATGTGATCGTCCACGCCGGGGCGGGCGCCTATATCTGCGGCGAGGAGACCGCGCTGCTGGACTCCCTGGAAGGCCGGCGCGGCCAGCCGCGGTTGCGCCCGCCGTTCCCTGCGGTGGCGGGCCTGTACGCGTCTCCCACGGTCATCAACAACGTCGAGACGATCGCGTCGGTCCCGGCGATCGTGGCCAACGGAGTCGACTGGTTCCGGTCGATGGGATCGGAGAAGTCGCCCGGATTCACCCTCTACTCGCTGTCCGGCCACGTCACCCATCCCGGGCAGTACGAGGCCCCGCTGGGCATCACGCTGCGTGAACTGCTCGAGCTGGCCGGAGGTGTCCGGGAGGGCCACGAGCTGAAGTTCTGGACGCCGGGCGGCTCGTCGACACCACTGCTGACGGCCGACCACCTCGATGTCCCGCTCGACTACGAGGGCGTTGCCGAGGCCGGCAGCATGCTCGGCACGAAGGCGCTGCAGATCTTCGACGACACGACATGTGTAGTGCGGGCGGTGCTGCGTTGGGTCGAGTTCTACAAGCACGAGTCGTGCGGCAAGTGCACGCCGTGCCGAGAGGGTTTCTGGTGGCTCGTGCAGATCCTGCAACGCCTGGAGGCCGGCGCGGGCACCGAGGCCGACCTCGAGAAGCTGCTGGACCTTTCCGACAACATCGCGGGCCGCTCGTTCTGTGCGCTGGCCGACGGCGGGGTGGCGCCGATCACCTCGTCGCTGGAGTACTTCCGTGACGAGTACCTGGCCCACTTCGAGCATGGGGGGTGCCCGTTCGATCCGGCCGCCTCCACTCTTTTCGCTGAGACCGCAGGAGCTGCGTCGCTATGACAGTCACCGAGCCGACGAGCGGTGCCGTCGAGCCGGCCGAGAAGCTGATCACCGTAACGATCGACGGCTTCGAGGTCAGCGTGCCCGAAGGGACGCTGGTCATCCGGGCCGCCGAACTGCTGGGCATCCAGATCCCACGCTTCTGTGATCACCCGCTGCTCGACCCCGTGGGCGCGTGCCGCCAGTGCCTGGTCGAGATAGTGGACGACGGTCGCGGCCGTGGCATGCCCAAGCCGCAGGCGTCGTGCACCACCGCGGTGATGCCGGGCATGGTGGTCAAGACCCAGCTCACCTCGCCGATCGCGGACAAGGCGCAGCAGGGCATCATGGAGTTCCTGCTGATCAACCACCCGCTGGACTGCCCGGTCTGCGACAAGGGCGGCGAGTGCCCGCTGCAGGACATCGCGTTCGGCTGGGGCCCGGGGCGCTCGCGCTTCATCGAGCCCAAGCGGCACTTCGTCAAGCCGCTCGCGCTCTCGCCGCTCATCGCGATCGACCGCGAGCGCTGCATCCTGTGCTACCGCTGCGTGCGCTTCAGCCAGGAGATCTCCGAGGACTACCAGCTCGTCCTGCAGGAGCGCGGCGCGCACACGTACGTCGCGACGTTCGACGGCCACCCCTACGTTGCGCCGTTCAGCGGCAACATCATCGAGCTCTGCCCGGTCGGGGCGCTGACCTCGCAGGAGTACCGCTTCCGCGCCCGGCCCTGGGATATCGAGGACGCGGGCACGATCTGCACGCTCTGCCCCTCGCAGTGCAACGTCAAGCTGACCGTTCGCGACGAGCAGGTCGCCCGGGTCCTCGCGCGTGACAACCCGGCGGTCGACGACGGCTGGCTCTGCGACAAGGGCCGCTTCGGATTCCAGATGATCTCCTCGCCCGATCGGCCGACGAGCCCGCTGATCCGCGAGGGCGGGGCCTTGCGGGAGGCGAGCTGGGACGAGGCGATCGAGATCGCCGGGTCGCGGCTGCGCGGCCCCCGCGCCGCTGCCCTGATCGGCGGCGCCAGCTCCAACGAGGAGGGCTGGATCGCGCAGAGGCTGATCCGCGAGGGCGGCTCGGAGGCGGTCGCCTCGGG
>DASUUU010000160.1:0-34653 GCA_036373915.1 Jiangellaceae bacterium | reverse complement strand
GCCAAGGCGTTGTCGACCAGCTCGGTCAGCAGGTGCACGACGTCGGAGGCCGCCTCGTCGCCGATCCGGGCGTCGAGCATGCTGCCGCCGACCCGGACGCGCTGGTAGTCCTGCACCCCCGCCGTCGCCGCCTGCATCGCCTCGCCGACGGTCAGGTCCTGCTGACCGGACTGCTGCGCCGGGGCGTCAGCGAGGACCAGCAGGCTGTCCGCCGTGCGCCGCATCCGCGAGGCGAGGTGGTCGAGGCGGAACAGGCTCTTGAGCCGGGCCGGGTCCTCCTCGTCCTTCTCCAGCGAGTCGATCAGGCGGAGCTGCTGGTTGATCAGTGACGTGTTGCGGCGCGACAGGGTCACGAACATCTCGCTGACCTGCGCTCGCAACCCGGCCTCGCCGGCCGCCAGGACGACGGCCTGGCGGTGCAGGTCGTCGACGGCGCGCGCGAGCTGACCGACCTCCTCGTGCGTCGTCACGTCGATGGGCGTGATCGGCGCCGGCTCGGCACCGGTGCGGATGCGGGCGACGGCGTCGGGCAGGTGCTCGTGGGCGACGGCGAGCGCGGCCTCGCGCACCCGGTGGATCGGGGTGAGCAGCAGGCGAGAGACGAGGAGCGCCAGGAGGATGGCGGCCAGCAGCGCGCCGGCGGTGAGTCCGGCCCCCACCATGGCGCGGGTGCGGGCGTCCCGAGCGGAGGCCACGAGCTCGGTGTCGACGTCATGGAGCAGGGAGCCGACCAGCCTGTCGTAGCCGGCGAAGGCACTGGCGTCGCCGACGTCGGCGCCGCCGGTGCGCACGGAGCGGGTCCGACGGGCGTTGTCGGTGAGGAGCTCGCCCACGACAGGTTCGGACTCGCCGAGCTCGCTGGCGAGCCGGTCGATGGCCGCGCCCTCGGCGCCGAGCTCGGCGAACAGCTCGAGCGAGCCGGTCTCGCCGGTGCGGCTGGTCCCGACCAGGGCCTGCTGCATGGCCAGCGAGAACCGTCCGGCCAGGGCCTCCGCGAGCAGCTGGAGGCGTGGCTGCGGCTCGAGCTGGGCGTTCCCGATGGTGGTGATCAGCCGGCTGATGCCGGTCTGCAGCTGCCGTAGCTGGGCGACCCAGGTCCCCGGGCTCAGCGTGCTGCTCTCCTCGCGCAGGACCCGGCTGAGGTCGAGCACGACGTCCACCTGGTTGCTCTGCTCCGCGGTGAGGTCGGCCGAGGCCCGCGCGGACTCGAGCTCCTCGGCGGCGGCCTCCAGGTCGGCGGTCGCGGCCCGGACCTCGCGCCGGTCCTGGCGGGAGTCGCCCTGGGCCGCCACCATCGCCCGCGAGGACGCGGTGAGGTAGTCGATCGCGGGCCGCAGCACCGTGACCTGCCGGGCGCTGGCGGACGAGTTGTCGGCCTCCCTCAGGTCGCCGGCGACACGGACGCCACCCAGGGTGGCGGCCAGCACGAGGGGGATCGCCAGGGCGAGCGCCAGCTTGCGGCGGAGCGGCCAGGAGGAGAGGGCGTGGAACGGGGTGCTGCGGTGTGCTCTGGACTGGTGCGACCGATTGGGCACGATTCCTGTCATTGCGGTCCGAATCCCGTCATTGACTGTGTCGTAGCTTGACCTCGGGGAGGATCGGCGCCGCCGGCCGCGACCTTGACTGCTGCCTAGACGACCGGACCAGAAGGTTTCCGGCGAGTGAGGGGAGGCAGGGTCCACGGGAGAAGCAGAACGTCCCGACACCCGTTGCTTCGGTGTCGGGACGTTCTTTGGATGGTGTCCGAGGGGGGACTTGAACCCCCACCCTCTATACGAGGACTAGCACCTCAAGCTAGCGCGTCTGCCTATTCCGCCACCCGGACGTACGCCAACGACCACGTCCCGTCGTCGCGGCCAAGAAACTGTATCAAACTGGAGGGGGAGCCAGCCATGTCGATCACGATCGCACTCGCAGGAGACACCATGCTGGGCCGCAGTGTCGGCCCGCGGGTCGCCACCGAGCGCTTCGACAGGATCATCCACCCGACAATCAGGGACATTCTGACCAATGCCGATGCCACCATCGCCAATCTCGAGTGCTGTGTCTCGGACCGTGGCGAGCCCTGGCGGCTACCGGGCAAACCGTTCTTCTTCCGCGCTCCGCCGCGCGCCGCCGAGTTGCTGGCCTGGCTGGGGGTCGACTGCGCGAACCTGGCGAACAACCATGCGCTCGACTACGGCCCGCTGGCACTCCGCGACACCCGGCAGCACTTGGGCAATGCCGGCGTACTCACCGTCGGCGCGGGCGTCGACCACGAATCCGCGCGCGCCTGGCGCACCATCGAGGCCGGCGGGTTCCGGATCGGCGTGCTCGGCGTGACCGATCACCCCCCGGCATTCGCCGCCGGCCCTGACCAAGCCGGCGTAGCCTTCGCCGACCTGCGGCATGGTGTGCCCGAATGGCTGCGACGCCAGATCAAGGCCATGGCGGCCACGGTCGACCTTGCGGTCGTCACCCCTCACTGGGGACCGAACATGACCACCGAGCCACTGCCGTACGTCCGCTCGGCGGCGCGTGCCTTCCGCGATGCCGGCGCTGATCTGGTCGCCGGCCACTCGGCGCACGTCGCGCACGGCGTGTCCGGGACGGTCCTTTACGACCTCGGCGACTTCGTCGACGACTATGCCGTCGACGACCGGCTGCGCAACGACCTCGGACTCGTCTTCGTCGTGACGGTGGACGACGCCGGGCCGGCCGGGCTGGAGGCCGTACCGATAGCCCTGGATTTCTGCTACACCCGGCCCGCGGACGAACTCGAGTCCGAATGGCTGCGACGGCGGTTCACGGCCGCCTGCGCCGCCCTCGGGCACGAGGTCGGCCGCGGCCCGACCGGTCGGCTCACCGTCCGGCTACGGTGAGCCAGCCAGGTGACGGTTGAACCACGAGGCCGCTCGCTCCGACACCGTGTCGAGCGTGCCGGGTTCCTCGAACAGGTGAGTGGCGCCGTCGACGATGCTCAACTCGGTCTCGCCACGCATCGCGCTCTGAGCCTCCCGGTTGAGATCGAGAACCACGTCGTCGAGGCTTCCGACGATAAGTAGCGTCGGCGCCGTGACGTCCGGCAAGCGAGGTCCGGCGAGATCGGGCCGGCCGCCCCGCGAGACGATCGCACCGACGTTCACACCGGGTTCGGTCGAGGCCCATAGCGCGGCCGCAGCGCCCGTGCTGGCACCGAACAGGCCGACCGCCAGCTCGCCGGTGAGGTGATGGGCCCGCGTCCACCCGATTGCTCCGACCATGCGACCGGCCAGCAGTTCGATGTCGAAGACGTTGTGCCGATCGGCGGCCTCGTCCTCGGTCAGCAGGTCGAACAGCAGCGTGCCCAGGCCCGCGGCCTGCAAGGCTTCGGCAACCTGCACGTTGCGTGGGCTGAGCCGACCGCTGCCGCTGCCATGCGCGAACACCACGACGCCCGCGGCAGACGCGGGAACTGTGAGCGTGCCGGGCAACTCAGTGCCGCCGGACTTGATCCGGACGTCCTCGCTGCCGACCTGACGATCGGCCGCCTCGTCCAGCAGAGCCACGACCTCTTCGTCGCTTGTCTGGCGGAAGTCGTCGTACCACTGGCCGATCGAGGACAACCAGGCCGGCTGCTCGACGACCACGACCTCGTCGGTTACCCGGCTCAGGGACCTAACCGTGTCCGGCGGAGCCACCGGCACGGCCAGAACTATGTGCTCGGCACCCTGCGCACGTGCGACCTCGCAGGCCGCCCGGGCGGTGGCTCCCGTGGCGATGCCGTCGTCGACGATCACGGCCGTCTTGCCCTTGAGCGGCACCCGCGGCCGGTCGCCGCGGAACCGCTTGCTGCGCCGCTCCAGCTCTCGTCTCTCGTCCGCCTCGGTCGCTGCGAGATCGGCGTCCGGCACGTTCACCAGCCGAAGGACTTCGTCGTTGAGGACCCGGACACCGTCCTCACCGATCGCCCCCATGGCCAGCTCGCGCTGGAACGGCACGCCGAGCTTGCGCACCACCAGGACGTCCAGCGGCGCGCCCAGACTGGCGGCCACCTCCGACGCCACGGGCACACCACCGCGGGGGAGACCGAGCACGACGACTTCCCTGCCGCGCAGGTGCCCAAGACGGGCCGCCAACTGGCGGCCTGCCACGGTGCGATCTGCGAAAGCCATCTGAACCCTCTGCCTAGATCGTCCCGCGACAGGCGCCGCAAGGCAACCGCCTCCTAGTCTCCGGTGTCGAACACCTCGTCGAGCACGGGCCGCTTCGGGAGCCGCCCGTCCCCGGACGAGCGGCCGGTCAGCCGCCGCCGGATCCACGGCCCGAGGTGGGCGTACACCCACCGCGCGTCCGCTCCGCGGCTGCGGAGCCAGGACGTCGGCTCGGCCGCCGGCAACGAAAGCCAGGCGGGATCTTCCGGCCAGCCGAGGGTGTCGAGCACACGGGCAGCGACCCGTCGGTGACCCAGCGAGCTCAAGTGCAGGCGGTCGGCACTCCATGCCGCCGGATGGGCAAGGCCCGGGTCCGAGAACATGTCGATCACGTGAGCGCCCCGCCGCGCGCCGATCTCGACGACGGCCTCGTTCATGGCCACGATCCGGTCGTACAGCACGCGCTTGAGTGGCAGGCGCTGGGACAGGTCGGCGAAGCGAAACAGGACCACGTCCGCACCGGACTCTCGAAACGACTGCACCATTGCGTCGAACCGATCCATCATCCGGTCCAGGTCGAATCCGGGGCGCAGCGCGTCGTTGCCGCCCGCCGCGAAACTCACCAGGTCAGGGCGCATCTCCAGCGCCGCGGGAACCTGCTCGGCCAGCACCCTGTGGAAACGGCGGCCACGAATCGCCAGGTTCGCGTACTGCAGCCCCGGCGAACGCCGGGCCAGCGATGCCGCGACAAGGTCGGCCCAGCCCCTGAGCGTGCCGTCCGGCCGTTCGTCCCCGACGCCCTCGGTGAAGCTGTCGCCGATCGCGACGAACCTGCGCCACGCAGGACGCGCGGGCCCAACTGGTGCTTGCATGCCCAGCATTGTGGAGGATGGCCCTATGACCGCACCCGATCGGGAGGTCGTCGACCTCTGCCGCGAGCTGATCCGCATCGACACCTCCAACTACGGCGATGACAGCGGGCCGGGGGAACGCAAGGCCGCCGAGTACGTCGCCGAACAACTCGCCGAGGTCGGCCTCGAGCCGGCGCTCTACGAGGCGGCGCCCGGGCGGACCTCGGTCGTCGTCCGGCTGGAGGGCTCGGATCCCGCACGCACCGATGCCCTGCTCATCCACGGACATCTGGACGTGGTGCCGGCCGATGCCGCCGACTGGACTCATGACCCGTTCTCGGCGGAGCTCGCCGACGGTTGCATCTGGGGCCGGGGAGCGGTGGACATGAAGGACATGGACGCGATGATCCTGTCCGTGATCCGCGACCGGGTGCGGTCGGGACGGGTACCCGCTCGGCCGATGGTGCTGGCATTCCTGGCCGACGAGGAGGCCGGCGGCATCCTCGGTGCCCACTGGTTGGTCGACCACCATCCCGAACTTTTCGACGGATGCACCGAGGCGATCGGCGAGGTCGGCGGGTTCAGTCTCAGCGTCCGCGACGATCTGCGCCTCTACCTGATCGAGACGGCGCAGAAGGGCATCGAGTGGATGCGCCTGACGGTCACGGGCACCGCCGGGCACGGATCGATGGTCAACGACGACAACGCGGTCACCGAGCTGAGTGAGGCGGTGGCCCGCCTCGGCCGATATGACTGGCCGCTGCGCATCACCCCCACCGTACGGGCCTTCCTCGACGGCGCATCGGAGGCGTTCGGGGTGACGCTCGACCCGGAGGACCCCGAGCAGCTCGTCGCGACCCTCGGCCCGGTCGCGAAGATCATCGGAGCGACCCTGCGCAACACCACCAACCCGACGATGCTCAAGGCCGGCTACAAGCACAACGTCATCCCCGGCAAGGCAGAGGCGTACGTCGACGGCCGGATGTTGCCCGGGCATGTGGAGGAGTTCCACACGACGGTCGACAAGTTGCTCGGCCCGAACGTCACCCGCACGACCCTGGTGTCGGACATTCCCGTCGAGACCACGTTCGACGGCCCGCTCGTGGAGGCGATGCAGGCGGCGCTCGTCGCGGAGGACCCCGGGGCGCGAGCGATTCCGTACTGCCTGTCCGGGGGCACCGACGCCAAGGCGTTCAGCACGTTGGGCATCCGGGCGTTCGGGTTCTCACCGCTGCGGCTGTCAGCCGACCTCGACTTCGCCGGCATGTTCCACGGCGTCGACGAGCGCGTGCCCACGGACGGCCTGCGGTTCGGCGCCCGCGTCCTTGATCGCTTCCTCGACCTGGCGTGATCGTGCGGGCTAGGCAATCGGTGGGATACGGAGGATCTTGCGGCGTAAGGTGACTCGGCGCGTTCCGTCGGGGTAGAGCCGCAGGCGGGCGAGTTCCCAGCGGCCGTACTCGGCATGGTCGGTCAGCAATCGGCGGGCTGCGCCGCGAGACGTCCCGCGGGGGAGTGTGAAGTGCTGGAACTCGTATTCGAATCGCTGCCCGCTTCGCGCCGTAGTCACCGCCATCGGCAAATGGTGCCATGCCGACCGGAGTACGGTCATGCCCGTGACCACTTCCCCATCGGATGACACGGATCTGCGAGAACTCTTCGACGACCTTGTCGCCGCCCTGACGAGCCATTTCCACGCGGTGAAGAACCGGCGGGACGAGGCCGACCCGGAGGTACAGGCCGCCTACACCCGGCTGCGCGCGGCCGCCGAGCGGTACGACGACACGCTCTTCGAGCTCACCGGTGAGGTGACCCCTTGGGAGTTCCCCGAGGGTCCACCGGAAGACGTCGAGTACGAGGACCGCGCCGCCGCGCCGGACGCCGTCGCCGTCTTGGTGCGGCGCGACTACGGCATCGCCGATCCGGCCGGGCTGCTGCTGGCCGGGCGCGAGGCGTACGCGGACCTCTACCCTGACGACCCGCCCGAGGCCGCCGCAGCGGATGTCAGCCACCCGGGCCGGGCGCTCTACCAGCTACTGCACGCGTACGGCGTGGACGGGCTGGACAACAGGGCCGAGAACGCCGGCCTGGCTCCACATGGCGGCACCGTGTGGGTCCAGGGCATAGCGGCCGACGCCGCCGAGACGCTCGTCGACGATCCGTTCGGAGTAGCGGACGAGGACATGCTCATCTACCGGTTGGACGAGGTGCTGGGGCCGGACAGCGGCGACGACGACCCCACCTCTCGCTGATCATGCACTTGCATGATCAGCGAAGGGTGCGGGTTATCAGCGAGGTGGGGCGGAGATCTCGTCGAGAACGTCGACGATCTCCGGTGGGAGGGTGAGCTCGTCCGATCGCAGTCCGCCGCGTAGCTGGGCGGCGGTGCGGGCCCCGAGGATGGCGGCGGAGACTCCGGGCCGGTCGCGCACCCACGCCAGGGCAACCTCCAGCGGCTGAACACCGAGACCCTCCGCGGCGGTACACGTGGCCTCCACGATCTGGCGCGACCGTCCGTCCAGGTACGTCTCGACGAACTCTGCGAAGTGCGGCGACGCCGCCCGCGAGTCCGCCGGCAGGCCGGTTCGGTACTTTCCGGTCAGCACTCCGCGCCCGAGCGGCGACCAGGCCAGCACACCGAGCCCGACCGATCGGGCGGCCACAAGTACCTCGCGTTCGATGCCCCGTTGCACCAGTGAGTACTCGACCTGGACGGACGATATCGGGACGCGCCCGGGAACTCCCGTCTGGTGAGCGGCCACCCAGCCGGTCTGCCAACCGCCGAAGTTGCACACTCCGGCGTATCGGGCCCGGCCGCTGGTGATGGCGATATCGATGGCGGAAAGCACCTCGGACAGCGGCACATCCGGGCTCCACGCCTCGACCTGCCACAGGTCGACGTGGTCGGTACGCAGCCGCTGGAGCGACCCGTCGAGCTGGTCCAGCAGCGCCCCCCGCGACACGTCCACGACGAGTTCACCGGTGCTCCGGGAGATCCCCGACTTCGTAGCGACGACCAGCTCAGAGCGTGACACCGCGGTGTCGAGCAGGCCGCCGAGGACGAGCTCGCTGCGACCGTCACCGTAAGACGCCGCCGTGTCGATCAGCGTCCCGCCGGCCTCCATGAACGCCTCCAGCTGCTCACGAGCCTCGTGCTCATCTGTGTCACGACCCCACGTCATCGTGCCGAGACCGAACCGGGACACCCGTAGGCCGCTGCTGCCAAGCCGTCGCTGCTCCACGCGGGGAGAGTACCGGTGCCGCGCACCGGCTCGCGCGAACCGGTGGATAGAGTCACGCGATGCGCCTTGGACTGAACCTCGGATACTGGGGTGCCGGGAACGACCGCGACAACCTCGTGCTGGCCCGCGAGGCGGACCGGCTCGGCTACTCGGTGGTGTGGGCGGCGGAGGCTTACGGATCCGACTCACCCACCGTCCTGGCCTGGGTGGCGGCCCAGACCGAGCGGATCGACGTCGGCAGCGCCGTCATGCAGATCCCCGCCCGAACCCCGGCCTGTACCGCCATGACCGCCGCCACGCTGGACACCCTGTCCGGGGGGAGGTTCCGCCTCGGCCTCGGGGTGTCCGGCCCACAGGTGTCCGAGGGCTGGCACGGCGTGCGCTTCGACAAGCCGCTGGGCCGGACCCGCGAGTATGTGGCAATCGTGCGAGCGGCACTCAGCCGCCAGCGCCTCAGGTACGACGGCGAGCACTGGACGTTGCCCCTCCCGGACGGTCCCGGCAAGGCCCTGCAGTTGACCGTCCACCCCGCCCGCGAGCACATCCCGATCTATCTGGCATCGATCGGCCCGAGAAACCTCGAGCTCACCGGCGAGATCGCGGACGGCTGGCTGGCCATCTTCTTCGCACCCGAACACGCAGCGGAACAACTCGATCATGTCCGTGCGGGCCGGGCCCGGGCCGGCACGACGATGGACGGCTTCGACGTGGTTCCGACAGTTCCGCTGGTGATCGGTGAGGATGTCGAGCGGTGCGCCGACCCGGTCCGGGGATACACAGCGCTCTACCTGGGCGGCATGGGCAGCAGGGAGCAGAACTTCTACAACCGGTTGGCGGTGCGGATGGGCTACGGCGAGGCGGCCGCCCGGATTCAGGATCTGTTCCTCGACCGCAAACACCGCGAGGCGGCGGCCGCGGTGCCGCTCGACTTCATCGACAAGACCGCCCTCATCGGCCCTGTCGACCGCGTTCGTGACCGGCTCACGGCTTATGCTGACGCCGGCGTCACGACGCTGTCTGTGGCGCTCTACCACGGCCACGTGGAGCAGCGCGTCGAGGCCTTGCGCGATCTCGCGTCGGCCGCTGAGACCGCCGGCGTCCTCTAGCACCGCAGGGAGAGTCCAACCGTTGGAGTGGTTCCAAGCCGTCGTCCTCGGCATCCTGCAAGGCCTGACCGAGTTCCTCCCCATCTCATCCAGCGCACACCTGCGCATATACCCCGAGCTGTTCGGCTGGGAGGATCCCGGCGCCGCGTTCACCGCCGTCATCCAGATCGGGACAGAGGCCGCCATCATCACGTACCTGGCCAAGGACATCGGGCGGATCATCGAGGCGTGGGCCCGGTCGCTGGCCAACCTTGATGCCCTGCGCAGCCACGAGCTGGTCCGGATCGGCGGCGCCCACCGGGCGGAGAAGACGTGGGATCCCCAGGACGCCCGGCTGGGTTGGTACGTGATCGCCGGCTCGGTGCCGATCGTGGTGCTCGGCATCACCCTGAAGGACGTCATCGAGACGGACTTCCGTTCGCTATGGATCGTCGGAACGACGCTCGTCGCGCTCGGCCTGGTGCTGGGCCTCGCCGACCGGATGGGGCGCCGTGACCGCACGCTCGGATCCCTGAACCTGCGACACGCCATCCTGCTCGGGCTGGCTCAGGCGTGCGCGCTGATCCCCGGGGTGTCGCGCTCGGGCGCCACCATCAGCATGGCGTTGTTCCTCGGCTACGACCGGGCCGCTGCCGCGCGGTTCGCCTTCTTGCTGGCCATCCCGGCGGTCCTGGGTGCCGGGATCTTTGAGTGGCCGTCCGCGATCACCGAGGGCGCCGAGTACGGGCTCGGCCCCATTCTGCTGGCGACCGCCGTCTCGTTCGTCGTGGGATACGCGGTGGTGGCCTGGCTGTTCCGGTGGTTGCAGACTCGCACGTACACGCCGTTCGTGCTCTACCGGGTGGCGCTCGGCGTGCTCACCCTCGGCCTGTTGGCCGGAGGAGTGCTGACGGCGTAGCCGGCTACTGGCCCGCTTCGTCCGGCATCGGGGCGCTGGAGATCCACGGCCACGGATTGACCGGCCGGCCGCCGATGCGGACCTCGAAGTGCAGGTGTGGGCCGGTCGAGAGACCTGTCGAGCCGACCGAACCGATGGGCTGGCCCTTGGCCACCTTGTCGCCGACGTCGACCGACAGGCCCGGCTGGTGGGCGTACAACGTCGACACCTGCTGACCGTCGATCACGCCGTGGTCCACGATCACCATGTAGCCGTACCCGTCGTTCCACCTCGCATCGGCGACGATGCCATGATCGGCGGCGTAGATGAACCCGTCACCGCGGCCGATGTCGACGCCCGTGTGAGTCTTGACATACCTGAGGATGGGATGCATCCGCGGCCCGAACGGGGACGTGACCGGGCCGGTTCCGGGGCGAACGAAACTGCCCGTGCCTTCGAGAGTGTCGTTGATCGAGTATTCGGCCAGCCAGGCTTCCAGGGCCTTCGACTCGGCCAGGAACTCCTGGTACCTCGTGTACTCCTCGTCGCGGGCCAGCTCGGCCGCGGCACCGGCTTCGGCATGGGCGTCCTCGGCATCGTCAAGGGCCTGCGTCGCAGCGCGCAGTTCCTCCTCGGCCGCGCTCAGCCGTTCGCTGGTCCTGGCGACCTGGTGGGCAAGATGCCGATGCACTTCGCGCAGACTGAGTACGCGCACCTGCGCCGCCTCGAGCTCGGCGAGTTGAGTCGAGTACTCCTGCATCGTGTCGTCGCCCGCCCGCAGTGCCGACCAGCCGAACCCGGACTGGTAGGCGGTACGCGCGACCGTTCCCAGCCGCTCGCGGGTGCGGTCCACCCTCGCGGTGAGCGCCGTCACGGCGCGCGTTGCTTCCTGTTCGGCGAGCAGCGTCGCGTCCAGCGCCCCGGTCGCCTGTTCGGCGGCGGCGCGGGCGGCTCCCTCGGCTTCTCGGGCGGCCGCCTCCCGCAGCTCCGCTGCGTCAAGCTGCTCCTTCGCGCCATCGAGAGCATCGAGCGCGACACGTACTTCGTCGGCGTGAGCGTCGAGTTGCTCCTCGGCGAAGTTCCGGACCGTCTCGGTCAGCTCGTCGACGTCGCGTTCCGGGTCGTCGGGCTCCGTTCCGGCAGCCGCCGCCGGAGCGGCCGCGAGCACGCCAAGTGCCAGCACACCCGCAGCGAGTGCGGCGGGCACGCTGGCGAGGCTACGGCGAACATTCACCGGCCTTGGCCCCTTCGTTCGCAAGCCACCGATGCTTCCGCATCATACGCCGGTGTCAGGCGCGCGTTCCGATCAGCGCCAACCCCACGGAAGGTAGCTGTCGATTTCGAACCAGGCGTTGACCCGCGGCCGTTCCCGGTTGTCGTACGGCTTGCCGTTGTAGTGGATCGCCAGGCGGTCGATTCCGGACAGGTCGGGATCCGGGGCCATCGTCACCGTTCCCCGCATGCTGACGTGGCGGTACCACGAGTCGCCGTCGAGCACCGTGAGCGCGACCCTGGGATCGGCGCGCATGTGATCGAGGCGCTTGCGGCCCGCGTCGAGGTTCAGCAGGATCTTCCCGTCGTCCCACAGGTACCAGGTGGGGACGGTCACCGGAGCGCCGTCCGGCCGGACAGTGGCCATCACCGCATGGTTCGGCTGCTGCAGCATCTTGATCACGTCTTCGGGAATCGGCGGCTTGGCCACAGAGTGCCTCCTTTGTCGGCGCGGTGGGTCGCTTCTTCGATCGCCAACTCCACCCGGCCGGACCCTATTCCTCTCACCAGTAGGCTCGCTGGGTGCCTACCGTCCTGCTCGTGCGCCATGGCCGAACCACCGCGAACGCCACCGGTGTGCTCGCTGGCCGGTCCGCGGGCGTGCCGCTGGATGACGTCGGCCGGGCGCAGGTCGAGGCGTTGGCGGACAGGCTGACCCACCTGCGCCTGGCTGCGATCGTCACCAGCCCGTTAGAGCGCTGCGTCGAGACGGCAAACGCCCTGGCCAGCGGCCGGCGAAGGCTGTCGCCGACGACCGACGAGCGGCTCGTCGAGTGCGGGTACGGAGACTGGACGGGCCGGCCGGTCGACGAGTTGAGGCGCACCAGGCTCTGGCGGCAGGTCCAGTCGCACCCCTCAGCCGCGACGTTTCCCGGCGGCGAGTCGATGCGGGCGATGCAGGCCCGCGCGGTCGACGCCGTCCGGGCGCACGACGCGCTGGTCGCCGAACGGGCCGGCAGGTCCTCCGCGTGGGTCGCGGTGTCGCACGGCGATGTCATCAAGGCGGTCGTGGCCGATGCGCTCGGCATGCACCTCGATGCGTTTCAGCGCATCGTGGTCGACCCGGCGTCGGTCACCGTGATCACGTACACCGATCTCCGTCCGTTCGTCGTACACCTCAACCACACGGGTGCAGGGTTGAGCGCGGGGCCGCTGAGGCGCCGGCGGCGTCGCTCGAGCGACGCTGAAGTGGGCGGCGAGCGGGGGAGCGAATAAGGTCGGTTCCGTGCCCCACCAGATCATCCGGTTCGACTCGCCACAGCGGTTCGTCGCCGGCACGGTCGGCGAACCGGGCCAGCGCTCGTTCTTTCTCCAGGCACGGGAAGGTTCCCGGATCGTGACGGTCCTGCTCGAGAAGGAGCAGGTCGCCGCGCTGGCCCAGCGCATGGACGCGCTGCTCGACGAAGTGGTCCGCCGCACCGGCGGGCAGGCGCCCGTACCCGCCGTGGCGCCGGCCGATCTGGACGACAACGCACCGCTGGAACAGCCGATCGAGCAGGAGTTTCGGGTCGGCACGCTCACCCTGGCGTGGGACGGGACGGAGGATCAAGTGGTCATCGAAGCGTTCGCCGCGGCCGATGAAGACGTCCTGCAGCCCGACTCGGAGATCCCCGAAGACCGCGACGTCCTCGTTGTGCGGATCTCGGGCGCAGTCGCGCGGGCGTTCGTCAAGCGGGCCCAGGCGCTTGTCGCGGCCGGCCGGCCACCCTGCCCGCTGTGTGCGCTGCCCCTGGAACCCGAAGGGCACATCTGCCCCCGCCAGAACGGCCACCGGCGCCGTGAATGAGCACGTCCGGCTGCTCGAGAGGGGCGAACTCGTCGTCGAGGGCCGGCTGGCAGCAGCGTCCAACACGACATTGCTATGCCGGATCGCCGGACCTGACGGCGATGCACGCTGCGTCTACAAACCCGCGGCCGGCGAACGCCCGCTGTGGGACTTCCCGGACGGGACGCTCGCCGCCCGCGAGTATGCCGCCTACCTGGTCTCCGACGCGGCCGGCTGGCACCTCGTCCCGCCCACCGTCCTTCGCGATGGGCCGTACGGACCCGGGATGTGCCAGCTCTGGGTGGACGGACCCGATGACGAGCTGGTCGATGTCGTACCCCGTGACTCGGTACGTGATGGCTGGCTGGCGGTGCTGCAGGCCGTGGACGGCGACGGCGAGCCCGTCACCCTCGTTCACGCCGACGATCCCCGGCTGCGCCGGCTCGCGCTTTTCGACATTGTGATCAACAACGCCGATCGCAAGGCGGGCCACATCCTGGCCGACTCCCGCGGGACGGTCCTCGGCGTGGACCACGGCGTCTCGTTCCATGCCGAGGACAAGCTGCGGACCGTGTTGTGGGGTTGGGCGGGAACAGAACTCACCGACGACGAACGTCGTCTGCTGCTGCACCTGCGGGCCCACGCCGAAGGTGCCCTGGGTTCCAGGCTCGCCGGCCTGCTGGCCGCCGACGAGGTGCGTGCGATGCGGGAGCGCATCTCACGGCTGCTCAGGCACGGGCGGCTGCCCACCATGGAAGACCGGCGGCAGCCGATCCCATGGCCGGTGTTCTAGGCTCACACGCATGCGCGCCTGGACTGCCCCGAAACCGCCTCAATTGCCCGGGCGAGGACACCCCGTCCGCCTATTCGACACCGCCACCGGCCGGGCGCGCCCGGCGGCACCCGGGCAGCAAGCGCGGATGTACGTCTGCGGGGTAACGCCGTACGACGCGACACACCTCGGCCATGCGGCCACCTACCTGGCCTTCGACGTGCTCAACCGCACCTGGCGCGACGCCGGGCACGAAGTTCGGTACGTCCAGAACGTCACCGACATCGACGAGCCACTGCTGGAGCGGGCCGAACAGACCGGTGTCGAGTGGACCGAACTCGCCGGCCAGCAGACCGACCAGTTCCGCGGGGATATGGCCTGGCTGGGCGTTCTGCCGCCGGACGAGCTCGTCGCAGCAACAGAGGCCATCCCGCTGATCGTCGATCTGGTCGAGCAGGTGAGGGACGCTGGAGCGACCTACGAAATCGGCGGCGACCTGTACTTCTCGGTCGAAGCCGACCCGCGATTCGGGTCCATCTCCAAGCTCGACCACCCGACCATGATCGCCCTGTCGAAGGAGCGTGGCGGCGACCCCGACCGCACCGGCAAAAAGGATCCGGTCGACAGCGTGTTGTGGTGGCGCGAGCGCCCAGGTGAACCGTCCTGGCAGAGCCCGTTCGGGCCGGGCCGCCCCGGGTGGCACATCGAGTGTTCGGCCATCGCCCTGCATTATCTGGGCGACGCGTTCGACGTGCAGGGCGGGGGATCGGACCTGATCTTCCCGCACCACGAGATGACCGCCTCGCACGTCCACGTGACCGGTCGGTGGCCGTTCGCACGCTCCTACGTCCACGCCGGCATGGTGGGCCTCGACGGCGAGAAGATGTCCAAGTCGCTCGGCAACCTCGAGTTCGTGTCTCAGTTGCGCGCCGACGGGCGAGACGCCGCCGCCGTGCGCATGGCGCTGCTGTCCGACCATTACCGTGCCGACCGCCAATGGACGCCCGCAGTGCTCGCCGCGGCAGAGGACCGGCTGGCCCGCTGGCGGACCGCTGTGACGGCGCCGGCCGGGCCGGATGCGGGCCGGTTGCTCGCCGAGATCCGCAGCCGCCTCGCCGACGACCTGGACACGCCGGGCGCGCTCTCCGCGGTCGATACCTGGGCCGAGCAGACCCGGATGCGCGGGGGCACCGACCCGGCGGCCCCCGCGCTCGTCCGTGACCTCCTCGACGCTCTGCTCGGAATCTCACTGCGCTGATCATGCAATTCTGGGAACCGCGACACGCCGAACCGAGCAGCGCTCACGCGGCCATTCCGCGGGCCGCCCTGGCGAGGGAGGCACGTACCCGATCAGCAAACGCCAGCCAACCACCGAGTACGTCGTGCGATCGGGCCACATGTACCGTCCAGCCCAGTTCGTGTAGTCGCTTTCGCCGCCATTCGTCGTACGCCACATCTTCTGGCTGGCTGTGGTACTCCTCGCCGTCGTACTCGACGGCAACGCGCAGCTCGATGTAGGCGAGGTCGAGGCGGAACTCACCGTCGGCGAACGGGACCACGAACTGGACCTCAGGTTCGGGGAGTCGGGCGTAGACGACGAGCCGAACTCTCAGCCTGCTCTCCTGCGGAGACTCCGCCCTGCCGTCCGCAAGATCGAGCGCCCTGTCCAGCCGTAGCTTGTGCCGGTAACCCCGCAGCCGCTGCGCAGCATTGTGGAGCTGGTCGTGATCGACGATCCCGGCATGGAGCATGGCATCCAGGCCGGCCACGCCGTCGAGCAGGGGCAACCAGCGTCCCAGGTCGAGAGCCGTACGCGCCGGCGAGGTGACGAGCACCCCGTCGATGTCATGGACGTCGTCATCTCGAAGCACGCCCGAGTAGCCGAGGACGCCCCGCCTGCGCGTTGCTGCGGTCCCTGCGGGAACCAGTATCTCGACCGGAGGTACCTCGAGGTGGGCTCCCAACGCCAGCACATCGACGCCATGCAGCCAGGCAGCTGTTCGACGACAGATGACAGCGCGTTCAGGCACGACCCGTTTCAGGGCAGCGGCCTTGAGCGCGAGGGAGTCGGGCACGTCCGAGGAGATGTAGACGCCATGACAGATCTTTCGGGCGTCGCCGCCGCGTACTAGTGCACGGACGTCATCGCGATTGAAGCCCGCCGCCGCAGCGTCCGCCAGCGTGAACGGCGAGCTGAGCTGGAGTTCACCCATGCCCCAAGGCTGCTCGGAACGCGGCAGTCGGCGCGGAGGTTATCCACAGAGGCCGGCGGGCGGACGGCGTGTCGCGCCTCCCACTCTTGCATGATCAGCGGGGTTAGGAGTCGGTGCGGCGGCGCAGGTAGCGCTCGAACTCCCGGGCG
Organism: Jiangellaceae bacterium; assembly: GCA_036373915.1. Classification (GTDB taxonomy): domain Bacteria; phylum Actinomycetota; class Actinomycetes; order Jiangellales; family Jiangellaceae; genus JASLBX01. Next base: position 18,294 of record DASUUU010000160.1, on the reverse strand, counting down.
ATGTGCTCGCCGGACGCCTCGGGGAGCTCGGTGGTGTCGCGGGCCTCTTCCAGCCGCTTGACGTACTCGGCGACGTCGGGGTCTTCGGTCGCGAGTTCCTCCACGCCGTGCTGCCATGCCTGGGCTTCATCGGGCAGGTCGCCCAACGGGATGGACACGTCCAGCAGATCCTCGATCTTCTGGACGAGCACCAAGGTCGCCTTGGGGCAGGGAGACTGCGATACGTAGTGGGGGACCGCTCCCCACAGGCTGGTGGCGGACCAGCCGGCCTGGGCGGCCGCATTCTGGAGAACGCCGACGATGCCCGTCGGGCCTTCGTACCGGGACCACTCGACGCCGAGCGACCGGGCGAGCCCGTCGTCCGTACCGGACACCGTGACCGGGACCGGCCTGGTGTGCGGGACGTCGGCGAGCAGCGCGCCGAGAGTTATCGCGGTGCGTACTCCGAGCTCGTCCGCGTGGGTCATCAGCTCCTCGCAGAACGCGCGCCACCGCATGTTCGGCTCGATCCCTCGCACCAGCACGACGTCGCGGTCGCCGCCGGGCCGGGCGAGGAGAAGCCGGGTGGTCGGCCACTCCAGCGTCCGCACGCCGTCCTCCGCGATCCGGACGGTGGGCCGGTTGACCTGAAAGTCGTAGTAGTCGTCGGGGTCTATCTCGGCTAGCGGCTCGGCGTCCCAGCACTCGGCGAGATGGTCGATCACTCCCGTAGCGGCTTCGCCGGCGTCGTTCCAGCCGGCGAACGCCGCGATCATCAACGGGTTCGTCAACCCGCCGCCGGGTCGGGCCGCGGTCTTCTCGCCTTCGGGCATGAGGCCAGACTACGACCCCGGCGTCGAATCGCCCATGTCCCGATCCCTGGACAATCCGCCCGGTCCGCGGACACCGCGAGCTAGCCTGGCGATACGCAACGAAATGGTGCCGGCCGATTCAGTGCTTCATCCCGGCCCAAGACGTAGGAGACGCCGTGTCCAATGCAGCAGCCGACCTCCGCAAGGCGCTTTCCGAGCGCGTCGTGGTAGCCGACGGCGCGATGGGCACGATGCTCCAGGCCGCGAACCTCACTCTCGACGACTTCGAGGGCCACGAGGGCTGCAACGAGATCCTGAACGTGAGCCGGCCGGACGTCGTGCGGTCGATCCACGACGCGTACTTCGGCGTGGGCGTTGATTGCGTCGAAACGAACACATTCGGCGCAAATCTCACGGCTCTGGGAGAATACGGCCTAGCCGACCGCATCCACGAGATCTCACTGCGTGGCGCCGAACTGGCCAGAGAGGTCGCCGACGCGTGGTCGACGCCGGACCGGCCACGGTGGGTCCTCGGGTCGGTGGGGCCGGGCACCAAGCTGCCGTCGCTGGGCCACGTGAGCTTCGCCGCGCTGCGCGATGCCTACCAGTCGCAGGTCGATGGCATGCTCGCCGGGGGAGTGGACGCCGTCCTGATCGAGACGGCCCAGGATCTGCTGCAAGCCAAGGCGGCGGCCATCGGTGCCAGGCGCGCGATCGCGGCGGCGGGAGTCGACGTCCCGCTCGTGGTGAACGTCACTGTGGAAACCACGGGCACGATGCTGCTCGGCAGCGAGATTGGTGCCGCGCTGACCGCGCTCGAGCCGCTGGGCGTCGACCTGCTCGGGCTGAACTGCGCCACCGGACCCGCGGAGATGAGCGAGCACCTACGCCACCTCGCCCGGTACGCCGGAACGGGGTTGGCGTGCATGCCCAACGCCGGCCTGCCCGAGCTCACGGCCGACGGTGCCAGCTACCCGCTCACACCTGAGGAGCTCGCGAACGCCCACGACCTGTTCACCCGCGAGTACGGGCTCGCGCTGGTGGGCGGCTGCTGCGGGACGACCCCCGAGCACCTGCGGCAGGTGGTCGAGCGGGTCCACGGCCGCGAGATCGTCGGACGCTCGCCGCAGATCGAGCCCGGCGTGTCGAGCCTGTACCAGCACGTGCCGTTCCGGCAGGACGTGTCGTACCTGGCGATCGGCGAGCGGACCAACGCCAACGGCTCGAAGGCGTTCCGCGAGGCGATGCTCGACAAGCGGTGGGACGACTGCGTCGAGATCGCCCGGTCCCAGATTCGCGACGGCTCTCACCTGCTCGACCTGTGTGTCGACTACGTCGGCAGGGACGGCGTCGCCGACATGCGCGAGCTCGCCCAGCGGTTCGCCACGGCGAGCACCTTGCCGCTCGTGCTGGACTCCACCGAGCCGGCCGTCATCGAAGCCGGGCTGGAATGCCTCGGTGGACGCAGCGTGATCAACTCGGTGAACTACGAGGACGGCGACGGGCCGGACTCCAGGCTGCGCAAGGTGATGCCGATAGTCCGCGAGCACGGCGCCGCCGTCATAGCACTGACCATCGACGAGGAGGGCCAGGCCCGCACCGCCGAGTGGAAGCTGCGGGTCGCGGAGCGGCTGATCGGGCAGCTCACCGGTGAGTTCGGGATGCGAGAGGGCGATATCGTCGTCGACACGCTGACCTTCCCGATCACGACCGGCCAAGAGGACGGCCGCCGGGACGCCCTCGAGACCATCGAGGCGATCCGCGAGCTGAAACGGCGCCATCCGGACGTGCAGACCACGCTCGGCATCTCCAACGTCTCGTTCGGGTTGAACCCCGCCGCCCGGGCCGTGCTCAACTCGGTGTTCCTGCACGAGGCCGCCGGCGCTGGGCTCGACTCGGCGATCGTGCACGCCGCTCGCATTCTGCCGATCTCGCGGATCCCCGAGGAGCAGCTTTCGGTCGCGCAGGACCTCGTTTACGACCGCCGCCGCGAGGGGTACGACCCCCTGACGCGGTTCCTCGAGCTGTTCGAGGGTGTCTCCGTCTCGGCCGACGACCGCGCCGAAGCGCTGGCAAGGCTGCCGCTGTTCGAGCGGCTCGAGCAACGTATCGTCGACGGCGAGCGCCCTGGCCTCGAGGCGGACCTGGACGAGGCCCTACGGGAGAAGAGCGCACTCGACATCGTCAACGACACCCTGCTGGCCGGCATGCGGACCGTCGGTGAGCTGTTCGGCAAGGGCGAGATGCAGCTGCCGTTCGTCCTGCAGAGCGCCGAGGTGATGAAGGCGGCGGTCGCGCACCTTGAGCCGCACATCGAAGGACGCGGCGCCGATGAGCAGCGCGCCACGATAGTGCTGGCCACGGTCAAGGGTGACGTGCACGACATCGGCAAGAACCTGGTCGACATCATCTTGACCAACAATGGCTACCGGGTGGTGAACCTCGGCATCAAGCAGCCGATCAGCACCATTCTCGACGCCGCCGAGGAGAACGAGGCCGACGCCATCGGCATGTCGGGATTGCTCGTCAAGAGCACCGTGGTGATGAAGGAGAACCTGGAGGAGATGAACCAGCGGGGAATCGCCACCCGCTGGCCCGTCCTGCTCGGGGGCGCTGCGCTGACCCGCGCCTACGTCGAGGACGACCTGGCCTCGATCTATGCCGGCGAGGTCCGGTATGCCCGGGACGCGTTCGAAGGGCTCCGGCTGATGGACGCCATCGCGACGGCCAAGGCGGACGCTCGCGCGTCGCTCTCCGAGGTGCTGCCCGAGCGGCGCAAGCGGCGGGTCGCCCGTAAGGCGCGCCAGGACGAGGCGCCGGCCGACGCTCCGGACGTCCGGTCGGACGTGGCGACGGACAACCCGGTGCCCGAGCCGCCGTTCTGGGGTTCGCGTGTCGTCAAGGGCATCCTGCTGGCGGACTACGCTTCGTACCTCGACGAGCGGGCCACCTTCCTCGGCCAGTGGGGGCTGCGCGGCTCCCGCGGCGAGGGTCCGTCCTACGAGGAACTCGTCGAGACGGAGGGACGTCCGCGGCTGCGGATGTGGCTGGACCGGCTGCACACCGAGGGCATCCTCGAACCTGCCGTCGTGTACGGGTACTGGCCCGCAGTATCGGAGGGACGCGACCTGGTCGTGCTCGACCCGGACGACCAGGCCCAGGAGCTGGCCCGGTTCACGTTCCCGCGGCAGCGGCGCGACCGGCGGCTGTGCCTCGCCGACTTCTTCCGGGCGCGCGAGTCGGGCGAAGTCGACGTCGTCGCCTTCCATCTCGTCACGATGGGCTCTCGGGTGGCCGAGGTGACCGCCAAGCTGTTCGCCGAGAACGCCTACCGCGACTACCTCGAACTGCACGGGCTGTCGGTGCAGCTCACCGAGGCGCTCGCCGAGTACTGGCACGCCCGAGTACGATCCGAGCTCGGCTTCGGCGAGGAGGACGATCCGTCGCTGGACGGCATCCTCGATCAGGGCTACCGCGGCTCGCGGTACTCGTTCGGATACCCGGCCTGCCCGGACCTGGGGGCCCGGCGAACTCTTGTCAAGCTGCTCGAGCCGGAGAGGATCGGCGTCCAGCTCTCCGAAGAGCTGCAACTCCATCCCGAGCAGTCCACCGACGCGCTCGTCGTCCACCACCCCGAGGCCAAGTACTTCAACGCCGGCTGACCTTGCCGCCACTCCAGCCCGCCGACTTGGCTGATATCGTGGGCGCAGTGCATCACACGCTGCCCGCTGCCGTCCTCTGGGACATGGACGGCACCCTGGTCGACACCGAACCCGAGTGGATCGCCACCGAACGTGCTCTCGTGATGTCGCATGGCGGCACATGGACCGACGAGGATTCCAAGAAGCTGGTCGGTAGCGCACTGATCGAGGCGGGGGAGTACATCCGGGTCCGCGGCGGGCTCCCGATGACCGCCGAGCAGGTCGTCGAGAGCATGGTCGATCACATCATCGAGCGGCTCAAGGAATCCATCGCCTGGCGCCCCGGCGCACGCGAGCTGCTCACCGACCTGCGGGCGAACGGAGTGCCGTGCGCGCTCGTGACGATGTCGTACCGAAGGCTCGCCGACATAGTGGTGTCCGCGCTGCCGCCGGACACGTTCGGCGCGGTCATCACTGGAGACGAGGTCGTCAACGGCAAGCCGCACCCGGAGCCGTACCTGCGGGCCGCCGGCGAACTCGGCGTGGACATAGCGGACTGCATCGTGATCGAGGACTCGACGACGGGAGCGCGCGCCGGTGTGGCCGCCGGTGCCAGGATGGTCGCGGCGCCGAACGTCGTCGACGTCGACCTGCCGGGCGTCCCCAAGGTCACCACCCTCGTAGGTATGCGGGCCGTCGATCTGGCCTCGATCGCAGAAATGGGTCGGACGTCGGTCTGACGTCTCGACAGATGTCGGAAGCCTGCCGCGTCGACTCGGTACAGATGGACAGTGACGTGCGTTGGGTGCCTTCCTAGGGTGAGCCAGGAGGCGGCCAGACGTGGGCCGCGTCGTCTCTGCGCCCATGGGAGGCACGATGACACTGAGACCGACTAACCGGCGAGTACGCAGAGCGGCCGTCTGGCGCGTGATGGCCGTCGGTGGTGCTGCGGCGCTGGTGCTCCCGCTGGCCAACGGCGTGGGCGTGGCCGCCCAGGCGCCGGCCACCGAGTCCGCCACCGGCCCGGTGGTGCCCGCCGACCCGCAGCAGTGGACTGACCAGGCCGAGATGACGTGGGACGACTACGTCCCGGTCCGGCCCTCAGAGTGGGACTCGGCCGATACCAGCCAGGGCAGCGAGGTGCAGTACAAGACCGCGGTGATCCTTATCGACTTCGAGAACCAGCCGTTCCTGATCACCCAGGAACCAGAGACGCACCCGTTCGGCAACCCGCAGAGCGGCTGGGAGCCAGTGGCGCCCGAGAACGTAAACGACTGGTTCTACGACTACTACGCCGTACCCAATGAGTACAACGGCGGCCAGACCCTCCATTCCTACTGGATGGAGGACAGCCATGGCCGGATCGGTGTGGACGTCGAGGTCTTCGGGCCGTACACGATGCCCCATAACTGGTGGCAGTACGGCCTGAGCGAGTGGGGTGCGAACTCGCTCAACACGAACCAGTGTCCCGCGCAGGCTGATATCCCGACCGGCGGCACCGGAGTCACCGAACTCAACGTCACGTCCACCGACTTCTTCTATGTCGGGGACCGCATCACGATCAGGCACGACATGTTCCCGTCCGGAGGCGGCCGGCCGCCGCTGACGATCAACCGGACCGTCGTCGACATTCCCGACGCCAACACCTTGGTGCTCGACGAGCCGGTGGACGAGATCTGGGACGGCGCCCGGGTCCACGACTGTGGGCTGAACATCCGAGCTGACGGCGGAAACGCCTGGCGGACCGATATCGGGTGCGAGTCCGGCCTGTGCGGATTCGATAACGGCTTCTACGTCACCGCCGGCCACGACGAGTCCTCGACCTGGGAAGAGTTCGGCCAGATGCTCTTTGCGGCGCCAGAGGACGTGCCAGACGAATTCGGTAATCCGAATCCCAACCTCCCCAATTCGTCAGTGACCAGATACGTGCCGTGGACATCGTGGTACGCAGCAGCGAATCACTGGCCTAATGCGGGCGGTGGCACATCCACTCAGGCCGAGAGCTCTGGGCAGAGCGTGTTCGCGCACGAGTTCAGCCACCTGCGCGGACTGCCGGACAACTACAACAACCCGTTCGCCGACAACATCCGCAACTACACCGGGTACTGGGAGATGATGAGCCGCGGGACGTTCAACGGCCCGGGCGGCACCCACAACCGGTGGCAGATCCCGAATGCGGGTGGCTCGGCACTCGGACCGCACCACATGGTCCACTTCAAGCAGGCGCTCGGCGTGCTCGCCGAGTCCGAGCAGGTCCTGCTCGACCGCAGTCAGCTGCTGACTGACGGCGTCGCCGTGGCGAGCATCAAGGCGCGTTCTGCGGTTCCAAACGGAGACCAGGTCGGCCTCGAGGTCGCGTTCGACGACGGGGGATACACACCCGGCAACTGTGAGGCGCTGATCCCCGACGACCCCGGCTTCTGGTGTCCTCCGAGCTCGAACTGGGAGAACTTCAGCATGGAGGTCGTCGAGCGGGTCGGCAACGACTCGTTCGTGCCTGGCCACGGGGTACTTCTCGCCCAGAACCGCGGCCCGGGCTTCCCCGACGTGTGGATGATCGATCCCAACCCCGAGGACATCGGGCGGATCGATTACTTCCGGCCGGACGGCACCCCGGTGCCGGTGGTGCGCGGCGACCCACGCCAGCTCGACGACGCCACGTTCCACGCCGGAACGGGCTCGGACAGCGAGTTCGAGTATGTGGACGAGTTCAACAGCCTTCACCTCTACGTGCTGGACGCGTACCGGGACGGGGATGGCGTGCTGTTCTACGACGTCGCGGTCCGGAACCTCGACGGTGCGGGTGACTTCGAGCGGGACGCGGAGCTCGGCGACACGGCGACCTACCCGGTCGGCAACTCGACTGCGCTGGTGAACGTACCGCTCACCAACACCGGTGAGGCCGGCGAGGGCGTCTTCGACTCGGACGTCTACCGCCTGTCCGCATCGGTGGACGGTGCCGGCTGGGACGTGCACCTGCCGTACGAAGTCGTCGCGGCCGCATCCGGCGAGACGGTTCCGGTGTCGGCCTACGCCACGGCGGGCGCAGGCGCGGCAGAGTCGGCCGTGGTGACCGTTACGGCCACCAGCGAGACCGACTCCAGCGTGTCGGTGACGATGGAGGTCGAAGTGACCTCGGCCGACCTCAAGGTCACCGTCGACAACGCGTCGGAGCTCGTCGAGGCTTACTACGCGGCCGGCGTCATCGAGCGGTCGGAGCGCCAGCAGCTGCAAGGCTTGCTGAACGTCCTCCGGCGGACGACTGGAACGGCCGCGGAGAAGGCACTCAACCAGTTCGAGGAGTTCGCCTCGCGCGTTGCCGATGTGGGTGCGCGCAACCTGGCGAGTGCCGCCCTCCTTTCGGTCGCTGGGGACCTGCGCAGCGACCTGTGATCCACTGTTCCCTCGCAGCGGGGCGGGAGACGTCCGGGTCTCCCGCCCCGCCCCTACTTTCGGGCGAGGTAGCGGCTAGCGTGCAGCTCATGTCTCACCCCCGACCGCGCGCCCGGCGACGTGGCGCGTGGCTTGTCGCCGTCGCCGCGCTGCTTGCGGTCACGGGTTGTGCGGACAGTTCTGCGCCATCCGACCAGGAAGGTCTGACGCTCCGCCTTGTCATCCCGGACGCCAACATCCGCGAGCCCGACGTACCGTGCTCGGGGGCGAGCGGGTTCCGGTACGCGCACCCTGAAGCGCCGTTCACCATCGAGGGTGGGGACGGTCAGGAGGTCGCCTCCGGAACGCTGCCGGAGGGAACGGCAGAAAAGGCGTTCAACATCGACCTTGGCGACGACCGACAGCCGACGGTCTGCGTAATGATGCTGGACGTCCGGGGCGTGGAGACACTGGACGATCACTTCCTGGTGATCGGCGACAGGTCTCCCGCGCCGATCAAACCCAATCCAAGCCTCGACGGCATTGCGGAGGTCGTGCTGCGGTGAAGCTGGTCCGCCTGGCGGCCGGTGCCGCCGTCGTCATCCTCAGCGCCTGCTCGGGCGGACCGACTGCGACCGGTGAGCTGCCCGGTCCCGTCCCGGAGAACGTCGTCTTCCGTGAGCCACCGGCGAGCGCTCCGTCCGCTCCCGACGTCGAACTGAACCTGGTCGATGGCCGCACGCTCGATGTGACCGAGGAATGGGCGGAGCGGCCGGTCGTGCTCGTCTTCTTCGAGTCGTGGTGCACGTTGTGCCGAGAGCAGCAGGAAGGCATCAATGATGTCGTCGACGACTACCGCGACGTGGTTCTGTTCGTGGGAATCGCCAATCTGTCCGAGCCCGCCGACGTCGAGCAGTACGTGAGTGACAACGACATCACCTATCCGGCGGGGATCGACTCCACCGGCCGGACCTTCCTCAACTACGCGGTGACCGAACCGCCTCTCGTGGCCCTCGTCAGCAAGGGCGGCCGATTGCTGCGCGGCTGGCCGGAAGGACTCGCCGGCGAGGAGCTTGCCCAGCAGATAGAGCAGTTGGCCATCGAGTCGCACTGAGCACCGGAGGCAGGGCGCGGCCGCCGGTCGGCGGATGACCGGCGGCCGCTTTGGGGGGAGGAACCGTAAGCAGGACGGATCACCAATCGGGGCCGGCGCGGCGGTCATCCAACGCCCCAATTCGCGGAACGACCGCCGCAGCCGGAGGAAGAATGCTCAGAGCAGCGAGCAGTCACCTCCAGCCGTCCCGCTGATCTTGTTCGGAGCCTCGAAGTCACGGGCCGGTGCGCTGTTGCCAGAGCAGGTGAGGTCTCCGTTGACCATGTTGCCGGCCAGGATCGGGCCGTACTCGTAGCCGAACTGGAAGAACTGCTCGTTGGCCTGCTCCTGGGTGTTGTCGCTGAGCACGACATCTCCACGGAACGCGTTGCCGGCGGCCGTCACATCGGACACCGTCCCCGAGATCCGGGTCTCGCCACTGACCGTCGTTCCGAACAGCTGAACGGCCTCGGCGGCGTCGGCGCTGAGGCCGCCGTTGATGGTGCTGTCCTTCGCCAGCAGCGATCCGCCGGCCGCGACCGTGACGCGCCCATTAACGGTGGCACCGTCCAGACAGATCACGCCGGTGGTCACGCGGAGGTTCCCGGTATGCGAACCAGTGATCGTCTCAGTACACTCGAGCAGCCCGCCCGGCAGCACGGTGGCTCGGAACTCGTCCGCCTCACCGATGTTGCCCACCGGGTCGATCGCGCGGTGCTCGACCTTGTGCGTACCGAAGCCCGGCACGAACGGGCCGTTCGGGTCCTCGTCCGTGTAGGTCTGCTCGAAGGTCGCCTTCGACAGCCCGCCGGTGCCCAGGTTGCCGTACGTCAGCGCCTTCACGTCCTTGCCTGTGTGCGAGAAGGTGAACGGCGTGCCCTCCGGCTGCTCCGGGAAGCCGAAGTAGTTGAACCAGCCGTCCTCGTTCAGCCTCAACTCACCGACGACGTAGAGGTCCTCGTCGTACCCCGTCCGGTCGTCCTCTGGCTCGAGCAACATGTCGAACTCGTTGAAGTAGACGTTGTGCTCGACGTCGCCGGTGAGCGTCGTCAACGGCTCTGACAGTGTCCGCGGCGCGGCCGGCAGTACGTTGTCGATCGTCCACGTCACCGTCTCCGTGCCGCCACCCACCGCTGCGTCGGTCACGGTCGCGATCAGCTCGTGGGTGCCACTGGCCAGGCCGAGGGTACCAAGATCAAGGGTGCGATCGGTGGACGAGACCACTGGCGCACCGTTCAGCGTCCACGTCACGTCCAGCACCCGATCCGCAGGGTGGCCCGTTTGGACGTACACGACCTCGTCACCGCCAACCGGGCGAACGGTCGGCGAGGAACCGGTGATGAGCTCCACGTCCGACGGGGGAGTGGGTGTTGCGGACTCGGCACTCACGGTCCATTGCCTGGTCTGGACGAAACGGGGACCGTTGTAGCCCGAGTTTGTGGAGCTGTTGCCGGTGGACGGGTTGCGTACCCAGTCGATGCCGTCCGGACCGACCGGGTCGCGAACCTCGACGTGGACCACTGTGCCCGGCTCGAGGTCGAGCGCCTCAAGATCCAGGTTCCTGCTGTTGTCGGAGTCCAGGACCTCGCCGTCGGGACCGCCAACGCGCCAGGTGACGTCGAGCTCGTGGAACTTCGGATGGGTCGTGTCCACCCACAGCACGGCGTCGTGCGGCACGTCACCCTCGGGCGTGTGTCCCAGCGCCATCTGACCCTCGAAGCGCCGGCCGGTGATGCGCGCCACCATGTTCTCCCGGCCTACCTGGTCGAGGTAGAAGCCGAGCCAGCGCATCATCGAGTGCTCGCTCGGGCGCCAGACGTTGGAGCCGCGGTAGAGGCCGCTCTCGTAGCCATCTGGATCAGCCGCCCGGATGATGCCGCCGGATTCGCTCTCCTCACCGAGCCATCGCCACCACTTGGCCTGGTTGGCGATCATCTCCTCGGAAGTCATCCGGGTGTGGTGGAACGAGCCGGGCTCGAAGTTGCCGTGCGGTGGTCCGGGGAAGGGCCGCAACGAGTACGGGTACTCGTCCGAGAGCGTGCCGAGGGAGTGGCCGAGCTCGTGCAACGAGATGAGCGGGCCCTGCGGGCTGCCACCGGACGTGGTCGCGTGCGTCCCACCGATGCCGCCGTACGTGAATGTGTTGAAGATCGCCAGCGTCTGCAGGTTCTGCGCGTTCGCCGAGATACCGAGAGCGGGTGCTACGTACTCGTTCAAGTAGAAACTCCGCTGCTGCGAACCGGTAGGGCTCACGCCGGGATCGGGGCCGCCGCCCGACCCTCGGGTGCCGTTGTACACGACACCGCGGGCCAGCGGGTCGACACAGCCACTGGAGAAGACCAGCCGCAGCGGCGTGATCTTGTCCGGGTCCGGGCCGCCTTCCTCGTCGGGGTCGCAGCGCACGCCGGACTCGCCCGAGACGATCTCCAGCCGGTACACGTTGATGTAGTGCCGGTAAGTGCGGAACGGCTCAACGCTCCATTGGACCGCCTGGTTACGGTCGACATCCTCAGCGCACTTGTCCATCTCGTGCGCCTGGTAGCCGTCGCACATGACGATCAGGTTCAGCCGCTCCGTTGACGGTCCGGTCTCCTGGATCGGAACCAGCCGCGCGCTGTTCACTTCCGGCCATTCGGGCAGGTGCTCATCGGCGGTGGCGCTGGGCAAGCCCGCTATAGGCACCACCAGCGTCAGTGCCGCCGTAGCAACCGCCGTTGCCAATGCCGCGAGTTCTCGTCTCACAAGAACGTCACTCCTTATCTGCCGATTTCGGACATCGACGCCGCCCTGATCAGGGCCGCGCGTTCGGAGTTATCGATCACGCCGGCCGCCACGAGCTCGCCGCTGACGTCGGTCACGTGGTCGACGAACCGGCCATGGTTCGACCAGGGCTCGCCGTCGAGAATGTGGTCGTTGATCGTGCAGTTGCCGGCGAGAGCGTGGTTCGGCACACCGGAGTCCACCCCGCCGATGACCACGGTGCCTCGCGGGTCGACGCTCTCGCACACCGGCATGGCCAGCTGCCCGCCGACGACCGGCAACTTCACCGAGGTGCCCGCCAGGTCGACGGTCAGCTCGGTCCCGGGCTGCGGCCGGATGCTGAACTCGTTGTCAGTGGAGAAGATCATCAGACCCAGCCGCTCACCAGCCCGCACGATCTTGTCGGTGCCCTGCATATTGAACGTCACGTCGACGAACTCGCCTGGCTGCAGCAGGTCCTCGCGGTACAGCGATTGCCGGTTCGTGGGATCGGTCCAGCCGCGGGTCACGATTCCTGTGTTCGAGCTTCGGGTGCTCGACGTGCAGCCGCTGGCGCTTGGCCAGGGCAACCGCACGAGAGCGGCCGACAGGTTGGCGCGTGGCGCACTCGACGCCAGCCGAACTGTCACGGACGGGACGCCGGAGATGTGCAGGTCCGCACTCAGCTCCGGGGTGGCGTAGAGCAACCGGCTCTCGGATTGCTGGGTGGCCAGCCAGCCGGCGTTGCAGGCGGTGTTGCCGGCGTCGACGAGTGTCTCGGTCGCGGTACCCGGTAATGCCAGCGAGGTGAGGCCGCCGGTCGTGTCGCCGCCCTCGTGCGGCGTCAGCGTGACCTCATGCATCGCCGGGTTCGGGTAGTTTCCGTAGCCGGTCGGGTTCGCGGTGCTGGCCCCCTCGCGCACGATCCACGCGCGCGGGTCCTGTTCGACGTTGTTCTCGTGATCCCACAGGTAGCGGGTGAACCAACGGTTCAGGATCGGCATCGCGCCCGACGAGGGGCTGGAATGCCCACCCTGGTGCAGGTAGATCTGCGCCGGTGTGTTCTGCCGTTTCAATGCCTCGTAGAGCTGGACGCCCTGCTGCGGCATGACGTTCCAGTCGTTAGTGCCGTGCCAGATCAAGGTGGCGGCCTTGATCTGGTGCACGTCGTCCATGTAGTTCCGCTCGTCCCAGAGCTTGCTGTAGTCACCGGTGACCCGGTCCTGCTCGGCCATGAGCTTCTCGCGCACGGTCTCGATGCAGTACTCGCGGTTCTGCCTGGTGTTGATGTAGTCGAACAGGACGTCGAGGTCCTCGCCCTGGAATCCGCCCGGCGCCCGCACAGCTCCGTTGTTGCGGTAGTACTGGTACCACTCGGAGATCGCGGCCACTGGAATGATCGCTTCCAGGCCCTTCACGCCCGTGGTGGCCGCGGCGATCGGCAGCGTCCCGTTGTAGGAGGTTCCGGTCATCCCGACCTTGCCGGTGGTCCAGGTGGCTTCGACAGTCTCGTCGCCGTCTGGCGTGCTGTAACCCGTCGCGCGCCCGTTCAGCCAGTCGATGACCGCCTTCGGAGCCAGCGATTCGTTCTCTCCACCGACACTGGCGCAGCCCTGGGACAGGCCCGTGCCCGGCGACTCCGAGTGCACCACGGCAAAGCCCCGAGGCACCCAGTAGCTTTCGTGTGACGTCGAAATGATCGGGCTGGTGTTTCGCCGGCTCGGCTCCGGCGCTACGCCACGCGGCGGTGGCGGCTGGCCGAGTTCGTGGTTGACGTCCCAGAACTCGAGCGGAGCACTTCCCGCGTAGTACGGGCTGGTCTGGTAGACGACCGGCACCTTCAATCCGTCCTCGGTCGGGCCCGGGCGAGCGAGGGTGACATGGACGCGATCCAGCGCACCGTCGCCGTCACTGTCGAACTCGGTCTCGACCCACAGCTCCTCACGGATCCATGGAACGTTCTGGTTCTGGAACTCGGGCACGATCTGGGCCTGACCGTCCACGAAGACCGGTCCCACATCGTCGGCGGCTGCCGTGACCGGTCCGGCGAGGGTCGCCAGGACGAGTGCTCCAGCACTTGCCGTCATTACGGATACCGCGACTCGCGGCGATCTGGTACGCACGGACATCCTGGCGCCCTCCCGGCCTCGGTAGATAGTTCGCACCAGTCCTGAACCTAGGGACGAGCACGGTTCCGGTCACCGTGCAGATGTCGGAACGAACCACCGGACCCTTCGACGGCTGTCGCAGCGAGCGCCATTCGCCGCTGTGTCGGAGGCGGGTGCGCGCTTATCGCCCGACACTCGACATCGCCGCGGCCCGGATGAGGGCAGCGCGTTCGCTGTGATCGACCACCCCTGCGGCGAGCAGCTCGTCGCCGACATCGGTCACGTGATCGACGAACCGGCCATGGTTCGGCCAGGCCTCGCCATCGAGAATGTGGTCGTTGATCGTGCAGTTACCGGCAAGAGGCCGGTTCGGCACTTCGGAATCCACTTCGCCGACGACGACTGTCGCGCGCGCATCGACGGCCTCGCAGACGGGCATGGCCAGCGGTCCACCCACAACCGGCAGCCGGATCGACGTTCCGGCCAGGTCGACGGTCAGCTCGGTCCCCGGCGCCGGGTGGATGGTGAACTCGTGGTCCGTGGAGTAGACCATCAGGCCTATCCGGTTACCGGCCGCGATGACCTGGTCGTCCGGCTGGAGATCGAACGTCACGTCGTAGAACTCGTCGGGGACGAGCGGTTCCCCATCGGTCAACGACTTGTGGTTCTGCGGATCGGCCCAGCCGCGGGTGATGATGCTGGTGCTGGTGAAACGGGTGCTCGAGTTGCACCCGGTGCCGCTGGTCCACGGCAGCCTGACCAGGGCGACCGACAGGTTCGCAGCCGGCTGGCTGGCGGCCATCCGGACCGTGACCTCAGGCGTACCGGAGATGTGCACGTCATCGGTCAGCTCCGGGGTGACGTAGAGCAGCCGGTGCTCGGAAACCTGGGTCGCGAGAGTTCCGGCGTTGCAGGCCGTGTTCCCGGCATCGATCAGGGTCTCCGCGCCGGCGACCGGTAGCGCGAGCGAGGTCAGGCCGCCGGTGTCGTTTCCGCCTGGCTGGACGACAAGCTCGACCGGGGCGGCGGCCGGATTCGGATAGTCGGCGTAGGGTGTCGGGTTGAACCGGCTGTCACCCTCGCGGGCGATCCAGGCGCGGCGTGGGTCGTCCTCGATCCCGTTCTCGACGCCGTACAGGAAGCGGCTGAACCACAGGTTCATCATCTCCAATGGCGGGGCTCCACCGTGTCCGCCCTGGTGGAAGTACTGCACAAGCGGCACCTGCCCCTTGAGCGCTTCGGAGATACGCACGCTGTGCTCTGGGACGACGTTCCAGTCGTTGAAGGCGTGCGCCATCAGCGTCGCCGCCTTGACGTCGCCCAGCTGGTTCAGGTAGTCGCGTCCTGCCCAGAACTCGTTGTAGTCACCGGAAACCCTGTCCTGGAACTTGTTCATCTCGCCGATCCGGACGGTGTCGATGCAGTACTGCCGAGTGTCCGGGTAGCCGCTGCTGATGTAGTCGAACAAGTAGTCGACGTCCTCGCCGATCCAGCCGCCAGGGTTCCGCACCAGCCCGTTCGATCGGTAGTAGTGGTAGTACGACGTGTTCGGCGCCACCGGGATGATCGCTTCGAGGCCGTCGACACCTGTCGTCGCGGCCGCCAGGGGAAGGGTGCCGTTGTACGACGTGCCCGTCATGCCCACTTTTCCGGTGGACCAGCTCGTCGCAGAGACCTCCTCGTCGCCGTCCACGCTGGTGTAGCCCTTGGCCCGGCCGTTCAGCCAGTCGACGACGGCCTTAGGGGCGAGCGACTCGTTGGGGCCACCGACCGTCGGGCAGCCCCGCGACAGCCCGGTGCCCGGAGAATCGGAGTGCACGACGGCGAACCCGCGCGGCACCCACGTGCTGACGTGGCTGTTGGACACGAAGGTACGGTCGGCGCGGTGGGTTATCGGGGGAGGCGAGAGCCGCGCCGGCGGCGTATCGCCTAGCTCGTGAAACACATTCCAGAAGTACTGGGACTGGGTCGATGCGGTCCCCGCGTAATAGGGGCTCGTCTCGTAGATCACAGAGACCTTGAGCCCGTCTTCGGTGGGGCCCGGCCGGGTGACGTCCACGTGCACCCGGTCCAGCTCGCCGTCGCCGTCGGAGTCGAACTCGGTCTCGACCCACAACTGCTGGCGGACCCAGGTGGCAGGATCGGAGAACTCGGGAACGACCTGGGCCTGACCATCGACGAAGATCGGCCCGACCTCGTCGGCCGCCGCAACGGCCGACCCGGCGAGCTCGGCCACGACCAGCCCTGCTGCACAGGTCGTCACGACCGGCACCGCAATTCGCAGTGACCTCACCCGTACGGACATCGGACGCCCTCCCGCCTCGGTGGACAGTTCGCACCAGTGTCGAACCTAGGGACGAGCAGGGTCGAGATCACCATGCAGATGTCGGAACGGCACCGGCGGTCTCTTCGACGGCTGTTGCACCGCGGATCAGTTCCCTCACCCTGTCGGAGGGCCGGTGGCCGATCTTCGACACTCGTCCGATGACAGGGCCCACGAACCGCGGTTAACCATGAAGAAATCCGGCCGGCCTGGCCCACGAGGCTGGTCCGGCGCCACACGGGAGGAGGTGCGCGATGAACCGCGCACGCAGGACGATCGGGTTGGCCGCGACATCAACGGCGATGGCCGCGGCGCTCATGATCCCAGGCCTCGCGCCCGCGACCGCCGGCACCACGTCGGACTGGATCGTGATCGAAGACGGCGTGACCCAGCCGGTCTTCGACTACGACGAGGCGATCCAGGAAGTGGTCTACGTCGAGGCTCCGATGGACAGCGACAGCGACGGTCAGAACGACCTGATCGCGGTCGACGTCATTCGCCCCGCCGAAACCGAGCAGGGCATGAAGGTTCCGACGATCATGGAGGCGAGCCCGTACTACGGCCGGTCGGCCAACCCGCCGCCGGACCAGACCCGCGGCTTCCCGGGCTGGTGGGACGAGTACTTCGTGCCGCGCGGGTACGCGATCGCGCAGCCCGAGATGCAGGGGACGGGCCGCTCGTTCGGCTGCCCGACCACCGGCGGGGTCGAGGACACCATCAGCATCCAGGCCACCGTCGACTGGCTGAACGGGCGGGCCCCGGGGTACTACTACGACGGCACGCCGGCCGTCGCGACCTGGAGCAGCGGCAACGTCGGCATGCAGGGCGTCTCCTACGTCGGAACGTTGCCCAACGCCGTGGCGACCCAGGGCATCGACGGGCTGCGCACGGTCGTGCCGATCGCGGCGATCTCGAGCTGGTATCGGTACGTCAACGACCAGGGTGTTGCCTGGTCGACGTGGAGCGAGAACATCAACTTCCGCTACACCGAATGGCTCGGCGAGTACGTGCAGGTCAGCCGCGATCTGCCGGGAGCTGTATCGGAGCCGGCCTGCGAGGCGGTGCTCTCGGCGATCGGGGATGCGGAGCAGGCCAGCAACATGGACTTCACCAGTTTCTGGCAGGAACGCAGCTACCTTCCGGACGTCAACAAGATCAAGACGGTGAACACGTCGGTGTTCATGGTGCACGGTATTACCGACTTCAACGTCAAGACCATGCACTTCGCCGACATGTGGCGAGAAGTGGAGAAGCGTCAGATGCCGCGCAAGATCTGGATCCACCGTGGCGCCCACGTGAACCCGCTCGGAGTCCGGCCCGACGAGTGGCAACGGGTGATGCACCTGTGGATGGACCACTGGCTGTACGACATCTCGAACGGGATCATGGACGAGCCGATGGCCGACATCCAGCGGCCGGACGGAACCTGGGAGACCCACTCCACCTGGCCCGACGCGAACGCCCAGAACGTCGACCTCCGCTTCGGTCCATCGACCGCTCAGGAGGCCGGCACGCTGTCGCTCGACCCGCATTCGGGCGACGCCACGCAGACGTTCATCGACCAGATCCAGTTCCAGAACGCCAAGATCGGCAATGCGCACGAGTCGCAGGCGGGCCGGCTGGTCTACGTGACTCCGCCGCTGGAGCAGGATGTGCGGACCTCCGGCACACCGGCGTTGCGGGTCAAGATGTCCACCAACCGCGAGACGGCGCTGTTGTCGGCACTCCTGGTCGACTACGGCGAAGGAGAGACGGTCACCGTCGCCGGCAAGGACCCGCTGGAGGTCATCTCGGAATCCTGCGAGCCGAAGGACCTGATCGAGCGCACCGGCTGCGCCGAACCGATGGAGGTCACCGTGGAGATCACCCCAGAGCGGGTTCTCGCCTGGGGCCACATCGACGCGAAGAACTACGCTGATCTGCGGTTCAGTCAGTCGCTCGTGCCGGGCGAGGAGTACAACGTGAGCTGGAAGACGCTGCCGTCCGACCACATCATTCCGGCCGGCCACCGGATCGGTGTAGTCATCACCGGCAACTACAACGCCAGCCCGTCGACCAATCGGCCCGCGCGTGACGCCGCCGCTATTGGCGGCGAGGTCACCGTCTACCTGAACGGCAGCCGACTGACCCTGCCGGTCGTGGGTGGCAGCTCCGCCTTCGGCTGGTAGCCCACCTTGGGTTGATCATGCAAGAGTGGGAGGGCGACACGCCGGCGCGCCGGCGTGTC
>DASUUU010000159.1:0-86919 GCA_036373915.1 Jiangellaceae bacterium | reverse complement strand
AACGGACTAGCCGGCAGGGGTCGGCGTGTCATGGAACGTGCACTCATGGTCCTCCATAGTGCTCCCAAATCTCGGCATGTAGGTAACAGAACACCAACAACTGAGACCCGAATGTGTCCAAATTGATCGTTTATTCCGCCGTCAAGCCGGTCGGCGCCCTCACCGAATTCGGCTGAACCATTCGCTCACCAGCCGAATTACGGCGAGGTCGCAGGCAGTGGCGGCGGCGCTGGGGATTCGCGCCGTCGACACAGTGGTCCTGTCCAGTCAACGCGGCGACTGGCCGGTACCTCAGGGCGCTGCGCCCAGCGACTCGCTCGTGAGCGACACTCAGTCCGGGTCGTCCACTCCGAGTGCGAACGCCGCTTCGAGGTCGTGGGTGGAGAAGGTGCGGAACGCGATGTGGGTTTCGGTGCCGAGGACGCCTGCCACCTTGTTCAGCCGGTCGGCGACGACTTCGGCGATTTGCTCGTGGTTGCGGACACGGACCATCGCGATCAGGTCGATCTCGCCGGTGACCGAGTAGACCTCGCTGACTCCGTCGAGTGCGGCGATCTGCTCCGCGACCTCGGGAATCCGGGCGACGTCGGCCTGTACGAAGACAATGGCGGTGATCACAGGCTCCTCCTAATACCGAAACCAGCCCGAGCCTACGCCGAGGCGCCTCGGGTCGGCTTCGGCGCAGGGCGGAATCGGTGTCACGCGCGCGGTCTGAGTGCGCGGCGGTCGTCGAACGGCCGTGCCGCCGCGGGTGCCTGGCCGGCTGCTTCGGCCAAGTCCATGAACGACCACGCACTGCGGGCGGGCATGATCCAGTTGCCGGCGATCTCGACCAGGCGGGTGCCGGGCTGCTCCAACCAACGCAGAATGCACTCGGCTTCTTCAGCGGTGGCCGCGGGCAGGGGAGGAGGCGCGGGGGTGACGGTCTCTGCAGTAGCGAGCAACGCGTCGAGATGGGGACGCGGGTGCGCACCAGGAGGCGAGGTGCCGGCGGCCACGAGCCGGCCATACCGGACGACATGCATCTCCCAGCCGCCTTGCTCGAGCCGCCGGGCGGCGGCGAGTTCGGGGACCGCTGCCAGCGCGGCCATCCGCTGGCTACGGGCGGCCGCCCGAACGAATGCGGCAAGCCGGTTGCGATGTACGGCGGCGTCCTCGTAGCGCTGGGTGGCCGACAGCCGTTCGATACGGCGCAGCAGCCGGGATACCAGGTGACCGGCATCGGAGGTGAACGCCTCGCGAACCTCGTCGACGTGCCGGGCGTACTGCTCGACGGTCTCGCCGCCGATGCACGGGGCACCGCACCGCCCTATCTCGCCCAGTATGCATACCGAGCGGGTGCGCTTCGGCGACAACCGTTCGGTGCACTGCCGGATGGGAATCGCCTCGTGTACCGCGGTCATGGCGGCCTCGGCGGTACGCCGAGACCCGAACGGCCCGAGGTAGGTGGCGCCGTCGTCGCGGACGTCGCGCACCATCGACAGCCGAGGGAACGGCTCGACAGTGAGTTTGAGCCAGCTCGCGCGCTCCGGGAACCTGGACCGGCGGTTGTACCGTGGCTTTCGCTCGGCGATAAGCCGCAACTCGCGAACCTCGGCCTCCAATGCGGTCGAGCATTCGATTCCGGTGACAGATTCGGCGATCGAGATCATCTCGGTCATCCGGGTGCGGGTCTCGGATGCGGTGAAGTACGTACGGACCCGGCGGCGCATGTTCGTGCTCTTGCCGACGTACAGCGCGTGGCCGTGTGCGTCGGTGAAGATGTAGACCCCAGGCGCCGCCGGCAGCGGCTCGGCGAGGTGACGCTTGCTGCGCTGCGCCGGCGTCACCGTGCTCTGCCACAGCACGAGCTCTTCCACGGTCTGCACGCCGACGTTGCCCAGCCGTTCGAGCAACCCGTGCAGCACGTCGACGGTCGCGCGGGCGTCGTCGAGCGCCCGGTGGGTTGGTGTGGTCGACGCGTGGAACAGCCTGGCCAGGGTGGACAGCTTGCAGTCGCGAGCCTCATCGCGCGCCACGACCCGGCGGGCGAGCCGCGCGGTGTCGAGCACCTCGAACTTCGGCCAGGGGTGGCCGGTGAGTTCGCAGGCCGCTTTGAGGAAGCCGACGTCGAACGGCGCGTTGTGAGCCACCAGGGTGGCCCCGCGAGCGAACTCCAGGAATGCCGGTAACACCGACTCGATAGGGGGAGCCGAGGCGACCATGGCGTCGGTGATGCCGGTGAGCACGGCCACGAACGGCGGTATGGCCATCGAGGGCCGGACGAGGGTCTGGAACTCGCCGAGTACCTCGCCGCCGCGCACCTTGACCGCGCCGACCTCGGTGATGTCGGCGGTGGCGGGTGCGCCACCAGTCGTTTCGAGGTCGACGACGACGAACGTCGTCGAAACGAGCGGCACACCCAACTCGTCGATCGTGCCCTGAACGACTGTGGTCGCCATGGTCCGAACGGTAGGGACCCGCACTGACAAGGTGGTGGCGGCGCGCTGGTCGCCGACTCCTTTAACCTGACAAGACCGACGAAGTGGAGGACCCCGTGTCCGTACCGATGCCGACCTCGACGACGCGCTGGCGTTGCGGGCAGTGTGGCAACCTCACTCGGTTCGATGTGGTACGCACCACGCGGGTGAGGGAGTACCTGCACTTCACCCTGGCCGGCGAGCCAAGGGTGGAGGAGTCGGAGGTGCTCGCCGAGGAGGTCGAGCGGATCCATTGCCGGTGGTGCGGCAGCGACACGAGCATCGAGCTGGTCCAGCGGGTGGATGCGGACGGGGCCGGACCGGCCGGGCGGGACTCTGAGCCGGCGTGACAGTCCTTCCAGAACCGGTACGGGCCAAAGTGGTCGCGCTCGCGGCCGAGGTGCTCGGGTCGATGCGTGTGGAGGAGGTGCCGTCTGCGCTACGACCGGTCGCGAAGTTCGCGGCTGCCAAACGGGCGAGGCTTGGCGCCGGCGCGATCGCGGCGGCACTGGAATCCGACGCCGCCTTCCGGACTCGGGTTTTCGAGGTGGCTTCGGCCGCGGCACCCGGCCTGGCAGAAGCGCTCGAGCAGGGAACGCCGCCTGCCGCCGCCGACCCGGTGGATGTCGCCGTCATCGCCTATCTCCAGCGGCCGGACGGGTGGGAGATGGCGGTCAAGGCGGCCGAGGAGACCACCACCCGCGCGGAGACCGAGGCCAGGGCGGCTCGTGAATCCGCGGCCGCGGTCCGGCTGCGTGAGCAGTTGGAGGCGGCGCGGGCGTCCGCCCGGGAAGCCCGTGACCGGTACAAGCGGGAGATAGACCGGCTCAAGGCCGAGAACTCCGGTCTCCGGCGCCGCCTGGCCGAAGCACGCGAACGGGCTGCCGCGGCACGAGGGGCTGAGCACGCCGCGGAGTCCGAGCTGAGCCGGGCCGTGGAGCAGGCCGAAGCCGCCCGGGCGATCGCAGAAGCAGAAGGGCGGCGATTGCGGGCGAAGTTGAGCGAAGCGGAGGCCGCGCTCGAGGAGTTCAAGCGGGCGAGCCGGCAAGGGCGCGGCCTGCAAACCGCCCGGCTCGGGCTGCTGCTCGACACGCTCACCGAGGCGGCTGCCGGCCTCCGGCGGGAACTGGCGCTGCCGGCGACCTCCGTCCGGCCGGCCGACACGGTGCAGGCGAGTGGTCCGCCGGAGGACGGTGTTCCGGCGCACGGCCGGGCCCGATCGGCCGACGACCCCACGTACCTGGCCGAGCTGTTGGCGCTCCCGAGGGCGCATCTGGTGGTGGACGGTTACAACGTCACCAAGTCCGCGTGGCCCTCGATGCCGCTGGAGGCGCAGCGCACCCGGCTGATCCAGGCCCTCGGTGCCCTGGCGGCTCGCACGGGTGCCGAGGTCACGTGCGTATTCGACGGCGCCGACGTGTCGGTCCCGCCACCGGTCGGCCCGGCCACCGGGGTTCGGGTGCGGTTCAGCCCGAAGGGCGAGACGGCCGACGAGCTGATCCGCCGCCTGGTGCGAGCCGAACCGGAGGGACGCCCCGTCGTGGTGGTGTCCTCCGACCGCGAGGTGGCGGAGGGGGTACGGCGTTCCGGGGTCCGGCCGGTTCCGTCCGGCGGGCTTATCGGGCTGATCGGCGGTTGAGCCGTCCGGCGGGCTCGTCCGATAGGTCGGCGGTTGGGCCGGATGGCGGCTGGACTGTCAGACCCTGCCTCTAGCGTGGCTCCAGATCGCGGCCGAAAGGGCGGCCGCCCGACGGAGGTGAGGCAGTTGCGATGCTCATCGACTGCGACGCATGCCAGGTCCGTGGCCCGGCCTGTTCCGACTGCGTAGTGTCCGTTCTGCTCGGGGTTCCGGACGACGGCGCCGAGCTCGACGAGACCGAGCAGGTGGCGATCGACGCACTCGCTCATGCGGGCCTGGTTCCGCCGCTGCGGCTGGCCGTGGCGGAGCGTCGTGACGGGGACCACGTCGACTCTCACCGGCGGGGACACTTGCCCCGAGAGCGGTCGGCTAGCTAGTCTGCCCGAGGCGCCTGCTCCCCCTGCCGGCCGACGGCCGACGAGCAGGCTGCCGCATGAGGAAAGGACAGGCGTGCCCGAGCTGCCCCGCCGGACCACGAGCCCACCTGGCCAATCTCACACCCGACCTGTCGGTCGTTCGCGCCGCTTCATCGTGGTGCTGTGCACCGCTGCGGTCGCGACGTTCGGTGGAATCACGTCGGCCCAGGTGGGTTATGCCGACCCGGATCTCACGCTGGAAGAGGTCAAGGAGAAGGTCGACGAACTGCACCATGAGGCCGAAGTCGCCGCAGAGCGGTACCACCAGGCCACTGACGAGCTCGAGGACATCGAGCGCCGGCTGGCCAAGGCCGAGCAGAACGTCGAGCGTCAGCAGGCTCGCCTCGAGGAGCTGATCGCCGAAGTCGGTGATTTCGCCGCCGCCACGTACCGGTCCGGGGGAATCGACCCGACCATGCAGATGCTGCTGGCCGACGACCCGGATGAGTACCTCGCCCAGGCGGCGGTGCTCGACGCATACACCCGGCAGCAGGGCGAACAGCTGGAAGGGGTCGCGGCCCAGCGCCAGCGGCTCGAACAGGACAGCCTGCTCTACGACGAACAGCAGGCTCGCCTCGAGGCGGTGCAGGATCTGCTGGCCGAGGAGAAGGCCACCGCCGAGGAGCTGCTCGCCGAGGCACAGCAATTGCTCGACAACCTCGAGGCCGAGGAACGCGCGCGGCTGGAGGCCGAGCAGCGGGAGGCCGAGGAGGCGGCGCTTGCGGCCCGCGAGCAGGCAGCGGACCAGGAGAGCCGCAGTTCGGATCGGACCTCGGACGAGCCCGCGTCGGGCAAGGGGCAGGTTGCGCTCGACTTCGCCCTGGCCCAGCTCGGCGACCCGTACGTGTGGGGAGGCACCGGGCCGGACGGTTGGGACTGTTCCGGGCTGACCCAGGCCGCGTGGGCTGCTGCCGGCGTGTCGTTGCCGAGGTCTTCATACCAGCAGATCGGGGTCGGCACCCGAGTGTCGTGGGACAACCTCCGCCCAGGCGACCTGCTGTTCTTCTACAGCCCGATCAGCCACGTCGGCATATATGCCGGAAATGGACAAATGGTGCACGCCGTCAAGCCCGGCACGCCAGTGAGCCTGATCGAGCTCAGTGGCTACTACCAGTCGAACTTCTCCGGTGCGACACGGCCAGGCTGATCAACGCGGCTAGTATCGTCGGGTGAGGACCAGTGGCGCCGCGACGTGGATCGCGGTCGCCGTCTTGCTGGCCGGTTTCGTGGTCGTCGTCATCTGGTCCACGCCATGGCACCCGTTTTCCGGTGCCGGCGCCGAATTGGTCCCAACCGACCCCGATCGTGATTTCACCGCGGCCGAGCAGGCGGCGGCGGCGCGGTTCCGGTCGGATATCCGGCCTCCCGGCTACCTCAGTCTCGCCACTGGGCTGATACTGGCGCTCGCGCTCGGCCTGACGTCGTTGGGATCCCGGATCGTCGACGCGGTGGCGGCGCCGTTGGGTGGCGGCTGGGTCTGGCAGGTGTTGCTGGGTGGGGCGGCGATCTTGTTGATCATGCGGGCGGCCACGTTGCCGTTCTCGGCGTGGGCGGAGTCCGTACGCCGGTCCTACGGGCTGTCCACCCGAGACTGGACGGGCTGGCTGGGAGACGTCGGCCGTTCGTTCGGCCTGCAAGTCGGGGGGACGCTGCTGGCCCTGCTCGCCCTGGTGGCGCTCGCCCGGGCATGGCCCCGATGGTGGTGGGTACTCGCAGCAGGCGGCGCAGCAGTCCTGGTGGTGGCCATTTCCTTCGTCTACCCGGTCGTGATCGAGCCGGTGTTCAACAAGTTCACGCCGATGCCGGACGGCGGGCTTCGCGCAAGCTTGATGGAACTGGCCGATGCGGACGGGGTGGAGGTGGACGAGGTGCTCGTGGCCGACGCGTCGCGGCGCACGACGACCCTGAACGCGTATGTGTCCGGTTTCGGCGCAACTCACCGCATCGTCGTGTACGACACGTTGCTGGAACAGGCTCCGGACGACGAGATCCGCTCGATCGTGGCTCATGAACTCGGGCACACCGTGCGCAACGATGTGCGCAACGGGACGCTGCTGGGCGCGCTCGCCGCGGCGGCCGGGGTCTGCGTGCTGGCCGGCCTGCTCGCATGGCGATGGCCGCTGGAGCGGTCTGGATCGACCGGCCCGGCAGATCCGCATGCCATCGCGCTGGTGCTGGCGATCGTCACGGTGCTCGGCCTGGTCGCCGGACCGGTACAGAATCTTGTCAGCAGGAGAGTCGAAACCCGTGCCGACGTACATTCACTGGACCTGACCCGCGATCCGGCGACCTTCGTGCAGATGCAGCACAACCTGGCCGTGACCGCGTACTCGGATCCGGACCCGCCGGCCCTGTTGTTCGCGCTGTTCGCCAGCCATCCGACTCATCCCCAGCGCATTGCCCTGGCCCGGACCTGGGCGCAACGCAACGGTGTGGCCGAACCGGCAGATCTTGCGAGGGGGGATTGATGGGCCGCACGCTCGTCGTTACCAACGACTTTCCGACCCGTCGCGGGGGGATCGAATCGTTCGTGTTCGCGTTGTGCAACCGGCTACCCGCGGACGAGGTCGTCGTGTACACCGCAAGCATGTCCGGTGACGGTGAGCTCGATGCCCGGTTGCCCTACCCGGTTGTACGGGATCCGGCTTCGACCCTGCTTCCCACCCCCGCGGTCCGACGGAGAGTGGGGCAGGTCTTTCGTGACCACGATTGCGACTCCGTCCTGTTCGGCGCCGCCGCGCCGCTCGGCCTGATGGCGCGGTCGCTTCGCGAACTCGGTGCCGGCCGCATCGTCGGGCTCACCCACGGCCACGAGACCTGGTGGGCCAAGGTTCCCCCCGCAAGCAAGGCGCTGCACAGTATCGGCGAATCGTGCGATGTGCTCACCTACGTCTCGGAGTTCTGCCGATGGCGGATCTCTCCGGCCCTGTCGCCCTCGGCCCGGCAGCGGATGGTCCGGCTCGCGCCCGGAGTCGACAGCGCTACATTCCAGCCCGGTCAGGGTGGCGCGCAGATCCGGGCCGGGCTGGGCATCGATCCCGGCCGGCCGGTTCTGCTCTCCGTCTCCCGGTTCATCGCGCGAAAGGGCCAGGATTCCCTGATCCGCGCCATGCCGCAGATCATCGCCAAGGTGCCCGACGCGCTGCTGCTACTGGTGGGCGACGGGCCGTACCGGCGCAAGCTGGAGCGACTCGTCCGCGAACACCGAGTGGAGGAGTCGGTGATGTTCGCCGGCGCCGTGCCCTGGTCGGCCGCTCCGGCGTGGTTCGACGCCGGGGACGTGTTCGCGATGCCGTGCCGGACCCGGCTCGGTGGCCTGGAGCCGGAAGCACTGGGCATTGTCTTCCTCGAGGCGCAGGCGTCCGGCTGCCCGGTGCTGGTCGGCGACAGCGGGGGCGCGCCGGAGACCGTGCTCGATGGCGAGACCGGATACGTCGTGGACGCTCGCGACCCCGCCGTCATCGCTGCACGGGCGGCGGAGCTGCTCGGTGACCCCGGTCTGGCCGGCGTACTCGGCGACAAGGCGAGAGCGTGGGTGCAGCAGGAATGGAGTTGGGATCGGTCAGTGGCCACCTTGCGTCGCTTGCTGGCCTGACCGGTCATCACCGGGCGCCAACCCGATGGCCATCTCCCGCCCGACGAACCAGGTAGCCAGAGCGACGATGACGACCACGGTGAATATCACGAGTGCGTATTCCAGTGCCCTGCCTCGCCGCTGCGTAGCCGGAAGACCGTGCATCCGCATCGTGGCACCTCCCCTGCGGTGACCGAGTGCGGCGGATTCGTGTATCTGACGCTGCGACGCGAATCCCTGGCGCGCGTCCCAGCTCAACGGTGTCAGGTCGGTTCCCGGCAGTCCATCCGGAATCCGGGCACTGCGCCATCACCCGAACGGCCCAGCCGCGGTTGGTCGCTCACTTCCCGTCGGTGTCCTTACTCGGCTCACGATTCGGAAGTGAGGGCACGCGCAACGCGTTGAGCTGCGCAAACGCTAGATCGTGGCGAAGGACCAGCAAGGAGGACAGCGTGCGGGTCCTTGGACAAGCCCGCCTGATTCCTCCAGCTTGACACATGCCGATATGGGCATATGATTGACCCATGGCACGAGCAGCGACGACGTCGGACGTCTTCAACGCGATCGCCGAGTCGCAGCGCCGGGAGATCCTGGTGCTGCTGCGGGCGGGTGAGCGGCCGGTGACCGAGCTGGCGCGGGAGCTGGGTATGGCCCAGCCGCGCGCGTCCAAACACCTGCGGGTGCTCCGGGAGGTCGGGCTGGTGCGGGATCGCAAGGCAGGCAAGCAGCGCCTGTACGGCCTTGACGCCTGCGGGCTGCGGCCGGTCCACGAGTGGACCGGCGGGTTCGAGCGATTCTGGAGCGAGAGCTTCGACCGGCTGGACGCGTACGTGCAGGACCTGAAGCAGGCAAGGCAGGAGGAGTAGCTGAATGGGTACGACGGGACAAGGAGTGCCGGCACAGTCCGCGACGGCCGACCGCGAGATCGTGATATCCCGGGTCATCGACGCCCCGCGGGAGCTGGTGTTTGAGGCGTTCACCGAGGTCCGGCACTTGTCGCGGTGGTGGGGACCGGAGGGGTTCACGACCACCACGCGGGCGTTCGAGTTCCGCGTCGGCGGGGAGTGGGAGTTCGTGATGCACGGACCGGACGGGACGGACTACTCCGAGTGGATCACCTGGACCGAGATCGCCCCGCCGGAGCGGATTGCGCTGCTGCACGGTGAGTCCCGCGGCGACCCGAACGCCTTCGAGTCGGTCCTCACGTTCGCCGCCGACGGCGCGGCGACCCGGATCGAGATGCGCACGATGTTCCCCACCAAGGAACTGCACGACGAGGCGGTCGAGAAGTACCACGCGATCGAGGGCGGCCAGCAGACCCTGAGCAACCTGGCTGCCTACGTCACCGACCTCGCGCGAAAGAGGGCGGCGGGCTGATGGCCGGGAAGGTGTTCTTCAGCGTGTCGATGTCGCTGGACGGTTTCATGGCGCCCGAGTCCCTCGGGGGCTTGATGGGGCGGCAGTGGATGGAACTGCAGCGGTGGGTCTTCCCGCAGCGGTTCTTCCGGGAGAACCTGAAGCTCGGCAAGGGCGGCGAGGAAGGGCGCGACAACGACATCGTGCGGGAGACGTTCGAGCGCACCGGCGCCAGCGTGATGGGCAAGCGGATGTTCGACGCCGGCGAGCAGGCGTGGCCGGCGGAGGCGCCGTTCCACACGCCGGTCTTCGTCGTTACGCACACCAAGCGTGACCCCTGGGAGCGGCCGGGCGGCACCACCTTCTATTTCGTCAACGACGGCATCGAGCACGCCCTCGACCAGGCCCGCGAGGCCGCCGGCGACCGCGACGTCCGCATCGCCGGCGGCGGCGCGACGATCCTGGAGTACGTGAACGCCGGCCTGATCGACGAGTTCTCGATCGCGCTGTCGCCCGTGCTGTTCGGCAATGGAGTCCGCCTGTTCGAGAGCGTGGACGCGGGCCGAGTGGCCCTGGAGCCGGTCCGCGCGGAGCCCTCCCCGAGGGTGACCCACCTGACCTACGCCGTCCGGGAGCGGTAGGCACACGGCGGAAGACACACGGGGGCGGCGAACGCGAAGGAACACCCACCCGGTTGGCAGGCGGACGGTTCACCTGCGGATCCCTAGCGCGCGTCCCAGCTCTACGGTGTCAGGTCGGTTCCCGGCAGCGATCCGGCATCCGGGCACTGCGGTATCACCCGAACGGCCCGGCGGCGGCCGATCGCTCACTCCCCGTCGGTGTCATCCAGCAGACCGGCGCGCACCGCCGCCATGATGGCCTGGGCCCGGTTGGCCGCACCGAGCTTGTCGTAGAGCTTGGATACGTGTGTCTTCGTCGTTGATTCACTGATGTAGAGCTTGCGGGCGATGCTGGCGACTCCCAGGCCTTCGGCGAGCAGGTCGAGAACCTCTCGCTCGCGCCTGGTCAGCTGCGGGCCGGTCGGGTTGAGGCGGCGATGCATGGCGGCGGCGAGATCGTCGGCGACGAACGAGGTCGGCTTCGCGGCGGCATGGCGCGCGGCAGCCACCACGTCGTCGCTCGGTGCGCTCTTGGGGACGAACGCCGAAGCGCCGGCATCCAGAGCCGCGAACATCTGCTCGTCGCCGGCATACATGGTCAGTACCACGATGCCGACGTCGGAGCGGGCTTGCCGCAGCTTCTGAGCGAGCTGGAGGCCGTTGCCGTCGGGCAACCGGACGTCGACGACGCATACGTCGGGGCGCAGGGTTTCGGCAAGTCTCACCGCTTCTGCGAGGGTGCCCGCCTCGCCGGCCACGGAGAAATCCGCGTCACGCTCGAACGCCCGCCGCAAGCCCTGGCGGATCAGCTCGTGGTCGTCGACCAGCAGGACCGTCGCCGGCACTATCGCTTCCCCTCATCGACCCCTAGGGACACATCAACGACGGTACCCCCCTCGGGCCGGTTTTCGATCAACAATGTTGCCCCGACGCGCCTGGCCCGTTCGGCCATGATGTCGAGCCCGTAGCGATCGCGTGCCCGGACGCCGAGCCCGACGCCGTCATCCGCGACCTGCACTCGTGCCGAGGGCGGATTGACCGCCACCGTCACCCATAGGTTGC
The DNA here is from genome assembly GCA_036373915.1 of Jiangellaceae bacterium. Classification (GTDB taxonomy): domain Bacteria; phylum Actinomycetota; class Actinomycetes; order Jiangellales; family Jiangellaceae; genus JASLBX01. The sequence continues at coordinate 75,793 of DASUUU010000159.1, read as the reverse complement.
GGGCGCTGGCGTGTTTGCGGACATTGGTGATGGCTTCCTGGCCGATCCGGAGCAGTTCGGCTTCGACCTCTGGACGGAGCCGCTCACGCGACTCCTCATGGACCAGATGTACGGTGAGCCCGGTCTGCGATCCCACCTGGCGAGCGTAACCCGCCAGAGCCGTTCCGATCCCGACATCGTCCGGAACGTCACTACGCAGATCGAAGATGGAGTGCCGCAGGTCGGACAGGATGCGTGTGACCTCCTTGCGCAGGGTGATCGCCAGCGAGCGTAGATCGGCATCTCTGGCGCGGGCTTGCAGGTCATCGATCAGATAACCCAGCGACGCGAGCTCCTGGGCGATCCCGTCGTGAATCTCGCGGGCGAGCCGGTGGCGCTCTTCCCGGGTGGCTATCTCACGCACTTCGTCGAACAGCAGGGCCGTCTCCAGTCGCAGCGCACCGTCGTCCGTCGACCGGGCGAGCCGGGCAAGGTCGTCAGGCGACGCCGGATCCGCTACGTCCGCCACGACCGCCCCGATGGTGCGGCTCCCTACACGCAGGGGGATGACCAGCCGGTGCCCGCGGCGGCGGTTGGCCGCGCTGGCCGGCGTCTCGGCCGTCCAGGCGTCCAGCACCAGAGGGTCTTGCTCGGCCTTGGCCAGCCACGTGTCGTCGCCGCCGCGGCGGGCGAGCGGCAACAGCATGCGACCCTCGCGGCGCACGAGCAGGGCGGCGCGTCGCGCATTGGTGCGGCTGCGGACATCGTCGAGCAGGCCGTTGGCAAGAGTGACAGGATCCAGCCCGCCGGACAGCCGACGCGACACGACCCGTAGCTCGGAGAGCAGCCGGTAGGCCGCGCCATATCGCGTGACGTCGGCCGGGCGCTCGGTCTGCTGGCGGCGCACCCAGGCACCGACGAGTCCGGTGGCGAAGATCATCGGAACCCACGGAGCGATACTTACCAGACTGGCTGCGTCCAGCGCGGTAGGTCGCATGACCAGCCCGATGAGCAGGCCCGCCGTGCCTGCGCCGGTGCCCAACGCGGCGCCGCTGACGCTGGCTGCGAGGCCACCGGCTAACGCCGGGACCAGCAGGTACGGCAGGCCGAGGTAGGACTCGCGCATGCCCAACCCGACGATCACCGCGGCCGCGGCCATTTCCGCCGTCGCCTGGGGCCATGCGTACGGGAGAGCGCGCTGGGTGAGACCTGCCGTGATCGCCACGAGCGCCAGGGCGACGAGCCACCACGGGCTGCTGATGTCATGGCGCGCTGCGGCCGTAAGGGCCACCACGAGCGCGAGCAGGCCCGGACGCGCCACGGCAACGGCCCGCCAGTGGCGTTCGTCGAGCGGGTGGCCTCCCAGTGCGGTCACGTCTCGGTCCATCCTCGTAGCCGACCGCTACGCATGCGGCAAGTCTGCCGCAACAGGGTGGGATCGCGCCGATCTTCCGGCTCGTTATGGTGTTGTCATGGCGCCGGCGATCGACATCATCGACGAGTCGTTCGTCGTCGCCGACCCCGCCGAGCTGGCGGCCAGGTTCGCCGACCCGGTGCTGTGCCGCGAGTGGTGGCCCGAGCTCGCCCTCAGGGTCTCCCGTGACAGGGGGAGCAAGGGGATCCACTGGACCGTCGGCGGCGCGCTGTGCGGGTCGGCGGAGGTTTGGCTGGAGCCGTGGCGGGACGGAGTGATCGTCCACTGGTTCCTGCGGGCCGATCCGGTGCACCCCATGCCGGCTCGCCGGATACCGCGGCTCCGCGAGTCCTTCGTACGCGGCTACAAGCGCCGGATCCACGCTCTGAAGGACGACCTCGAGCGGGATCGGCCATGCGGCGCGCCGCGCGCCTACCAGGACCGATAGGGTCGCATCGCCACCATAGGCGGACACAAGCGACGACGCTGGCGACGAGGGACGAGCCATGGCCGAGCAAACGACTTCGAGTATCTCCATCGATGCCCCACCGGCCGAGGTGATGGCGGTGATCGCCGACCTCGAGGCGTACCCGGAATGGACTGCTTCGGTCAAGCAGGTCGAGATCCTCACGGTGTACGACGACGAGGCCGAGCGACCTGCGGAAGCGCGGTTCGTCCTGGACGCGGGTGCGATCAAGGACACCTACACGTTGTCGTACGAATGGGACGACGACTCAGAAGTGCGCTGGACTCTCGTGGAAGGCGGGCTGCTCAAGGCGATGGACGGGTCGTACCGCCTGGTGCCGGCGGGTGAGAACAGTACAGAGGTCACGTACCAGCTCAGCGTCGAAATCGCGATCCCGCTTCTGGGCCTGATGAAGCGCAAGGCCGAAAAGGTGATCATCGACACTGCTCTCAAGGAACTTAAGAAGAGGGTGGAGGGCTGAGATGGCCCTTGCCATCGGCGTCGACGTCGGAGGTACGAAGATCGCGGGGGGAGTGGTCGACGACTCGGGAAAGATCATTTCTCGCACCCGGCGCGACACTCCGTTCACCGATCCGGCCGCGACGGTCGACGAGGTCGTTGCCGTGGTGCGGGAGCTTGCCGAGGGATACGACGTGGCGGCGGTCGGAGTGGGAACGGCCGGGTTCGTCGATGCCGAACGGTCGACGGCTCTGTTCGCGCCGAACTTGGCCTGGCGTGACGTGCCGGTTCGCGATCATGTGACCGCCGCGACGGGTCTGCCGTCAGTGGTGGAGAACGACGCCAATGCTGCGGCGTGGGCGGAGTTCCGGTTCGGTGCGGCCGAGGACGTCAACGATATGGTCTGCGTGACCATCGGCACCGGAGTCGGCGGCGGTCTGGTGCTGGCCGGCGCGCTCTACAGAGGCGCGCACGGCATCGGTGCGGAGATCGGCCACATGCGCGTGGTCCCTGGTGGGCACCTCTGCGGCTGCGGGAACCTCGGCTGCCTGGAGCAGTATGCGAGCGGCAGCGCGCTGGTCCGCGAGGCACGGGCGGCGGCGACGGCCGATCCGCTAGCGGCCGGCAGGCTGCTGGAACTTGCCGGTGGCGATCCGATGATGATCACCGGCCCGGCGGTCACGATGGCGGCCGGGGAGGGCGACGAGCTGGCGCTGTCGTTGCTGGCCGGTCTCGGCCGGTGGCTCGGGGAGGCGCTGGCGTCCCTTACCGCCCTGCTCGATCCCGCGGTGTTCGTCATCGGCGGCGGCGTGTCCGCGGCCGGAGCCTTGCTGCTCGAGCCCGCCCGCGAGGCGTACTCGGCCAACGTCACCGGCAAGGGACACCGCCCGGAGGCGGAGATAAGGGTGGCCACGCTGGGCAACGAGGCCGGCATCGTCGGCGCGGCCGACCTCGCGCGCATCTAAGCCGCCGATCATGCAAAAGTGGTGCGACACGCCGGTCGGCTCGGGCGGCGAGCATGCGGCGAAGTCGGACATTTCAGCGTGTCGCCCCACTTTTGCATGATCAACGCGAGGGGTTAGGCTCGGCAGTCGTGGTCAAGCTCAGGGTCGTGGCCTACAACGTCCGGTCGCTACGCGACGAGCGCCCGGCCGCCATCCGGGTACTCCGCGAGCTCGACGCCGACGTGGTGTGCGTTCAGGAGGCTCCGCGGTTCTTCAGGTGGAGATCCAAGAATGCGGCGCTCGCCCGGGAAGCCGGGCTGCTATATGTCGGCGGGGGACGGGCGGCCAACGGGGTCGCCATGCTCGCCGCCCATCGGGTCGACGTGTCGAGCGTGATCGAGTACCGGCTGAGCCGAACACCGCGTCAGATCCGTCGCGGTGTGGTTGCGGCCAGGATCCACAAGGCAGGGGCCTGGTGCACTGTCGCGAGCGTTCACCTCGGGCTGGACGCCGACGAACGGCCACGGCACCGGCGCGAGATTCTGAGCCTGGTGAACCGGTACGAATCACCGGTGACGATCGTGGCCGGCGACATCAACGAGACCCCTGACATGCCGACCTGGCAAGCGCTCTCGGCCGAGTTCACCGACGCTGGAGCGGAGCGGAACGGTCCCACGTTCAGTGCCAGCAACCCGCGACGCCGGATCGACGGGGTCTTCGTCCGGGGTCCGGCGGTGATCCAGGACTGCTGGGTCGTAGCCGGACCCGACGCGGAGGTGGCGAGTGATCATCGGCCGGTCGTGGCAGACCTCGAGGTACCGCCGGGCGCGGATCTAGTTACGCGCTGAGCGGTAATCGGGCACCAGTTCGAGCGCCAACTGCTCGAGGAACAGCCCGACGTCGGTCACCACACCTCTGGCCTGTGACGAGCCGCGATCGGCCAGCTTCGTGACAGTCGCCGGATTGATGTCGACGCACACGAGCGGAACGGAGGCCGGCAGCAGGTTACCGGTGGCGACCGAATGCAGCATGGTGGCCACCATGATCGCGAACCCGACACCTGGTAACGCGGCCCGCATCGCCCGCTGACCCTCGATGACGTCGGTGTACACGTCCGGCAAGGGTCCGTCGTCGCGCGGGGAACCCACCAGTACGAAGTCCTTGCCCGCGGTCACGAGCGCATGCATCACGCCACCGGTCAACACGCCCTGGTCCACGGCGGCCTGGATCGATCCGCAGGCCCGGATCCGGTTGATCGCCCGGATGTGGTGCTCGTGGCCGTGCTCAACGCCGCGTCCCCGCGCCAGGTCGACGCCCAGCGACGTCCCGTACAACGCGGCCTCGATGTCATGGGTGGCGATGGCGTTGCCCCCGAACAGCACGTCCACGTAGCCGGCCTGGACCAGCGCGACCATCGCAGGTGCGGCGCCGGTGTGCACGACGGCCGGCCCGCACACCCAGAGGATTCGTTCACCGGCGTCCTCGACCGCGCGCATCTGCTCGGCGATCTGACGCACCAGCAATGCCTGCGGCTTCTCCGATGAGACGCCGGACTGCATGAACTCGAACACGTGCCCGGCAGTCGGTCCCGTGGTCGGTGGAGTGACGGGTCGCACGCGCACGCCCGACGCACCGCACACCACCCGGTCGCCGGCCTCGACCTCGCTGACCGGGATGGTTCGCACCCGCGTACGGCCGGAGTCGTCCCACACCAGCAGACCGCAGTCCATCTCGGGCTGCTCGACCTCGATCCACGTCGAGCCGATCCGCACCGTCGTATCGAGGTTGGTGGTGGAGTAGAAGTCGTCAGGGAACACGCCGTCCTGGGTGACCTCGCGGATCGTCGCCTCGCCTGGGTGCACGAGGTTCACGCCGTGGGTCTGCAGCCGCATGAGCAACCGCGCAAGCTCGGACGAGTCGGCGGCGGACACGGTCAGCACGGCGTGCGATTCGTCGGTGGCCGCATGGCCGACGTCGAACCTGTCGATGGTGAACTCGCCGCCGTACTCGCCGATATCGTCGAGAATCCGCGACAACTGCTCGGTGTCGATCAGATGCCCGGTGAGCTCGACCGTCTCACTGGTGTTCACGTATCCCTCCTAGACGACTGCTCCATCGTCCGGATCGTACGGATCGTGACCCCGCAGGCGTGCGACAAGTACGACGAACCCCCCGATGAACGCTCCCGCGCACAGCGCTGCGATCCAACCGCTGACCGAGATCCGGAGCAGGACGACGAGAGTCAGAAAGATCGGGACACCGAGCACGCTGGCCCACGCGGCCCGGGTGATGAGGTCGGTGCTGGGCAGTGGTGGGGGAGGCGGAGGGACGAAATGCTCGTCGGTGTCGGGCACGGCTACCCCGGACTTCTCGCCCACAGTGTGCGAGCCCGTGGGCTTTGCCGGTTCGTCCTGCTTGTCGTCGGACGTGTTCGGCACTTCGGGGTCGACGTTCTCGGCGGCCGGCCACTGCCGGTCTTGGTTCTCAGAGGAGGCGTGAAAGGACTCGACGAGTTCTGCCCAGATCTGGTCGTCATCGCGGGACACCGGGCGCCTCCTCTCCCTCCGAATCGTCCATCGCATCGTCGCATGAACTACCCGGTACTCGGGTAACCGGGCGTAGGGGAGGTAGTGTTCGGGCGTGCTCTACTGGTTGCTCAAGCGTGTGCTTCTTGGGCCAATCCTGCTCGCCGTCTACCGGCCGTGGGTCGAGGGCGCTGAGAACGTACCGGCCAGCGGGCCAGCGATCATCGCAGGTAACCACCTCACCGTCGTCGACTCGCTGTTCATGCCGCTCGTGATCGAACGCAGGGTGACCTTCCTGGCCAAGAGCGACTATTTCACCGAGCGCGGTGTCAAGGGATGGTTCAAGCGGATCTTCTTCGGCGGTACGGGGAACGTACCGATCGACCGGTCCGGCGGCAAGGCCAGCGAGGCGGCGCTGCGTACGGGCCTGAAGATCCTCGAGCGGGGCGATCTGCTCGGGATCTACCCGGAAGGCACCAGGTCACCGGACGGACGGTTGTACAGAGGGCGCACGGGCGTCGCCAGGATGGCGCTGGAGGCCAGGGCACCGGTGATTCCCATCGCCATGATCGGCACGTTCGAGATGCAGCCCCCGGGCCGGATCATTCCGAAGGTGCGCCGGCCGGGTGTCCGGTTCGGCAAGCCGCTGGACTTCAGCCGTTACTACGGCATGGAGACCGACCGCTACGTACTGCGGGCGGTCACCGACGAGATCATGTATGCGCTGATGCAGTTGTCCGGTCAGGAGTACATAGACATCTACGCCACGCGCGCCAAGCAGGAGATCGCCGAGGCCAGAAAGCGCGAGAAGAGCTCCTGACGCGGCATCAGGCGTAGCGGCCGTCGGCGTAGTGCTCCGGCTCGGGTTCGGCCGGCTGGACGCTGTGGCTGGGGAAGTCTTGCAGCGTGCCTGTCGGTCTCTCGTCCCACTCCTCGAACGTCAGCGAGCTCTGCAGGTACAGGGTGAGCAGCTCGGCCAGCGAGCGCAGGCCGTCGAGGTGCGTCCGCTCGTGCCCGTGGCTCGACTCCACCCCGAAGCCGAGCAGCGCCGTGCGGCACTCGAGCCCGGACTCGATCGCCGGTGCGGCATCGGATCGGTAGAAGCGGTAGATGTCGCGGCGGTACGGCAGGTCGTACTCCTGGCAGAGCCCGATCAGCCGCCGGGTCAGGTGGTAGTCGAACGGCCCGGTCGAGTCCAGCATCCCGATGTTGACGGTGTCCTCCTGGGATTCCTGGCCTTCGGATACCACGGCGTTGTCCACGGCCACGAGTTCGGCCACCGTGTCGTCCAGGCCGTGGGTGGCGCCCATGCCCACCTCTTCGCCGATCGTCACGAGCAGGTAGGTGGTGACATCGAGGGGGACGGCCGCGTCGGTGAGCGCCTTGACCGCGGCGAGGCACGCGGCCAGACCGGCCTTGTCATCGAGGTGGCGGGACTTGACGAAGCGGCTCGGGGTGACCTGTGGTGCGGCATCGAGCGCGACGAAGTCGCCCACCTGGATGCCGAGTGCGGCCAGGTCGGCTGCACTCGAGACCTTCTCGTCCAGCCGGATCTCTACCTGGTGCCAGCCCACCCCCTGGGTGTCGACGGCCTCACCGAAGTTGTGCCCGCTGGACATCAGAGGCAGCACGGTGCCGGTGAAGAACTGGGTGAGGTCGTCGGGAAACACGGTTACGTGCGCACCCTCGGCGAACCGGGCGCTGTGGGTTCCGATGGGGACGACTTCAAGCCGTCCGTCGGGCTTGAGCGCTTTGACCATGGCGCCGATGGTGTCGGCGTGCACGACGACGGCCCGGCTCGTGTCGCTTCGCCGGCCGGCGAGGGTGGCCCGCAGCACACCGCGGCGGGTGACGCGAACGGGCAGTCCCAGCGCATCGAGGTGGTCGCCGATGATCTGCATCACCGCATCGGTGCGTCCCGACGGGCTAGGGGTGCGGAGCAACTCGAGCAGGATCTCCTGCAGGTACTCCTCGTCGATGTCCAACCGCTTCATAGGTCAACTGTCTCAGCCCCATTCGCTGATCACGCAATTCGGGTTCGACGCGCCGCCGATCGGCGGTTGCCGGACGCCGATCCGGGCGCACCTGGTCGGCGTGTCGCACCACTCTTGCATGATCATCGAGAGGTGGTGAGCAGCGCTGGGAGCTGGGCGGCGCCGGTGGTGAGCTAGCGCTGGGAGCTGGGCGGCGCCGGGCGCCAGGGGCGGGGTGTGGCCCGGGTCGCCGGGAACAGCAGGTCGACGAAGCGCTCGGCGGTCGGCTGGGGCTCGTGGTTGGCCAACCCGGGCCGCTCGTTGGCCTCGATGAACACGTAGTCGGGCCCGGAGACGTCCGGCACGATCAGGTCGATGCCGGTCACCGGAATGTCGAGTGCCTTGCTGGCCGTGACCGCGGCCTCGGCCAGCGCCGGGTGGAGTTCGGCGGTGACGTCGTGGATCGTGCCCCCGGTGTGCAGGTTGGCCGTCCGCCGCACCGGCAGTTCCAGCCCGTCGGGCAGCACGTCGTCGAGTTCTTGGCCGGCGGCGCGTACGGTCTCGATCGTGGTCTCGTCCAGTGGGACGGTGGATTCGCCCGCTGTGGCGGCCTCGCGCCGGCGGCTGTGGGCCTTGATGAGTTCGCGCACGGTGTGGCGGCCGGTGCCGATGACTGTGGCGGGGCGGCGGACCGCGGCGGCGACGACGTCGTGCCCGATCACCACGATGCGCAGGTCGTCTCCGTCCACGCACTCCTCGATCAGCACGTCGGGGCAGACGGTGTGGGCCAGATCGACGGCCTTTGCAAGCGCGTCGGCATCGGTGACGCCGACGCTGATGCCCCTGCCCTGCTCGCCCCGAGCGGGCTTGACGACGACCTGGCCGACCTGCTCGAGAAACGCTGCATCGGCGCTGTCGCCCGTCGCGGCCCTACCGCGCGGCACGCGCAGCCCGGCTTGCTGAACTATGCGCCGGGTGATCCGCTTGTCGTCGCACCGGCTCATGGCGACCGCTGTGGTCAGCTCTGAGAGCGATTCCCGGGTGACAACCCGTCGGCCGCCGTGGACCAGCCTCAGCTCGCCCCACTCGGAGTCCAGCACCTCGACCTTGATGCCCCGCCGTCTGGCTTCGTCCGCGATGATCCGGGCATACGGGTTGAGCTCGGCGACATCGGGCTCCGGCTCGGCGACGAACAGCGGCTCGTTTATGACGTTCTTTCGCTTGACGGCGAACACCGGCACCCGGCGAAAGCCGAGTTTCTTGTAGAGCCGGATCGCCGGAGCATTGTCGTGCATGACCGACAGGTCCAGGTGCGCGCGACCCCGGCCGATATAGCGCTCGCTCAGCACCCGGACCAATGCCTCGCCGACCCCGGGTGCCGAGGACTGCGGGTCGACCGCCAGGCACCACAGGCTGGCGCCGGCTTCTGGATCTCCGAACGCAAGGGCATGGTCGACCCCCGTCACGGTACCGATGACCTCACCGGTGCGCCCGTCCTCGGCGACCAGGTACGTGAACGTACGGGTGCGCTGGTTGTCCCACATCAGATCCGGATCGGCGGTGACCATGCCGCGGGCGGCGTAGATCCGGTTGATCTCATGGGAATCGCGGGCGTCACCCATCTTCCGGACCATCACGCCCGGGATGATCTCCCGCCGCGGCCGGTACCGGTGCAGCTCCAGCCGGTAGGTGTAGCTCGGATCGATGAAAAGCTCGTCGGGTGCGCTGGCGACCAGCACGTGCGGGTCCTTGACGTACATCGCTATGTCGCGCTGACCGGCCTCTTCGGCGCGCAGCAGTTCGACGATGTCCTCGTCGCTGTCGAAGGTCTGGGCGAAGATGAGCCGGCCCCAGCCGCATTCGAGGGAGACATCACGGCGCATGTCGCGGACGAGGTGGTCAGGCGCGTCGGTCCAGGCCTGGGTCCACAACGGCCGCCTCCGTTCGCCGGCGATCCGGCGGCGGTGGAGCCGGTCGTCGCTCATGCCGCGCTTTCCGCGAAAGCCTGCGCGGAGACCGCGCAGCGTGGGATCTCGTGGGTCGGGTTCATCATGCCGGTGCGATCTCGTGCGCCTGCAGCCACATCTCCAGCAGGGCGAGTTGCCAGAGGCGGTTGCCGCGCAGGGGTGTGAGCTCGGAGTTGGGGTCGGCCAGGAGCCGGTCGACGTACTGGTCCCGGAAAAGGCCCCGCTCACGCGCCGCAGGAGCATGCAGAGCGTCCCGTACCCGGTCGAGGTACGGGCCGTGCAGGTACTTGAGGGCCGGCACCGGGAAGTACCCCTTCGGCCGGTCGATGACGTCGGAGGGGATGACCCTGCGTGCGGCCTGCTTGAGCACGCCCTTACCGTCCTGGGCGAGCTTGAGCTCGGGCGGGCACTCTGCGGCCAGCGCGACCAGTTCGTGGTCGAGGAACGGAACCCGCGCCTCCAGGCCCCAGGCCATGGTCATATTGTCAACCCGCTTGACGGGATCGTCGACCAGCATGATGTGAGAGTCGAGCCGCAATGCGGCGTCGACGGCCGAATCGGCGCCGGGCCGGCTCATGTGGGCCGCGACGAACTCGTGGCTGACCGGTTCGTCAACGGCGTGCTCGGGCCGCACCACCTCGGCCATCGCGGCGTGGTCGCGGTCGAAGAACGCGGCGGCGTACGTGTCGGCGGCACTATGCCGGCCGACTCCGAGCAGCGGTGGGTACCAGTGATAGCCACCGAACACCTCGTCCGCGCCCTGACCGGACTGCACGACCTTGACGTGTTTGCTCACTTCCTGGCTCAGCAAGAAGAACCCGACGACATCGTGGCTGACCATCGGCTCGCTCATGGCCAGGATGGCGGCCTCGAGAGCGGGCAGCGTCCGTTCGGTGTCGATCCTGATCTGGTGGTGGTCGGTGTCGAACTGGCGGGCGATGACATCCGAATACTTGAACTCGTCGCCCTCTTCGCCGCCGACGGCTTCGAAGCCGATGCTGAACGTGTTGAGCCCGTGCTGGCCCTCCTCGGCGAGCAGGCCGACGACAAGGCTGGAGTCCAGCCCGCCCGACAGCAATACTCCGACGGGGACGTCGGCTACCAGCCGCCGCCGGACGGCGGTGCGCAGCGAGTCGAGGACGGCGTCCTGCCAGTCCCTCTCCGACCAGTCCGCCTTGGCCGGATCCCGCTGGTACTCCGCCTCCCAGTAGATCCGCTCGCGGCTGGAACCGTCGCGTTCGACGACCCGTATCGTGGCCGGCGCCAGCTTGCGGATGCCTCTGATGATCGTCCGAGGTGCTGGGACGACGGCATGCCAGGACAGGTAGTGGTGCAGGGCGTGTGGGTCGATCCGGGTGTCGACCGAGTTGTCCGTTCGGCCCGCTCGCACGAGGGCGGGCAGGCTGCTGGCGAACCGCAGCCGGCGAGGGGTTTCGGCCAGGTACAGCGGTTTGATGCCGAGTCGGTCACGGACCAGAACCAGGCGTCCGGAGTCCCGCTCGTGGATGGCGATGGCGAACATGCCCAGCAGGCGGTCCACGAAGCTTTCGCCCCAGTGGTGGTACGCCTTGGCGATGACCTCGGTGTCCGAGGTGGAGAAGAACCGGTAGCCGTGGGCTTGGAGTTCAGCGCGGAGCTCACGATAGTTGTAGATACAACCGTTGAACGCGACGGTGATGCCGAGTTCGTTGTCGACCATCGGCTGGTGACCCGCGGGCGACAGGTCGATGATGGACAGCCGCCGGTGACCAAGGGCGAGCGAGCCGTGCGCGTACGCGCCGGCGTCGTCCGGTCCGCGTGAAACCATGGCATCGCACATGAGGCCTACCGCGCCGAGATCGGGCGGCGAACCGTCGAAGGTGTACTCGCCGGAGAGTCCGCACATGTGATTCGACCCTACCGGGTGTGCTGCCGGATGTCGCAACGCCCTCGACGCCCTGACGCGGTCGGCCCGCCAACGCGCTACGTGGCTGCCACCGTGAAGAACTGCGGCACGATCTTGCTCAGGATCACCCTATGTCGCTTAAATCGGGCGCAATTTCAAGATCATGCCGCAACTCTTCACACCGCGCCGGACCGTCGGACGTTAGGCGCCGGCTGACTGCCCGATGGCCGCGAGCAGGTCGACGTACCAGTCGGTTGTGGTGTCGAATGCCTTTCCGCCCTTGATCCGGTCGAACTCGATCGCCCGCAGCCGGCCGCCGTTGCCCTCGTCGTGGCCGATCACGCCGCCCTCGCCGCGAAGCGCGCACTCGACGGCGAGGTCGGTGCAGCTCTTGATCAGCCGGAGGTCGTCCACATTCGGCGCGGCGGAGCGGCTGAAATAGCCGCTCTTCTGGACGTTGACCTTCTCTGCGCCGAGCTTGTCGGCGAACTGCTTGGCGAACCACGCGCCCGGATTGACCTTGTCCAGGTTGACGTGGCCGAACGGGTCTCGCGGGACCTCCTCGCCGGCCGCCTCGAGCTGGGCGACGATCTCGCTCACGCCGGCGCCCTCGGACAGGAAGATGTTCACGCAGCCGAGCTCGTCCATTACCGCCCGCAGCCGCTCCGCCTCGGCGTCCAGGTCGTGGTGGGCCTCTGGGATGTAGACCGCGTGGACATCCCAGCGCCGCCGGTCGACACCGAACTCAGGCACCCACTGCTGGGAGTCGAGCCACTCGCGGTACTTCACCGCCGTCGCGGCCGTCAGCCAGCCGCAGTTGCGCCCCATGACTTCGTGCACCACGAGCATGCGGGGGTTCGAGGAGTGCTCCGCGACGATGTTGCGGGCGTAAAGGGCGCCCTGCTCGGCGGCGGTCCAGGCGCCGAGGCTCTGCCGGATCGGCACCACGTCGTTGTCGATGGTCTTGGGCAGGCCGACGACCGTCAGGTCGTAGTCGTTGCTGTGCAGGTAGTCGGCCAGCGCGGCGGCCATCGTGTTCGTGTCGTCGCCACCGATGGTGTGCAGGACGTCCACCTCGTCGCGGGTGAGCTGCTCCGCCGCGACATGGAGAGGATCCTGCCCCTCCTTGATCAGCCCGCGCCGGACGGCGTCCTCGACGTTGGTCAGCTTGACCCGGCTGTTGCCGAGTGGGCTGCCGCCGAACCGGTGCAACCGGTGTGCCACCGTGCGGATCTGCGGTGTGACCGTGACCGATCGTCCGGTGAGCAGGCCCGCGTAGCCGTCGAGGTAGCCGATGAGCTCGACCTCGGGAGTGATCTCGGTGTAGCGCTCGATGAGCCCGCCGACGGCGGACGATAGGCAAGGGGCAAGGCCCCCGGCCGTGAGCATCGCGACTTTGCGAACAGGCATGGTAGGCGACCCTTCGGCCAGAACGTCGAAACGAGTCCGCTGGCACGTCGTCGTGCTCCGGACGCATCCACCATATCGACCGGTCCGGCCGCGGCGGCAAGACCGGCTACCGGGCCCTTGGATCACGAGCCGATCACCATCGTCCAGCGATGCGGCGGTTATCCTGCTCGGGTGACTTCGTCCCCGGATGCTGCGCTGTTCTCCGAGCTTGCCGACGTGCTCGACGCATTGCCTGCCGCGCAGCAGCCGGATTGGCCGGACTCCGAGGCCGTCGAAGCGGCGGTAGCCGAATTGCGGACGATGCCGCCGCTGGTCTTCGCGGGGGAGTGCGACACGCTGCGCGAGCGGCTGGCCGCGGTGTCGCGCGGTGAGGCGTTCATCCTCCAGGGCGGCGACTGTGCCGAGACGTTCGCCGGTGTCTCGGCGGCCAACGTCCGCAACAAGCTCAAGACGCTGCTTCAGATGGCCGTCGTCTTGACGTACGCGGCAAGCGTGCCCGTGGTGAAGATCGGCCGGCTGGCCGGCCAGTACGCCAAGCCCCGCTCGCGTCCTACCGAAACCCGAGGTGAGCTCAAGCTGCCGGCATACCGCGGCGACGCCGTGAACGGGTTCGAGTTCACCAGTCAAGCGCGCCGGCCCGACCCGAACCGGCTGCTGCGGATGTACAACGCTTCGGCCGCGACGCTGAACCTTACGCGGGCATTCGTCGGCGGCGGGTACGCCGACCTGCGCCAGGTGCACGCCTGGAACACCGACTTCGTCCTCAGCTCGCCCGCCGGCCTGCGCTACGAGCGCCTGGCCGGCCAGATCGACAAAGCGCTGGCCTTCATGAACGCCATCGGCGCCGATCCCGAACAGCTGCACACTGTGGAGTTGTACGCCAGCCACGAGGCGCTGCTGCTCGACTACGAGCACGCGCTGACCAGAGTCGACTCCCGGACCGGGCAGCCGTACAACGTCTCCGGCCACTTCGTCTGGGTAGGGGACCGGACCCGCCAGCTTGACGGTGCGCACATCGAGTTCGCCTCCCGCATCCGCAACCCGATCGGCGTCAAGCTCGGCCCCTCGGCCACTCCGGACGACGTGCTCTCGTTCGGCGACCGGCTGGACCCGAATCGTGAACCCGGGCGGCTTACGTTCATCACCCGGATGGGTGCGGGCAAGATCCGCGATCTGCTCCCTCCATTGATCGAGAAGGCCAGTTCCGCGGGGCTCGTGGCGTCATGGATCTGTGACCCCATGCACGGCAACACGTACGAAGCTCCGAGCGGCCACAAGACCCGCCGGTTCGACGATGTGATCGACGAGGTGAGGGGCTTTTTCGAAGTGCACCGCGCGCTCGGCACTCACCCGGGTGGTGTGCACGTGGAGCTGACCGGAGACGACGTCACCGAGTGCGTCGGCGGCGGCGACCCGATCGCCGAGGACGGGCTGGGGGAGCGGTACGAGACGCTCTGCGACCCTCGGCTCAACCGGACACAGTCGCTGGAGCTGGCGTTCCTCGTCGCCGAGTTGCTCGAAGCCCGCTGATCTGCCGCCGGCCACGTTCGTCCGGTCGCACCGAGGAGGCTTGGTGCTGTCGTCCGGTCGCACTGTGGAGGCTTGGTGTCGCCGTGGCGGCATAGTGGAGGCTTGGTGCGCGCGAGGAACGGCAGTGTGGACGCTTGGTGCTGTTGTTCGGCAGCACTGTGGAGGCTTGGTGCGGGCGAGGAACGACACTGGGGAGCCTTAGTGCGGCCAGGAGTGCGCCAGGGCGCATCATGGGCGACTCCGGGCGGGGCTAGGGTCGGGTCATGGCGATCGACCTGCGGAGCGACACCGTGACCCGTCCTGTCGAGGGCATGCTGGCGGCGATGGCCGCGGCGGAGACCGGTGACGACGTCTACGGCGAGGATCCGACCGTACGCGTGCTCGAGGAGCGGGTTGCCGGACTGCTCGGCAAGAAGGCCGGCCTGTTCACGGTCACCGGCTCGCTGGCCAACCTGCTCGGGATCCGCGCGCACGTGCGTCCCGGGCAAGAGGTCCTGTGCGAGGCACGGGCTCACATCGTGCGGGCCGAGCTAGGCGGGCATGCCGCACTGCACGGAGTCACGACCCGCACCTGGTCGCACCCGCAAGGCTATGTGGACCTCGACGCGGTGGCGCAGATGCTGGCACCGGACGCCGGCCCGTATCTGGTCTCGACCGCGGCCGTGGCGGTAGAGAACACGCACAACTTCGCGGGCGGGACGGTCCAGCCGCTCTCCGACCTCAAGGGCCTGTACGACCTGGTGGCCGGGACGGAGGTGGGCCTGCACCTGGACGGTGCCAGGCTATGGAACGCGCACGTGGCCACCGGCATCAGCCTGCAGGCTTACGGGAGCTTTTTCGGCACGGTGTCGGTGTGCCTGTCCAAGGGTTTGGGAGCGCCGGTCGGGTCCGTCCTGGTCGGTGACGCGGACGTGATCGCCGAAGCCCGGCAGTGGCGCAAGCGGCTCGGAGCCGGCTGGCGGCAGGCCGGGGTGCTCGCCGCGGCCGGGTTGTACGCGCTCGATCACCATGTCGAGCGGCTCGCCGAAGACCACACGAACGCCCGCGTCATGGCCGAGTTGCTGGCCGGCACCGGCGCGGTGGCCGCTGATCAGGTCGAAACCAACATCGTGATGATCGACACCTCATCGGCCGACCTCGACGCGACCGAACTCGTCGCGCTGGCTCGCGCCGAGGGGGTGCTCGTCGGTGCGGTCGGCCCGCAGACCGTTCGGCTCATCACCCACCTGGACGTCACGGCCGACGACTGCCGCAAAGCGAGCGAGACGCTGGCTCGCCTGCTCACCCGGCGCTAGGGCACGACCGCTAGGCGCGCCGCGCCTCGGCCGGCTTGCGCCCGAGAAGTGGCGGGAGGCGGCGCACGCTGGAGGCCAGGTCGCGCAGGGCGGCGCCGGACAGCGCCTGCGCACCGTCGACCAGGGCATCTTCGGGATAGGGGTGGACGTCGACGAGGATCCCGTCGGCTCCGACGCCGATGGCGGCTCGGGCCAGCGGCAGCACGAGCTCTCGCCGGCCGCCGGAATGGGACGGATCGACCACGACCGGCAGGTGCGACAGCGCCTGGACTACCGGCACGGCGGAGATGTCGAGAGTGTTGCGGGTGGCCGTCTCGAACGTCCTGATGCCGCGCTCGCAGAGGACTATGTCGAGGTTGCCGCGCTGAGCGATGTACTCGGCCGCGGTGAGCCACTCGTCGATGGTCGCCTGCATGCCCCGCTTGAGCAAGACCGGCCGCTGCGCCTTGCCGACGGCCTGCAGCAATGCGTAGTTGTGCATGTTTCGAGTGCCGATCTGGAGCATGTCGGCGTACGAGGCGACCAGCGGGACGTCGTGCGCGTCCACCACTTCGGTGACAACTGGAAGCCCGGTCGCAGCTCGGGCGTCGGCGAGGATGCGCAGACCCTCCTCGCCGAGCCCTTGGAAGGACTGCGGCGACGTTCGGGGCTTGAATGCACCGCCGCGCAACAGCGTGGCGCCGGCGGCCTTGGCCATCTCGGCGGCTTCGAGCGTCTGTTGCGGCGACTCGACCGCGCACGGGCCGGCGATGAGGGTGAACGTGTCAGGGCCGATAGGCACCCCGGACGCACCACCGACCAGCACTGTCGTCCGGCCAGACGTTTCGTCGCGCCCGACCAGCTTGTACGGCGAGGACACCCGCAGCAGCTCGGCGACGCCCGGCATCGCACGTAGGTTCAGCGCCCGGAACTCGTCCAAGTCGCCGACGAGTCCGATGATCGTGCGGGTGACACCTCGGCTGACGAATGCCGTCCCTCCGGCTTCGCGAACTCGGGCGACGACGGCCTCGATATGTGCATCCGCCGTGCCCGGTTTCATGACCACGACCATCGTTACTCCCTTACTGCGGCAGGTGTGACGATACGTCGCTGGTCCACTTCCTGGACGCGGTATCCGCCAGGTAAGACGAATGGTTACGACCCGGTCACCAGTCCGTTATCGCAACGACTTGAGCAACGCCACGTCGGCCGCGTGCGCCTCCGGACCACCCGGGGTTTCCAGCACCACGGCAAGTCCGGCCACCGCCGGGTGGGCGAGCAGTTCGCGGAACGGCTCTAGGCCGATGCGACCTGCGCCGATTCGCGCGTGCCGGTCGCGGAAGGTTCCGCACCTGTCCACGGAGTCGTTGGCGTGCACCGCCGCCAGCCGTCCCGTACCGGCGACGCTGACGAGCCGGTCGAGCGTCGATGTCATGCCGCCCGGAGCGGCCAGGTCATGGCCCGCGGCGAAGGCGTGGCAGGTGTCCAGACAGATCTTGGCTCGCGGATGGCGATCGAGCGCATCGAGGTACGGCCCCAGATCGTCGATTCCGGCCGCGAGCGACTGGCCCTGTCCGGCTGTCGGCTCGAGCCACAGGTCGGGCGCGTCGTCGGGAAGAGCGTCGAGCATGGGCAGCAGCGCCTCGCGGACCCTACGCAGGGCGGCGTCGCTCCCACCGGCGGTGACACACGAGCCGGTGTGGACGACGACGCCCCGCGCGCCGAGCGCGGCGCCACGGAAGAACGCGTGGGCGACGCTGGCGATGGAGCGTTCGTAGGTGAGCTGCGCCGGGGAGCCGAGGTTCACCAGGTACGCGGAGTGGATCAGTACGGTGATGCCGTGCTCGGCCACGCCGGCTCGGAATGCCGCATCGGCCGCCGGATCGCCGGATGGCGTCGCCCAGCCACGCGGGTTACCGACGAAGATCTGGATCGCTTCGGCACCCATGTCGGCCCCGCGTTCGGGAACCAGTGCGAGCCGTCCCCTTGTCGACAGGTGGGTCCCGACGGCGGGCGGTCGGTTCACTCGGATGTGCTTCTAGCGGACGGTGAGCTCGATCTGCTGATCGGGCTTGATCTCGCGGCCGGGCCGCGGCCGCTGGTCGACCACGATGTCCTGCGGGAAGAACACCCCCCGGCGGTCGATCTTGATGTTGGTGAAGCCCGCCTCGCGCAGGATCCGCTCGGCGTCCTCGACGGGCATGCCACGCACCTCGGGAACGGGGATCTCGTTCTTCTGCGAGGCAACGACGAGGGTGATGGTGTCGCCACGCAGACCAGTGCCGGAGTTCGGCGACTGCGAGATGACGAACCCGGCGCGTACGTTCGGATTGGGCTCCTCCTGCCGGGTGACTTCGAACCCGGCCTCGCGCAGTTGCTGCTCGGCCTGGTTTGCATCCTGCCCGGTAAAATCAACGATCTCGACAGGTTCGCGGCCCTTGCTGACGTACACGGGCACCTGCTCGTCGGCGCGCAACTCGCGGCCGGGGTCCACGCCCTGTCCGATCACCACGCCTTCGGGCACCTGATCGTCGTACCGCTCCTCCACAGCCGGCACCAGGTTCTGCTCCTCGAGCAGTGACTCGGCCTCTTCCTTTGTCTTCCCGCGAAGGTCCGGGACGGCGTACCGCTCGGCCCCCGATGAGGTGATCAGGGTGATGTACTGGCCCCTCAGCAACCGCTCGCCGGCTGCGGGCTCGGTGCGGAGCACGTTCCCGGCCTCGATGACTTCGGAGGGTTCGGTGCCACCCGTCTGGACGAACAGGCCGTCCTGCTGGGCGAGCAGTTCGGCATCCTCGACGGTCATGTCGAGCAAGGAGGGGACGGTCACGTAGCGGCCTTCGCCGAGCCACCACGCGCCCGCGACGACGCCGGCCGCCAATACCAGGCCCGCGACCAGCAGGACCGGGCCGACCCACCGGCGGCGCCGGCGAGCCGCCCGCCTGGCCGGGAGGTCGGAGCGTCGCTCCCGCCGCACCGGCAACACCGGTTCGGCTCGGGCGGAATGGTTCCGCCGCGCAGGAAGGGACGTGGCTGCCTGCGCCGGTATGATCGTCGTCTCCGAGGGTCGGCCGCGGGTGTGCTCGACGCCGGGAATCGACATCGCCTCGGCGATCGATACGCCGGCCGCCTCGCGTGTTTCGAGCCCGTCGATGGCCGGACCCACCGCAGCGTGGGCGACCGACGCCGCCTCGGCGAACTGCGAGCCGTCGGTGAACCGCCGTTGCGGGTCGCGCGCGGTCGCCAGCGCCACAAGCTCGTCCACGATCGTGGGGATGTTCGGATCCGACGCCGACGGCGCGGGCACGTCGTTGTCGATATGGCTGCGCACCACGACGAAGTCGGTCGGGCCGGTGTGCGGCGGCGAGCCGGTCAGCATTTCGTACAGCATGACGCCGGCCGAGTAGACGTCCGAACGAGGCGTGGCCGGCTCTCCGAGTGCCTGCTCGGGTGAGATGTAGTTGACCGTGCCCAGCAGCAGGCCCCGCGTAGCGGTGCTGGTGTCTTCGCTCACCGCCCGGGCCAGCCCGAAGTCGGCGACCTTGATCCGGCCGTTCGCGCCGACCAGCACGTTCTCGGGTTTGACGTCGCGATGGACGATGCCGGCGTCGTGGGCGGCGCCGAGCGCTGCGACCACCGGCTGGAGCATTTCGAGTGCGGCCGCCGGCGGCAGCGGGCCGCGGTCGCGCAGGATCTGGCGGAGCGTGCGTCCTTCGACATACTCCATGGCGAGGAAGACCGTGCCGTCGTCCTCGCCCTGGTCGAACACGCCCACCACGTTGGGATGAGACAGGCGGGCCGCCGAGCGGGCCTCGCCGATGAAGCGCAGCACGAACTCGTTGTCGGCGGCGAGTTCTGCATGCATCACCTTGAGCGCCACTACGCGGTCGAGCCGGGTGTCGACCGCGCGGTACACCGTCGCCATGCCACCGCGGGCCAGCGCCGCCTCGACCCGGTACCGGCCGTCTAGCACGCGGCCCACCGGTGTGTCGGAGACGGAGACATCCACGGTCGCACAGTGTACGGCCGGATGGCCCCGATGACGTAGATCTCAGGCGACCCGCGAGGTTGCCGCGGTGATGAGGGCATCGAGCGCGGCTTTGGCCTCCGCCGTGAACGTGGCCTCCCGCAGGGCCTGGCGCGACTCATCGACCAAGCCGGCAACCTGCTGCTCGACCGCCCGCAGGGCTCCGGTGTCGACGATGATCTGACGCAGCGTGTCGACGCCGGTGCCATCGAGGGCGCGATCTCCGAGCAGCCGGTTGACGGTATCGGCGGCGGTGCGTCCGGCCCGCTCGAGCGCATAGGCGATCAGCAGGGTCCGTTTGCCTTCGCGTAGGTCGTCCCCTGCGGGCTTGCCGGTGCTGGCGGGGTCGCCGAAGACGCCGAGCACGTCATCGCGGAGCTGGAAGGCCTCACCGAGGGCCAGCCCGTACCGCGAGTAGGTCGCCAGCACGTCCGGCCCGGCCCCCGCGGCGCTGCCGCCGAGCACGAGTGGCCGCTCGACCGAGTACCGGGCCGCCTTGTAGGACACGACGGTGCGCGCCAGCTCGGCGAGCCGGTCCGGCCGGTCCGCACCGGTGGCCGAGGCGACGACGTCGAGATACTGGCCGGCGCCGACCTGGGCGCGCATCTGATCGAACACCGGCCGGGCCCGCCGCAGCGCCGCGTCGTCGAGGCCGGAGCCGTTGAACAGCTCGTCGCTCCAGCCCAGCAGCAGGTCGCCGAGCAACACCGCGGCGGCGGCACCGAACCGGTCCGGTTCGCCCGCCCATCGCTGTGCTGCGTGCCTGGCGGCGAAGCGACGGTGCACCGACGGCATCCCGCGGCGGGTGTCGGATCCGTCGATGAGGTCGTCGTGCACGAGCGCGGCGGCCTGGAACAGCTCCAATGCCGCGCCGAGGGCGACGATGGCGTCGTCGTCCGGACGTCCTGCCCCGCGCCAGCCCCAGTAGCAGAACGCCGGCCGCAGCCGTTTTCCGCCGCGGAGCAGGTCGTCGGCCGCATCGCTGAGCGCACCCAACTCGGCGTGAATACCGGTCAGATGGGTTCGCTGATCGCCGAGAAACCGGTCGATGACGTGCTGCAGACGGGGCCGCAGGGCTTCCACCGGGTCGTCGACCTGCACGTTCACAGCGTCCGAGCCTACCGGCGACGGACTGTGCCGCCCGCAGTCCACCTGCCGGAACTACGCCTGCTCGAATGGCGAGATGCACATCCCAGGAGGTGGACCGGCCTATACGCTGGCGGGGTGACACTAGGCCTGCCGTCGACCATGCCGGGCGGGGCGACCACCATCCGGGAGTTGCTGGGTGAGGGCCGGCGGTCGTTCTCGTTCGAGTTCTTCCCGCCGAAGACGCCGAAGGGCGAAGAATCGCTCTGGAGTGCCATCCGCGAGCTGGAATCCCTGCGGCCCACGTTTGTGTCGGTCACTTACGGCGCCGGAGGCGGTACGAGGGACAAGACGGTCGAGATCACTGAGCGGATCACCGCGGACACCACGTTGACCGCCGTCGGGCACCTCACCGCCGTCAATCACTCGGTAGCCGAACTGCGGCACATCATCGGTCGGTATGCCGACGCGGGGATCCGCAACATCATGGCGCTGCGCGGCGACCCACCGGGTGATCCTCAGGGCCAGTGGATCCGTCACCCGCAGGGTCTCGGCTACGCGGACGAGCTGGTCAGCCTGATCAAGGCGGCGGGCGATTTCTGCGTCGGTGTCGCCGCGTTCCCGGAGAAACATCCGCGGTCGCCGGACCTGGACACCGACATCCGGTACTTCGTGCACAAGTGCCGGGCAGGGGCGGACTTCGCGGTGACCCAGATGTTCTTCCACGTCGAGGACTACCTGAGACTCCGCGACCGGGTGGCGGCGGCCGGCTGCGAAGTTCCGATCATTCCCGGTGTGATGCCGGTGACGAACGTCCGGCAGATCGAGCGGTTCGCCGTGCTGTCAGGTACCGACTTCCCGCCTGAGTTGGCGGAGCGGTTGTACGCCGTCGAAGACGATCCTGACGCGGTCCGGGAGATCGGCGTGGAGGTCGCAACCGAACTGTGCGAGCGCCTGCTCGCGGAGGGCGCACCCGGCCTGCACTTCTACACGCTGAACCGGTCCACCGCCACCCGCGAGATCTACCGTTCACTTCGACTGGACCAGCTCGCGGAGGCGTGATCGGGCAGGTGAGCGTCGAGGCCACCGCCGGCGAGCAGGACGCGTTGGTCTCGTTCGGCTGCCCGGGCGTGACGGGCTTTTCGCCGGCTCGGCCCGCACGTACCCTTCAACCGTGACCGACGCAGTAGCAAGCGCGGCCGATCTGCTGGCGGGCCGGCGCGCTGTGGTGCTGACAGGAGCCGGAATCAGCACCGACTCCGGTATCCCGGACTATCGCGGCGGGGGAAGCCCGCGGCGATCACCGATGACGTACGCCGAGTTCCGCTCGGGCGCCGGCATGCGCGCCAGGTACTGGGCTCGCAGCCACGCGGGGTGGCCCCGGATCTCGCGCGCCACGCCGAACCCTGGGCACCATGCGCTCGCGGCCATGGAGCGGAGCGGGACGGTGACCGGGCTGATCACCCAGAACGTCGACGGCCTGCACGGCAAGGCGGGCAGCCGCACTGTGGTCGAGTTGCACGGCAACCTGACGCGGGTGGCCTGCCTTGGCTGCGCGTCGCGGTTCGACCGGGAGTCGCACCAGCAGCGGCTCGCCGAGCTGAACCCCTGGTTCGACCCCACGCCGCTGCAACTCGCGCCGGACGGCGACGTCGAGCTCGGCACCGTCACCGGCTACCGTGTGCCTCGGTGCCCCCGATGCTCCGGCGTGCTGAAGCCGGACGTGGTGTTCTTCGGCGAGGCGGTGCCGCGCGACCGGGTGAATCGTAGCTTCGAGATGGTCGATGCTGCGCAGGTGCTGCTTGTCGCCGGTTCGTCGCTGACGGTGCTGTCCGGCTACCGGTTCGCCAGGCACGCCCACGCCCGCGGGATTCCTATCGTGATCGTCAACCGCGGCCGGACTCGGGCCGACCCGCTGGCGACTCTCAAGCTCGATGCGGGTTGTTCGGAGGTGCTGAGCGTCCTGGCCGGCGAGCCCGCCTTGGCTCTAGGCGCGGCCGATGAGGTCCGCGACGAGCGCTGAGGACAAGCCGACAAGGGGCAGGCCGGGCCCCGGGTAGGACGAGCTGCCCACATGGAACAGCGCCTTGGCGGGGGCGCGGTTGCCCGGGCGGCGCAGCAAATCCCACGCCGAGCCGATGCCCAGGCCCCACGCGGCACCGCCTGGAACACCGGTCGCATGCTCGGCGTCATACGGGCTCCACGTGGCATGCCAGCGAAGGTGGGGGCGCAGGTCCAGGCCTCGTGCGGCCATCACCGTCAGCAGGTGCTCGGCGTAGTCGGCGGTGATCTCCCGCGATGACCAGTCCAGCGGCCCGTGTGGCGGCACGACGGCCTGGACCGTGACAGCGCGGGACCCGTCATCGGGACGCAGCGCAGGATCGTCCGCCGCGTAGACGTCGATGGCCGGCTCCCGCGGCGCGGCGGGTTCGGGCCCGAACACGGCGTCTGATGCGGCATCGGGGTCAGCGGGCAGCAGAACGGTGTGAGGTGGGAGATCCACCGGGTACCCGGACACCGCCAGGAACATGGTGAAATCGGCCGGTGCGGGCAGGCGCGACCGCAGGCGGGCGGACAACCGGCCGGCAGCCGGCGCAGTGAGTAGGTCTCCGTAGAGGCAACGGGCGTCCACCGCGGCGACGACCGCGTCGGCGGTCTCGACCGCGCCGCCGGCGAGCCGGACCCCCGACGCTCGTCCGGAGTCCACGGTGATCTCCGTCACGGGGCATCCGGTCCGGATCTTCGCGCCGCGCTCGGTCGCCCGCTCGGCAAGGGCGTCGGCGAGCCTGCGCATGCCGCCTTCGACCCGCCACCGCCCGAACGTCTCCATCAGGTAGGGCACGGCGGCGAGCGCTGCGGGGGACCGGCGCGGGTCGGCGCCTCGTGCGAAGTGCTCGACGGCCATGGCCAGACGGCGGTCCGGCACGAGTTCGTCGACGAGAGCTCGAAGGGTCTGTCTTGGCCCCAACGCGCGGCGACGCGTGGGGCCGGCGAGGCGAGCGAGGTCCTTGAGCCCTGGGGTCGCCTCGAGGTACGGCGAGCGCAGCACCTGCCACACCTGGCGGCCACGGTCGACGACGGCGTGCCAGGCAGACCCGTTGCCGGTGCCGAGCGCGTCGTCGAGCGCGCGGCTGATGCCGGCCCGACTCGCGTTCGGCAACTCCACGTCGGTGCCGTCGGCGAACCGCAGATGAACAGCCGGCTCGGCGGGCACGAGATCGACGACGCGCTCGAGCGGTCGCCCCGTCTTGCGGAACAGGTCGCGATAAACGGCAGGGAGCGTTAGCAGATGAGGCCCCGTGTCGAAGGCGAACCCGTCCTTGCGGTAGCGACCGACCCGCCCACCAGTCGTCGCGTTCCGTTCGAAGACCAGAACATCGTGGCCGAAGTCCGCGAGCCGGGCGGCTGTCGCCAGCCCAGAAACACCCGCCCCTACGACGATGATTCGCGCCACGGACGGCGAGCCTAACCCGTGCCGCCCCGTGGTCAGGGAAGTACCGGTGGCGAAGCCGGTTCCAGCCGCGACCGGACGGTGTCCCACGGGCTGTCGGCGTACGGAATCCCTTCTCCAGTTGCCCATCGACCCGAACATGCGTACGATAGGAATTCGAACAGAAGTTCGACGAGAGGATGGCAAATGGCACTTCAAGGTGTGGTGGCCATGGCTGATCACCGGAGTTCGGGCGCGGCGGGCCGGCACCGGGGGCGTACGGGGCACGCCGTGGTGGACTTGATTGACCATGCGCGGGACGGGTTGGCGCAAGCCGCGGGTACGGCGAGCGCGGGCGAGCGGTATGCGGCCGCTCACCTGGCGGCGTTGCGGGCCGGCGCGGCCGTGCTGGCCGCCCGGTCGCGCCCGGTACGGGCCGCGCGTTCTCGGCGCGGCCGCAGCCGCGGTCCGCGCAATGTGTGGGTCGACCTCGCTCAGGTGGCGCCCGAGCTCGCCGAGTGGTCCGAGTTCTTCGCGGCCGGGGCCTCGAAACGGGCAGCGGCGCAGGCCGGGCTTCCGCGTGCGGTTACCGCACGGGACGCCGACGACATGCTGCGCGAGGCGGACTCGTTCCTCGCACTCGTGTGCGGCCTGCTCGGGTTGCCGTACCAGCAGCCGCTGAGCGGGGCTGCCATCGGCATCTGCGGGGGTTAGGCCGACGGATCGGGATTGCCGGCGACGGTTTTGGTGTTGGAGGAGAATGTCAAGCACCATTGCAACTTGAGGAGAAGCCGACGATGCTCGACCCGAAGAGCCTTTACACCTTTACCGGCGAGGTGCCGGCGCTGGAGGCTCCGGTTCTCGTCCATGCACTCTCCGGATTCATGGATGCCGGTCATGCCGGCTCCGGGCTGTCAGATCACATCCTGGACAACTTCGAGCATGAAGTGATCGCCCGGTTCGACGTCGATCTGCTGCTCGACTATCGGGCTCGGCGGCCAGAGCTGCGGTTCGTCGAAGACCACTTCGAAGGCTACGCCGCGCCAGAGTTGGTGTTGCGGGTGGTCCGCGATGCGCGGGGTGTGCCATTCCTGTTCCTGACCGGTCCGGAGCCGGATGTGATGTGGGAACGGTTCGTGGCCGCCGTCGTGGGTCTTGTCGAGCAACTCGGCGTTCGGTTGACCATCGGGTTGCACGGCATCCCGATGGCCGTGCCGCACACGCGACCACTGGGCGTCACCATGCACGGCACGCGCAAGGACCTCGTGACCGTGGTGAATCCGTGGCGCGGGGAGATCACGGTGCCATCTAGCATCAGCTCACTCCTGGAGTTGCGCCTCGGCGAGCGTGGTCACGACGCCCTAGGGGTCGTGGCTCACGTGCCGCACTACCTGTCCGAGGCCGAGTATCCCGACGCCTCGCTGGTGCTGTTGCGCTCGCTCGAGGCCGCGACCGGGCTGGAGCTGCCTGCCGGGCCACTCTCCCGCGTGGCCGAGCAGGCTCGCACGCTCATTCAGCAACAGGTCGAGCAGTCCGAAGAGGTCGGTCAGGTGGTCGAGGCCCTCGAGACTCAGTACGACGCCTTCACCGGATCGCGGGGCCGTGGGCTGCTCGCCGAGAGTGCCTCGGTGCCGACGGCCGACGAGATCGGCGCTGAGTTCGAGCGGTTCCTCGCTGGACTGGACGATCGCGACGAGCGTCCCGAGCAGTGAGTCGTAGGCGCGGCGCACTGCTCACTGCTCGGCCCGATCGGTGACGTTCTACCCTGTCCTGGTGAACCCACGAATCCTGACCGCCTACCGCGTACTTGCGTACACCACCGGTGTCGTTCTCCTGCTCCTCTGCGTCGAGATGATCGCGAAGTACGGCCTCGGGGTGGACGGGCTCGAATGGGTCGCCATCGTGCACGGATGGGTGTACATGGCGTACTTCATGGTCACGATGTACCTGGGTATCCGGCTGCGGTGGACGTGGCAGCGGTTGGTGCCCGTACTACTGGCAGGGACTATCCCGCTGATGTCGTTCGTTGCCGAACGGAAGGTGGTGGCTCGGGTTCGGGCAGAACGTCCGGATCTGGTGGCGAGTGCCGCTTCTTGACCGCTGCCCGCACGAACGAGAACCAGAACACGACCACTGCCCCCGCGAACACCCACCACTGCGCCCAGTACGACAGGTTCTGCCACGGGCTCACGTCGCGGATAGGAGACACCGTCGACGCGTCGAGGCGCTCCGGTGGGTCGGCCGGCTCTGGCGACTCGCTCGAAACGAGCAGGTAGCCGTCGAAGAACTCGTCCGGTTCACGTCCCGTCGCCTCGGCGACCGCGTCCGCTGCGACGTACCTGACCTGCCCGGCCGGCGCGGGATCCGGGCCGGTGGCCTGTTGAGGAACCTCGGCTGCGAGGAGATGGCCGGTCACCGCCACGTCACCGGAAGGCGCCTGGGTGATGTCACCGGCGTCGTGCTCCCATCCGCGCAGGACCACAAGGTTGCCGTCGCCGGTGTCCAGCACCGCGAGCGCGTAAGCTCCGAGGACGCCGTCGCGGACCCTGGCCGGCACTACTAGTTCATCGTCGTACACTCCGTCGGCCGTGACGGCTCTGTCGGCGGCGTCCCCCAGCGACTGCCCGGCCGTGGCGACCGTTTCCACGGGAACCGGGGATTGATCGCGTTCTGCCTGCCGGGCCTGGCTCTCCTGGTACACCCCGAGTTGCCACCAACCGAGCGCGGCGAAGCCGGAGGCGATCACGACGGCGGCGAGGTGGAGGGCCAGCAACCGCGGCGCGAGCAGGAACCTGAGCACCTTCCGAGGCTACCCGCGCGGCATTTTCGCGGGACTCGCACTGTCGGTACGAGCCGGCATGCAATAGGTTTGATCCGGCGTGCGGGCAGGTGATGCCTGGCGGGGCCGCAACGTCCGATTTGATCTTTGGAGAGCGAAATTGCGATGAGCCGTCCCCACCCATTGACAGCTCATTCCGAACGCGAATGGGCGCAGGCATGGGAAGCAGAGCAGCGTGCGATGGACGCGCTGAACTCGCAGCGAGGCTCGTGGTTGCCGAACGTGGTGGAAGCCCGCGACTGGGGCGCGATCAAGTTCACGTCCGGCAGGCCGGGTCATGCCGGTGCTACCGGTCAGGCGGCGGTCGACTCGGTAGCTGTCTTCAACCCCGAGCTGACAGATCGCGCGATGCGGACCGAGATCCTGCACGCCCTACGCGATAGGCCGCCCGTTCGGCGCGTACTCGGCTTCGGGTTGCGCGAGCATCATCTTCGGGGCGCGGTGATCGGAGCGATCGCCGGCGCGGTGGTGGCGGCAGGGGTGGCGGCACTGCTAGGCATCGGCGTGGTGCTGGTCCTGGTCGCGGCGGTGATCGGCCTGGTGGCCGGCCTGGTGCTCGGGACCGCGATCACGCACTACCGCTTCAAGGTCCACCGTCGCGAGGTCCTGTCGAAGGTCGATCAAGTCCGCAGGATCGCCATGGGCAAGGCTCGGCCGGCGGCACCACCGGCCTGGAGCCAGGTGGTCGAGGCGGCCACGCAGGTCGACGTCCACCTCTCCAACCGGCCGCAGCGGGATCCGAAGACCCGGCAGGCACTCCACCTGGCGATGTGGGAGGCCGCGGTTCTGGTGCAGCAATCGTCGGACCACACCGGATTGCAGGTACTCGTCGAGGAGCTGTCCAGCCTGGCCAACCGGCTGGGCGCCGGGCGAGGCTAGGGGTCGAGAGGCCAATGCCACCGACCCGACCGACCGGTGCGGTCACCCGGGCTGGTGGATGGCACGAACCTGGTCGACGGTATCGGCCTGGTCGGCCGGCTTGTCCGGACGGTGATGGAGCACGCGCGCGAACCGAAGCGCCATTCCAGCCGGGTACCGGGGTGAGTGCTGGACGCCGTCGAACGCGATCTCGACGACAAGCTCCGGGCGGACATGAACCACCCAGCCGTCGGTGGGCCCATCGGCGAGGGCGAGCAGGCGCTCGGTCTGCCACCTCAGCATCTCGTCGGTGAGGCCTTTGAACGTCTTGCCGAGCATGACGAAGCCGCCGGCGGGCCCGTACCGTCCGGCCGGATCGCGGGCTCCGAGGTGGAGGTTGGAGAGCCAGCCCTTGCGGCGCCCGTGGCCCCACTCGGCTGCGAGCACCACAAGATCAAGCGTGTGCCGCGGCTTGACCTTCACCCAGGCCGCGCCCCGCCGACCCGCTTCGTACGACGCGTCGAGGGCCTTCACCAGCACCCCTTCATGGCCATGAGCGATCGTGTCGTCGAAGAACCGCTGCGCCGTCTCGGGGTCGTCGGTGACGACGCGCGGGACTCGGTGTTTCGCCGGCACGGCGCGTTCGAGAGCGGTGAAGCGCTCCTCGCCGGGTGCGCCGACCAGGTCCTCTCCGTCGAGATGAAGGCAGTCGAACAGGTACAGGGTGAGCGGGGTCTGCTCTCGAGCGCGGCCGACATCGAGCTTTCGACCGAATCGGGACGCGGTGTGCTGGAAAGCCAGGGGCCGCCCCTGCGCGCCGAGTGCGACCGCCTCGCCGTCCAGCACGACGGCTTCGGCCGGCAACTCGAGGGCGGCCTCGACGAGTTCAGGGACCCTCGGTGTGACGTCATCGAGCGTGCGGGTGAAGATCCTTACCTCCTGGCCCTTGCGGTGCACCTGGACCCGGAACCCGTCGAGCTTCCACTCCACGGCGGCCCGGCCCGTACGGGTGAGGGCGTCGGCGACGGTCGGTGCGCTCTGTGCGAGCATCGGACGCAGCGGCGTGCCGACGGCGAGCCGGAAGCGGCTCAGCGCATCGGGGCCTTCGGCGAGGACAGCCTCCGCCACCGGCGTGAGTGCGCCGGCGACGGTGATGGCGCGCCGCAGGTCGGTGCCGGGAACGCCGGCGGCCTGGGCGACCGCTTCGGTGAGCACTCCATCGAGCGCACCCTGCCGGAGTTCGCCACTGACGAGCCCGGCGAGCAGCCGCTGCTCGTCGGGGGTGGCCCGGCCCATCAGGGCGGCGAAGCGCTCGCGGCGCGCGGTGGCCGAGCCCTTGCCGGACAAGCCCGTCAGTTCGGCGAACTCGGCGTCGACCTCGGCGACGGTGAGTGTTGCCGCAGTGGCCGGGGCCGGAACGTCGCGTAACGCGGCGTAGCCGAGCCCCGTGCGCCGCTGCCTCAACTCGCCGGACAGGTACTTCACCACCACCTGCACATCGCCCGGCTCGGCTCGCCGCAGACACTCGCCGAGCAGGGCGAGCTTGGTCCGCCGGCCGGAGATGGCGGCGACGGCGGCTGAGGTCTCGGCGACGTCCTTGAGCAGCACAGGACCAGTCTGCCGTCTCCCACCGACATCAGCCGGCCGTGACCCGGCAGCCGATCACGGGCGGTCCGGCGCCGGAGCCACCTGGACCGCCCGTGATCTTGTGGGAGGGGGAACGGAAGGGGCTAGGTTGTCGAGGCGTCGCTGCCGAGGGCGACCGGCACGGTGACAGTCTCGCCGTCGCGGACCACGGTCAGCTCGACGTCGTCGCCCGGTCGGTAGGAGCGGACGGCCGCGATAAGCGACGCGGCGTCACTGACGAGACGATCGTCGATGTGCGTGACGATGTCGCCGTTCTCCAAGCCGGCCTGCTCGGCGGCGCTGCCTGCGCGGACGTCGCGGACGATGGCACCGCGCACCTCGCCCGTGGCGTTGTCCACTCCGATGCCGATCTGGGCGTGAGTGGCCCGGCCGGTGTCGATGAGCTCCTCGGCGATGGGTGTGGCCTGATCGATGGGAATCGCGAAGCCGAGTCCGATCGATCCGGCGCTGACGCTGGTCGAGGCGATGGCGCTGTTGATCCCGACCACCTGGCCCGACATGTTGACCAGTGGCCCACCCGAGTTGCCAGGGTTGATCGGAGCATCGGTCTGGATCGCATCGAAGACCGTGAGTACGCCGCCGGCGGCCTGGTCGCCCGCTGTCACGGGCCGGTTGACGGCCGACACGATGCCGGTCGTCACGGTTCCGTCCAGGCCGAGTGGCGAGCCGATGGCGACGACCTGCTCACCGACCTGCAGATCCGCTGAGCGGCCCAGCTCAGCCGCCTGCAGGTCGGACACCCCGTCGGCCTGGATGACCGCCAGGTCGGTGAGCGCATCGGTGCCGACCACCTCGGCGGTCGCTGTCGAGCCGTCCTGGAACGTCACCACCATCTGGCCGCCTCGGGCTGCCTCGACGACGTGATTGTTCGTCAGGATCTGGCCGTCCGATGAGATGATCACGCCACTTCCGCCGCCGGGGCCGACGCTTATCGACACGACACTCGGCAGGACCTGGTCCGCCACCGCCTCGACGCTGTCCAGGCTCGGCGCGGTGGTCTGATCGGCGGGTGCATCGTCGCCCTCGTCCAGGCTGCTGCTCGGCGTGCTAGCGGGAGCATCGTCGGTCAGGGCGTCGTACGCCGCAGCTCCACCCGCGCCGGCCAGCGCACCCGCTCCGAGCGCCAGCGCCACCAGTAGCGCTGTACCACGGCGCGCCGGTGGCCCGGGGGTTTCGTCGGCGCGGGACACCGGAGGCGGAGCGCCGAAGCCGGTGCCCGGCTCTGCGCGCGTCCCCGTCCGAGTGTCATCCGCCGGTTCGGATGGCGGAGTACCGATGCCCGGATTACCGGTGGCCGGTGCCCCGGCTGCACCAAGTGGTGCGGCCAGCTCACCCGCTGCATCTCCGGTCCGTGGTCCGGCGTCGGCCGGGCGCGTGGCCCATGGGTCCCGCCGCGGCAGATCAGTGCCCGACTCCGGGGCGGTCGACCAGCCGGTGCCGGGCGTGGTGTCGGCGTGGGAGGTGTCGCGTGTCGTCTGGTCCATATGTTCCACCGTGCCCGGTGAGGCTGAGATTGAACTGAGATTCACACTAGAGCTGACGAAGAATTGTGGCCGGGCAGGCTCATTGTCAGCCGTGCCCCGCCGGTCGGTGCACGGCTCGCGGTCACCTGCCCGCCGTGGCGCTGGGCGGCGGTCCGCACGATGGCCAGGCCGAGGCCGGATCCCGGGCGGCCGCGGGCCTCGCTGGAGCGGTAGAAGCGCTCGAAGACGTGTGGCATGTCGTCCTCGGCGATGCCCGGACCCTCGTCGTCGACCTCGAGCACACCGTCTCGCAGTGAGACCCAGACGGTGCCTCCGGGTGGGCTCCACTTGGCCGCGTTGTCCAACAGGTTCGTGGCCGCCCGGCCAAGCAGCTGGGCATCGCCCTCGAGGAGCCAGGGCCGCAGGTCCGCGGAGAACGTGATGTGCGGCGCGCGGCGGCGGACCCGGCTCAGCGCATCTCCCACGACGTCGGCTAGATCGATGCTCTGGAGGTCGGTTTGCGGCGCATCCTCGCGGGACAGCTCCATCAGGTCCGTCACGAGCGTGGACAGTTCGGTGATCTGCGCGCTGACGTCGTCGATGAGCTCCGCGCGCTCGGCGCCGTCCAGCCCGCCCTCGCGGTCGCTCTGGGCCAGCAGGTCGAGATTCGTCCGCAGGCTGGTCAACGGGGTTCGCAGTTCGTGACCGGCGTCGGCCACCAGCCGGCGTTGGCGGGTGCGGGCCTCGTCCAGCGCGGACAACATGGCGTTGAAGGCGTGGGTGAGACGTGCGATCTCGTCGTCGCCCCGAACTTCGATCGGGTCGAGCTCACCTGTCGCGGCCACGTGCTCGGCCACCGCGGTGAGACGTTCCACCGGTCGCAGGCCGGCCCTGGCGATCGACGCTCCCGCCCAGGACGCCAGGCCGATGCCGACCCCGCCCGCAATCACCGATACCAGCCCGAGTTGGTCGAGAACACGGTCCACGGTTGCGGTGGACTGGGCCAGCACCAGCGCGAAGTCCGATGCGGCCGGAACCGCCACGACGCGGAAGGACTCGCCCTCCAGCAGCGTCGTCCGGACGCTCTGCTCGGAGCTGCCCTGTGCGACCGCGAGCTCGTGTTCGCCCAGTGGCGGCGCGTGGCCGCGAGGGAAGGTCGTGACCCCATCGGAACGCACGAGCGCCACACGCAGACCTGCCGCGATGAACGGGTCTGGCGTGAGCCGATCGAGCTCGGAGGGGTTGCCCAGGGGCCCGGGAACGGCCGCGTATGCACGCGCGAGCAGGTCCTCGTCCACGCTCTGGGTCAGCTGCACCCGGACCGTCCAGTACGCGGCCATCGCGGTGATCAGAACGGCGAGGCCCACGCCCAGCGCGGCGAGCACGCCGATCCGGCGGCGCAGCGGCATCCGCCGGACACTTTCGCGGACGCGCGCAACGGGAGCCCGGTCGAGCAACTCCCTCAGCTTGCTCACGGTGGCGTCTCTCTGGCAACGTAGCCGACGCCTCGCACCGTGTGGATGAGGCGCGGCTCGCCCTCTGCTTCGGTCTTGCGCCGCAGGTATCCGACGTACACCTCGAGCGAGTTGGCCGTCGTGGGGAAGTCGTACCCCCAGACCTCTTCGAGGATGCGTTCGCGGGTGAGCACCTGCCGGGGATGCCTTAGCAGTAGCTCGAGCAGGTTGAACTCGGTGCGGGTGAGCCGCACCCGCCGGTCGCCGCGGTAGACCTCTCGCGTTGCCGGGTCAAGGGAGAGGTCGGCCAGTTGCAGAGTATTGGCCGCAGGCCCGCTCGTGGCGGTCCGGCGCAGCAGCGCGCGCAGCCGGGCCAGCAGTTCTTCGAGCGCGAACGGCTTGGGGAGGTAGTCGTCCGCCCCGGCGTCCAGGCCGGCCACCCGATCGGACACGTCGTCGCGGGCCGTCAGCATGAGCACCGGCACATCGTCGCCGGCCGCACGCAACGCCCGGCAGGTGGCCAGCCCGTCGAGGTTGGGCATCATCACGTCGAGGACGACCACGTCGGGGCGCCGGGCCGCGATCGATCGAAGCGCCTGCTCGCCGTCTGCGGCCAGCCCAACGTCGTAGCCGTTGAACGTCAGCGAACGGCGGAGCGACTCGCGCACCGCCGGATCGTCGTCGACGACCAGCACCTGCATGCTGTTCAGTGTGCCTGGCCTTTCTGAGAGCTGACTAAACAACTGTGCCCGGGACCGGTCGATGGGGATCGTCAGGGCGCGGTGCCGGCCCGGTCCGAGGCGACGAAAGCCCTAGCCGGGCACAGCGGACAGGGCGGGGTCGTCATCTGCGAAGGTGCGAACAGGTCCGGGTCCCGTGTCGGCCGTCTCGAAGCGGACTGTGACCCTCCCGAGCCCGGCGCCCCACACCCAGCCCGGGCCGAACTCGGTGTGCCGGACGTCCATCCCGGGTGTCCAGCGCCGGGGGGAGTGCACCAACTCTGCCGGATCGCGGTCCACCGGCTCGACACCGTCCGGCGTGCCCGAAGCTGCCGGATCCTCGCCGCCGTCCGGTGCGGCCGACTCGATCGGCGCATCGTCGCCGCCGAGCAGTGCGTCCTGATCGGTGAACAGGTCCTCCTGCACCCAGTCGGCTAGACCGGCGAGGCCGACTCCGAGCAAGCGGATCCCTCCAGTCGTGTCGATCTCTTCGAGCAGGCGGGCAGCCACGCGGCGGACCACGCGTTCGTCGTCGGTCGGTCCGGGAAGGGTCGCCGAGCGCGACAGGGTGGTGAAATCGTGCAGCCGGACCTTCAGCGTCACGGTGCGGCCCGACTGGCCGGACGCCCGCAGCCGGCCGGTGAGCCTGGTCGCCATCCGGCCGATGAGCGCCACGAGCAGGGCGCGGTCGGTGATGTCCTGGTCGAAGGTGTCCTCGATGCTCGCCGACTTGGTCTCCCGCTCCGCCGAGACCGGGCGGTCGTCCTGCGCATAGGACAGCCGGTGCAGCGACCGCCCGTGGGCCTCACCCAGCAGGTTGACCAACTCCTCTTCCGTGACGGCCGCCAGGTCGCCGATCGTCCGCACGCCGAGACGGGCGAGCCGTTCGCCCGTGGCCGGCCCGATCCCGGGGAGGGCGCGGACCGGCAGTGGGTGCAGCACGGCCAGTTCGGTACCAGGCTCGACCACGACCAGGCCGTCCGGCTTGGCCTGCTCCGACGCGATCTTCGCGAGCAGCTTGGAGGTTGCGGCGCCGACGCTCGCGGTGAGCCCGGTGCGCTCGTGTATCGCCGTGCGGAGCCGTCCGCCGAGCGCGCGCACACCCGCCGAGGTCAGCTCGTGGCTGGGTCCGGCGGCCAGGTCGACGAAGGCTTCGTCCAGGGACAGCGGCTCGATCACGGGCGAGAGCTCCCGGAGCGCGGCCATCACAGTCTCGCTCGCCGCCCGGTAGGCGCGAAAGCGTCCAGCCAGGAACGCGGCGTGCGGGCAGCGTGAACGAGCTTCGGCCATCGACATCGCCGACCGCACGCCGTACCTGCGCGCCTCGTACGAGGCCGTCGAGACCACACCCCGTGGACCGAGACCGCCGACGATCACCGGCCGCCCGCGCAGGGACGGCTTGTCGCGCTGTTCCACCGCCGCGAAGAACGCGTCGAGGTCGACGTGGAGCACGCTCGGCTCGGTTCTCACGACGTTCTGCACGATGGTCATGGTCTCGCAACGCTGGAGTGCAGTAGCGTTCGGCGGGACTCGAACCTTGCAAAGGAGCAGATGCGATGACCACGATCGTCGTCGGGTACGTCCCCAAGCCCGAGGGCCGGGCGGCGTTGCGCCGCGCCGTCGAAGAAGCCAGGCTCCGCGGCTCACGGCTTGTTGTGATCAATTCCGCACGAGGTGGCCGCGACTTCGACGCCGAGGACGCCGTCGACTCCGAGGCGGAGCTGGATGCTGTCCGGGCGAAGCTCGCGGAGGCTGGAGTCGAGGGAGAGGTCCGCCAATTGGTCCGGGGTCTCGACGTCGCCGAGGACCTGGTCGCCGTCGCTCAGGAGACCTCGGCGGAGTTCATCGTCATCGGGCTGCGCCGGCGCAGCCCGGTCGGCAAGCTCATCCTCGGCAGCAACGCCCAGCGCATCCTGCTGGACGCACCATGCCCGGTACTGTCGGTGAAAGCCGGTGAATCGGATTAGGGAGCCTGTCAGCCATGCCGACGTTGTACCTCGCCACTGACGAGCCAGCCGACCAGCTGCTGTCCACCGATCCGCTCGCGTTGCTCATCGGCATGCTGCTCGACCAGCAGGTTCCCATGGAGTGGGCGTTCGGGGCGCCGTACCGGTTGGCCGAGCGGCTCGGTACGGATCGGCTGGACGCGGCGCAGATCGCCGAGTACGACTCCGACGAACTCGCCACCCTGTTCTCCACACCGCCGGCGCTACACCGGTTCCCGGGGTCGATGGCCAACCGGACCCAGCAGCTGTGCCGGTACCTCGTCGACGAGTACGGCGGCGACGCGGCCGCCGTATGGACCGGCGCGGCCGATGGCGCCGACCTGGTCAAGCGGCTCGGCAGGCTGCCCGGTTTCGGCAAGCAGAAGGCGCAGATCTTCGCAGCCCTGCTGGCAAAGCAACTCGGGGTGCAGCCGGCGGGTTGGCGCGAGGCCACGGGGGCGTACGGCGAGCCGGGTGTGTTCCGCTCGGTGGCCGACATCACCGACGACGGCAGCCTGGCCCGAGTACGCGAGTACAAGAAGCAGATGAAGGCGGCCGCCAAGGCTGCCAAGGCGACATCCTGACTCGGAAACCGGCACGTCGTTCATTCCAGCGGATTCTCGGGCTACGGTTAACTGGTGCGTGACGTGCGCCGCGCACGGGAACTATTGGCCGTTCTACAATGTTGTGTTGGCTGTTGTGGTCCGTACCGCCGCCGCCGAAGCCCCTGAGACGTCGAGAGGTCGTTCGTGTCGCCGAGCCCGTCCCGCCCCAAGCCCGCCGCAGAAGAATTGACGACGCCTGCCCGCAGCCGGAACGTAGCCGCGAGTTCGCGCCGGGCCGGCACGGTCACGGTGGCCACCACCGGCGCCAAGTCCGGCAGTAAGAAGGCGGCTAAGCCGGCTGCCGACAAGGGCGCCGCTGCCAAGCACGGCAAGACCAAGCCGGCCGGCAAGGGCAGCGGTAAGGCAGCGCCGGCCAAGAAGGCCGCACCAGTGAGCGCGACCGACGGCACCGCCCCGGTCGACGTGGTCGAGCTGGTGGCCGAGTCGGGCGAACCCACGCCTGAAGAGCTCGCCGCGACTGAAGGCGTCGGCCCGCAGGAGGAAGGTTTCGTCTACTCCGAGGACGACGACAGCGACGAGCCCGAGCAGCAAGTCGTCGTCG
Organism: Jiangellaceae bacterium; assembly: GCA_036373915.1. Lineage (GTDB taxonomy): Bacteria > Actinomycetota > Actinomycetes > Jiangellales > Jiangellaceae > JASLBX01. Next base: position 39,292 of record DASUUU010000159.1, on the reverse strand, counting down.
CGGGCGCCACCGCGGATCCGGTCAAGGATTACCTGAAGCAGATCGGCAAGGTGCCACTGCTGAACGCCGAGCAGGAGGTCGAGCTCGCCAAGCGCATCGAGGCTGGCTTGTTCGCGGAGGAGAAGCTGGCCCGTGCGGGAGACACCCTCGGCCCCAAGCTCCGCGAGGAACTCACCTGGATCGCCGAAGACGGGCGCCGAGCGAAGAACCACCTGCTCGAGGCGAACCTTCGGCTCGTCGTCAGTCTCGCCAAGCGCTACACCGGGCGCGGGATGTTGTTCCTGGACCTGATCCAGGAGGGCAACCTGGGCTTGATCCGCGCGGTCGAGAAGTTCGACTACACCAAGGGCTACAAGTTCTCTACCTACGCGACCTGGTGGATCCGGCAGGCGATCACTCGGGCCATGGCCGACCAGGCGCGGACCATCCGCATCCCGGTCCACATGGTCGAGGTCATCAACAAGCTGGCCCGGGTGCAGCGCCAGATGCTGCAGGACCTCGGCCGCGAACCCACTCCCGAGGAGCTGGCCAAGGAGCTGGACATGACGCCGGAGAAGGTCGTCGAGGTCCAGAAGTACGGCCGCGAGCCCATCTCGCTGCACACGCCACTCGGCGAGGACGGCGATTCGGAGTTCGGTGACCTGATCGAGGACTCCGAGGCGATCGTCCCGGCCGAGGCGGTGTCGTTCACGCTGCTTCAGGAGCAGTTGCACGCCGTGCTGGACACGCTGTCCGAGCGCGAGGCCGGCGTGGTGTCGATGCGGTTCGGCCTCACCGACGGGCAGCCCAAGACGCTTGACGAGATCGGCAAGGTCTACGGCGTCACTCGCGAGCGGATAAGGCAGATCGAGTCCAAGACGATGTCCAAGTTGCGGCACCCGTCGCGCTCGCAGGTCCTGCGCGACTACCTCGACTGACCACCGCGAGGCGCTGTCGGCTCGCGCGTGTAGCTTCAGCCGCATGGAACGTCCGAAGCGACTGACTGAGCTGGACTGGCCCCTCGAGCGGGCCCGTGCTTTCGCCGAGCAGGCCCTCGACCTGTGGGCCGACCATCTCAAAGCGCTGCCGGAGATGCCGGTAGCACATCGGCAGACGCCTGATGAGGTGCGCGCCGCGCTCGCTCGAGCCGTTCCGGACGATCCGGTTCCGGATGAGGAGTTGTTCGAGCATCTGCGCGAGCTGATCTTCAACAGGAGCACGCAGACCGGGCACGGCGGCTGGTTCGCCTACATCAGCGGAGCGGGCACGGTGCCGGGCGGGCCGGCGTCCCTGCTTGCCGCGGCCAGTAACCAGAACCTGGGCGGCTGGCCGCTCGGGCCGGGAGCGACCGAGATCGAGAGTCAACTTCTCGCGTGGTTCGCCGGTCGGCTCGGCATGCCCGAATCCGCGTCCGGCGCGTTCGTCGCCGGCGGCGCCACCGCGAACCTGATCGCGCTGACCGTTGCTCGCGACGCGCTCGCGGGCTGGGACGTGCGGCGCGACGGGGTGGCGGCCGGCCCCCCGTTGGCCGTGTACGTCTCCGACGACGCCCACGAGACCATCGACCGGGCCGCCGACCTGCTCGGCCTCGGCAGCGCGGCCGTGCGCCGGATCGACACCGACTCCCGGTTCCGGGTGCGACCCGATGCCCTGCGCGTGGCGATAGAGCGCGACACCTCGAATGGCGTGCGACCGCTGTGCGTCGTGGGCACGGCCGGCACCACCGAGCTGGGCGCCATCGATCCGCTGGCCGAGCTCGCCGACATTGCGGCGGCCTACGGCTGCTGGTTCCACGTCGACGCCGCCTACGGTGGGCCGGCCGCGATGGTCGACGAACTCAAGCCGCTGTTCACGGGCATCGAGCGGGCCGACTCGATCACCTGCGATCCCCACAAGTGGCTCAACACGCCCATCTCGTCAAGTCTCGTGCTGGTCCGCGATCCGGCCACGCAGCTGGCCGCGTTCACGCTGCGGCCCGACTATGCACAGCTCGATGCCGACCTCGAGCAGGACATGGTCAATCGGTATCAGTGGACGCCTCAGTTCACCCGGCCGTTCGACGCGCTGCCGGTCTGGGTGTCGCTGATGACCCACGGCTGGTCGGCATACTCTCGGCGGATCGTCCACGACATCGAGCTCACCCGCTGGCTACACCACCTGGTGAGCGTGCATCCAGACCTCGAGCCGCTTGCCGAGCCGGAGTTGTCGATCGCCTGCTTCCGGTACGTACCGGCCGATCTGGCCGGTGACGGAGGCGCGCCGGGCTACTTGGACGAGCTGAACGAGCAGATCATTTACGCCGTGCAGCGGGCCGGGCATGTCTTCCCCTCCAACGCCGTTGTGGGCGGCGAGTTCGCCATCCGGGCCTGCCTTATCGGGTACCGCACCGAAGCAGAACACGTCGAAGCGCTTGTCGACGACGTCGTGCAGTTCGGCCGGCAGCTGGATCGCGAGCGCCGACCGCGGTAGCGCGTTTCTCGGCGGTGCCGCTGGGTATCTGGGGCCTGCAACGGACGACACCGGCGTCGTCCGTAAGCCAGGCAGGCCGAGGAGGCATCGGATGGAAACCTGGATCTGGATAGTGATCGTGGTGCTGGTGGCTGCGTTGGCGGCCGCACTCGCGTACGGCATTGCCGTGAAGCGACGGTCATCGCAGCTGAAGAAGCGGTTCGGCCCTGAGTATGACCGGGCCGTGGACGAGGCCGATAGCCGCCAGAAAGCTGAGAGTGAGTTGAGCGACCTGGCACAACGTCGTGACCAGCTGGAGATCAAGCCGCTCCCGGAGCGGGCGAGGCGCGAGTATGCGGCGGAGTGGGAACGAGTGCAGCGCCAGTTCGTAGAGCACCCGGACCAGGCCGTCGCGGCGGCCGACGACCTGATCGTCTCGGTCATGCGCGAACGTGGATACCCGGTCGATGAGTTCAGCGAGCGCAAGGACTACGTCACTGCGGACTATCCGGAAGTGGCCAGTCACTACCGCTCGGCGAACGCGATCCGCCGGCAGGGCGCGGATGCGACGACCGAGGACCTCCGGCAGGCGTTCGTGCACTACCGGGCGCTGTTCGACGAGATGCTCGTCGACTCCGAGCGCACCGACGGTCGGGAGCGAGTCGACGACCGCGACCGAGCCGACGACCGCGACCGAGCCGACGACCGCGACCGGCAGGATGACCGTGACCGGAACGATGACCGTGACGACCTGGATCGCCGGGCGCATGTCGGAGATGCCGACCGTGGTCGCCACGAGAGGAGGTCTTGATGAGCACCCCGGAACGTGATTACGACATGGCCACTGAGGACGAATCCACCCGCCTCAGCGATACCGGCACCCGCCCGGCGACCTTGGTAGAGGACTCCGGGGAATTGTTCGAGCGGTGGCAGCGGGCTCAGGCGGGCTTCGTCGACGCGCCGCGCGAGGCGGTTCAGGAGGCCGGAGCGATCGTCGAGGACGTGCTGGGTCGCCTCGGGGAATCGTTCGGATCCGAGCGTAGCCGGCTCGAGGCGGCCTGGGAGAAGGGCCAGGAGCCGTCGACCGAGGACCTGAGGGTGGCGATTCAGCGGTATCGGACGTTCTTCGAGCGTCTGCTAGCCGCCTGATCGCGGCACGGCCGGGTGCGGCACACCAACTGCGGCCCTCGCGCGCTCGAGGGCCGCAAGCCGTCGCGCCCGGCCGTCGCGACGCCGGGCACCTAGTCCCGCCACTTGATCGAGCAGCCGATACTGGGCTTGTGGGGCTCGGGCACCGCCTCGCCGCCGAGCACCCGAGTGATCGCGTCGCGGAGCAGTTCGCCGGTGAGCGGGACGTCGTTGCCGGGCGTCGAACCGTCGTACGCACCCCGGTATGCGAGCCGACGCTCGGCGTCGTAGAGGAAGAAGTCAGGTGTGCACGCGGCTCCGTACGCGCGTCCCACCTCCTGAGTCTCGTCGACCAGGTACGGGAACGACCAGCCCGCTCGCTCGGCCTGTTCGGCGAGTCTGTCCGGACTGTCGTCCGGGTACGACTCGGAGTCGTTGCAGCATATTCCGACCACCGCGAGGCCGGTGCCGGCGAACTCGGCCAGCGTGGCGCCGAGGCTCTGCTCGACGTGCCGGACGTAGGGGCAGTGATTGCACAGGAATGCCACCAGCAATGCCGGAGCGCCGGCGAGGTCGCGCAGGGCGACATTGCGGCCATCGACCGCGGGCAGAACGAAATCGGGAGCAGGAGTGCCGAGGGGAACCATCGTGGACGTCGCAGCCATAGCCCGAATTGTGCCCAACCGCGACCCGCGGCACACCGCGACCCGCGTACCACCGACATGATGGAATCTCGGTCATGAGCCACACACTCCGCGGGTCCCGCGTTCTGATCACCGGTGCGTCGAGCGGTATCGGCCGGGCATGTGCTGAGGCATTCTCCGCTGCGGGCGCATCGCTCGTGCTGGCCGCCCGCCGGGCCGACCGGCTGGAACAACTCGCCGGCAGCCTCGACACGCCGGTGCACGTGATCGAGTTGGACGTCCGGGATCGTCCCTCAGTCGAACGGGCCATCGCGAGTCTGCCGGGGGAGTGGTCGTCGCAGATCGACATCCTGGTCAACAACGCCGGCCTGGCCTCCGGCCTCGAGCCGCTCCACGAAGGCGACCCGGACGACTGGGACCGGATGGTGGACACCAACGTCAAGGGCCTGCTGTACGTCACGCGAGCGGTGCTGCCGGGAATGGTGGCCCGCGGTAGCGGTCACGTCATCAACATCGGCTCGATCGCCGGACATCAGACGTACCCCAACGGGGCGGTCTATTGCGCGACGAAGGCGGCCGTGGATCGGATCACCATCGGTTTGCGGATGGACGTCCTGGGCACCGGCGTAAAGGTGTCCACGGTCGATCCAGGACTGGTCGAGACGGAGTTCTCTCTCGTTCGTTTCCACGGCGACTCGGACCGGGCAAGCCGGGTGTACTCCGGAGTCAAACCCCTGTCCGGGGAGGACATCGCAGAAACGGTGGTTTGGGTGGCCAGCCGTCCGCCGCACGTCCAGGTGGCTGAGGTGATCGTGCTGGCCAGCGCGCAGGCGTCACCGACCATGGTGCACCGGGAGCCGGCAGGGGAGTCGGCATGACTCCGGTTCCTGCCGATCCGCGCCCGCGCCGGCGGCTGGGCGCGCCATTGCTGATGGTGCTGGCCATGTGGATCGTCGCCTTCGTCGACGCCGGCACGTCGACCCGACTGGCCCAGTACGGCATCCGGCCACGTTCCGAAGGAGGGCTCGTAGGAATCGCGGCGGCGCCGTTCCTACATGCCAATCTCGCCCACCTGATCGCCAACACGGGCGCGTTCATCGTGCTGGGCATGCTGGTGGCGGCGGTGAGCCGCCGGTACTGGCCGGTGACGGTGGGGGTGGCGATCATCAGCGGCGTCGCGGTGTGGCTCATCGCGGCCCCGAACACCATCCACATCGGGGCTAGCGGGCTGGTCTACGGCTACGCGGCGTTCCTTGTCGCCTGGGGATTCGTGACCCGGCGCGCCTCGTCGATCCTTGTCGCCGTCCTGGTCGTGCTGCTCTACGGCGGGTTGGTGTTCGGTGTGCTCCCCACCCAGGAGGGCATCTCCTGGCAGGGCCACCTGTTCGGTGCGATCGGCGGCGTGGTGATGGCGCTGGTGCTCAGCCCGCGACGGCAACCAACCAGGCGGTAGTGACGAGTAGTCCTGCGGCGAGCTCGGTGAACGACTCGCGGCTCAGCGCGGACCGGTGCCCGACGTGGAGCCGCGTTGTGCCGGGAACGCGCAGCCGGCGCCGCTCGGCGAGGTAGAGCCCGATGGCGAAGCCCGCGAGCAGTCCCAGGGCGCGCGCGGCCAGGAATCCGACCGCGCCGAACCCGGCAGCGATAGCGACGCTGCGCATCGGCGCCACAAGTTCCTCCACCCGGCGTCCCGCGAACAAGTGCTGGAGGGCGTAGTTCGCCACCGAGAGCACGGTGGCGACGCCGAGGACCGTCCACGCGGCCCGGGTGTTCTCGATCGACGCCCAGACGAGCACCGCCGCCCAGATAAGGCTCATGCCGGGTATGCGGTGGACGAACGCTCCGGCCAGCCCGGTGAGGATGGCTGCGAACGTGCAGATGAGGACGATCAGATCCACCGGGGCATCCTGCCAGCCGGTTCTGGACAGCGAGAGGGGGCCCCGGCCGTCATGGCCGGGGCCCCCTCTCGCGTGCTATCTCAGCGCTCTTCTACGTGAGCGGTTGGGGTCGTCTCCACAAGCCGGTCAGTCTCGTCGTGCCACTCGACGGTGAGCGGCCGCAGCTTGGGTTCGTGCCGGCGGCCGTGGTGGCCGCAGAACAGAAGTTCGCCACCGCCTGGCATGACGGCACGGATGTAGGCCTGAGCGCCGCAGCTGTCGCAGCGGTCGACGGCTTTGAGAGTGGCGACTGCCGTGGTCACTCCGACTCCTCTCGTTTGGTCGTACTAGGTGAACATGAAAACAGACCCGCTATCTTCCGCACGAGTCACTTTCGAGGTATTCGCTCTGAGCGAAGTCGGTCCGCTATGTCCTACCCGGTGGCCCGGCGCGCCGATCGCGGCCCCGGCCCCGCCGCAGACTACGCTGGCCACACAGCCGAATCCGTCCGTCTCGAAGGAGTGTGCAAGGGTGACCGCCCAGCCGGCCGAGCTCACATCGCCGAGGTCCGGGCGCGGTGCGCAGGATTACACTGCTCGACACCTGTCGGTGCTCGAGGGGCTGGAAGCGGTCCGCAAACGGCCCGGTATGTACATCGGGTCGACCGACTCCCGCGGCCTGATGCACTGCCTGTGGGAGATCATCGACAACGCGGTCGACGAAGCACTCAACGGACACTGTCGAAACGTCGAGGTGATCCTCAGCCCGGACGGGTCCGCCGAAGTCCGCGACGACGGCCGCGGCATCCCGGTCGACATCCATACCAAGACCGGGCTTTCGGGCGTGGAGGTCGTGTTCACCAAACTCCATGCCGGCGGCAAGTTCGGCGGCGCGTCGTACGCCGCCACCGGTGGCCTGCACGGCGTCGGGGCAAGTGTCGTCAACGCCCTCTCGGCGCGGCTCGACGTCGAGGTCGACCGTGGCGGCAAGGTGCACGCCATGTCGTTCCGCAGGGGTGAGCCGGGTGTGTTCGCCAACGGCGAGCCCGATTCGAACTTCACCCCCTTCACGGACAGCTCCGAACTGCGTACGGTGCGCCGAGTGGCCAAGCGGGTCACCGGCACTCGGGTGCGCTTCTGGCCCGACAAACAGATCTTCCTGCGTGACGCCACGTTCTCACTCGACGAACTGCTCACCCGCGCGCGGCAGACGTCCTACCTGGTTCCGGGTCTTCAGCTGACGGTGCGCGATCTGCGGGGCGCCGAACCGGTCGAGCACACCTTCCGGCACGACGGCGGAATCGCCGAGTTCGTCGAGTTTCTCGGCGAGGGCACGCCGGTAACCGACATTCTGCGGCTGACCGGCGCAGAGACGTTCACCGAGACCATTCCGGTGCTCGACGACAACGGTCACATGGTCTCGCGCGAGGTGGAGCGTGAGTGTGGAGTCGACATCGCGCTGCGATGGGACACCGGCTACGACACCCAGATGCGGTCGTTCGTCAACGTGATAGCCACTCCGAAGGGCGGCACGCATGTGGCCGGTTTCGAGCAGGGGTTGCTCAAAACGGTGCGCTCCCAAGTGCGCGCCGCGGCCCGGAGGCTCAAAGCCGGTGACGAGAAGATCGAGAAGGACGACGTCTTCGAGGGACTGACCGCGGTGGTCACGGTGCGCCTCGCCGAGCCGCAGTTCGAGGGTCAGACCAAGGAGGTGCTGGGCACATCCGCGGTCCGCGGCATCGTCGCTCGCGTCGTCGAGCGCGATCTCACCCGGTTGCTGACCTCGTCCAAGCGGGCCGAGAAGACTCAGGCCAACGCCGTCCTGGAAAAGATCGTCGCGGCCGCGAAGGCGCGCGTGGCGGCCCGGCTGCACAAGGAGAACGTCCGGCGCAAGAATGCGCTGGAGACCAGCGCGCTGCCGACCAAACTCGTCGACTGCCGCTCGGCAGAGCTGGATCAGTCCGAACTGTTCATCGTCGAGGGCGATTCCGCGCTCGGCACCGGCAAGGCCGCCCGCGACGCCGAGTTCCAGGCGCTGCTGCCGATCCGCGGGAAGATCCTCAACGTGCAGAAGGCGTCGGTCGGCGACATGTTGAAGAATGCCGAGTGCGCGGCGATCATCCAGGTCGTTGGTGCGGGCTCGGGGCGCACGTTCGAGCTCTCCCAGGCTCGCTACGGCAAGTTCGTGATCATGGTCGACGCGGACGTCGACGGAGCACACATCCGGACGCTGCTGATCACGCTGTTCTTCCGGTACATGCGTCCGCTGGTGGAGGCCGGCCGGCTGTTCGCGGCCATGCCCCCGCTGCACCGGGTTGAATTGATCAACCCGCGCAAGGGCCAGGACAAGCACATCTACACCTACACCGACGCTGAGCTCCAGCGCGTGCTGCGCGATCTCGACCGCCGGGGCGTCCGCTACAAGAGCCCGCCGCAGCGCTACAAGGGTCTGGGCGAGATGGACCCACACCAGCTGGCCGAGACCACGATGGACCCCCGCCACCGGCGGCTGCGCCGCATCACCGTGGGCGACGCCGAAGCGGCCGAGCAGATCTTCGAACTCCTGATGGGCAACGAGGTCGCTCCGCGCAAGGACTTCATCGTGGCCGGCGCCGCGGAACTGGACCGCGAGCGCATCGACGCCTAACGACCTCCCGCGCTGATCATGCAAGAACGGGGAGCCCGACACGCCGTTCGGTCTGGCGGGGACCTTGGCCTTCAGGTCTGTAATCGGCGTGTCGGGCCCCCCTTTCTTGCATGATCAGCGGGGTTAGGTGGCCGGGGCCCAGATGTTGATGCCGGCTTCCACGGCGTGCCGGTCGATGGCGTCCAGCTCGTCCCGTGTCAACGACAGGTTGTCGAGCGCTGCGACGTTGTCCTCCAGTTGCTCGACGCTACTTGCGCCGATGAGTGCGGACGTGACGCGCTCGTCGCGCAGCACCCAGGTGAGCGCTAGCTGGGCGAGGGTCTGCCCGCGTGACTCGGCGATGTCGGCAAGCGCCTTGACGTGACGCATCGTCTCGTCGGTGATCAGATCCGGTGACAGTGACTTGCCCTGGGTGGCCCGCGAGCCCTCGGGAATGCCGGTCAGGTACTTGTTGGTGAGCATGCCCTGGGCGAGCGGCGAGAATGCGATGCATCCCACTCCGGTGCTCTCCAGTGTCTCGAGCAGGCTCGGTTCGCCGTGTTCGATCCAGCGGTTGAGCATGGAGTACGACGGCTGGTGGATGGTCAGCGGCGTGCCCAGCTCCCGCAAGATGGCGACGGCCTTTTCGGTCTGAGCCGCTGGGTACGAGGAGATGCCGGCGTACAACGCCCGGCCGGACCGCACGGCGGTGTCCAGCGCGGCCATCGTCTCCTCGAGCGGGGTTCGCGGGTCGAGCCGGTGCGAATAGAAGATGTCGACGTAGTCCAGGCCCATCCGGGCGAGCGACTGGTCCAGGCTGGCCAGCAGGTACTTGCGCGAGCCCCACTCACCGTACGGACCCGGCCACATGTCGTACCCGGCCTTGGTGGAGATGATCAACTCGTCGCGGTAACGGGCGAAGTCCTCCGCGAACAGGCGGCCGAAGTTCACCTCCGCCGAACCGTAGGGCGGCCCGTAGTTGTTGGCCAGGTCGAAGTGCGTGATACCGAGGTCGAAGGCACGGCGCAAGATGGCGCGCTGGCGGGCCAGCGGAACGTCGTCGCCGAAGTTGTGCCACAGGCCGAGGGAGATGACCGGCAGGTGCAGGCCGCTGCGTCCGACTCGCCGGTACGGCATCGGTTCGTACCGGTCCGGGGCGGCCACATACGACGAGGGCAGGAAGCGGTGCGCGGTGTAGACCATGGCGCCAGTGTTGCGGATCTGTCAGCTGACGGGCACGGGCGGGGTGGCGTCGTAGGCGATCGGGTTCACCGGTGCGGCCCCGCACGATATCGGCCTTGCCGGCGCCGGCTGCCGCTCGGTCACCTCGACCTGCCAGCGCCGCCCGTCGCGGTGGCCGACCACCGCACGCCAGTCACCGTCGTGTTCGTGGACGGAGACGACCTCGAGCGCGTCGACGTCGCGGTTCCAGGTCGCCGAGCGGACTGCCGCCTCGGCCACCTGGCCGGGCGGGCTGTACGTCGAGCGCCCCCTATACCCGTCCAGCACGACGCGTCCGGCGGTTCCGTCCCGGTACACATCGACAGCGCGATCCGGGTCGAGCCGGCCGTACGTCACGCCGGCCGGCAGGAGCACCGCAGTGGGGGCGAACCGGTGCCCTCCCAGGTGGATGGTCTCCCAGACCCGGTCGGGCAGGCGATCGCGAACCGCGCCGATGAGGCGCCGGCCCTTGATCGCGCAGCACACATCTCGTCGCCCGTTGGTGCAGATCAGCAGCACCGGGTCCGTCTCGCCGCGCAGAGCAGGTATCGATCGGTTGACGCTTTCCACGTCACCGTTCGCGATCCCGGACCAGGAGAGCCCACCGAGATCGGTGATGTCGCCGATCCAGCCGCCCAGCAGCCAGCTCCGACCCGGCCGCGTGCTGGCGATCCACAACCGCCGCGCCCGCGGACCGGGGCGGTCGGGATGCCGCCCTGGCCGGCGGACGAGCGCGACGCGCGCGTTGTGCGCCGCTGCGGCGACCTCGAGCGCCTCGCCGAGGACCGGGTCGAGGTGTGATTCGGTCATGGCCTTGCGGCCCCACGGCCCGGGCTGCTCGAGCACCACCCAGGCCGGCGCCTCGGGAGCCGTGCCGACGAGAGGCTCGCCGAGTGCCGCCGAGGCCTCCGCGCAGGCCGTCACCGGCGCACCCACGCGGTGCGGGACTCGGGCGAGCCCCGGAGGAGGGCTAACGCCGCGACGGCCGCCACCGCGGCGCAGGCGGCGGCCCCGGCGAATGTCACCTGCAACTGCGCGACGATCGCCTCCCGCACGGCGTCATCGTAAGGCGGGCATCGGGTGGGCGTCTGGGGGCACAGCACGGTGGGCGACTCGATCCGGGCCTGTTCCGCGTAAAGCCGCCGCAGCCCGACGGCCGTCAGCGCGGAGAGCCCGGCGAGCATGCCGACCATCCGGGCCGTGACGATGAGCGCACTGGCAACGCCGTGCGTGTCCCTCGGGATCGCGGCCAGCAACGCAGCGTTGACCGGCGCGATGGCCAGGCCGAATCCCAGGCCGGTACCGACGAGGACGATGCCGTCGACGGCGCCGGTCAGCGATCCCATGCCCCACGTCGCCATCACGACGATGCCGGCAGCGCCCAACGTCATGCCGGCGGCGGCCACGAACGCGGCGGCCACGCGGTGCAGCAGCCAACCACCTAGCAGCGCGCCGACGGGCAAGGCGATAAGGAACCGAACAAGTACAAGGGCGGCATCGAGTTGCGCAGCATCCGGAATCACGGTGCGTGCCAGGACAGGGACGTCGACGAGGATGACGACCAGGGCGGCACCGATGAACAGGCTGACCACCAGGGCACCCCACGCGGGCCGCGGCCGGATGGCCGCTCGGGGCACCAGGGGGTTGGGTGCTCGCTGCTGCCATCCGGCGAAGCCGGCCAGGGCGACGCCGGCGGCGACTAGCAACCACGGGCCTGCTCGGGTCATCAGCTCCACCTGCGGATCGGCGACCGCGAAGGTCAGCACGATGAGCCCGAGTGCCGAACCGAGCAGCAGTGAACCCGGCAGGTCGGCGGCCCGCAACACGGCGGGTGCCCGGCGAAGATCGACCAGGGGATGTTGGGCGGTGAGGGTGCGCACGACGAAGGCGGCGGCGAGTGCGAGCCCGGCGAGCGCGGCCGGCGTGGTCCAACCACGCCCGTTCAGCGTGGGCACCAGCAGCTCACCCCACCGGACGCTCTGCGCCAGCGATCCGGGACGGACCAGCGCCACGGCCCCTGCCGTCACCGCGCCTGCGGCGAGGGCCACGCCGAGCCAGTCGCGCCGTCCCACGGGGTGCTGTAGGGCACCGCCGCCGATCGAAGCGCGCCGGGCGATGTGCACGCCGGCGGCCAATGCCAGCCCCGCGGCCAGGTTCACCCAGAAGATGGCCCGCCAGTCGGCGATCGCCAACACGACCGCACCGTACAGCGGGCCGAGCACGGCGCCGAGTTCCTGGACCGCACCCACGACGCCGAGCGGGACGCCGCGCCGTTCCGGAGGCCAGAGGTCGGCCACGAGGGCCAGGGTTACGGGGACGAGCGCACCGCCGCCGGCGCCCTGGATGAACCGGCCCGTCACAGCCTCTGCCAACCCGTGGGCGGCCGCCGTCACCAGCGAACCGCCGGCGAACACGAGCAGAGCTCCGAGCAGCACGGGTAGGCGTCCCACAACGTCGGAGATGCGCCCGGCGAGCGGCAACACGACGACGTATCCCAGCAGGAACATCGAGACGAGCGGAGCCGCGCGCTGGAGCTCGTCCACGTCCAGGCCGACGCCGACCATCATGTCGGGTAGGGCCAGGACGACGACGTACGTGTCCGCGGCGGCGAGCAGGACGCCGACGGCGGCGAGGGCGAGGGCAGTGCGCACCGCGGCCGGGCCGACGCGGTCAGTCAGCGGGTGCACTGATGTCGACGGGTTGGTCGTAGTCCTCGAGCAGGACGGTGTAGGTCTGGGTGTCGTCGCCGACGAACGGGCCGGTGAGGACCGCGCGGCGCAAGTGGCCGGTCTCGGCGTCCACGGCGAATGCCGCGGCGACCTCGGCCTCGGGATCGGCGATCGTCAGCACCGAACCGACGAGCTGTCCGGGTAGTGTCGCGGTGATCTCGTCGACCACGTCCGCGCCGATCCGCGCCGGCTCGGATTCCACGGGGCCGATGGCTGATCGCAGCAGCTGGCTGACCCCTCGCTCCGGGTCGAGCAGCGCGCCCGGGTCGGAGAACCCGAGGGCTTCGGCGTCGACCCGCGCGAACTGGTTCGTCATCGGCAGCTTGGCCCACAACTCGTCGTCGACGGAGACAACCTCGATGGTGGCCGACAGGCCGGCGGTGAGGACCCGGATCTCGCCGTCGAACGAGCCCGGCGGTGCCGCCACACCCTCGGCGCCGAGGATCAGCGTCCCCTCGTCAGGCAGGTCGGAGCCCTCCACAGTGAACCGCACCCCTGAGGTGGCATCGAGCAGGTCGGCGGCGGCTTCGAGACGTTCGGCGGCGCCCTGGTCATGCTGACCGGTGTCCGCATCGCCGTCTTCGTCGCCGGAGCAGCCCGTGACGGCCAAGGTGACGATGGTGGCCGCGATCAAAGCACGCATGGCTCGCAGCTTAGGCCGTGCCGGTAGGACTCGGCGGACCTGGGCTACGGGCAGCGGGGGACCGGAGCGCTCCAGCTCGTGTTCGACCGGTTGGAGACGTAGTAGTCGCTGACCCACCGTCCGTCGGGCAGCTTGTTCCATACCGAGCTGGTGCCGACCCTGGTACCGGTCTTCTGGCACACCACGTAGGCGAGCGATCCCCGCTGCAATGCGCCGCCGGACGTCGAGTAGGACGTGCCGGGCCCGCTCCTGGCGTTGAGTGCGCTGGCGGTTACCTGTCCGGGGTACATGCACAGTGGCAGGGCCGAGCTGAAGCCGCTGCTCGACGGCGTGGAGACGTAGTAGTCGCTGACCCAGGTCCCGTCGGACAGGCGGTCCCACACAGGGCTCGTGCCGACCTTCTTGCCGCGGGTCTGGCATACGACGGACAGCGACGAACCCGACGCGTGGCTGCGCGCGACGGGGTACGACGTCGAGGGCCCGGTGCGGGCATTGAGTGCGGTCCTGCTCGTGACCGTATACCGCCGCGCGACGGTCGCTACCGGTGCGCGCAGCGCGTCGCTGTCGATGTTCATCCGCACGCCACCCCATGTCTCGTTGTGGTCGCCGCGGTACTGCTTCACGCGCTGCCAGGTGGACCACTGCGTGTTCGGCGCCGTGGGCCAGCCGGTGAGCGACGTGCGGCCGTCCCACCGGGCGACCCACACGGCGTCTGGCCGGGCGTAGCTGAGCGAGTTGTACGTGGCGGACAGATCGCGCAAGCCGGAGTTCTGGTGGACGTACACGCCCGCGACGTAGCCGGCGACGTGCAGCGTCTTGGTCCAGGCCGAGGCGTACCTGCGCACGGACGTCCGGCATGAGGAGTTGCTCCGGTCGTAGTGCTCGATGTCGGCGTACAGCGCGCTACCGGGAAGCAGGCCCAGCGCCTTGGCCCTGGCGACCGCGTCGTTGGCGTCCGAGGTACCGCGCGACGTCGCGGTGGAGGAGGTGTAGCGATACGTCTTGGTGCCGAGCATGCATGCGGGCTGGTAGCCCACATAGGTCGGCAGCAGCTTCCAACCCATCGCGGTGGCGTCCCGCACCCAGGCCGAGGTCAGGTTGGGTTGCTTGCATGCCCGGTTCCGCCCCCCGAAGTAGATGTTGACCGTCCGGTACGAAGACGCCCGCCAGGCCCGCAGGGCCGAAAGCGAGGGTGCCGTGCAGGTGTCGAAGCCGAGCCCGCTCACGCGAGTCGAGCTGGAGGCCGACGGATACCTCGCCGGCGTCTCCGGCTCGGCGACGGCCAGGTCGGCCGGCCCGAGCAGGACCGCCGCCGTGACCACTGCTGTCGCCGCCGCTAGGCCGGCGCCGGGTGTAGATCGGTGCGGGGCATGATCGGCCAGGCAGCGGAGCAAACGCTCAACTGACCGGACAAATCGGGACACGCGACCATTGGCTCCGCTCGCTGGCCGATCATGCGAGCAGCCGGCGATCAGGTCACGCACGCCCGGCCCCAGGACGATCAGGTTGAAGCCGGCTCGCGGCATGTCGATCATGACGTACCCCTGTCCGGATCAGCGGGGCTGCATTCCCTGTAGCCTCGATATTCGCAGATAACCCAACTGTCACACCAGTCACAGATGGAATCTGGTGAATTACCCCGCCGCCGACACACCACGCGGTCTACCCCGGCAGGACGACTTCTCTTTCCGGGTCGTGGACCATGCTCGGAGCGCCGTCGATGCTTACGTCGGCACGGCCCGCGGTGCCCTCGGCGGCGAAGTGGACCCCCTCTTGGGCAGCCCACTGTTCCCAGTGCGGCCGGAAGACCTCGCCGTCCCGCTCGATCCCCCGGCGCATACGCACGTCCCGCGGCGCCTGGACCCAGATCAGGAACGACACGTAAGGAGCACCCGACCGCGCTCCGCTCGCGCATCCCTCCACGATCAAGGTGTCGGCATCGGGCACGTCGACCCAATCGGCGTACCGGCTCGCCTCCCAGTCGTAGCGCCGGTACCGGGCCACGCGACCGCTTGCGAGCGGCTCGAGGATCCACTCGAGCAGGCGGGACGGCCCGGCCGCAAGCCCGTCCCAGCCCGGATAGATGTCGTCCATGTGCACCGTCGGCGCGTCGAGTGGCCCCGCAAGCCGGGCCGCAAGCGTCGACTTACCCGAGCCGGCAGGGCCGTCGATCGCGACGACCCGCGTCGAGCCGGCGCTCGGCGCGGTGTGCTTAATCCGGTCGGCCAGTTCGTCGATCCGCATCCGGCTTCCTGCCAACCTGCGCACCGGCCCCTAGACCGAGCGGGCGTGCCAGGAGGCCAGCACCGCTGCTTCCTTCTCCCTGCTCAGGTTGGCCAGCAGGGCCGGCGATTCGGGCCGGTTCGCATACCAATGCAACGTGGTTTCGCGCAGCGGCCGGATCCGCAGTCCCGCGGCGAGCGCACTCGCGGGGTCTCGGCTGAGGAAGCCGCCGTACTCGGGGAGGGGCAACCACAGCCCGAGGGACTCTTCGCCGGCCCACGGATTGACCCCGTGCTCCTGGAGGACCTCCTGTGACACCCAGGTGAGGTCGGCGTCCCCGTCCAGCGCCTCAACGATCTCCGCCAGGAACTGCGACCGCGTGATGGGCGGGCAGATGCCGTCGTGCGTGCCCGTCATCGCTGCCTCCGCCGCGTCCAGCACCCACTCGGCAAGGTCGCGGACGTCGATGTACTGGACGAGGTCGTCCGGCTGTCCAGGTGCGAGCACCTCGCCGCCGTCGGCGATGCGCAGCGGCCAGTAGCCGAACCGGTCGTTCGGATCTCCGGGACCGACGACGAGACCGGGCCGCACGATGAACGACCTGTCCGGCAGCCGGTCGCGGACCAGGTTCTCGCAGGCGACCTTGTTGGGCCCGTACCGCTCCATGTCCTCGTCGAGGCTGTCAGCAGGCGCCGGATCGTGGACCCCCGCGGTGGAGGCCCGCTGGCCCGGCGTCTCGTGGTCGGAGTAGACGCTGCAGGTCGAGACGAACGTCCAGTGACCGGCCCGCTCCGCGAGCGCGTCGAGCGCCGGGCCGACGTGACCGGGCAGCCGTGCGACGTCGACCACAGCGTCGAACGTCTCGTCGCTCAGCGCGTTGAGCCCGTCGGTCGCCGTCCGATCGGCCCGCACGAAGCGCACGCCGTCCGGGGGACCGCCGCTGCGGCCTCTGGCCGCGGCAGTGACGTCGTGGCCCCGGTCGCGGGCCAGCGCGGCAATCGTTCTGGACAGGTAGACGGTTCCGCCGAGCACGAGAATTCGCATGAGCCGAGCTTCTCTGACAGTCCTCCCGGCAGGCCAGCGGTTTCGCCAGGGGCGGATCACCTAGTCTCCGGAGCATGCCGCAGACACCTGATTCCACCGGACCGCTCGCCGGTTACCTCGTTGTCGACCTGACCAAGGCGCTGGCCGGGCCACACGCCAGCATGATGCTGGGCGATCTCGGCGCCCGGGTGATCAAGGTGGAGCCGCCGGGGCGAGGTGACGACTCACGTGGGTGGGGGCCGCCGTTCGTCGGCCCGAAGGACGATGCCGTGTCGACCTACTTCATGTCGTGCAACCGCAACAAGGAATCGGTCACGGCGGACCTCAAGTCGCCCGACGGGCGGGCGCTGCTGGAGCGGTTGGTGAGCAGGGCGGATGTGCTCGTCGAGAACTACCGTCCAGGAGCGCTCGACCGGTGGGGTATCGGCACGGAGTGGATGCACCGGGTCAACCCGCGGTTGGTGATCCTGTCGATCACCGGTTTCGGACATGACGGCCCGGAAGGCGGGCGGGCCGGCTATGACCAGATCGCGCAGGGTGAGGCGGGTCTGATGTCGCTCACCGGGCCGCCCGGCGAGCCGACCCGGGTCGGCGTTCCCATCGCCGACCTGCTCGCCGGCATGTACGGCGCGTACGGAGTGCTGGGCGCGCTGCTCGCCCGAGAGCGGACCGGCCAGGGCACGGTGGTGCGGACCTCGCTGCTCGCGGCAGTGGTAGGCGTGCACGCGTTCCAGGGCAGCCGGTGGACCGTGGCGCGAGAGGTTCCGGCCGGCCCCGGGAACCACCACCCGTCCATCGCGCCGTACGGGCTGTTCCATGCAGCTGACGCCGCCCTCCAGGTCGCCGTGGGCAGCGAGAGCCAATGGCGGGTGTTCGCTCCGGTCGTAGGCCTGGATCCGGACGACCCGCGGTTCGTCACCAACCGCGACAGGGTCGCTCACCGGGAGGTGCTGATCGCCGAGATCGACGCGGCGCTGGCCGGCGACGAGGCGGATGTGTGGCTGGCCCGGCTGGATCGGGCCGGCGTACCGGCCGGCCGGGTGCGCCGGCTGGACGAAGTGTACGAATGGGACCAGACGAGGTCACAGGGCCTGGTGATTTCCGTGGACCACCCGGTGCTCGGCCGCGTCGAGTTGCCCGGACCGCCGCTGCGGTTCGGCGACCTGCCATACGCGGGCGGGCGTGCCGAACACTTGCCACCGCCCGGCCTCGGCGAACACGACGAGGCAGTCCGGGCCTGGCTGGACGGGCAATGACGCTGGTGAGCGCGCCGGTCTGGCATCTGCGCCGCCGGCAGGCTATGGTCGCGGCCTGTGAGCTCGCTGCCTGACCGCGCCATCGGCACGCCCGGATTCCGGGCCGACGACGGTTCTGCGGACCCTAAGGTGCTTGCCGCTCTCGGCGCGTACGCCAACGGACTCGGGGGTTCGGCCGACGTGCTGGCCGCCTTCGCGGGCGGGCGGCTGTTGGTGCCGGTGGTGGCCGTGCTCGACGAGGCCGGCGAGTCGGCCGACGGTGTCCGGATGGACAAGGCGTCGCACATGGCGACGGTGTCGACGACCGGCCGGGACGGCCGTCGCGGGCAACTCGCTTTCACTTGCCTGGAGGCGATGCGGCGATGGAATCCGGCCGCGCGGCCGGTGCCGGTCACCGCGCGACGGGCCGCTGAGGCCGCGTTGGCCGACGGGGCGGACGCGCTGGTGATCGACCTGGCGGGCCCGGTCACGTTCTCCGTCGACGCCGGCGAGTTGCGCGCCCTGGCGGCCGGTTGGCGACCGGTGGCCGTCGAACACGAGGGCGCGACGTGGGCCGTGGCCGTCGGACTGGCCGGTCAGCCCGAGAACGGTACTGCGGGCGCCGCCCGGCCGGGCGCCACCGCCGTACCGGCCCGTCGGCGAATGCGCGCCCGGGCCGGACGGGCGGCGGACCTGATCCGCGCCGCGCTCGGCGGTGCGCGTGGGCGGGACCGGTGACGCCCGGCCGGGCGCCGTTGCCGATGTGAATACCGATGCCCGTGCGTGCTAACCTTTCGTGTTGACCGACTCGCAAGTGGAGAATCTCCCACCCGCATCGACCATCTGATGGGTCGTCGGGTAATGGTCGCGGCCGCTGCCCGCAGCGGTCGGGCCGATCCGGGCCACGTCCCGATCGGCCACGATCGGGTGACCCTCCGCGTGCGCACAACAGAGAACCACGCCAGGAGGTAGGCATCAGCGTCGAGCCCCGCATCAACGACCGGATTCGGGTACCCGAGGTCCGGCTCGTCGGCCCCAACGGTGAGCAGGTAGGCATCGTCCGCATCGAGGACGCGCTGCGACTCGCCCAGGAGGCCGATCTCGATCTCGTCGAGGTGGCCCCGTCGGCACGTCCGCCGGTGGCCAAACTTATGGACTACGGCAAGTTCAAGTATGAGTCCGCGATGAAGGCACGCGAGGCTCGGCGGAACCAGTCGCACGTCCTGATCAAGGAGCAGAAGCTCCGCCCGAAGATTGACACCCATGACTACGAGACCAAGAAGCGCAACGTCGAGCGCTTCTTGGCCGAAGGCGACAAGGTCAAGGTCACGATCATGTTCCGAGGCCGCGAGCAGTCGCGTCCCGAGCTTGGCCTGCGGTTGCTGCAGCGGTTGGCCGACGACGTCCAGGACCTTGGCTTCGTCGAGTCGGCGCCGAAGCAGGACGGCCGAAACATGATCATGGTGCTGGGACCACACAAGAAGAAGGCCGACGCGAAGGCCGACCGCGAGGCGGCCAAGAAGCGCCGGGCCGCCGAGCGCGAAGCCCAGGAGCAGGCGGAGAAGAGCGAACGTGCGGCGGGGCGGGCTGCCGCCGAGGCGGAGCGGGCAGCAAAACGAACTGCCGACAGCGCTTGAGCACACAACTACTGAAAGCGAGATAACGGCAGCCATGCCAAAGATGAAGACGCACAGCGGGATGAAAAAGCGGATCAAGCTGACCGGTCGCGGCAAGCTGCTGCGCCAGAAGGCGAACCGCCGGCACAACTTCGAGTACAAGCCGTCTACCCGGACCCGCCGCCTCGCCGGCACCACCGAGGTATCCGGCGCCGACAAGCAGCGCGTTCGCAAGCTGCTCGGCAAGTAGCCCGACTTTCTCTCGGGTCGGCCCGGTCCAGCCGGGCCGTTTCCCGAGCACGCAACGAACCAAGGAGTACCAGTGGCACGCGTCAAGCGCGCAGTCAACGCTCAGAAGAAGCGCCGTGAAGTCCTCGATCAGGCCAGCGGCTACCGGGGCCAGCGTTCCCGTCTCTACCGGAAGGCGAAGGAGCAGGTCACCCACTCCCTCGTGTACTCGTACCGGGACCGCAAGCAGCGCAAGGGTGATTTCCGGCAACTGTGGATCACCCGGATCAACGCGGCGGCGCGGGCCAACGGTCTGACGTACAACCGCTTCATCCAGGGCCTTCGGCTGGCCGAGGTCGAGGTCGACCGGAAGATCCTCGCAGACCTGGCCGTCAACGACCCGGCGGCGTTCTCGGCTCTTGTCGAGACCGCGCGCGGTGCCCTGCCGGCCGACCGCAACGCGCCGGTCGCCTGATCACTGATCTGCGCCACCCGCCCCCTTTGTCACCTGATCGTCGTTTGGTCACCTGATCGTCGACACGGAATCGATCAGGTGACCAATCCGGCTCTGAAACGACGGGTTTGGTCACCTGATCGGGTCTCACCATGTGGACGCTAAACGATCAGGTGACGTGGGGTAGGGATGACCTGCGAAGACCCGCGGCTGGTCACCTGATCCGGTTCTGGGTCCGCGCTGCGATTCCGGTATGCCGGCGTCGCACTTGTCCAGTCCGCATGGAAGGCCCGTCATGCCGATCCTGACTCAGCGGTCCGCCCGGGTCAGGGACGCGCGCAAGTTGACCCGCCGGCAGGGAAGGGCCAAGGCCGGACTGTTCCTTGCCGAAGGCCCGCAAGCAGTCCGCGAGGCGCTCGCGGCGACTGCACAACAGCGGCCGGGACTGGTCACCGACCTGTTCGCCAGTCCGCCGGCCGCTACGCGCTACGCCGACATCGTCGATGCCGCGCTGGCCGCAGGCATCCCGGTCCACCATGCCGACGAGCCGGCGCTGGCGGCGCTGTCCGAGACGATGACACCGCAAGGGCTGGTCGCTGTCTGCCGGCTGCTGAGCGTGCCACTCGGCGCTGCGCTTGACGGGGCGCCACACCTGGTGGCGATCCTCGCCGAGGCCCGAGACCCGGGCAATGCGGGCACCGTCATCCGGTGCGCCGACGCTGCCGGCGCGGACGCCGTGGTGCTCACCCGGGGATCGGTCGATCCGCACGGAGGCAAGAGCGTCCGGGCGTCGGCGGGCAGTGTGTTCCACCTGCCGATCTGCGCCGACGCCGACCTCGAGACGACGATCGCCGCGGCGCGCGAGCGCGGGCTCCGCGTGCTTGCCGCCGACGGTGCCGGCGACCTTGATCTCGACGAAGCCGAAGCCACGGGCCTGCTGGCCCGTCCCGCTGCGTGGTTGTTCGGCAACGAGGCTCACGGATTGCCGTCCGCGTCCCGCGAACTGGCGGACGAGGTGGTGCGAGTGCCGATCTACGGCCGGGCCGAGAGCCTGAACCTGGCCACAGCGGCCGCGGTGTGCTTGTACGCGTCCGCGCGGGCGCAGCGCCGGGTTCGATGACCACGTACGTCCGATCGAGCCGTAAACTCGCCGGTGGCCCCAGCATTCCGCCGCCGAGCGGCGGCGACGCATAGGTGAGCGAGGAAGATGTCCGCGCCCAACAAGCACTACGACCCGGTTGAAGTCACCCCCCTGCACGCTGACGAGGTCGCACGGATGCGCGACGAGGCACTGGCGGCCATCGCGGCCGCCGGCGACCTCGACGAGCTCAAGGCAGCCCGCCTCGCCTACGCCGGCGACAAGTCGCCGCTCGCGCTCGCCAACCGTGAGATAGGCGCGCTCCCACCCCAGGCCCGCAAGCAAGCCGGCCAGCGGGTCGGAGCCGCCCGCAAGCAGATCACCGAGGCGCTCGCCGAGCGGCAGGCGGTCCTCGAGGTCGAGCGGGACGAGCGGGTCCTCGCCGAGGAAACCGTCGACGTGACCTTGCCCTGGGACCGCGAACCACGCGGCGCCCGCCACCCGCTGTCGACGATCCAGGAGCGCGTCGCCGACGTGTTCGTGGCGATGGGTTGGGAGGTCGCCGAAGGCCCCGAGGTCGAGGCGGCGTGGCTGAACTTCGACGCGCTCAACATAGGCCCCGACCACCCGGCCCGGACCATGCAGGACACGTTCTTTATCGAAGCCCCGCCGGGAGCGGAGGAGTCCGGGGTGGTGCTGCGCACGCACACCTCGCCGGTACAGGCCCGCACCATGCTCGAGTGCAGGCCACCCATCTACGTGATATGCCCGGGCCGCACGTACCGCACCGACGAGTTGGACGCCACGCACACGCCCGTGTTCTCCCAGGTGGAGGGCCTTGCCGTGGACGAAGGCCTGACCATGGCGCACCTGAAGGGCACCCTCGACCACTTCGCCGAAGCGATGTTCGGTGACGGCATCACGACCCGGCTCCGCCCGTCCTACTTCCCGTTCACCGAACCGTCCGCCGAGATGGACCTGCAATGCTTCGTCTGCCGTGGCGCGTCGGTCGGCAACCCGGATGCACCGTGCCGCACCTGCTCTTCCGAGGGCTGGATCGAGTGGGGCGGTTGCGGCATGGTCAACCCGCGGGTGCTCATCGCCTGCGGCATCGACCCGGAGCGCTACACCGGCTTCGCCTTCGGCATGGGATTGGAACGCACCCTCATGTTCCGGCACGGGATCGAGGACATGCGAGACATGGTCGAAGGTGACGTGCGGTTCACCAGCCGGTTCGGGATGGAGATCTGATGCGGGTTCCGTTGTCGTGGCTCAGTGAGTACGTCGACCTGCCCCCAGGTGAGTCGGCGCGTGACGTCGCCGCGCGGCTTATCCGGGCCGGGCTCGAAGTCGAGACCGTCGACCACGCCGGCGCCGACGTCGAGGGGCCGCTCGTCGTCGGCCGCGTGCTGGAGTTCACCGAGCAGACCCATAAGAACGGCAAGACCATCCGGTGGTGTCAGGTGGACGTCGGGCAGCCCGAGCCACGAGGCATCGTGTGCGGCGCGCTGAATTTCGCCTCCGGCGACCTCGTCGTCGTAGCGCTTCCGGGCGCCGTCCTGCCGGGCGGGTTCACCATCTCGGCCCGTAAGACGTACGGGCACGTGTCCGACGGCATGATCTGCTCGGCGCGGGAACTCGGCATAGGCGACGACCACTCGGGAATCATGGTTCTGGGTGCTGACGAGGGAGTGCCCGGCGACGATGCCACGGAACTGCTGCACTTGCGGGACGATGTCCTGGACATCGCGGTCACGCCCGATCGGGGCTACGCGTTGTCGATCCGGGGCATTGCCCGTGAGGTCGCGACAGCGTACGGGCTGCCGCTGCGAGACCCGGCCGACGTCGAGGTCGGATACCAGGGTGAGGGCTACCCGGTTCGGATCGAGGACCCGGACCGCTGCCCGGTATTCGCGGCCCGGACGGTGACCGGCTTCAACCCGGATGCGCCCTCGCCGCGCTGGATGCAGCGCCGGATCCAGCTCGCCGGCATGCGCTCGCTGTCGCTGGCGGTCGACATCACCAACTACGTGATGCTCGAGCTCGGCGAGCCGATCCACGGGTACGACCGAACGCTGCTGTCCGGCCCGATCGTGGTGCGGCGGGCCAAGCCGGGGGAGAAGCTGACGACGCTCGACGACGTGGTCCGCGACCTCGACCCGGACGATCTGCTCATCACGGACGACTCCGGCCCGATCGGGCTCGCCGGCGTTATGGGCGGTGCGACCACCGAGCTCGGGCCGAGGACGACAGAGATCGTCATCGAGGCGGCGAACTTCGAGGCGACCGGCGTGGCCCGCACCGCCCGGCGCCACAAGCTGCCCACCGAGGGCGCCAAGCGCTGGGAGCGCGGCGTCGACCCGGCCCTTCCGGCGGCGGCGGCCCAGCGGGTCGTGGACCTGCTCGTCGAACTCGGGGGAGCCACCGCGGAGCCGGGCGGGACGCTCGTCGGGAG
Organism: Jiangellaceae bacterium; assembly: GCA_036373915.1. Lineage (GTDB taxonomy): Bacteria > Actinomycetota > Actinomycetes > Jiangellales > Jiangellaceae > JASLBX01. The sequence goes on along the minus strand of DASUUU010000159.1, from coordinate 15,665 downwards.
CGTCCCCGACGCGCCGCGGCTCGAGATCGACTCGTCGCTTCCGTCGCAGGTCGTGGGCGTCGAGTACAGCGCCGAAGAGGTCGCCCACCGGCTTGTGCTGGTGGGGGCGCGCGTGACGCCGCTGGACGGCGGCCGGCTGTCGGTCGTCCCGCCGACCTGGCGGCCCGATCTGACCGATCCGTATGACCTTGTCGAAGAGGTCGCCCGGTTGCACGGCTACGAGGCCATCCCGTCCGTGCTGCCGGTCGCGCCGGCCGGTCGCGGGATCACCTTCGGCCAGCGAGTGCGGCGGCGGATCGAGCGTGCGGTGGCGGCAGCCGGCTACGTCGAGGCTCCGTCGTACCCGTTCGTCGGCGCGATCGAACTCGACGCCCTGCAACTGCGCGACGACGACGCTCGCCGGCAGGTGCTGCGGCTGGCCAACCCGCTCTCGGATGAGCAGCCGTACCTGCGTACCACGCTGCTGCCCGGCTTGCTGGCGACGTTGCGGCGCAATGTCGGGCGCGGCGCCACCGACGTGGCCATATTCGAGTCGGGCCTGGTGTTCCGCCCTGGCCCGGACCCGCTGCCGGCGCCGCCGCGACTGCCGGTCGACCGGCGCCCGAGCGATGCCGACGTGGCGGCGCTCGAGGCGGCGCTGCCGGATCAGCCGCGGCGGATCGCGGTGGCGTTGTGCGGCCACCGCGAGCCGGCCGGGTGGTGGGGCCCGGCGCAGCCCGTGTCGTGGGCGGACGCGGTGCAGGCGGCCCGGGTGATCGCGGATGCGGCCGGTGTCGAGCTGACCGTGCGGCGGGATGAGCACGCGCCTTGGCACCCGGGCCGGTGTGCGGCCTTGTACGTCGGCGAGACGTTGGTGGGTCATGGCGGCGAGCTCCACCCGCGGGCCATCGAGGCGTTGGGCCTGCCGGCGCGTACCTGCGCCATGGAGCTCGAGATCGACCGCCTCAGCGCGGTGGACGCGCCGGTCCCGGCACCGACCGTGTCGACCTTCCCTGTTGCAACTCAGGATGTGGCGCTGGTCGTCGACGCTTCGGTCCCGGCCGCCGACGTCGAAGCGGCGCTGCGGGACGGAGCCGGCGAGTTGCTCGAGTCGGTGCGGCTGTTCGATGCCTATGAAGGGCCGCAGGTGGGCGAGGGCCGCCGCTCGCTCGCGTACGCGCTGCGATTCCGGGCTCCCGACCGCACGTTGACCGTCCAGGAGACCACTGCCGCACGGGACGCGGCTGTCGCCGCCGCCGCGGAACGTACCGGCGCCGTCCTGCGTAGCTAGCGTCGCGGGGCGTTGGAGGATCTGGACGTTGAGCGCGCATGGCCGGCGCGCCCTTATTACGGGCGCAAGCCGAGGTATCGGTCGAGAGGTGGCAATCGGGCTGGCCGCCCGGGGCTGGGCGGTCGGGCTTATCGCGCGCAATGGCGAGGCGCTCGACGCCGTGGCGGCCGAGTGCCGCGGGCGCGGCGCAGTGGCGTCCAGGGCGGTCGCCGACGTCGTCGACCGGCCGGCTGTCGACCGGGCCGTATCGGCCGTCGTCGCGGAGTTGGGCGGTATCGACCTGCTCGTCAACAACGCCGGGATCATCGAATCGGTGGAGACGGCCTTCGGGTCAACCGACGTGGAGGAGACCTGGCGCGTTGTCGAGGTGAACGTGCGCGGGCCGATGCTGGTGACCCATGCCGTGCTGGGCACGATGCTCGAGACCGGTGGGGGACGGATCGTGAACATCAGCAGCGGCGCCGCTCACGACGTGCGGCAGGTGTACACCGGCTACACGGTGGGCAAGGGTGCGCTGGCGCGGTTCACCACCCAGATCGACGCGCAGTATCGCGGACGCGGAGTGCGAGCCTTCGACCTATCACCGGGCGCCATCTGGACTGATATGACGGCGGCGATGCCGATGCATGCCGCACGGACAGAGTGGAATGCGCCAGAAGACGTCATAGAGCTGGTGGCCGCCGTCGGCGATGGCCGCCTGGACGATCTCGGTGGCCGCTACTTCCGGGCCGGGACGGACACCGCGGAGTCACTGCTGCGCCAGCAGGAGGCGATCCTCGATTCGAACGCCCGAGTCCTGCGGCTCGCGCCGATAACGGCCGACGACCCCGCGGTTTGACGATCGAGATCAGCCGCTTCATCAAGTGGGCTGCGGTCTGGTGCCCGAACACAGGGTGGACAGATCGTCGGGCTTGCATATAGTTTCGCAATTCGGCATACTCATGCCTCATGGGCATGCGGGCCGCTGTCGCGGGAGCGAGTGGATACGCCGGAGGAGAGGTGCTGCGGCTGCTTCTCGGGCACCCCGAGTTCGAGATCGGGTCTGTAACGGCACATAACAATGCGGGCTCGCGGCTCGGCGAGCACCAGCCGCACCTCCAGGAGATCGCCGCACGAGTTCTCGCGCAGACATCGGCCGCTGAGCTGGCCGGTCACGACGTGGTGTTCCTGGCGCTCCCGCACGGTGCCTCGGCCGGGCTGGCCGCTGAGCTCGGGGACGAAACCCTCGTGGTCGACTGCGGCGCCGACCATCGGCTGCAGAGCGCGCAGGCGTGGGCCGCCTTCTACGGCGGCGAGCACGCTGGAACGTGGCCGTACGGATTGCCCGAACTCGTCGACAAGACCGGGGCCAAACAGCGCGCCACCCTCGTCAACGCTCGCCGGATCGCCGTTCCCGGCTGCAACGTCACGGCGGTGAGCCTCGCGCTGGCGCCCGGCCTGGCGGCCGGTGTGATCGAACCGGACGACCTGGTCGCCGTACTGGCCTGCGGGACATCCGGTGCCGGGAAGACGCTGAAGCCGCACCTGCTGGCCAGCGAGATCATGGGCTCGGCCAGCCCGTACGCCGTCGGGGGAGTACACCGGCACATCCCGGAGATCGAGCAGAACCTGTCGGCCGCTGCTGGCGCGCCGGTCGGCATCTCGTTCACACCCACGCTGGTGCCGATGGCCCGGGGCATCCTGGCCACCACGACGGCGACGTTGGCTCCTGGGGCGGACGCGACACGGATCCGGGCGGCGTGGTCCGCGGCCTACGCGGGAGAGCCGTTCGTCCACCTGCTACCGGCCGATCAGTGGCCCGCCACGTCATCGGTGACCGGTTCGAACAGCGCGCACGTGCAGGTGACGCTCGACGAGCGGGCCCGCCGGGTCGTAGCGGTCACCGCGATCGACAACCTGGTCAAGGGCACGGCAGGGGCCGCCATCCAGTCCGCCAACATCGCCCTGGGCCTGGACGAGACTCTCGGGCTCGCCGTGAACGGAGTCGCCCCGTGAGCGTGACCGTTGCCACCGGATTCCGCGCAGCCGGTGCGACGGCGGGCCTCAAGCCCAGCGGTAAGCCGGACGTGGCCGTCGTCGTCAACGACGGACCGCGCCGCGACGCCGCGGCGGTGTTCACGTCCAACAGGTGCAAGGCCAACCCGGTGCTGTGGAGCGAGCGGGTGATCGCGGACGGGCGGCTGGCCGCGGTCGTCCTCAACTCCGGCGGGGCCAACTGCTACACCGGGCCGGAAGGGTTCCAGACCACCCACGCGAGCGCCGAACTCGTCGCCGACCTGATCGGCGCGGGGCCTATCGACGTCGCGGTCTGCTCGACCGGCCTGATCGGTGAGCACCTCGACAGGAGCAAGCTCGCTGCAGGAATCGGGATCGCAGCCGAGGCGCTGGCAACCGACGGCGGGCCGGCCGCCGCGGAGGCGATCATGACTACCGACACCCGCCCGAAGCAGGCGACTGTCGCAGGCGCCGGCTGGGTGGTAGGTGGTATGGCCAAGGGCGCGGGCATGCTGGCTCCCGGGCTCGCCACCATGCTCGTCGTTCTCACCACCGACGCGGTCGCCGATGCAACGACCCTGGATCGTGCGCTTCGGCATGCCACGAGCGTCACCTTCGACCGGCTCGACACCGATGGCTGCATGTCGACGAACGACACCGTCCTGCTGATGAGCAGCGGGGCGTCCGGTATCGCCCCGAGCGAGGGGGAGCTCACCGAGGCGGTCACCCGGTTGTGCGCCGACCTGGCCCGCCAGCTGTGGTCGGACGCCGAGGGGGCCCACCACGAGATCGCGATCACGGTGGTGAACGCGGCCAGTGACGACCACGCCGTGACGGCGGCCCGCTCCGTGGCCCGCAGCAACCTGTTCAAGTGCGCCGTGTTCGGCGGTGATCCCAACTGGGGCCGGGTGCTGGCCGCGATAGGCACCACGGATGCCGCGTTCGACCCGGCGGCGGTCGACGTCGCGATGAACGGAATCTGGGTCTGCCGCGACGGTGGAGCCGGACCGGCCGAGCCGCGCGACAAGGTGGACCTCTCCGGCAGGGACGTGACCGTCACGATCGACCTCAAGGCCGGGCCGGCCGAGGCGACGATCCTGACCACCGATCTGACCCACGACTACGTCCACGAGAACTCGGCCTATTCGACATGACCACACTCACCGATCACAGCGTCGCGCTCGGCAAGGCGGCCACGCTCATCGAGGCGCTGCCCTGGCTGAAGCGGTTTCACGGGACGATCGTCGTCGTCAAGTACGGCGGCAACGCGATGGTCGACGACGAGCTAAGGCACGCGTTCGCCAACGACATCGTGTTCCTGCGCCTTGCCGGGCTCAAGCCGGTGGTCGTGCACGGAGGCGGCCCGCAGATCTCGGCGATGTTCGAGCGGCTCGGCATCGAAACCGAATTCCGGGGCGGCCTGCGAGTCACGACCCGGGAGGCGATGGACGTGGTCCGGATGGTGCTGGTCGGACAGGTCGGGCGCGAGCTTGTCGGGCTGATCAACCAGCACGGCCCGTTCGCCGTCGGACTGTCCGGCGAGGACGCCGGCCTGTTCATCGCCGAACGGCAGGCTGCGGTGGTCAATGGTGAGCCGGTGGACATCGGGCTGGTGGGCGATGTCGCCGAGGTCCGTCCGGAGTCAGTGCTCGACCTCATCGCCGCGGGCCGCATACCCGTCGTATCGTCGGTCGCGCCGGACGCCGACGGGGTGGTGCACAACGTCAACGCCGACACCGCGGCGGCGGCCCTCGCCGTCGCCCTCGGCGCGGAGAAGCTCGTGGTCCTCACCGATGTCGAGGGGCTGTACCGCGACTGGCCGGCGCACAAGTCAGCAGCGCAGAAGAGTGCTTCGGCCGGTGAGGTGATCAGTGAGATCTCCGCCCCGGCGCTCGCCGAACTGCTGCCCAGCCTGGACGCTGGAATGGTGCCCAAGATGCAGGCGTGCCTGCGGGCGGTACGAGGCGGTGTGCCGGAGGCGACCGTCCTCGATGGCCGGTTGCCGCACTCGCTGCTGCTCGAGGTCTTCACCGACGCCGGCGTCGGGACGATGGTGGTGCCGTCGTGACCTCCCACGACCTCGAGATGTCCGGGCGAGCCACTCCGCCACAGGCAACGGAGTTGTCCGCGCTGACAAATGCGGCACTGTCGGGAGACGCCTGGCTGGATCGGTACGCCGGCGCCCTCATGACCACGTTCGGCCGCCCCGCGCGGGTGCTCGTCCGCGGCGAAGGCTGCTACGTGTGGGACGCCGATGGCAAGCGGTATCTGGACCTGCTCGGTGGGCTGGCGGTCAACAGCCTCGGGCACGCCCATCCGTTGCTGACGTCCGCGATCACCGCTCAGCTGGCGACCCTCGGGCACGTCTCGAACTTCTTCGCGTCGGGCCCGCAGATAGCGCTCGCCGAGCGGTTGATCGACCTGGTAGGCGGGTCCACGGCGCGGGTCTTCTTCACCAATTCCGGCGCCGAAGCGAACGAGACAGCATTCAAGATGGCCCGCCGGACCGGTCGATCGAAGATCGTCGCAGCCGAGGGGGGTTTCCATGGCCGGACGATGGGTGCGCTGGCGCTCACCGGCAAGCCGTCCATCCGTGCGGCGTTCGAGCCGATGCCCCCAGGCGTCGTGCACGTGCCGTACGGTGACGCGGCCGCCCTCGCCGATGCCGTCGACGCGGACACCGCCGCGGTTGTGCTCGAACCGATCCAAGGGGAGGCCGGAGTCAGGGTGCCGCCCGCCGGGTACCTGGCCGCTGCTCGCGAGATCACCGACCGGCGCGGGACTCTGCTCGTGCTGGACGAGGTACAGACGGGCGTCGGCCGCACCGGCGAGTGGTTTGCGTTCCACCGCACGGGGGTCGTCCCTGACGTCGTCACCGTCGCGAAGGGGCTCGGCGGGGGTATTCCGATAGGGGCGTGTGTCGGCATCGGCCCGGCGGCCGGTCTGCTGGGACCGGGTTCGCACGGCACCACGTTCGGCGGCAACCCGGTCGCAGCGGCGGCCGGCCTAGCCGTGTTGCATGCCATCGAGCGCGACGGGCTGCTGGCCAACGTCCGGCAGGTCGGAAAGCGGCTTCGGACCGACGTCCCGGCACATCCACTGCTCGCCGGGTTACGCGGCGAGGGCCTGCTGCTGGCCATCGAGCTCACCGAGCCGGTCGCCGACAAGGTCGCCCAAGCCGCACTCGACGCCGGATTCATCGTCAACGCGGTGGCAGCTGCGGCGATTCGGCTGGCGCCTCCGCTGATCCTGACCGACCATCAGGCGCAGGAGTTTCTGGGGGCCCTGCCCGGAATCCTCGACGTGGCACGGAAGGAGTAGCGATGGTCCGGCATTTCCTGCGCGACGACGACTTGTCGCCGGCCGAACAGCTCGAGGTGCTCGATCTGGCCGACACGATGAAGATCGATCGCTGGGCGGTTCAGTCTCTGGCCGGGCCGCGGGCGGTGGCGGTCATCTTCGACAAGCCGTCGACGCGCACCCGGGTGTCGTTCGCCGTCGGTATCGCCGAGCTGGGCGGCTACCCGCTGGTCATCGATGCCCAGACCACTCAGCTGGGTCGCGGGGAGCCGCTCGAGGACACGGCGCGAGTCCTCGAGCGACAGTGCGCAGCGATCGTGTGGCGGACGTTCGAGCAGTGGCGGGTGGAGACCATGGCCGCGGCCGCGAACGTCCCGGTGGTCAACGCGCTCACCGACCAGTTCCACCCGTGCCAGCTGCTCGCCGATCTGCAGACAATCCGCGAACGCAAGGGAGCCCTCGCCGGCCTGACCCTCACATACGCAGGCGACGGGGCGAACAACATGGCCCACTCGTACCTGCTGGCAGGAGCGACCGCCGGCATGCAGGTGCGGATCGCCTCGCCGATCGCGTACTCGCCGGATCCGGCGGTGCTGGCGAGAGCGGCCGAGATCGCCGCCGAGACAGGCGGTTCGGTGGCCCACGTCAACGATCCTTACGACGCGTTCTCGGGTGCGGACGTCCTGGCCACCGACACGTGGGTCTCGATGGGGCAGGAGGGCGACTCGGGCGAGCGGGAGGCCTCGTTCGCGCCGTTCGCGCTGACGACGCAGGCCGTCGCGGCCGCGGCCGATCCGGTCGTCTTGCACTGCCTGCCGGCCTACCGGGGCAAGGAGATCGAATCGGAGGTCATCGACGACTCGGCCAGCGCAGTCTGGGATGAGGCGGAGAACCGGTTGCACGCTCAGAAGGCACTGCTGACCTGGCTGCTGGCGCGGAGCGAGAAATGAGCAATGCCTCCGTGCCGGCGACCCGTGCGGCGCGCCACCAGCGCATCGCCGAGGTCTTGAACCGGCAGCCGGTGCGCTCGCAGGCCGAGCTCGCCCGGCTGCTGGCCGAGGACGGCATCGCGGTCACCCAAGGCACCCTGTCGCGGGACCTGGACGAGCTGGGCGCCGTGCGGGTCCGCGGCTCGGACGGCAGCCTGGTGTATGCGGTGCCCGGCGAGGGCGGAGATCGGACTCCCCGGGCCGGGGAGCAGGCTGCGTTCGACGCGCGGCTGGTGCGGGTGTGCGAGGAGATCCTGGTCTCGGCGCGGGCTTCGGCGAATCTCGTCGTGCTGCGCACCCCTCCGGGAGCCGCCCAGTACCTGGCGTCGGCGATCGACCATGCGGCTCGTGCGGACATCTTGGGCACCATTGCCGGCGACGACACCGTCCTGGTGATCGCAACCGATCCGCAGGGCGGCGATGCCGTCGCGGCGTGGTTCCTTGCACTCGCACAAGGAGAAGCACCCCGTGGCTGACCGCGAGTCGTCCGGCCGGCATGACGTGACGCCGCAGGCAGCCGAGCCGTCCGGTGAGGCTCGCGGCGCCGGAGGGTTGTGGGGCGGACGGTTCGCCGATGGGCCGGCGGCCGCTCTGACCGAACTCTCTCGCTCGACCCAGTTCGACTGGCGCCTCGCCCCGTACGACATCGAGGGCTCGCGTGCCCATGCCGCCGTGCTGCACCGCGCCGGCCTGCTGACCGACGACGAGCTCGGCCGCATGCTGGCTGCCCTTGATGCGATCGCGTCGGACGTGGCGTCGGGTGTGTTCGCCCCCGAACCTGGTGACGAGGACGTGCACGCTGCGCTGGAACGTGGGCTGATAGAGCGGGTAGGCAGCGAGTTGGGTGGCAAGCTGCGTGCCGGTCGCTCGCGCAACGACCAGGTCGCCACGCTGTTCAGGATGTACCTGCGCCACTCGGTGCGAACCGTTGGCAGTCTTGTCCTCGACGTCGTCGACGCGATCATGGCTCAGGCCGAAGCCAACTTCGGTGCGCCGATGCCGGGACGCACTCATCTGCAACACGCCCAGCCCGTGCTGCTTTCGCATCACCTGCTCGCGCACGTGTGGACACTGCTCCGCGATGTCGATCGGCTGCGCGACTGGGACCGCCGCGCCGACGAGTCGCCGTACGGATCGGGTGCACTGGCTGGATCGTCGCTCGGGCTCGACCCCGAGTTCGTCGCGTCTCAGCTGGGGTTCACTCGTGCGGCGGAGAACTCGATCGACGGAACGGCGTCCCGGGATTTCGCCGCCGAGGCGGCATTCGTCCTGGCCATGATCGGCATCGACGTGTCACGGCTTGCCGAGGAAGTGATCATCTGGGCGACCCGGGAGTTCCGGTTCGTCGAATTGAGCGATGCGTGGGCGACCGGCTCGTCGATCATGCCGCAGAAGAAGAACCCGGACATCGCCGAGCTGGCGCGGGGGAAGGCCGGCCGGCTGGTAGGCAACCTGACCGGACTGCTGACGACGCTCAAGGCGCTGCCACTCGCCTACAACCGGGACCTGCAGGAGGACAAGGAGCCGGTATTCGACTCGGTCGACACGCTGACAGTGCTGTTGCCGGCCTTCGCAGGAATGGTGGCGACGCTCCGGTTCGACACCGAACGGCTGACCGAGCTCGCTGCGGTGGGATTCTCTCTCGCCACGGACGTGGCCGAGTGGCTTGTTCGCCAGGGCGTGCCGTTCCGCGAGGCCCACGAGATCGCCGGGGCCTGCGTCCGGCGTTGCGAGGCGGCAGGCATCGAGCTGTGGGACCTCACCGACGCGGACCTCACGGAGATCTCTTCGCACTTGACGCCGGAGGTCCGGTCGGTGCTGTCGGTCGACGGCGCGCTTACCGCGCGGTCGGCCAAGGGTGGCACGGCCCCGGCCCGGGTGAGAGAGCAACTCCCTGCGGCCAGGTCGGCCGTGTCGGCGGCCCGAAGGTGGTTAGAGATCGGCGCGTGAGGGGTAAGTGACATCTGACCTTAGACGTGCCCTAAGGCTCGGGTTTAAGGTGGGCGCGAGTGCGGTCCCATTCGGTCCGCGCGCTACGCGGCCCGGAGGCGAAAGGTGCCGATCCGCTTATGACATTGCTCGATGACTCCTACACGACCGACCCCGGCCTGGTCGCGGAAGTCCGCATGGGCCGGCCAGAGGCATTCGGAGAGCTGTACCGACGCTACTACTCGGGTGCGCTCCGCTACGCGCTGAGCATGACGCGTGGTGACGAGCCTCGCGCTCAGGACATCGTGTCCGAGGCGTTCACCAGGGTGTTCCGGGCGATGTCCCGCAACATTCAGGTCGCGGCGTTCTGGCCGTACCTGCTGGCATCGGTTCGCAACGCGCACCGCGCCGAGTTGCGCCGATATGACCGGGTCGATTTGGTCGAGCGGGCCGACGACCTCGACGAGTTGGTGGCCGAAGCGCCGAGCATGGCCGATCTGGGCCAGGACGATTCCAGCGTCCACGCAGCATTCCGCCGCCTGCCGCCGCGGTGGCGGACGGTGCTCTGGAGGTCGGAGATCTGCGGCGACACCGCGTCGGAGATCGGTCAGGACCTCGGTATCTCGGCCAACGCTGCCGCGGCACTCGCCTCTCGGGCTCGTGAAGGCTTGCGGGTCGAGTATCTGCGTGATCACCTCACCTACGCCCGGGCTAGCTGTCGCCCGTACGCCGAACTGCTCGCCAAGCTGGTTCGCGGAGTGCTCGGTCGCCGCGACCGGCGGCGAGTCGAGGCACACATTCGTGGGTGTAGCGACTGCGCGCGCACACTTTCAGACCTGACGGTGCTCAACGGCAAGATGCGTTCGGTGCTGCCGCTGATCCTCGGGGTAGGCCCGCTACTGTCGGCGCAGGGATTGTCGTCCGCGCCGGCCGGTGGCATCGGCTCCGGGATCGTCGGCTCTGCCGCCGTCGCCTCGGGGTCCGCAGGCACGGCTGGAGCAGCGGGCGTGGCTGGAGCAGCGGGCGCCGCCGGCGGTCTAGCCGGGATGGGTAGCGTCGGTGCCGTCGGCATTACCCATGCGACAGCTGTCGTGGGCTTGGCAGCGGCCAGCGTGGTCGCCGTACTCGGCGTGCCGGCGGTGGAGCTGTCGATCGGGGAGCCTGCGCAGGCGCAACCGGGAACGGGCGCGGTCGCGCCGGCGGATCGGACCACCTCTGGCGAGTCGGCCGGGACGTCGGCCGAGCCGTATCTCGAGACCAACGACCCGTTATCGACCACCGAGGAAGCGCTCAGCACCCCCGTTGAGGCCGAGGGCCTGGACACGTCGACGTCCGACCCGGCGGTGAGTGGAGATCTCGGCGTGGTGAGTGAGGACTCGGCCGTCCCCGTCACGACCGATGTTGCCGAGCTGGCGCCGGATTCGACGACGGGCAGCACCGAAACTCCCGCACCGACCCCCAGTTCGACCGCCGGGCCCGCAACCGCGGATGGCACCCCGACAGGAACGCCCAGTGCGACGCCTTTCGGGGCCAGTGGCCCGGCAGCCGAGAACGCGCAGGGGATGGAGAACTGGCCAGGAAGCGACGACGGCACCAGTGGCCCGGGACGAAGCGATGCGGTTCCCGGCAAGAGCGAGTCCAGCGACCCGCTGGGTCACAGCGATGGCGTCGGGTCCGCGACCGGCGGACAGCCCAGCGCCCAGCCGAGTACGCCGCCGAAGCCCAGCCAGGCCGCCGATCCTGGGACCAGAGGTCAAGGAAAGTCGGCGCGGCCGGCACACGCAGGTGGAGGTCGGCACAAGAAGATGTGACGTACGTCACATCGTTGTGGCGTCACGACCGTGCGGGTTCGCGCATCTCTACTACGCAAGCAATCGCCGGCACGCCGCACCATGCGGCGCGGCCCAGCCGGCAACAGCAGCCAGGGGCAATTCGCTGCCCACTCGGCGGGGGGCCGGCATTCGTCCTCGCGGCAACCGGACGAATGCCGATAGAGCCGGGCCCGGCGGTGCGGACCACCGCCGGGCCCGTGCCTTTCTACCTGATCCGGCAGGATGTACGCATGCGAGTGACGCCGGATTCGGAGCCGGTCGGTGAGGGCCAGGCCATCGGCAGCGGGTACGTGATCGTCGAGCGTTCGTGGCTCGACCGACCCGCCCTCGAAGTCGCGCCGGACATCCTCGGCGCGGTGCTGGTGAGCTCTTCACCTGAGGGCGCCGTAGCGGTTCGAATCACCGAGGTCGAGGCGTATGAAGGCGCGGACGATCCTGGATCGCATGCATTCCGGGGACGCACTCGGCGCAATGAGGTGATGTTCGGTCGCGCCGGACATCTCTACGTGTACTTCACCTACGGCATGCACTGGTGCGCCAACGTGGTATGCGGTCCGGCGGGCAAGGCGAGCGCCGTGCTGCTTCGTGCCGGCGAAGTTACCCGCGGCCTCGCTGTGGCCCGGGGCCGCCGGCCGACGGCCCGGAACGACCGCGACCTGGCCCGCGGGCCGGCGCGGCTGGCGAGCGCGTTGGGCCTCGGCCGGACCCACAACGGCGCGGACCTCTGCGATCCCGGCTCGCCGATCGTCCTGCACCCTGTGCGGGGCGCGCCGGTTCGGTTCAGCACCGGGCCGCGGGTCGGCCTCGCAGAGGCGGCGGACCGGCCATGGCGGTACTGGATCGCCGGAGATCCGACGGTCTCTACCTACCGGCCACACACGCCGCGCCGGCGCGCGGGCCTATGAACAGAGCCGGAGGAAGTTCTCTGGCTGGTCATCGGCGGTGAACTCGACGAGGGTCTCGGGGCCTACGCCCAGGCTGAGAAAAGCCGAGAAACCGAACGGCTTGCTGTTGTCGCCCATCGCATGTCCATCGCACCGCGCACCGCGGCTTCGCACCGGGACCTCCAGTATCTTCTCGCCCTCGTCGAGCGTCGGCCGGCTGTCGGGATCGAGCATTTCGAGGGTGTAGTTGATGCTGTTTCGAACACCGGTGAGCGTGACGGGTGGGCCGCCGTCGTGTCGCTCGATGAGAAGTGTTCCTACCTGCTCGTTTCCGTTGCCGTGCACATCCCATTCAGTGCCGAATCGGATGCTGACGACGTCAAGGATGCGTTGGCGGGCGCAGTCCGCTGTCAGCATGCGGTCGATGAGGTCCGATGACTCTCCCGGATCGAGGGTGATCTGCTGTTCTCCGGACGTCACGCGCACCTCGACCGGGCCGGGTCTTGGATCGTCTCCTACACAGTCGGCATCGCCGTGAACCACCTGGTACGCGAACGTCCGGCCGGGACCGAGCTCGCGTCCACCACTGATCTCACCGGGTTGCGGCGTGTACGGCTCGGCGACGAGCTGCACCCCGTCGATCGGGACGGCCTGGTCTCCACGGTTCGTCAACTCGACCCGAAGCCGCTCGTTGGCCTCGTCGCGGCGCGACCGGACGAGTTCTGCGCTAAGGTCCAGCGGCTCGGTGAGTGAACTCGTCGACTCGGTGGCCGTGGGTGCAGTGGCGGGTTCGTCGTCCCCGCCGCAGCCGGCTGCGAGGACCAAGGCGACGGCGAGTGACCAGGCCGCGGCATGCCTGGCCGGCCTCGTCCTCGAGCGTCCTGACCTTGGCCTGGTGCGGTGGAGCGGCATGGGCGTAGCGTAACCGCCGGATGCCGCCGGCCGATCATCGCCGGGACGGTATGGATCGGCCCGGTCTGACCGCGACCGCTCGGCCGGCAACGTCCTGGCACTATGGAGGTCTGCCCACTCGAGGACGAGCGGGACACACAACCCAAGGAGAGATACAAACGTGGCCGACATCTGGGACGAGTTTCAGTGGCGGGGGTTGGTGGCGCAGTCCACCGACGAGGAGGCGCTTCGCGCCGCGCTGGCCACCGGGCCTGTCACCTATTACGTCGGCTTCGACCCGACCGCGCCCAGCCTTCACCACGGCCACCTTGTCCAGCTCCTGACGGCCCGGCGCCTGCAACTGGCCGGCCACCGTCCGTTGGCGCTCGTCGGCGGGTCAACCGGCCTGATCGGTGATCCGAATCCAGACCGTGAGCGGGTGTTGAACGCGCCAGAGGTGGTCGCCGGGTGGGTCGACCGCATCAAGGGCCAGGTGGAACCGTTCTTCTCGTTCGACGGCCCGAACGCGGCGCGCATCGTCAACAACCTGGACTGGACGGCGCCGATGAGCGCCATCGAGTTCCTTCGCGACATCGGGCAGCACTTCAGGGTGAACAAGATGCTCGCGAAGGAGGCGGTGAGTGCTCGGCTGCACTCCGAAATCGGTATCGGCTACGCCGAGTTCAGCTACCAGATCCTGCAGGCGCTCGACTACCTGGAGTTGTACCGGCGCTACGGCTGCACGCTGCAGACCGGTGGTAGAGATCAATGGGGCAACCTGACTGCCGGGGTCGACCTGATCCGGCGGGTCGAGGGAGTGTCAGTGCATGCGCTCGCCACGCCACTGCTGACCAAGGCGGACGGGACGAAGTACGGCAAGACTGCCGGCGGGGCCGTGTGGCTCGACCCGGAGATGCTGTCGCCGTACGGCTTTTACCAGTTCTGGCTCAACCTCGACGACGCCGACGTGCCGAGTCACCTGCGGATCATGAGCTTCAGATCTCGCGAGGAGATCGAGAAACTGGAGATGGCGACGGCGGAGCGGCCGGCGGCTCGGGTGGCCCAACGAGCGCTGGCTGAGGAACTGACCACGTTGGTGCACGGCAAGGACGAGACCGCACGCGTCGTCGCCGCATCTCAGGCCCTTTTCGGTCGTGGCGAGTTGGCGGAGTTGGACGAGCGTACGCTCGCCGCGGCGCTGGCGGAGACCGCGCCGGCACGGCTGGAGGTTGGCGAGGAGATGCCGCCGTACGTTGACCTGTTCGCGGCGGCCGGCGTCGTCGAGTCGAAGTCGGCCGCTCGGCGTGCTCTCGCCGAGGGAGGCGCGTACGTCAACAACGTCCGCCTGGACCCGTCGACCCCGCCGGACGCTGCGCCGTCCCGCGACGACCTGCTGCACGGCAAGTGGCTCGTGCTGCGCCGCGGCAAGCGGACCATCGGCGGTGTCGAAGTCGTCAAGTGAGAGAGCCGGACATCTGGCCACAGTCTTGTTGACTTGACCTTGTCGACTTGACCTTGTCGACTTGCCTGCGGACCGCACCGTGGAGGCCTGGTGCCCGCGGCGGGCGGCATTGTGGAGGCCTGGTGCGGTTGGTGGCGTGCACCAAGGTTCCATGATGTCGCAATAGTCGCCTCATGGAAGCTCGGTGCCCGCGGCCGGCGGCATTGTGGAGGCTCGGTACCCGCGGCTGGAAGCATTGTGGAGGCTCGGTGCCCGCGGCCGGCGGCACCGTGGAAGCTTGGTGTTCAGGACACGCCCCGAGCGGGCGCCTTGCGCGCGTGTTCGGAACCCTCGATCTTGAAATCCCGCAGGTCGGCGCCGCAGCAGAACACCGGTTGCAGGGAGCGCGGAGAGACCCGTCGGCCCCAGCCGGCTGTTCGCTGATCGATATGACTCTGACCAGGGAGTATGCCGGTGTGGTCGTGATCACATGGACCCGATTTGACTCCAGGCCCACGGACCCGTAAGTTTCTAGTTGCTCCCGGGGAATGGGACGCCGAACGAGGCGGCCGGCCCGACGAGCAAGCCGCTCATCCAAACGATTCTCTGAGCCTCACTCCGGGGTTCAGATCTGTGAGGGTGCGCGGATGGGAACCGGCAGATCAAGTTTGACTCGGTCGATCGGTTCCGCTAAATTAGAAGGGTTGCCCCGAGAACTTGCCCTAACGGGTGGGTTTCGGTGCGCGTCCGATCCTTGAGAACTCAACAGCGTACGAACTTATGTCGATGCCAAACTAACCCCCGTCCACGGTGGGTCGGCCCGTGCGGCCTGCTCGTCGTGGTTGGGATTCCTTTGGTAAGGCGACGGACTCAAGGTCCGTTGCTTTGCTGGGATTCACTTTCACATGTGTCGACAACCCCAGACTCAGTCTGGGTGTGTCAGATAGACATTAATGGAGAGTTTGATCCTGGCTCAGGACGAACGCTGGCGGCGTGCCTAACACATGCAAGTCGAGCGGAAAGGCCCCTTCGGGGGTACTCGAGCGGCGAACGGGTGAGTAACACGTGGGTAACCTGCCCTTGGCTCTGGGATAAGCCCGGGAAACTGGGTCTAATACCGGATATGACGCGTGA
>DASUUU010000158.1:0-19537 GCA_036373915.1 Jiangellaceae bacterium | reverse complement strand
GGTCTCCTGCAGTTCACCGGCGTTGTCGGTCGCCGACTTCATCGCGCGCCGCCTGGCCGCCCACTCCGCGGCCGCGGCGTCGAGCAACGTCGTATACACGAGGTTACCGGCGTACTGCGGCAGCAAGGCGTCCAGCACTTCCTCGGCCGAGGGCTCGAACTCGTAGAGCGGCACCGGGCCCTCGGCAGTCTCCGGGGCCTCCGCCCGCGAGGGAGCGGACGTTCCGGTCTCTCCCCCACCGCCCGCGGTCTCGACCTCGTGGACGGTCTCGGGGACGTACTCGACCACGATCGGGAACAGCCGCCTGGCTCGCACCTCCTGGCGCACCATGTTCACGAAATGGGTCCACACGACATGGATCTCGTCGATCCCGCCTTCGCCGGTCGGGGTGTCCATCGCGGTCAACAGGTCGTCGGCGATCTGCCGGGCATCGGCGTAGCCGGGCGTGCCCGAGAACCCGGTGTACTCACCGCCCATCGCGCGCTCGCGGAACCGGTGCCAGATGACGCCCTTGTTGCCGACCACGTACGGCACGACCTCCTGACCCTGCTCGCCGAGCAGGCCGGTCAGCGCCTCGGCTTGGCGGATCACGTTCGACGTGTACGCACCGGCGAAGCCCCGGTCCGAGGTGACGATGAGCACGGCCGAGCGGCGCGGCTCGCCGGCGCCCTCGATCAGCGGATTGTCCAGCCGCGACTTGGCCGCGGCGGCCTCCAGCGCTCGGATCAGGGTCTGGGTGTACGGTCGCGCGGCCGTGGCCCGCTGCTGGGCCTTGATGATCCGGGATGCGGCGATCAGCTCCTGCGCCCGGGTGATCTTCTTGGTGGACTCGACGGAGCGGATGCGACGGCGCAGCTCACGCAGTTGAGCGCCCATGTTGCCCCCTCTCCGTAGCGCTGGTCGGCGATGTCGGCATGGTCACTCTCCGACGTCCGGGCGGGCCTTCTCGCGGATCTCGTCCTGCGAGGGCTTGTGGATCCGGATCGCGGTCTCCTCTTCCTCGTCCTCACCCAGCGGCTTGACCGGCTCGTCCTTGACCAGCGGGTGGCCGGCGGCCGTGACGAACTGGCCCTTGAAGGCACCGATGGCGTCCTTGAGCACGGCCTCGGACTCGTCGGACAGCTTGCCGGACTCGGCGATCGAGTCGAGCACGTCCTGATGCTCGCGGCGCATGAAGTCGAGGAACTCGGCCTCGAACCGGCGAACGTCTTCGATCGGCACCTCGTCCAGCTGCCCGGTGGTGCCGGCCCAGAGCGACACCACCTGCTGGGCGACGGGCATCGGCGAGGACTGAGGCTGCTTGAGCAGCTCGACCATCCGCGCGCCGCGGTCCAGCTGCGCCCGGCTTGCCGGGTCCAGGTCCGAGGCGAATGCTGCGAACGCCGCCAGCTCGTTGTACTGCGCGAGATCCAGCCGCAGCGTTCCCGTTACGTCCTTCATCGCCTTGATCTGCGCGGCGCCACCGACTCGCGACACCGAAACACCGACGTTGATGGCCGGACGGATGCCCGAGTTGAACAGGTCGGTCTCGAGGAAGCACTGCCCGTCGGTGATCGAGATCACGTTGGTGGGGATGTACGCCGAGATGTCGTTCGCCTTGGTCTCGATGATCGGCAGGCCGGTCATCGAGCCGCCGCCGAGCTCGTCGGACAGCTTGGCGCAGCGTTCGAGCAGCCGCGAGTGCAGGTAGAACACGTCGCCGGGGAACGCCTCGCGGCCCGGCGGGCGGCGCAGCAGTAGCGAGATGGTGCGGTAGGCCTCGGCCTGCTTGGTCAGGTCGTCGAAGACGATCAGCACGTGGTAGCCCTGGTACATCCAGTGCTGGCCGAGCGCGGAGCCGGTGTACGGAGCGATGTACTTGAAACCGGCCGGGTCCGATGCCGGCGAGGCGACGATCGTGGTGTACTCCAGCGCCCCGGCGTCGTCCAACTGCTCGCGGACGCCGGCGATCGTGGAGCCCTTCTGGCCGGTCGCCACGTAGATGCAGCGCACCTGCCTGTTCTTGTCGCCGCTCTTCCAGTTGTCGATCTGGTTGAGGATGGTGTCGACGGCGATGGTGGTCTTTCCGGTCTGCCGGTCGCCGATGATCAACTGCCGCTGACCGCGCCCGATCGGCGTCATCGAGTCGATCGCCTTGATGCCGGTCTGCAGGGGCTCCGACACGCCCTGCCGCTGGACGACGGACGGCGCCTGCAACTCCAGGGCACGGGTGGTCTCCGCCTCTATCTCGCCGAGCCCGTCCAGCGGCGCGCCCATCGGGTTGATCGTCCGTCCGAGAAAGGCGTCTCCGACGGGCACCGAAAGCACCTCGCCGGTCCGCCGGACGGTCTGGCCCTCCTCGATCCCCGCATACTCGCCGAACACGACGACGCCGATCTCCCGCACGTCGAGGTTCAGCGCCATGCCCAGCGTGCCGTCCTCGAACTCCAGCAGTTCGTTGGCCATCGCCGAGGGCAGCCCTTCGACCCGGGCGATGCCGTCGCCGGCTTCGACCACGGTGCCGACTTCTTCACGGGCGGTCGCCGCAGGCTGGTACGACTGGACGAAGTTGTCCAGCGCCTCGCGGATCTCCTCGGGACGGATCGTCAGCTCCGTCATCGTTGCTCCTGCTTCTCGTTGGGTTGGGTGTTCACGCTTCTACCGGCTCGCGGCCAGGCGCCGGCGAGCATCTTCCAGCCGGCCGATGACGGTGCCGTCGACGATCTCGTCGCCGATCTCCACCTTGATGCCGCCGACAAGGTCGGGCTCGACCACGACATTGAGCTGGACCTCCGTACCCGCCTGGGCCGACAGCGCGCGCTGCAGCCGGTCGCGGTGCTCGTCGCTGAGAGGCTTGGCCACTCGGGCGACCGCCATGATTCGGCGACGCCGGGCCGCGGCCAGCTCGATGATCCGGTCCAGTTCATTCTCCAGGCTACCCTCGCGACGCTCCAGCACGGCGTACTCGACCAGCCGGACCGTCTCGGGCTGGGCCTTACCCTCCAGGAGGGTCCGGACCAACTGCTCGCGCGCTTGTTCCGGTGCCGAGCGGTCCAGCAGGGCCGAGCGAAGGCCAGTCTCGTTGCGAATTGTCTGCCCGAACCGGAAGAGCTCGTCTTCGACGACGTCGAGAGCACCGCGCGACTCGGCCGAGATCAGGTGGGCCAGCACGCCGAGCTCGAACAGGGTCGAGACCAGCTCGCCGGTCCGGGCCCACCGGACACCGACGGCGGACCCGACCACGTCCAGGGCCGCCTCGTCGATCTTGCCGCCGAACAGCTGGCGGGCCAGCGACTCCCGGCTTTGCGCCGACCGGCCTGCGTCGGTCAGGGAACGTCGCAGCGACGCCCGGGACGCGAGGAATCCCGCCACCGCGATGAGCGCATCACCCGTCGCGCCGGCCTGTTCGGCCGACTGCCCTACGGCGCTCGCAAGCTGCTCGGCCAGGTCCATCAGGATCCGCCGTCCTGCGTCGGAGCTGTCGCCGCGGTGGCGCCGTTCGCCGACTCGAGGTCGGCCAGGAACCGCTCGACGACCCGCTGCGCCCGCGCATCGTCGTCCAGCGACTCGCCGATGACCCGACCCGCCAGTTCGGTGGCCAGCGCACCGACCTCGGCCCGCAGCGACCGCACAACCTGCTCTCGCTCGGATGCCACCTGCGCCTGCGCCCGGGCGACGATGCGTTGGGCCTGTTCTTCGCCGTCCGCGCGCATCTGGGCCACGATCTCGGCACCCTGCCGTTGCGCGTCGGACCGGATCCGGGCCGCCTCCTCACGGGCGTCGGCGAGCTGGGCCCGGTACTCCTCGAGCGCCCGCTGCGCCTCGGCCTGGGCTTGCTGGGCCTGCTTGATGCCGCCCTCGATCGCGGCCGTGCGCTCGGCGTACGTCCGCTCGAACACGGGCAGCACGTACTTGCGCAGGAAGAAGAACAGCACCCCGAACGCCACCAGGCCGATGATGATCTCGGCGGTGTGCGGTACCAGCGGGTTCGGTTCTTCCGCGGCGACCGGGACGCTCTGCGCGATCAACGTCATCATGACAGTTCCTTACCGGATTGGTTAGAGCGCGAAGGCGAGGCCGATACCAATGACGGCGAGCGCCTCGGCCAGCGCGAAGCCGAGGATGGCGATGCCCTGCAGGACGCTACGGGCTTCCGGCTGGCGAGCCACGCCGCTGATGTATGCGGCGAAGATCAAGCCGATGCCGACGCCCGGGCCGATCGCCGCGAGGCCGTAGCCGACCATGTTGAGCGAGCCTTCCATCACATTTCCTTTCGTGGGTTGGTTGTCACGTGCGCTGAGTCGGTTCAGTGCTCGTGGGTCAGCGCTCCGCCGATGTAGATGGCGGAGAGCAGCGTGAACACATATGCCTGCAACAGCTGGATGAAGCCCTCGAAGAGGGTCAGCACGATGCTGAACAGCAGGGACACGCTGCCGGCCGCGAAGCCGACGACGCCTTGGGTGTGCAGCAGCAGGAACTCGCCGCCGAGGATGGTGAGCAGCAGCACCAGGTGGCCGGCGAACATGTTGAAGGTGAGACGGAGGGTGAGCGTAACTGGCCGAATGATGACCGTGGACAGGAACTCCAACGGCGCGAGCAGTGGGTAGATCGCCTTCGGCACGCCGGGCGGGAACATCATGTTCTTGAAGTAACCGCCCAAGCCCTGCCGCTTGATGCCGATGTAGTTGAAGATGATCCAGGAGATGACCGCGAGGCCCAGCGGGATCGCGATCCGAGACGTGGCCGGGTACTGGACGAACGGGATGATCCCCGAGATGTTCAGCAGTGCGATGAACACGAACAGTGTGAACAGGTACGGGACGTACTTCGCGCCCTCCCGGCCGATGGTGTCCGGGACCATGCTGTTGCGGATGAACCCGTGCACGCCTTCGACGAAGAACTGACCCTTGCCGGGGACCAGGGCGGCCCGGCGAGCCGCGATGTAGAGCGTGATGCCGATCAGCAAGGTGGCGGCGACCACGATGAGCATCGGCTTGGTCACGCCGAACCCGAGGATTTCGAAGGCAGGAGGAAGCTCGAAGTCGGCCGGGCCAGGAGCCTCAAACTCCTCGGTCTCGCCAGCCGTCAGGGCGACGGGCATGCTCGCGCTCAACGCTGTCCTTCCTCACGATTGCCGACCAAGCAGAAGGGGCTGAAGTCAGGCTCTACCGTATCGGACCCAGACCAGGTACAGTGCGGCACCCGCCCCCAGCATGACCCCGGCGGCGAGGAAGATCTGGTTGTCCAGCCAGCGCGCGGCGAGCCACCCTATTCCACCCCAAAACAACACCCCGGCGACGATAAGACTGACGGCATTCCATGCCGCGTTCTGCTCATGTCTGGACTGTTCGGACGGATCGTCGCTCATGGCGGGACGAGTCTACTGGGCACCGGCTCGCTTTCCACCATGCGCTACCGGGCTTCTGACCTGCGAGTTTGCTTCAGTCGTCATCGTCGGTCCGCAGTGGTCCCGACGGTTCGGGGACGACGGTGGGCTCGTGCCGGGATGCGCGTACCGCGTGAGCGACATGCACGGCCGACCAGCTGAGCGCGCACGCGATGATCGTCACCCCGAGCCACCGCGTATCGGCGAAGCCGGCCTGGCTGATCAGTGCGAGTGCCATGAGCGCCAGCGCCAACCGCAAGGTGTATGTGAGCAACAGCACAGCCAGTCCGAGCCCGGCCCGCACGTCCGCGCCCTGCGTGATCCGGATGGGTATGAGCCCCGTGGTGAGAAATGCCACCACGATGGCCGTCGCGACCAGCCCGCCGGCCAGCCCCTCGCCGCCCGCGGCGGCCCAGCCGGCAAGCGAGCAGCCGAGGCCGGCCGCGAGCGTCCAGCGTCGGGCAACAACGTGAGACCTGGCTGTCATTGCTTCGAGTGTCGCAGAAGGTGGGTGGGCGGCCCCATCGTGATCAGCACGGTGGCGATCAATGCGAGCGCTATGCCGAGGTAGATCTGCCACTGGCCGATCAACGCGGCCAGTACGATGCCGAACCCGATGAGCGCGGCCCAGACCCACATGATGGCCACCGCCCGGCGGTGCGAGTGCCCGATTTCCAGCAGTCGGTGGTGGATGTGCTGCTTGTCCGGTGAGAACGGCGAGCGTCCCGCACCCGTGCGCCGCCACACGGCGAGCATCAGGTCGGTGAACGGCAGCGCGATGACCGCCACCGGGATGACGAGTGGCAGCAACGTCAGCAGGAACGTCCCACCGTCCTGCTGCTGCACGTCCGGCGAGGAGAACTGACCGGTCAGGGTGATCGTCCCGGTGGCGAGCAGCAGCCCAAGCAGGAGCGCGCCGGAATCACCCATGAAGATCCGCGCCGGGTGGACGTTGTGCGGGAGGAAACCAAGACAGATGCCGCACAGAACGGCGGTCACAAGTGCGGGCATCGTGAGCCTGGTGAACCCCTGCTCGATGGTCAGCACGTAGGCGTAGGAGAAGAACGCGGCGGCGCCGACGCCGACCACGCCCGCCGCGAGCCCGTCCAGGCCGTCGATGAAGTTGACCGCGTTGGCCGTCCCCACCACGAGCAGGACGGTCAGCACGGCTCCCTGGAGGGAATCGAGAATGAACGGGCTACCGGATGGCAGCGGCAGCCAGAACAGCTGAACTCCTTCGATCACCAGCAGGCCCGCTGCGAGCAGTTGGCCGGCGAACTTCATCAGCGCCGACAGGTTCCAGATGTCGTCTGCGACGCCGACGAGGCAGATGGTGGCGGCGGCGATCAGGACTCCGCGGGGCGCGCTGGACTCGGCGAACACCTGGCCCATGTACGGCAGGACGCTCGCCACCAGGAACGCGGCGACGAGCCCGCCGAGCATGGCCAGGCCCCCGAGCCGCGGCACCGGCTCGCGGTGGACGTCGCGGTCCCGGGTCGGCGGGACGGCGCCCACCAGATGTGCGATCTTGCCTGCGAGGCCGACGAGCAGGTACGTCGTGCCCGCGGCCACAAAGAAGATCAGCAGGTACTCACGCACGCGGAGACTCTAGTCCCCGTCCCAGCCGGCTCAGGAAGTGGCGGCTGGGGCGGCCGTCTCCGGGACGACCTCCCGCAGCTCGTCAAGGCTGACCGCGCCCTCGCGGAGCACGACCGGCGCCTCCCCCGTGACGTCCACGATCGTGGACGGGGTGTCGTCCTCGGTGGGAAACGAGTCGAGGTAGACCGCGACGGCGTCGCCCAGTTGCTCGCGGGCTTCGGCGCCAGTGCGGGCGGGCGGACTACCCGTGCGGTTGGCGCTGCTCACACCCATTGGGCCGGTTTCGCGGATCAGCTCGATGGCCACAGGGTGCAGCGGCATGCGCACCGCGACCGTGCCGCGGGTGTTGCCCAGGTTCCACTTCAGCGTGGGCTGCTGAGAGCACACCACCGTGAGCCCGCCCGGCCAGAATGCTTCGGTGAGCTTCTTGACCAGCCCCCCGGTCTGGGCCGCGATGCCGGCCAGCATGCCGGGCGAGGACACCAGCACGGGTACGGGCATATCCGGGCCCCTGCCCTTGGCGGCCAGCAGCATGTTCACCGCCGACTCGTTGAACGCGTCACAGCCCACTCCGTAGACCGTGTCGGTGGGCAGCACGACGAGCTTGCCGCGCTTGACTGCTCGAACGGCGGCGGCGATGCCCCGGCTGCGCTGGGCGGGATCGGTGCAGTCGTACGTCCGGCTCACGCGGGCGATGCTACCGGAGCGACCCGCCCGGATTTGAAGATCAAGTGTGCGCGAGTGGCGGCGACACGACGATCGCCCCGGCGGGTCGTGAACACTTGATCTTCACGCGCGCCCGGTGGCCGTCCTGAGAGTTGCCGTCACATAACGCGGGCGGCCGGCGAGGTCGAGGTGGTCTTCGACGTTCGACCAGCGGCCCGTCGCGTCGAAGACGGCAGGGGCCGCCTCGCCCTGGACGTCGGCATGTTCGGCGATCACCAGACCGCCACGGCGAAGGAGCCGCGCGGCCGTCCGTTCCAGGACCCGCATGGCGTCCATCCCGTCGGCACCCGACCACAGAGCCGCAGCGGGGTCGTGCGCGGCGACTTCGGGGTCGCGGATGGTCGCGCCGGTGGGAATGTACGGCGGGTTGGCGGCGACGACGTCGAGCCGGCCGTCCAGCTCCAGCAGGCAGCCGTCGACGTCGCAGTGGTGGACGACGACCGATGTGCCCGCAGTGTTTCGGCGCAGCCACTCGACGGCACCGTCATCCGCCTCGACCGCGTGCACTTGCGCGGCCGGCACCTCGTCGACCACCGCCAGCGCGATGGCACCCGACCCCGCGAACAGATCCGCGACGACGGGCGTGCGGCCGTCCGCGACCACTCTGCGCGCGGCCTCAATCGCCGCGCCGGCCACGAGTTCGGTCTCCGGGCGCGGGACGAACACGCCCGGGCCAACTCGCACAGTCACGTGCCTGAAGTATGCGACACCGGTGATGTGCTGGAGCGGTTCCCGATCGGCCCGGCGCCGCACGGCGGCGTCATATTCCTTGACGAACGCGTCGGTCGGGTCCGGCTGTAGCCGCAGTTCTCCTCGGGTCACTCCGAGCAGGTCGGCGGCCAGCTCTTCGGCATCGTGTCGCGGTGAAGGGACCCCAGCGGCCGCGAGCCGCTCCGCCGCCCCGGCGATCAGCTCACGCAGCCCCATCCGCCCCCGGCTCCGTTCGATCACGTTCAGCATGCGTGTCGGTGCCGTACCAGGCGCGTGCGCCTGGTGGAGAGCCGACAAGCCTGCTGAACGTGATCATTCGGTGCCGTACCAGGCGCGTGCGGGTGGTACGGCATGCATACGCCTGCCGAACGTGATCGAACGTCATTGGGCGGCGGCTGCCATTCGCTCGGCGGCGTCCGCGTCGGACAGAGCCTGGATCACTGCATCCAGGTCACCTTCCAGCACGGCGTCCAGGTTGTACGCCTTGTAACCGACTCGATGGTCCGAGATGCGGTTCTCGGGAAAGTTGTAGGTGCGGACCCGCTCGGACCGGTCCACCGTCCGTACCTGGCTGCGGCGTTCGGCGGCGGCCGCGGCGTCGGCCTCTTCCTGAGCGGCCGCGAGCAACCGCGCGCGCAGTATCCGCATCGCCTGCTCCTTGTTCTGCAGCTGCGACTTCTCGTTCTGGCAGGAGACCACGATGCCGGTGGGCAGGTGGGTGATACGCACCGCTGAGTCGGTCGTGTTCACGCTCTGCCCGCCCGGCCCGGACGAGCGGAAGACGTCGATGCGGAGGTCATTCGGGTTTATCGCGACTTCGGCTTCCTCTTCGGCCTCCGGCAGGACGAGCACACCGGCGGCAGACGTGTGGATCCGGCCCTGACTCTCGGTGACGGGTACGCGCTGCACCCGGTGGACGCCGCCTTCGTACTTGAGCCGGGCGTACGGCGCCGTGCCGGGCTCCGCGGTGCCACGGGCCTTGACGGCGATGGCGACGTCCTTGTAGCCACCGAGGTCGGATTCTTCGGCGTCCAGAACCTCGGTCTTCCAGCCGGTGCGCTCGGCGTACCGCAGATACATCCGCACGAGGTCACCTGCGAACAATGCGGACTCCTCGCCACCGGCTCCGGCCTTGATCTCGAGGATGACATCACGGTCGTCGTTGGGATCGCGCGGCACTAGCAGCGTCTGGAGCTCGGCTTCGAGCTCGGCCTGCCGCGCGGCGAGCTGATCGGCTTCCGCGCTGAAGGCCGGATCGTCCGCGGCGAGTTCGAGCGCCGCGCCGCGGTCCTCGCCCACCCGACGCCACTCGTCGTAGGCACGAACGATCGGACCGAGCTCGGCGTAACGGCGGCCCAGCCTGCGAGCCTTCGCGGCATCGGCGTGGATCGCAGGGTCGGCGAGGCGGCGTTCGAGCTCAGCGTGCTCGGCGACCAGGTCTGGAACCCGCTCGAACATCCGACCTCCCTTCCGAAATGATCATTGCCGATGCGCACTCGTGCCGGCAACGGCCCAGAAACCGGGCGAGGGGCCGGACGCACGACTCGATGTCGCGTCCGGCCCCTCGACAAGACAGCTACTTGGCCCCGGCCTTCTTCTTGCCGTAGCGGGACTCGAACCGGGCCACCCGGCCACCGGTGTCGAGAATCTTCTGCTTGCCCGTGTAGAACGGGTGGCAGTTGGAGCAGACGTCGGCGTGGATGACGCCGTTCTGCGCGGTACTGCGCGTCGTGAACGTGTTGCCACAGGTACACGTGACGGTGGTCTCGACGTACGCGGGGTGGATGTCTGGCTTCATGAGGAGTACTCCATCGAGTTCATGGGCCGCCGGGTCGATCAGGCGGGCATGCCTGATGCGTGAACCGGGACCGTACCGGGAAACCGGGACCGATTATCGATTATTCCAGTGGACGCCGCCGTTGGCCAAACGCCGGCTGGCAGGTCAGTCGTCGTCCTTTCCGCCGAGGGTCGGCGTGGTCTGCTGGACCTGGCGAAGGAACTCGATGTTGCTCTTCGTGTTCTTCAGCCGGTCCATCAGCAGCTCGATGGCCTGCTGCGGGTCGAGGGCGGACAGCACGCGACGCAGTTGCCACATCACCGCCAGCTCTTCGCGGGAGACCAGGATCTCCTCGCGGCGGGTTCCGGAGGCGTCAACGTCTATCGCCGGGAACAGCCGCTTGTCCGCCAGGTCGCGGCGTAGCCGGATCTCGGCGTTACCGGTGCCCTTGAACTCCTCGAAGATGACCTCGTCCATTCGCGACCCGGTCTCGACCAGGGCGGTCGCGAGGATCGTCAGCGAGCCGCCGTGCTCGATGTTCCGGGCGGCCCCGAAGAACTTCTTCGGCGGGTATAGCGCGGAGGAGTCGACACCACCGGACATGATCCGCCCGCTGGCCGGCGCGGCGAGGTTGTAGGCCCGCCCGAGCCGGGTGATGCCGTCCAGCAGGATCACCACGTCGTGGCCGAGCTCGACAAGTCGCTTGGCCCGCTCGATCGCCAGCTCGGCGACCGTCGTGTGGTCGTCGGCGGGACGGTCGAACGTCGAGGCGATCACCTCACCCTTGACCGACCGCTGGAAGTCCGTGACCTCCTCGGGACGCTCGTCGACGAGCACCACCATCAGGTGGGTCTCCGGGTTGTTCGCCGTGATCGCGTTGGCGATGGCCTGCATGAGCAACGTCTTACCGGCCTTCGGCGGCGAGACGATAAGCCCGCGCTGACCCTTGCCGATCGGGGCCACCAGATCGATGATGCGGGTGCTCAGGTTGCCGGCCTCGGTTTCCAGGCGCAGGCGGTCCTGCGGGTAGAGCGGCGTCAGCTTGGCGAAGTCGGGACGGTGCTTGGCCGACTCGGGGTCGGCGCCGTTGACCGTGTCGACCCGCACCAGCGCATTGAACTTCTGCTGCTTCTCCCCCTCGCGCGGCTGCCGGACCACACCGGTGAGCGCATCACCCTTGCGCAAGCCGTGCCGGCGCACCATCGCCAGCGACACGTAGACGTCGTTCAAACCGGGCAGGTAACCCGAGGTCCGGACGAACGCGTAGTTGTCGAGGATGTCCAGGATTCCGGCGACCGGGATGAGGACGTCGTCCTCGGAGATCTGCGGCTCTTCGTAGCGTTCGCCACGCCCCGAGCCGCCACCGCCACGGCGCTGGCCGCTGCGGCGGTCGCGACGGCGGCGGCGATTGCCACCCCTGCGGTCGTCGTCGTCGTCGCGGCGGTCCTGCTGATTCCGGCCGCCCTGGCGATCGTCGCCACCCTGGCGGTCGCCGTCCTGCTGGTCGCCACGGTCGCCGCGCTGCCGTTCGCCACCCGGGCGGTCGTCGTCGCTGCGGTCCTGCTGATTCCGACCGCCCTGGCGATCGTTGACACCCTGGCGATCCTCGGCACCCTGGCGATCCTCGCCACCCTGGCGATCCTCGCCACCCTGGCGATCGTTGACACCGTGGCGGTCGCTCTCGCGCTGGTCGCCACGCTGCCGGCGGGCGCCACTCTGACGCTCAGCGCGCTGCGGCTCGGGGGCCGACTCGTCGCGCCCTGGCTGATCGGTCTGCGACCGGGATTCTGCCCCGGTCGGCTCGGAGCGCTCGGCGTCCTGCGCGGCGGCCACGACGGTAGTCCGCTGGTCCCGTTCGGCGGCTGCCGCGACCGGCTCGAGCTGCTGCTGGTCGGGCTGGCTCGCCGCGGAACGTCGGGCCGGTCCGTCTGGGGACCCGCTCTCGGTGGGCGCGCCACCGTCGCCCTGCGCCGCCTTGATCGCATCGATCAACTGGCTCTTGCGCATGCGGCCGGTACCCCTTATGCCGAGGCTGCCGGCGAGTTGCTGCAGCTCGGCCAGCACCATTCCGTTCAACCCAGGCGCGCGGCGACGCCGGCCTGACGCGGGTTGCTCGTTCTGGGGGGCCTCGGCCACCTCGGCGGTGAATCGTTCTGCCGGGGGCTCGGATGCTCCGAACAGATCAGTGTTAGTCACTCAGGGTCCTTCCCCTGGACCGGCGCCGGTGAGAGAACCGGCGCGATAATCACACCGGGAGCAGAACCCCCGGATCTGGGATGCACCTACCGCTGAGGGCTGGTTGGCCCGCCGGGTACGGCACGCCGAACTCGACGAGACATAGGAATCCATGGCTGACGCGGTGAACCCGCTCCATGGGACAAACCACCAACCCAGAGGGCGTCGGTGCAGTTGCGAGTCTAGCACGGCTGAGTTCGGCCCGAACTAGCCACCACTCGCAACCATTTCGTAACGATCTGTGCCATCTGACCGCGTTGTGACCGCGCCCCTCCTTTCCACCGCCAGGTCCAGCACCTGCCATCCCGGCACGTCCCCGACCCGTTGGCCGGCAATGGTGAGGGCGAGCACGGACGGCCCCGCCCCGGACACCACGGCCGCGATCCCCTGTTCGCGAAGATCCTTCACCAGCGCCAGCGTGTCGGGCATCGCAGGCGCCCGGTACGGCTGGTGTAACTCGTCCTCGGTCGCCTCGAGAAGCAGGTCGGGCCGCCGGGTGAGCGCCTCGACGAGCAGTGCCGCCCGGCCCGCGTTGCGCGCCGCAGCGGCATGAGGAACCGACGCCGGCAGCAGACCCCGCGCCGCGTCCGTCGACAGCGATTCGGCGGGCACGCACACCACGGGTCGCACGGTAGGGTGGACGTCCAGCGCGACGGCCGTTGCCTTACCGCTCGAGGACCAGGCGATCGTCAGCCCACCGATCAGGCAGGGCGCGACGTTGTCCGGGTGCCCTTCGAGATCGGCGGCGAGGGCGAGCGCGGCCCCTACGTCGTCCGGGGCGCCCGCCAGCGCCCGCGCCGCGAGCACACCGGCGACGATGGCCGCCGCGGACGATCCCAGGCCGCGGCCGTGCGGGATCCTGTTGGTGCAGGTGACCCGAATTCCGGCCACGTCAACGCCGAGCGAGGTGAATGCCGCCCGCATGGCCCGCACCACGAGATGGTCGGCATCGAGCGGAACCTCACCGGCCCCGACGCCGCTCACCCGCACCTCGATGCCGCCGTCGGCCAGTTCGGCCTCGACCACGTCGTGCAACTCCAGGGCCAGACCTAGCGCGTCGAAGCCGGGCCCGAGATTGGCGCTGGTCGCCGGGACGGTGACCCGCACGGATCCGCTCATTCGAGTCCGAGGACCTCCGCGGCCGCCGACACGTCGGCCGGGATGACGTACGGGCGGATCTCGCCGTAGTGCGCGCTGGCGGTGTCGACATCCTTCAGCCCGTGCCCGGTGACGGTGACGACGATCTGCTGACCGCGGTCGACCCGGCCGGCCGCAGCGAGCTTGAGCAAACCCGCCACTCCCGCCGCCGACGCAGGTTCGACGAACAGTCCCTCCCGCCCGGACAACTCCTGCTGCGCGGCCAGGATCTGCTCGTCGGAAACCGCCTCGATGAGCCCCTTCGATTCGGCCCGCGCCTGCTCGGCGAGGTGCCACGAGGCCGGGTTGCCGATCCGGATCGCGCTGGCGACGGTCTCCGGATTGGCGACCGGCTCACCCCTGACGATCGGCGCCGCCCCCTCGGCCTGGAAGCCCCACATCTGTGGAACACGTGTTGCGGGGCTGTGTCCTTGGCCCGCCGCATACTCTCGATAGCCCATCCAGTACGCCGCTATGTTGCCGGCGTTGCCGACCGGCAGGATGTGGACCTGCGGCGCATCGCCGAGGTCGTCGACTATCTCGAACGCAGCTGTCTTCTGACCGGCGAGCCGGTGCGGGTTGAGCGAGTTGACCAGCGCCACCGGGTAGACCTCGGCAAGTTCGCGGGCGAGCCGGAGGCAGTCGTCGAAGTTGCCGTCGACGGCGGCGATCACGCCGCCGTGGACGACCGCCTGCGCCAGCTTGGGCCCGGCGATCCTGCCGTTGGGAATCAGGACCACCGGAGTCATGCCCGCCCGAACCGCGTACGCCGCCATCGACGCGCTTGTGTTGCCCGTCGACGCGCAGACGACGGCCTTGACGCCGTCCTCGAGCGCCTTCGAGACCGCGACCGTCATGCCGCGGTCCTTGAACGAGCCGGTGGGGTTGGATCCCTCGACCTTCAAGTGCACGTCACATCCGGTGATCTCGGACAACCAGCGGCTCGGCAGCAGCGGCGTCCCACCCTCGCGCAGCGTGATCACCGGCGTCTCCGCGGTGACCGGCAACCGGTCGCGGTACTCCTCGATCACCCCTCGCCACAGGTGGGCCATCGCTCTACTCCCCTTCGACACGCATCACGGACAGCACATCACGTACGGAGTCCAGCTCGCGCAACTGGGCCACCGTAGCGGCCAGCGCGCGGTCGGGGGCGATGTGCGTGACGACCACCAGTTCGGCGTCGTCCGGACCGTGCACCCGCTGGCGTACCGTCTCGATCGAGACGCCATGTTCGGCGAAGACCGTGGCCACGGCCGCGAGCACCCCCGGACGGTCGTCGACATCGAGGCTGATGTGGTAGCGCGTCACCGTGTCGCCCATCGGACGCACCGGCCGGTCGGCGTACGACGACGCGCCGGGACCCAGCGAGCCGGCCAGCTTGTTCCTGGCAACGGTCACGACGTCGCCCAGCACGGCGCTCGCCGTCGGCGTGCCACCCGCACCCGGTCCGTAGAACATGACCTGCCCTGCGGCATCGCTCTCGACGAAGACGGCGTTGTACGCCCCACGCACGCTTGCCAGCGGATGGGTGCGCGGCAGCATGGCCGGATGGACCCTGGCTCCGACCGACCGCCCGTCCTCGGACAGCTCGCAGATGGCCAGCAGCTTCACCACCGCGCCCATATCCCGAGCGCTGGCGACGTCGGCGGCGGTGACATCGGCGATGCCTTCGCGGTGTACGTCGGCGCTTGTCACGGAGGAGTGGAATGCGATGCCCGCCAGGATCGCCGCCTTGGCAGCCGCGTCGTAACCCTCGATGTCAGCGGTCGGATCGGCCTCGGCGTAGCCTAGCGCCTGAGCCTCCTCGAGCGCCTCGGCGTAGCTGCTGCCGCGGCTGTCCATCTGATCGAGGATGTAGTTCGTGGTGCCGTTGACGATGCCCAGCACGCGGCGGATTCGATCCCCGGCGAGTGATTCGCGCAGCGGCCGAAGCAACGGGATCGCACCGGCGACGGCCGCTTCGTAGTAGAGGTCGACGCCATACTTCTCGGCGGCGTTGTGCAGTGTCGCGCCGTCCTCGGCCAGCAGCGCCTTGTTTCCGGTGACGACGGAGGCGCCGTGCTCCATGGCGGCGAGGATCAACCCGCGGGCCGGCTCCACGCCTCCGATCAGCTCGATGACGATGTCGACGTCGTCTCTCGTGGCCAGGCCGAGGGCGTCGGTGGTGAACAGATCCGGGTCGACGCCGGTGGCCGTACGGTCGCGATCCGGCCGGCGGACCGCGATGCCGACAAGTTCCAGCCGGGCACCGGCACGGGCTTCGAGGTCAGTCGAGTGCTCGGTCATCAGCCGAGCCACTTCGGTGCCTACGTTCCCGCAGCCCAGCAGCGCGACCCGAAGCGTGCTCATCGACCCCTCCCATTTGCCACGGTCAAGTGTGAGTTACGGCCGGAAGATCTCGCGCACAACGTCCGAATCGCGAGACGTCTGTCTCAGGACCGTCGCCTTTGGTGGACGTTCTGCGGCGCGAAGCCCTGCGCCGGTTCTCACCTCATCGAACGACGCGGCCACACCCAGGCTACCGAAACGATTCCGTCTCGATTAGGAGGAGATTCGATCTTGCGACCAGTCCGGCAGTCATAGATAGGAACTAGCTTTCGGACATGAGGGGTCGTCTCGGCGTTGTCACGACTCCGGTGTTTCACGGGGTCGGTCGCTGTGCTGGCACTCAACGATCACGTCCTCAAGGCGGCCTGGCCCGGGCTGTGGCTGGCGCTGCGGCGAGACGACAAGCGCCTGACGAACTCATCGCCACCCGACCACCCGTCTGGCGCACCCGGCCCGTCTACGTGAGCCTCGCGCTTCCCGGTCAGCCGACGTCCAGGCGGAGCAGGTCGTCCTCCGTTTCGCGGCGGACGATGACCCGCGCCTTGCCGTCCGCCACCGCGACGACGGGCGGGCGCGGCACGTGATTGTAGGTATTCGCCAGGCTCCGGCAGTAGGCGCCGGTCCCGGGCACGGCGATCAGGTCTCCAGGACGGACGTCAGCCGGCAGGAACTCGTCCTTGACCACGATGTCGCCGCTCTCGCAGTGTTTGCCCACGACTCGGGCGAGCACCGGCTGCGCGTCGGAGCGCCGGGACGCGAGCGTGCAGGAGAAGTCGGCGTCGTAAAGAGCAGTGCGGATGTTGTCGCTCATCCCGCCGTCGACGGCGACGTACGTGCGAGACGCGCCCGCATCGAGCTCGACCTGCTTGATCGTGCCGACCTCGTAGAGTGTTAATCCAGCCGGCCCGGCGATAGCGCGGCCGGGCTCGATGCTGACCCGCGGTACCTGCACGCCGAACGCGCGGCACTCGTGCCCGACGATCTCGGCCATGCCCGCAGCCAGTTCAGCCGGCGGCATCGGATCGTCCTGCGTCGTGTACGCGATGCCGTAACCACCACCGAGGTCCAGTTCGGGCAGTTCGATGCCGTGCTCGTCCGCGATCGCGGCATGCAGGCCGAGGGTCCGCCGGGCCGCGACTTCGAACGCGGACGTGTCGAAGATCTGCGAGCCGATGTGCGAGTGCAGGCCGAGTAGGTCGAGGCTCGGCTCGGCCAGGACGGCCGCGGCGGCCTCGGCCGCTGCTCCGCCGGCCAAGGAGAACCCGAATTTCTGGTCCTCGTGCGCGGTGGCGATGTACTCATGGGTGTGCGCCTCGACGCCGACAGTGACGCGAAGCAGGACCCTCGCTCGCACTCCCCTGTCGCGCGCCAGCGCCGCCAGCCGGGCTATCTCGGCAGCGGAGTCGACGACGATGCGGTCCACTCCGACGTCCAGCGCACGGGTCAGCTCGGCTATCGACTTGTTGTTGCCGTGCATGCCGATCCGACCGGGTGGGAACCCGGCACGCAACGCTACGGCGAGCTCACCGCCGGTGGACACGTCAAGGTTCAGGCCCTCTTCGGCCACCCATCGCGCGGACGCTATCGACAGGAACGCCTTGCCGGCGTAGTACACGTCGGCTCCCCCGCACAGCGGTTCGAAGGCGGCGTCGAACGCCTGACGGAACGTGCGGGCACGCACCCGGAAGTCGTCCTCGTCCATCACGTACGAGGGGGTGCCGAATTCGCGAGCGATCTCGTCGACGGGGACGCCCGCGACGCTCAGCACGCCGTCCGGGCCACGTTCGACGTTGCGCGCCCACAGACTGGCCTCGAGAGCGTTGACGTCCGCCGGCTCACGGAGCCAGGACGGCCCACGGTGCCCGGCCTCGGCATGCAGCGCGCCGGCCTCATGAGCCCGCATTACATCCGCTCCGGTGCGCGGACGCCGAGCAACCCGAGCCCGTTGGCCAATACGGTCCTGGTGGCATCGACCAGCCACAGTCGGGCGCGGTGCACATCGGTGGTCTCCTCGTCGCCCTTCGGCAGCACCTGGCACTGCTCGTAGAACTTGTGGAACGTCCCGGCCAGATCCTCGAGATACCGCGCGACACGGTGCGGTTCGCGAAGCTCGGCCGCTGTGGCCACCACGCGTGGGAACTCACCCAGCGCGCCGAGCAGCACAGACTCGCGCTCGTGAGCGAGCAGGTCCGGCCTGAGCTCGCCCCTGTCGACGCCCATCTCGGCGGCGTTGCGCAGGATGGACGCCAGCCTGGCGTGCGCGTACTGCACGTAGAACACCGGGTTGTCGCTGGCCTGGCGGGTTATCTGCTCGATGTCGACGGTCAGCGGCGAGTCCGCCGGGTACCGCGACAGCGTGTACCGCAGCGGATCGACGCCGGCGAGCTCGACCACGTCGGCCAGGGTCACCATGGTGCCGGCCCGCTTGGACAGCTTGACCTCCTCGCCCCCCTTTACGATCTTGACAAGCTGCCCGATCGGAACCTCGATGTTGACGTCGGGGTCGTCACCGGCGCACGCGGCCATCGCCTTGAGCCGCCCGATATAGCCGTGGTGGTCGGCCCCCAGCAGGTAGATGCAGACGTCGAAGCCCCGCTCACGCTTGTCGACGTAGTAGGCCGTGTCAGATGCGAAATAGGAGTAGTCCCCGTTGCTCCTAACGACTACCCGGTCCTTGTCGTCACCGAAGTCGGTCGTACGCATCCACAGCGCGCCGTCGGCCTCGTACAGGTGCCTTTGCTTTCGCAGCACTTCGATGCCGTGTTGGACCTTCCCGGATTCGTGGAGATTGCGTTCGGAGGACCACACGTCGAAGGTCGTGCGGAACTGCTCGAGGTCGCGCTTCTGCTCGGCCAGTTGCAGCCGGTATCCCTCGTCACGGAAGGCGGCAAGTTGCTCGTCGCGCGGGCGGTCGAGGATCTGCGGACGCTCGGCGAGGATCTTCTTTGCGAGCTCGGCCACATAGTCTCCGTGGTAGCCGTCCTGCGGCACTTCCTCGCCATGAGCACGAGCCATGATGGACGCGCCGAACAGGTCCATCTGGACGCCCCGGTCGTTGATGTAGAACTCCCGCGTGACGTCGGCGCCGGCCGCGGCGAGCACCCTGGCGATCGCGTCACCGACCGCCGCCCAGCGCACGTGACCCAGGTGGAGCGGACCGGTGGGGTTGGCCGAGATGAACTCGACGTTGATCCGGGTGCCGGCGAGTGTGTCAGACCTGCCGTAGGCATCGCCGGCCTCGACGATCGCGCGGGCAAGCTCGCCTTGAGCACCGGCGGCGAGGGTGATGTTGAGGAAACCCGGGCCGGCGATGTCGACCTGGTCGATGCCGGCGACCTGGCGCAGGCGGGCCGCGAGCAGCTCGGCCAGCGGGCGCGGGTTGGTGCCGGCCTTCTTGGCCAGTTGGAGCGCGACGTTGGTGGCGTAGTCGCCGTGTGCCCGGTTGCGCGGCCGCTCGATGGTCACGGTGGACGGTACGCCGTCAGGCAGGCTTATCTCACCGGCCTCGACGGCGTCCGTGAGGGCGGCACGGACCGTCATGGAAAGCTGCTCGGGAGTCACCGCCCAAGCGTATCGAGACGGGCGCGCCCTGTTCTTCCTGGTTAGGTGCGGCCGGCGCCTAGCGGCCGATCTGCTTGCGACCGAACGAGCTTCGCAGT
>DASUUU010000157.1:0-71432 GCA_036373915.1 Jiangellaceae bacterium | reverse complement strand
TGCACCGACGCGATTGCCGCCAACGAGCGGCGGCAGACGCTCAAGATGATCGCCGAGGGTGACATCACCGACGACGCGGAGGCGTGGCTCGCAGATGCGGGTGCCGGCGTCCTCAAAGCACTGGCCGATCGTGGCGAGGCGACGACCCAGCAGATAGCCGAGGACGTCCCTGCGCTTCGTCAGCAGATCGTGCTTGCGCCGGGCAAGCCCTACGAGTCGAAATCCACCATGGGGCCTCGTGTCATGTTCCAGATCGCCGCGGAAGGAAGGGTCATCCGTACCCGGCCGGTCAAATCGTGGAGCAGCGCGAACAGGTGGGCGCTGACCGAAGCTTGGCTTCCGGACCTGGCGCTGGATCGGCCGGTGCCCGACGCCGAGCAGGAGCTTGCGCGCGCCTGGCTGCGCGCGTTCGGGCCAGGCACGGTTGCGGACTTCAAATGGTGGACGGGCTGGACGATCAGCCGGGCCCGCAAGGTGCTGGCTGCTGTCGGCGCCGTCGAGGTCGGTCTCGAGGACGGCGAAACCGGCTACGTCCTGCCCGACGACCTCGACCCGGTCGGCGAACCGGAGCCCTGGACGGCGTTCCTGCCCAGCCTGGATCCGGCTGTCATGGGCTGGGCGATGCCCGGCCGCGATTGGTACCTGCACGACCCGGCCAAGCAGCAGTTGTACGACCGCAGCGGCAACATCGGGCCCACGGTCTGGTCGGACGGCAGGGTCGTCGGTGGATGGGCCCAGCGTGCCGACGGCACGATCGCGTACCGGCTGTTCGAGGACATCGGCACCGACGGGACTCAGATGGTGTCCGACACCGCGGGCACACTCGAGACCTGGCTCGGCGACGTCCGGGTCAAGCCGCGCTTCCCGACGCCGATCGACAAGGAACTGTCGGCCTAATGCGTCCGCGAGGCTCGGAGGTCTTCGTTCGTTCTTTCCTCCGGGTCCGCGAGGGCAAGGGCCACCGCCTCGTCGAGAGTGAGCCGGGCACCCTCTTGTTGCAGTCGGCTGAACTTCTCCGGCCCGAGTTGGGCCTCGAGTGCGGCCACGATTTGAGCATGCTCAGGAACATCGCCGGGGTGGCGGGCAGCACCCATGACCGCAAGTGCCCGATCGGCAGCCCCGACGAAGATCGCACCGCGGTCCGGTCTCCCCTCAGCAAGTTCCGGGCCGGCCACCTCGGACAACGTCCAGGTCGACATCAGCCGGCGGCCTAGATTCCAGGACATGCGGAGGCTCTCGAGCGTCAGCCGTCGAGCTTCGGCGATGTCGCCTCGGTGCCTCGCCATGTAGCCGAGGTTTGCAAGGAAGATACTGAGGTGGGCGTTGTCGCCGGCGGCCTCGGCGAGCTCGCGTCCCTCCTCGTACGCGGCGAGGGCCACGTCGTGCTCGCCCTGGACGCGAGCCAATTCGCCCTTGACGTTCAACGCCTGGGCGATCAGGGGCAGCTCGCCAACCCGCCGAGCTCGCTCGATCGCCTCGTCGCACTGTGCGATCGCCTCCGCGTACCGATCGTGCTCGGCGATGTACGTGCCTGGTAGCAACCCGAGCGCATAGGAGAGGTACCGCTCGTGCCGGAGGTCGCGGAAGGCTGCGACCGCCCGCTCCCAGTGCGTCCGGGCGGCGATCCGGTCTCGCGGCCATTCCACGAAACCGCCCGCGAGCTCGAGCCTGGCCACCAGCAACGGGTCGAGGGAGTCGGCCGAGGCCAGGGCGGCACGGGTCCAGCCACGCCCCTCGCTCTGGTGCCCTTCCCGATGCCAGTACGTGCCGAGGCTCGCCGTGATGCGGGCGGCCAACTCGACGTGGCCGTTCTCGTCGGCCCAGTGGTGTGCGGCCCGGATCTCGCCGAGGAGTTCGGTGGTGATGTCGATCCAGCGATCGGAAAGGTCGGTCCACTTGCGCTCGTCGATGTCTTCGCAGAATGCCGTGATGCATTCGGCGTGGCGTGCGGCGACGGCGTCGGCGTCCCCGCTTTCGGCCAGTAGCTCGCGGGCGCGTTCTCTCAGGAGTTCGAGCAGGGCGAACCGGGCGGCCCCCGCTGACCCGGTGACGCGCCGTACAAGACTCTGGTCGACCAGGCGGCTGAGGCAATCGACGACGGTCGTGCCGGCCGGCACCTCACACACCTGCTCGATCACCTCGAGCGGAACCGGGCCGGAGAACACCCCGAGCTGGACGAACAGCAGGCGCTCCGCGTCACCGAGCAGTTGGAGGCTCCAGTCGATGGTGGCCGGGATCGTCCGCTGCCGGCTCGGCAGATCCCGGGCGGCGCCGGTGTCGGCGCCAAGCCGGGCGCGAAGGCGCGTGCGCAACAATGGCGGCGGGAGCGTCCTGACGTGGCTCGCGGCTAGCTCTACCGCTAGAGGCAGGCCGTCTACCGTCCGGCAGATGTCGACGACGTCGGCGATGTTCGGCGCCAGATGGAAGGCCGGATCTATCGCGGTAGCGGTCTGTTCGAACAACGCGACCGCGTCAGCGACTGCCTCGCCGTCGCTGCTCGCCGGCTCGACCGGTAGCGGCGCGACGTCGAAGATATGCTCACCGGCGACGTGGAGGCGGGCCCTACTGGTGATCAGGACCCTGAGTTCCGGCGCCCATCGGACCATCTCGGTGACGAGGTCCGCTGCGTCGAGCACGTGCTCGAAGTTGTCGAGCACGAGCAGCAAGGACGAGCGTCCCCGCAACGCCTCTTCCAGGATGTTGCGGTAGTCCGGCGAGCTCGCGTTGTGAACGCCGAGCTCGCCCGCGATCAGCTCAGGGACGAGTTCGACCTGGCGAACCTTCGTGAGGTCGACGAAGCAAGCCGGGGATGGCGTCCGGCGCAGCGCGACCTCTACCGCGAGCCGGGTCTTGCCAACGCCACCGGGACCGAGCAGGGTCACGATCCGGGCCCGCTCGAAGAGGCCGAGAACCTGTTCGATGTCGTATTGCCGGCCGATGGTCGGCGTCGCCGGAACAGGGACGGGTGTCACCGATCGGCCTCCGCCCGACTGGGCCGATTCGGCGGCGCGCACTGCACCGACGAACTGGTAACCCCGGCCGTGAACGGTACGGATCAACCGTTGTGCCTGGCCGTCGTCGCCGATCGCCTGGCGCGCGCTCTTGATCCGGCTGGTGAGTGACGACTCGCTGACGAACCGGTGGTTCCACACCGCATCCAGCAACTCGTCCTTGGACACGACCCGCTCGCGGTGCTGGACGAGCAGCGCGAGCACATCGAAGACCTGTGGCTCGACCGGCCGGACCTCCCCGCCGACGCGTAACTGCACTGTGGCCAGGTCGAGTTCGCAGTCGCCGAACTGGTATCGCATACATCGCCCCTGGCCAGATGGTACAAGGCGGCGCGGGATCGATGTATCACGCGCCGGGCCACGGCACTCTGCCTTGACATCAGCCGGCTTCGCCCGGCTCGGTACTGGCCTGGGGGTTCACATGGCCGCTCAACTCGATGCCGATCTCGTCCTCGAGGGTGGGGGCGTCAAGGGGATCGCGCTCGCCGGCGCGATTTCGGTACTGGACGAGCGCGGTTACCGGTTCCACAAGGTCGCCGGCACGTCGGCCGGCTCGATCGTCGGTGCCCTGGTGGCCGCGGAGGTCCGTGGCCACCGCCTGCGCGAGATGATGCAGACGATCGACTACGCCAAGTTCCAGGATCCGCCCTTGCTGGGCCGGCTCGGTCCGATCGGGTTGGCCGCGCAGGTGCTGCTGCGAAAGGGCTGGTGCCGCGGCGAGTACGTCCGGTCGTGGCTGGCCGACATGCTGTCCGAGCAGAACGTCCGGACGTTCGCCGACCTGCGGTTGGGCGATCCGTCGGCGGACGCCGCACTTCGCCAGGTGCCCGGGCGGGGCTACCGCTTCGTCGCGATGGCCTCCGACGTCACGAACGGTCGGCTCGCGCGGTTGCCGTGGGACTATCCCGCCCTGTTCAACGTCGACCCCGATGAGATTCCGGTCGCGGATGCGGTGCGCGCGTCGATAGCCATCCCGTACTTCTTCACACCCGCCAAGTGCCCGGATCCCGTCAACGGCGGCACGGCATGGATGGTGGACGGCGGGATGCTGTCCAACTTCCCGGTGAGCGTGTTCGACCGTCGCGACGGCGCGGCGCCCCGCTGGCCGACCTTCGGGATCAAGCTGTCGTCACGTCCCGGCCAGCTGAAACTGAACGACGTACGCGGAGTCGTCACACTTACCAAGGCGATGCTGTCGACCATGACCGGCTTCTACGACCGGATGCACATCGACCGCGAGGACGTCGTCGCGCGCACCATCTTCGTCGACACGTTCGGGGTCAAGGCGACCGATTTCGACCTGCCGGCGTCGACCGCCGAGCGTCTCTTCGAATCCGGCCGCGAGGCCGCGACAGCGTTTCTCGATGGCGACGCGCACCGCCCGAAGTGGGACTTCGAGGAATACAAGCGGCGGTACCGCTCCACGTCTTCTCAGCCCACCGCTGACGTACCCGCGGTGGGCTGAGAGCCAAAGTCATCTACGCGGCGCCGAACGCGTTGAACGCGCACCAGGCGACGAACTGCCTGGGATCGTCACGGTCGATGCTCGCTCGCGCGGCGTGCAGCGCGTGGGCGAGCGTCCGACCGTCGCTGATCGCCGCGTGGAGCCCGGTCATGAGCGGAATGAGGTCGAGGTCGGGGACGACGACGGAGCTGGCCAGCACTCCTGCCGTTCCCTTGGCCATGAGCGTGCTGACGAAGCCGAGCATCTCGTTGCCGCCGTACGACACGTCCCGGCCCGACTCGCAGGCGGCGAGCACCACGCGGTGCGGGACGTCCGCCCGCTGATCGAGTTCGTGAACGGTCAGGAACCCGTCGCTGAGCAGCAGCCGGGAGAACGTCGGGTTGTCCGACCGGATGTAGCAGTGGCAGGCCAGGTGGGCGAGTGTCGAGTCGTCCAGCGCCTTGGCGACGGCGGCCATCGTGCTGTCCGGTGGTGCGATCACGACCGGGTCGCTGTGGTGCCCTGCGAGCTGCTCGATCTCGTGTTGCGCTCCCGGCAGCTCGGGGCCGGCGGCGAGAACCACCTGGCCGGTCGGGGACGGCCGTATGTAGCGGCTGCGCGCCCACATCGACCCCGACGGAGCCAGCGCGACCGGCGCAGCATGCAAGGCGGCCCACGGCAGCGAGTGCAACCCGCTGGCCGGCACGACGACCAACTCGGCGTCAGGCGCGACGTTCAGCGGCTCGATGAGCGTCCCGGCGAGCCGGGCAATGGCCTCCCTGGCGTTGGACTGCATAGTCTGCACGGCGGTCGCCGCCGGCCGCGGCCTGGTGAGGTACCGCAGGTAGAACAGCAGCCGCTCCGCGTCGCGCTGCACGCTTTCGAGCGGTCCGAGCTGGACGATCCGGGTCCGGCGCGGCTCGAGCACCGCCGCGATGAGATCGCCGTCGAGCACATCGAACTCGACGAGCACTCGGCCGTCCAGGGCTCTCCGGAGATCGGGAGCCGAAGCCGCGGCGCCGGCCTGCGCGTCCCTCGACCGGGTGCTCCAGGTGGCGCTGCGAATGCGCTGCTCGATCCGCCGCTGCCGGGCCCGGAGGCCGGTCGGCTCGGTGCCGCTGTCCTGGCGGGCGGCGACGAGTTCGGCGTACACCGACCTTAGTTCTCCGAGGTCGTCGCTGATGTCTTCGCTCGGTTCTGCGTCGACGACGGACAGGGCGGCGGCGCGCGTGCGCTCCATCCACTCCAGGACGCGAGCGGCGGGCTGTTTGCCGACTCGGGACGCCAGCCCGAGCCGGCCGAGTTCCTCGCCGTGCCCTGAGGCGAGTGCGCGCAGCTCCGTCGAGGGGAGTGCCGCCCGGTGCTTCGCCAGGTCGTCGAGGCCCGACCGGGTGAGCGACCGCACGCGGTCGGCGCGCCCCTGATGCTGGGCGCTGAGCGCCGCCGCCAGCGTGCCCATCAGCCGAACAAGCAACGGGAGGCCGCGGCTGAGTTCGTGAGACCGGGCCCAGGCAGCCAATGCGTCGGTTTCCCGGCCGCGGGCCATCGCGACCTGGCCGGCGATCAGGTGGGCCTGCACCGCGTGGGCGCGCATTCTTGCCTGCTCCAGGGCTTGGGCGGCCCGGCGGGCACGGGTGACGTCCCGCGGCCCGATCGCGTCGAGCCGCAGCCGGGCCTCCAACTCGATCGAAGTCGCCCTCGCCACACCCCAGGGCCGCCGCTGCTGGCGGAAGCTCTTTCGCGCTGCTTCAGCCTCCGCCACGGCTTCGTCCAGCCGGTTCGCCATCAGCGACAGTGAGGCGGAGTTGAGGCGGGCCTCCGCGGCCATCAGGTCGACGTCGTTGGCCTCGAGGATCGCAACTGCCTCGCGGGCATGTTCGAGCGCTTCAGGGAGGAGGCGAAGCTGCATGAGCGCTTCCGAGTACTCCTTCAAGAGTTCACCCGGGGGGAGTCCTAGTTCCTCGAACATCGCCTTTGCAGCTTCGAACTGTGCGACACCGTCGGCCAGCCGGCCGGCCAGTACGGTGGTCCAGGCCCGGTTCTCGGCGACGAGTGCTACATACAAGGGGCTCACCTGGTCAGCCGCGGACCTTGCCACGTCAAAGAGGGCAAGCGCCTCCTGGAACCGACCGCTTTCAGCTTGAAGGACTCCGAAGTTCGTCGCCGCTTTGAAGCGGACCTCTGCCGTGAGCGTCGGATCCTTCAGCAATCGGGCGTAGAGGCCGGAGGCCAGCACGCGATCACCCTGGTTGTCGGCGAGGGTGGCGCGTTGGAGCGTCAGTTCCGCCGCGGCCTCGGGAGGGATCAGCGCTTCGGCAGCGTCGAAGTCGCGACGGGCCGCTGACACGTGGCCAAGCTCATGCTCGACAGCGCCACGAGTGAGGAGCACCTCTCCAAGCACCTGATCCAGCCGGTTGCGTTGCGCGATCCGAACGGCTTCGTTGAGCAGTCGAAGCGCGTTCTGGTGCTCCAAGGCGTAGCGCTCGGCCCAGCCCGCGGCGCGGAGGGCGAGGCAGAGAGCGAGATCCTCGCCGCTGTCTCGCGCTTCCATGACTAGGACAGCGGCCCCGGTTCGGAAGGACTTCGGGTCGTTGATCGCATCCTGATAGGCCGCCTTGGCGCGTATCAGGAGATCGTCATGGGTGTCTGTCATGGCAAATGCCGCAAGTGATCGGTTCAGGGTAGTCTCGCCGACCGGAGGGGGATACACAATGCCAAATCATCAGCACAGCTTTGGACAGCCCGACCGACGCACCGACGCCGACCGCCTGGCAGATCTCCGCCGTGTGCAGCGGCAGGTCCGTTCCATCACGGCGACTCGGGACGACCCTGCCTACGAGGACCGGCTGATTTCCGATATCCAGCAGCGCCGTGTGGGCCGAAGCGATCGAGTTCAGTTCGAGCAGATCCCTGACAAGTACGGCGGCAGCACGTTGGCGGCGGCAGCGAGAGAACAAGTATTGGTACGCGCTGAGGACGACGAACGTGTGCGCCCGCTGCTCGAGGGTCCGCGATACAACCTGACCAGGCAAGCGGTCACGGGGTTGGACAGCAGAGTCATCGCATACAGCTCCGGCGAGGCGAGTCCGGTCATGTTGGCTGAGCTCGCATCAAGCCTTCGTAAGCAGGGTGTCTCGGTTTCCGCTAACTACATGACGCCGCTAGGTGGGCGCGTGAAGTCGGTAGCGAGCCCTGAGAATACAGACGGGCCGAAACCGGAGCCTCACAGCGCCTCAGCCGCCGAGTCGCAGCAGTCCCCAGTCCGCGTCGTCATCATCGATACCGGAGTCTTTGGCCGGGGCAGGAGCGACGGGTGGCTGCAGGACCTGGAGACAGATGACAATGGTGAAGTCCTCGACGATTCACCGCCGGGTGGGGACGGCTTCCTCGACCCCGCTGCCGGGCACGGCACCTTCTGTGCCGGCATCGTCCAACAGATCGCGCCCGCGGCGGACATCAACGTGTACAACTCCGTCGACAGTGACGGATTCGTCGATGAACTTAGGGTCGCCGTCGAGTTAGTTCAGTGGGTGCGCAAGGGCTTCGAGGACGGCAAGGAAGTGATCGTGAATCTGTCGTTCGGAGCCGAGACGGCAGATGACGAGCGTCCTGTCGCGCTCGGTGTCGCGCTGGAGATC
This sequence comes from Jiangellaceae bacterium, assembly GCA_036373915.1. Classification (GTDB taxonomy): domain Bacteria; phylum Actinomycetota; class Actinomycetes; order Jiangellales; family Jiangellaceae; genus JASLBX01. The sequence continues at coordinate 63,339 of DASUUU010000157.1, read as the reverse complement.
ATTGACGAAGAATCCCGTAAGTCCGGGCATGAAGCCCTCGTGGTGGCGGCGGCCGGCAACTTCGGTCACGCCCGTGAGTGCTACCCAGCCGCGTTTCCGACTGTCACCGCTGTCGCAGCCCTCACTCAGGATCTGTCGCCGGCTGAGTGGTCGAGTCGGGGAGCGTGGGTCGACGTCTGCACAATAGGTGAGGGCGTGCGTTCGACGTTCGTCCCGGGCATTGAGTCTCCAGTCACTGATCCTCGGCGCGAAGAGTTTCCGGAGAACGCGTGGGCGTTGTGGAGCGGCACCTCGTTCGCCGCCCCGCAGGTCGCCGGCGCGATCGCCAAGATCGCCTTAGATGACGGTGTGACACCGACCGAGGCCAAGCGACGCTTGCTGGCAGGTGCTCGTGAGGTGCCGCTGTACGGCAAGCAGGTCGAGATCCTGCCCCGGATCTGAATCCGGCGAACGTATCAACTCCTCACATTGCACCTCCGATAAGCAGAGGCACAGCTGGCCTCGACGGGGATACGAGCGGTCAGGAGGATCGGTCGGTGAATGTGGTTGTGCATCTCGAGGGCGTCACGTGCCCTCCGGTGGAGGTAGTCACCAGGTCCTCCTGGCAGCCATGATTGGACTTGTGCATGACGACCTTTCGGTCGTCGACTTGGTCGAGCGAGCCAGGGACGGCGATCAGACGGCGTGGGACCAGATAGTGGACCGGTACGCCCCGCTGGTCTGGTCGCTGTGCCAGCGCTACCACCTGACTCGTGCCGACGCCGACGACGTCGGCGCCTGCGTCTGGCTGCGGCTGGTGGAGAAGCTGGACACCATTCGCGAGCCGGCCGCTCTTCCCGGTTGGCTGGCCACGACGACTCGCCGCGAATGCCTCCGCTTGCTGCAGGCCAAGCACCGCGAGCTCCCCGTCGAAGACAACCAGCGTCTGGTCGACGATACGAACCCCGCAGCCGACGACTGGCTGCTGGCACAGGAGAGACTCATCGCGCTACGCCTCGCATACGCCGACCTGTCTGAGCGCTGCCGGCAACTGCTCAAGCTGCTGTTCGCGGATCCGGTCACGCCATACGACGAGATCAGCGCCATCCTCGGCATGCCGGTCGGCGCGATAGGCCCCACCCGGCAGCGGTGTCTGGGCAAGCTACGTGCGAGCCCGGTCCTGGCCGCCATTGCGGGCACGCAACCACGGACGGCAGGTGAGTGACATGTCGGATGAGCAACTACTTGCCGAGCTACGTGAGGCGCTGAACTCCGTGGCGCAGGTGCCCGCCGGGTTCGTCGCGGCGGGTAAGGCGGCCTTCGCCTGGCGCACCGTCGATGCCGAACTCGCGGCGCTCGCGCACGAAGCCGGCGATGTGGACTCCCTTGCCGGTGTCAGGGCTGAGCGGGCGGCCGTCCGGGCCCTCAGCTTCCTGGCGAGTGACATCTCGATAGAGCTGGAAGTGACGCCCGACGCTCTGTTGGGCCAGCTGGTCCCCGCCCGCTCGGGAACGATCGAGGTCCAGACCCAGGAGGGCGGTAGCCAGGCGGTTACCGTCGACGAGAGCGGCTGGTTCTCGATCAGGCCGCTGCCCAGCGCGATGTTCCGGCTGCACTTGCAGACCGCCAACGACAACGTGATCACCGAGTGGGTCAGGCTCTAGCAGGATCACGGAAATCTTTCGTCCGTCCGATGTATCAGAACGCCACTCCGGACGTTCTGTAGGTCGACTAAGGGGCGGCACACAAGCCCGGCGGGGGAGGGAAGGTGCCTGCGCCCGGTGTCAGCGGTAGCTGGCAACGGCGTTCCGCGTCCACGGACGCGAACGTTCGGCCGGGCGCAGGTCACCGAACGCCTTCAGGGGGTGCTAGTGGGGGGTCTGGCATCCCCTGAAGGCAGATCACCACCGCGGCTAACGGTCAAGGCCCTGCGAAGATGGCCCGGTGATCCCGACAGAGACGCTGGAGCAGGCGCTCAACGCAGCGATGGGTACGCCGGATCAAGTGCGCCTACGTGCGCTGGACCGCTACGCGCTGGCCAACGACGCGTCCCACTACGTCTTGGTGCCACGAGCCGTTGTGATGGCGAACGAGGCCGCCGAAGTGGGCCGCCTGTTGCGGGTTAGTGCTGAGCACGGGGTTCCGCTGACGTTCCGGTCCGGTGGGACGAGCCTGTCGGGGCAGGCGGTCAGTGGCGGCATCCTGGTGGACACCCGGCGCGGGTTCCGCGACGTCGAGGTGCTGGACGGTGGTAAGCGGGCCCGCGTCCAGCCGGGTATCACTGTGCGCCAGTTGAACGCGCGGCTGGCGCCGTACGGGCGCAAGTTCGGGCCCGATCCGGCGAGTGAGTCGGCCTGCACGGTCGGTGGTGTGGTAGCGAACAACTCGTCCGGAATGGCGTGCGGGACTGTCGATAACGCCTACCAGACCCTGGAGTCGGTGACCGTCGTACTGCCGTCCGGCACCGCGATCGACACCGGCGCGCCGGACGCTGACAACCGGCTACGAGCGCTCGAACCCGAGCTGTACGAAGGGCTGCTGCGGCTGCGGGATCGCGTGCGCGGCACGCCGGCGTCGGTACGCACGATCGAGCGACAGTTCGCGATGAAGAACACGATGGGCTACTCGCTCAACGCTTTCGTCGATCACGACTCGGCGGCCGACATCCTTGCTCACCTGATCGTCGGCAGTGAGGGGACGCTGGGCTTCATCGCCGAGGCAGTCTTCCGCACGATTCCAGTGCTGCCCCACGCCGCGACGGGATTGCTGGTGTTCGACGACCTGGCGGCTGCCACCGGCGCGCTACCCGACCTGGTGGCGACGGGTGCGGCGACCATCGAGTTGCTGGACGCCGCATCGCTGCGGGTCGCACAGGCCGACCCGAAGGCGGACGGGAGCCTGCGGGCGATCGACGTGCGCTCGCATACCGCATTGCTGGTCGAGTACCGGGCTGGGACGTCCGATCAGCTGGCAGCGATAAGGGCGGACGGCGCTGGGGTGCTCGATGGCTTGCCGTTGTCGGTGCCGGCGGTGTTGACATCCGATCCTGCGATCCGGGCCAGGCAGTGGCACGTCCGCAAGGGCCTGTACGCCGCGATCTCTGGTGCTCGTCCGCAGGGGACGACCGCGTTGCTGGAGGACGTCGTCGTCCCGGTAGGCGCCCTGGCGCGTACCTGCGCGTCGTTGACCGAGCTTTTCGACAGGCACGGCTACGGCGGCAGCGTGATCTTCGGTCACGCGAAGGACGGCAACGTGCACTTCATGCTGACCGACCGGTTCGACCGGCCCGAGCCGCAGGAGCGGTACGTCCGGTTCACCGGGGACATGGTCGATCTGGTGCTGGGTGAGGGCGGCTCACTCAAGGCCGAGCACGGCACCGGCCGGATCATGGCTCCGTACGTACGCCGCCAGTACGGCGACGAACTGTACGAGGTGATGCGCGAGGTCAAGCGGCTGTTCGACCCGGTCGGGATGCTCAACCAGGGCATAATTCTGAACGACGACCCGCACGCCCATATCCGGCACATCAAGTGGGCGCCGCGGGTTGAGCCGGAGGTCGACCGCTGCGTCGAGTGCGGGTTCTGTGAGCCGGTCTGCCCGAGCCGGGATCTGACTACCACGCCCCGGCAGCGGATCGTGGTGCGCCGTGCCCTCGCGCAGGCCCGGGCCGAGGGAGACGCCGGGCTCGTCGCCGAACTCGAGACGGCCTACGAGTACGACGGCGTACAGACCTGCGCAGTGGACGGCATGTGCCAGACGGCCTGCCCGGTGGCGATCAACACCGGTGATCTCGTCAAGCGGCTCCGGGCCGAGGCGGCCAGCCGTACCGCCGACCGGGCCTGGGCGGCTGCCGCTCGGCACTGGTCGGGCACGACAAGGGCAGCGTCGGCGGCACTAACGGCCGCGGCGACCGCCCCGGCACCGGTCGTGCGCGGGCCGAACCGGCTGGCCCGCCGGGCCCTCGGTGCCGAGAACGTTCCACTGTGGAGCGATGACCTGCCGTCCGGCGGCCGACGCCGGGCCCGTCCCGCTCCAAGCGCTGCCCCGCGCGCGGTCTACCTGCCGGCATGCGTGAACGCGATGTTCGGCCCGGCCGGCGGGAGAGCGGGGGTGCAGCCGGCTTTCGCGGCGTTGTGCGAGCGTGCGGGCATCACCCTGCTCGTGCCCGACGGCGTGGACGCGTTGTGCTGCGGCACTCCCTGGACGTCCAAGGGCCACGTTCGCGGAGCGGAACTGATCAAGCGCCGCGTCCGCGATGCGTTGATCGCGGCCTCCGACAATGGCCGGCTGCCGGTGATCTGCGACGCGTCGTCCTGCACCGAGGGGCTCGGGCACGCTCTCGGTGGCTCGCTGCGGGTGGTGGACGCTGTCGAGTTCGTCGCCACCGAGGTCCTGCCTCGCCTGCCCGCCGTCGCCGAGAAGCTGCCCGTGCTCGCATTGCACCCGACCTGCTCGTCCACCCGGCTCGGCATGGACGCCGCCTTGACGAACGTCGCCGCTGCCGTCGCAGGGCAGGTCTTCCGGCCGACCACCTGGGGATGCTGCGCGTTCGCCGGCGATCGCGGCATGCTCCACCCTGAACTGACCGCCTCGGCAACCAGGCAGCAGGCCGCCGAGATCAGCGCAGCCGATGCGGCCGCCCACGCGTCGTGCAACCGCACCTGCGAGATAGGTATGACCCGGGCCACCGGCCGGCAGTACCGGCACGTGCTCGAGATCCTGGCCGAACTCCTCGGGCTCGGCGCTGACGGCATCGGTTAGCCTGCCGCGCATGGTGGCGCCCAAGGTGACGATTCGCTCAGCGACCGAGCACGACGTAGCCGCGTTGGTCGACCTGGGTGCGCGAACGTTCCGCGACACCTACGGACACGCGAACGATCCGGCGGAGCTGGCGGCGCACATCGCCGAGAACTACAACCAGCCGGCCATTTCGGGAGCGCTACGCGATCCCAGCGTCACCTACGTCGTCGCCGAGGAAGCGGGCCGCATCATCGGATTCGCAAAGCTGGTCGTCGGCAGCACCGAGGACGGCATCGTGGCCGCCCGGCCGGCCGAGCTGAACCAGCTCTACATCGACTCGGGTGAGCATGGCCGGGGCTTGGGGCGCGCACTGCTCGATGCCTGTGCCGAGCATGCGCGGGGGGCGGACTGCGACGTCCTCTGGCTCGGCGTGTGGGAGAAAAACCCGAGAGCGATCAGATTCTACGAGCGGCTCGGTTACAGAAAGGTCGGCACTCACGCCTTCCGGTTCGGCTCGGAGTTGCAGACCGACCTGCTCATGGCGCTGCCACTGGCACCCGGCCCTTGAGGTGGCGACGTCGACGGGCCGCGGGTGCTGCTACACCTTGATGACTGTGAGCTCTGGGATCTCGCTTGGAAAGCCGTCGTCCTGAGTGACGACGGGCCATTGGTATGCGATCGCGGTGGCCGCAATCCATGAGTCGTTGATCTCCATCTTCGCGCCGACCGATCTCAGCTTCTGCCGAAGCAGCGCCCAGGCCGCGGCGACCCGCTCGTCAACTGGCACCGGATCCAGCTGTGACGCATCAGTGAGGGTGTCGAGCCGCTGCGAACGCGCCTCGTCATTGGCAGCCAGGAGGACACCCCACCGAAGTTCGCCGATCGTGATGGCGCTGACCGCGGATTGCTCTGGGAGTCGCTCCTGGGCGAGCGGCCGTCCCGATTCCTCGGCGATGAAGACCGATGTGTCAAGCAGCCCGATCAGCGGCGGCGTAGCAGCATTCGGGGCTACTGCGGCCATGGATCCGAAAGATCGTCAGTCGTCTGCGTCAACTCCGCGGCAAGGTCATCGCGGAGCCCGGCGTCGGCTTGTCGAATGCTTCCCAGGAGGTGGCGGGTCGACACCGTGCGGGGCCGCGCGCGCGTGGGTACGAGCAGTGCGACCGGGCGATTATTGACCGTGACCTCGAGCGTCTCACCGGCCTCGACGCGCCGCAGTACCTCGCTCACATGGTTGCGAAGCTCACGAACAGGGATCCGCGCCGGCTTCGCCATAGTGCCGACTGTAGCACATGTACTACGGGAGGCGGACTGCAGATCCGGTCAGGAGAACAGCGCGCTGTAGCCGTTTAGCGCCGGCTGCCCGCCCAGATGGGCGTAGAGCACCGTCGAATCGGATCCGATCTCGCCGCGGTTCACCAGGTCGATCAGCCCGGCCATCGACTTGCCCTCGTACACCGGATCGGTGATCATCCCCTCGAGCCGCGCGGTGAGCCGAATCGCATCGAGGGTGGCCTCGTCGGGGATGCCGTACGTACCCGCGTGGTAGTGCTCGTCCAGCACGATCTCGTCGTCCCGCAGGTCGCGCTCGACGCCGATCAGCGACGCGGTCTGGCGTGCGATGCGGGCCACCTGAGCATGGGTCTCCTTCGGCTTGGCCGACGCGTCGATGCCGATCACCCGGCGCGGCCGCCCGCCGGCCTCCGCCAGCGCGGCGAATCCGGCGATCATCCCGGCCTGGGTGCTGCCGGTCACCGAGCATACGATCACCGTGTCGAAGAAGATGCCGAGGTCCCGCTCCTGCTCAGCCACCTCGTAGGCCCAGTTGGCGAAGCCCAGGCCGCCGAGCGGGTGGTCGGACGCCCCGGCCGGGATGGCGTACGTTTTGCCGCCGCGTTCCTCGATCTCGCGGAGCGCCTGTTCCCAGCTCTCCTTGAAGCCGATGCCGAACTCGGCTCGCACCAGCCGGACGTCGGCCCCCGTCAGCCGGCTGAGCAGGATGTTGCCGACCTTGTCGTAGACCGCGTCCGGCCAGTCGACCCAGCTCTCCTGGATGAGCACGCACTTGAGTCCGGCCCGCGCCGCCACCGCAGCCACCTGCCTGGTGTGGTTCGACTGCACGCCGCCGATCGAAACCAGCGTGTCGCAGCCCTTGGCCAGCGCGTCGGCCACCAGATACTCGAGCTTGCGGGTCTTGTTGCCGCCGTACGCAAGCCCTGAGTTGCAGTCCTCGCGCTTGGCCCAGATGGCCGCACCGCCGAGGTGCTGGGACAGTCGCTCGAGCCGGTGCACTGGAGACGGCCCGAACAGCAGTGGATAGCGGTCGAACGACGTGATGGCGGGCATGGGGTCACTCCTCGGTTGTCAGGTCGTCGTCGGCAAGGTTCTCGAGCGCTTGCCAGATGGTGGCCGTGACGCTCACGGCCCGGTCGGTGTCGCCGCTGGCACAGGCGGCGATGAGCTGTTCATGTCGTTCCACGGATCGCTGCGCGGCGGACGCGCTGAACTGGCGGAGTTCCAGCCGCCGGATCAGCGGTGTGTAGCGCTCTATGGTGGCCGCGACGGCACGGTTGCCGCAGGCTCGCACGAGGACTCCGTGGAGTTGATCGTCCGCGGTCATCGCGCAAACGGCGTCTCCCTTTCGGGTCGCCGTCTTGAACCGGCGGTTGGCCCTTCGCATTGCGGCGACGTCCGCGTTTGTGAGCATGGGCACGGCCGTCCTGGTGGCCAACTCGTGCATCGCCCGCACGACCGCGGCGGCTTCGCGCACGTCACGAAGAACGAGGGGTGCGATCCGGGTGTAGCTCTGCGGCTTGGTCTCCACCAGGCCGTCGTCCGCGAGCCTGGCGAGCGCGTTGCGAATCGGTGCGCGGGACAGCCCGAGTTGCTCGGCGAGATCGGCGTCACGGACGTGGGAACCGGGCGTGAGCTCGCCGCGAACAATGGCGTCACGTAGCGCTTCGTAGGCGGTGTCGCGTAGCAGCGTGCGCGACACCCGAGGAAGGGAGCTCACATCTAACATGTTAGTGTCGCGACGGCCGGTTCGCTAGCGCAGCAACACGGTGACGAGGGTCAGCGAGATCGCACCGATGAGGGTTGAGAGCACCACTGCGTCGCGTGCAAGGCCGGCCGCCCGCCTGAACCGGGTGGCGAACACGAAGACGTTCTGCGCGGTGGGCAGCGCGGACATCACAACTGCCGCGAGGAGCAGGTCACCGTGGAGCCCAAGAAGACGCGCAATGAGGTACGCCACCGCTGGCTGGCCGAGCACCTTGATGGCCACGACGCCGTATCGGATCTCGGCGTCCGGTCCGTTGTGCAGCGGCCGCGCTCCGCCCAGCGACAGCCCGAGGGCCAGCAGCGCCAACGGCACCGCGGCCGAGCCCACGAGCTCGAACGGGCGCAGCAGGGCAGCCGGCGGCGACCACCCCGACGACGTGATCACCAGGCCGATCGCACAGGCGGGAATTATCGGGTTGCGCGCGGGCACGGCGAGCAGTCCCTTGATCCCTGGCCGGCTGTCGAGCACGGCCAACGCGGTCGGTGCGAACAGCAAGGTCTGGAACAGGATCACCGGAACCGCGTACGCCACGTCGTTGAGCACGAACGCCGCGATAGGGATTCCCAGGTAGCCGGCGTTGACATAGGAGGCACAGAGGGTCGCCACCATGCCCTCGCCGCGCCCGAGACGCCACCGCCAGCGGGCGAGGCCGATCGTCATGAGGGCCGCGACAAGAGTGCTGCCGAGGAACGGCACGAATGCGGCGGTGAAGATGCCGGTGACAGGCGTAGTGGCAATCGTGAAGAGCAACAGCGCAGGCGCGGCCACGAAGAAGACCAGCCGGGCCAGCACGACTTCCGAGCCCGGGCCGAGCAGCCGGTAACGGCCGATCAGCCAGCCGAGCGCGGTGATCGCCCACAGGGCTCCGAATGCCGCCAGGATGTCTTGCACGCAACTCCTTACTCCGTGATCACGTGGACTCGACTTGCGGAGGCAGGCCGGCGTGTCGCGCCAGTCCCGACCACGTGATCTTCGCAGGTCAGGCGTCGACGGCGGGGCCCGTGAACTGGCTCTGGTAGAGCTCGAAGTACGCGCCGCGGCGATCCAGCAGTTCGGCGTGGTCACCCTGCTCGACGATGGCGCCGTCCTGCATGACAAGGATCAGATCGGCGTCCCGGATTGTGGAGAGCCGGTGGGCGATGACGAAGCTGGTCCGATCCCCACGTAGGGCGGCCATCGCCTTCTGGACGAGCAACTCGGTCCGGGTGTCGACCGAGCTGGTTGCCTCGTCGAGGATGAGCAATGCCGGGTCGGTGAGGAAGGCGCGGGCAATCGTGATCAGCTGCTTTTCGCCGGCGCTGATGTTGTCCGCCTCTTCGTTGATGACGGTGTCGTACCCGTCCGGCAGGGAGTGGATGTACGTATCCACGTGGGCGGCGGCCGCCGCGGCGTGGATCTGCTCGTCGCTGGCCGTCGGGTCGCCGTAGGCGATGTTGTCGCGGATCGTCCCGCCGAACAGCCAGGTGTCCTGAAGTACCATGCCGACGCTCGATCGCAGCTCGCTGCGCGGCATTGTGGCAATGTCGCGCCCTTCGAGCGTGATCCGTCCCGCGTCCAGCTCATAGAAGCGCATGATCAAGTTGACCAGGGTCGTCTTGCCGGCACCGGTGGGCCCGACGATGGCAACCGTCTGCCCTGGCTCGACGGTGAGGGACAGGTCGTCGATGAGCGGTGCGTCCGGCTCATACCGGAACGAGATGCTCTCGAAGGTGACCCTTCCGCGTACCGGCGCCCCGTTGCCGAGGCCGTCGGTCGCGGGATCTGCGTCCGGGCGCTCCTCCGGCTCGTCGAGGAACTCGAAGACCCGCTCTGCGGACGCGACGCCCGACTGGACGAGGTTCGCCATCGCCGCCAGCTGGGTCAGCGGCTGGGTGAAGTGCTGCGTGTACTGGATGAACGCCTGCACCTCTCCCAGGCTCATCGAGCCCGAGGCCACCCGTAGGCCACCGATCACGGCAATGGCGACGTAGTTGGCGCTGCCCAGGAACATCATCGCCGGCCGGATCAGCCCCGAGATGAACTGCGCCCTGAAGCTCGACTCGTAGAGCTCCTCGTTCTCGCGGTCGAAAGCCGCCTGCGTCTCGGCCTGCCGACCGAACACCCGCACGACCTCGTGGCCGGTGTAGGTCTCCTCGATCCGGGCATTGAGCGTGCCGGTCCGCGCCCACTGGGCGACGAATTGCGGTTGGGACCGTTTGGCGATCAGCGTGGTGACGGCGATCGAGAGCGGGACCGTGACAATGGCGATCACCGCGAGCAGCGGTGAGATGATGACCATCATCGTCAGTACGCCGATGATGGTCAGCAGCGAGGTGAGCAACTGGCTGAGCGTCTGCTGGAGGCTTTGACCGACGTTGTCGATGTCGTTGGTCACCCGGCTGAGCACATCGCCGCGCTGAGTGCGGTCGAAGTAGCCCAGCGGGAGTCGGTGTAGCTTGTCCTCGACGTCGGACCGCAGCCGGTACATACTTCGCTGCACGATGCCGGCCAGCAGGTAACCCTGTACCCACATGAACAACGCGGCACCGACGTACAGCGCCAGTAATCCGGCCAGCACCCAACGCAGCGCACCGAAGTCGATGCCTTGGCCCGGAACGACGTCCATGCCGGACAACATGTCGGCGAGCTGGCCCTGCCCGTCGGCGCGCAGGCGCTCGAGAGCCTCCTCTTTGGTCAGCCCGGCCGGCAGCTGATTGCCCATGGCGCCGGAGAAGATCAAGTCGGTCGCGTGCCCCAAGATCCGCGGACCCAGAACGTTGAGCACGATGCTTGCGATGGTCAGGGTCACGACCGCGATGAGCCCGGTCCGTTCCGGACGCAGCCGGCCGAGCAGTCGACGGGCAGACGGGCCGAAGTTGAGTGCTTTCTGCGGCGGCCCGGCCATGCCGCCGAGCGGGCCACCCGGGCGCGGTCCGATCGGCATCGTCGCCGGGCGCGCCGGCGCACCGGCGGGCGGCGTCGGACTGTGCTGTTGGTGAGCACTCATCAGGCGGCCTCCGCGGCAGCGAGTTGGGACGAGACGATCTCGGCGTAGGTCGGGCAGGTCTCGACGAGTTCCTCGTGCGTGCCGATCCCTACCACCGCGCCGTCGTCGAGCACGACGATCTGGTCGGCGTCGATGATCGTGGCAACCCGCTGGGCGACGATCAGCACGGCGGCTTCGGCCGTCCAGGGTCGCAGGTCCGCGCGCAGGCGGGCGTCCGTCCCGACGTCGAGCGCTGAGAACGAGTCGTCGAACAAGTAGATCGCCGGACGCTTGACCAGCGCCCTGGCGATTGCGAGCCGCTGGCGTTGGCCGCCGGAGAAGTTCGTGCCACCTTGGGCGACGGGCGAGTCGAGGCCGGCCGGCAGTGCTTCGACGAACTGCCGTGCTTGCGCGACGTCGAGCGCCGCCCAGAGGTCGTCGTCGTTGACGTCGGGATCGCCGTAACGCAGGTTGCTCGCCACCGTCCCGGTGAACAGGAACGCCTTCTGCGGGACCAGACCGATCTGGGCGTGCAGCACGCGGGGGTCGAGCCGGCGTACGTCGACGCCGCCGACGCGTACCTCGCCCGATGTGGCGTCCATCAGCCGGGGGATCAGGTTCAGCAGCGTGGACTTGCCCGCACCCGTGCTGCCAATGATCGCCGTCCGCTGGCCGGCTACGGCGCTGAAGGTGATGTCGCGGAGCACCGGCTCCTCCGCACCCGGATAGGCGAACCCGGCGGCGCGCAACTCCACGGTGCCTGGCGCCGGAAGCTCGGTGACCGGTTCGGCCGGTGGGATTACCGACGAGCGGGTCGCCAGAACCTCGCTGATCCGTTCGGCGGAGACCGCGGCTCGCGGCACCATCACGAGCATGAAGGTCGCCATCATGACAGCCATGAGGATGTGCATCAGGTAGGTGAGGAACGCCGTCAGCGCCCCGACCTGCATCTGACCGGCCTCGACGCGTAAGCCCCCGAACCACAGCACCGCGACGCTCGAGGCGTTGAGCACGATAACGATGAACGGGAAGACCAACGCCATCAGCCGGCCCACCCGCAGGGCGGTCTCCGTCAGGGCTGCGTTGGCGTCGGCGAACCTTCTGGATTCGTCCCGCTCGCGGACGAACGCCCGCACGACGCGGATTCCGGTGATCTGCTCGCGCATGACACGGTTGACGTTGTCGATCCGGCTCTGCATCGCCCGGAAGGCCGGGAGCATCTCGCGGACGATCAGCAGCATGCCGAACAGCAGCGCCGGTACGGAAACCAGCAGCAACCAGGAGAGCCCAACGTCCTGCTGAAGTGCCATGATGATGCCGCCGATGCCCATGATCGGTGCCATCACCAGCATGGTCGTCGTGACCACCACGAGCATCTGGACCTGCTGCACGTCGTTGGTGTTGCGGGTGATCAGCGACGGCGCCCCGAACTGCGCGACCTCCCGGGTGGAGAAGGTGCCGACGCGGGCGAAAACCGCCGCGCGCACGTCCCTGCCGAAGGCCATCGCCGCCCGGGCGCCGCAGTACACGCCGCCCACGATGCTGACCCCCTGCACGAGCGTCACGATCAGCATCCAGCCGCCGGTCGAGACGATGTAGCCGGTGTTGCCGCGGGCGATGCCGTTGTCGATGATGTCGGCGTTGAGGCTCGGCAGGTACAAGGCGGCGAGCGTTCCGGCGAGTTGCAACGCTATGACGCCGGCCAGCCACCGCCGGTACGGGCGCAGGTAGGTTCGCAGCAGGTCGATCAGCAACGGGGGCGCTCCGGTTCTTCGATGGTCATCGGCGGTGTATGCCGTTCAGGAGGAGGGAGGTGATCTCTGCCGGCGTCAAGGTGCGTCCGCCGGACAGATGCGGGTGTGATCCGCCGAGCGCGAGGATCTGGAAATACCGCGCCGCGTCGCGAGGTTCGCACGACAGCTCGGCCCGGTCAGGCTCGAACAGCCGGCTCAGCAGCTCGATGTGTTGCGCGTGCCGGTTCTGCCGGTCGGCGTGGGCCTCGTGCGGAATGCGTGCCAGGCCGACGGCCGCCACGAGCTGCACGTTGTTTGCCATCTGCCGTTGCAGAAGCGTTGCCGCGGCCTCGATCCGCTGTTCAAGTGGCAGGTCAGGGTCGATGGCGCGCATCTTCTCCTCGGTTTCGGACGGGTCGAGCGCGGCCCGGACGGCCTCCTGCAACAGCTCGTCCTTGGTCTCGAAGACCCGGAAGATCGTGCCCTCCGCGATGCCGGCGGCCTCGGCGATCTGCCGGGTGCTCACGTCGAACCCATGCTCTCTGACGAGCGGCACGGTCGCTGTGATGATCGCCGCGCGTCGCTCCCCGGGACGCATCGGCGCCGCTCGGGACGAGCGCTTGGTCTCCAGCACGATGTAAGAGTCTAACTGAGTGAGTACTCATTCACAACCTATTTTCTGCCAGCCGGGATCGGCTCGGCCCGTCCGGCTCAGCGCGGTTACGCTCGGCGATCGTGGCTGAACCCAACGGACAGGCTGAACCCAACGGACAGATCGTGGCTGAACCCAACGGACAGATGCCGGGCTGGAACCTGGCGCTTCGATTCCTGCTCGAATTGGCCGCGTGGACCGGCTTCGCCTGGGGTGGTTGGCAGCTTGGCTCGTGGCCGCTGGGGCTCGGCCTGCTGGTGCTGACGGTGGTGGCGTGGGGGGCGTTCGCGGTTGCTCACGACCCGAGCCGCGGCGGGCGGGCACCGGTCGCCGTCAGCGGGCCGGTGCGCCTTGTCATCGAGGTGCTCGTGCTGGGCGGCGGCTGCGTGATGTTCTGGCTCGGCGGTGCTCCGGTGATCGCAATCGTCCTCGGCGCACTCAATGTGATCCACCATGTGTTCGCGCTCGACCGGATCCGCTGGCTGTTGCGGCAATGACGCCCCGGCCGCTGAGCGCCGTCCCCGCAGGAATTTCACGAGGCCAGGGCACCCACCTCTTCGCGCCCTTTGCAATGCACACCAATGGGAAGCGCAGATCCGCGCTTCCCTGAGGTGTGCATTGCAAAGGCGCTCAAAGGCAACCAAGGCCCAGCGCGTGCCGGCGGATCAGTCGGTGGCGGTGAGGCCGTTTCGCGCGATGACGTCCCGGTACCAGTAGGCGCTGTCCTTCGGCATGCGCGCCTGCGTGTCGTAGTCGACACGGACGATGCCGAACCGCTTGCTGAACCCCTTGGCCCACTCGAAATTGTCCATCAGCGACCAGACGAGGTAGCCGCGCACATCGGCGCCCCGCCCGATTGCGGCGTGGACGGCGCGAAGGTGTCCGTCGAGGTAGTTGATCCGATCCGGGTCGGGCACGCGACCGTCGGCGGACGGCGTGTCGTCGAAGGCAGCGCCGTTCTCGGTGATCCACAACGGGACGCCGGGGTAGTCGGTCGCCAGGCGGACCAGCAGGTCGGTGAAGCTCGCCGGCTCGATCGGCCAGCCCATCGCGGTGACGGGACCGGATGCGCGCGGTAGCGCAATGCCTTCCGTTCCGGGGTACTCCGGGACGGCTGCCGCGCCGGGTGCGGACGCCACGACAGTCGGATAGTAGTAATTGACGCCGAGCAGGTCGATCGCCGCGCCGATGCGGTCCTGGTCGCCCTCGCGCAGCCAGTCCGTGCCGCCGTGGCGGCCGATCACCTCGAGCACGTCGTCCGGGTAGCCGCGGCCGAAGATCGGATCGAGGAAGATGCGGTTGTGCAGCCCGTCCACCAGCCGGGCTGCCGCGACGTCGGCGTCCGATTCGGCGTCCGCCGGCCGGACGGAAGCCGGATTGACGGTGATCCCGACGCTGGCCGCCCCTGCCGACCGGAGCGTCCGCACCGCTTCCCCGTGGCCGAGCAGCAGGTGGTGGACGGCCGCGAAGGCCTTCGCCGGGTCTCTATGCCCCGGCGCGTGGACGCCCGCCGCATGGCCCAGGAACGCCGAGCACCACGGTTCGTTGAGGGTGAGCCACCGGCCGACCCGGTCGCCGATGCGGTCGTAGACGTGAACCGCGTACTCGGCGAATCGGTACGCGGTTTCGCGTGACCGCCAGCCGCCTACGTCCTCGAGCGCTTGGGGCAGGTCCCAGTGGTAGAGGGTGACGATCGGCTCGATGTGGTGCGCCACGAGTGCGTCGACCAGTCGGTCGTAGAAGTCGAGCCCGGCCGGGTTGGGCTCGCCGACGCCGGCCGGGACGATGCGGGGCCAGGCCACCGAGAACCGGTATGCCTGCAGGCCGAGGCCGGCCATCAGGTCGACGTCCTCGGCATAGCGGTGGTAGTGATCACACGCCACGTCGCCGGTGTCGCCGTTGTGGGTCTTGCCCGGAGCGTGGCTGAAGGTGTCCCAGATCGACGGCGCCCGGCCGTCCTCAGCAGCGGCTCCCTCGATCTGGTACGACGCGGTGGCCGCGCCCCACACGAAGCCGTCGGGAAAGCGCACTTGCACCGGTTGCTCGGCCCCCGTGTCGTCAGTCGTCTGCATCGTGATCCCTTCGTCCCCGTGCTGTCCCGCCGTACGCGGCCGGCCCGACCAGGCAGGCCGCTAGCCTAGAGGCCAGCCTGCACCGGGATGTAAGGAGCCAGCGAGAGTGATCGACGATCCTGCCGACTTCGCCGATGTGCTTGAGGCTAACCGCGGCTATGCGGTGTCGTTCGAGTTGGCGGGCCTGCCGGCGGTCGCGGGTCGCGGGCTGGCGATCGTCACATGCATGGACTCGCGGATCGAGCCGCTTGAGATGCTCGGGCTCCGGCCCGGCGACGCGAAGATCATCCGGAATGCAGGTGCACGCGTTACGCCGGACGTCCTGCGTACGCTCGTGCTGGCGACACATGCCCTGGGCGTCACGCGGGTGATGGTCGTCGCGCACACCAAGTGCAAGATGGCCAGCACGACTCAGGAGGAAGTGGAGCAGCTCATCGCCGAGCAGTCCGGCATCGACGCCCGCAGCCTGGACTTCCACCTGATCATCGACCAACGATCGACGCTGGAGCGGGACGTCCAGGCGATCCGGTCGTGGCCGTTCCTACCGGCCGGGCTGGCGGTGGGCGGATTCGTCTACGACGTCGACACCGGGCGCCTCGAGACCGTAATCGCGTCGTCATGACCAGCGACCTAGTCCTGCGTGGCGGCATGGTCGTCGACGGCACGGGAGCAGCCGCGCGCCGCGCCGACGTAGCCGTAAGTGACGGCCATATCACCGAAGTCGGTGCTGCCGTCGCCGGCGGTGGCACCGAGATCGACGTCTCTGGCCTGGTGGTGAGCCCTGGCTTCATCGACCTGCATTCGCACGCGGACTTCACCGTGTTCGGAGCGCCGGAGGCCGTCACGCAGGTCACGCAGGGAGTCACGACGCTCGTTACCGGCAACTGCGGCTTCTCCCCGTTCCCGATCACGCCGGAGCACAGGGACGAGCTGCTCAGCCACCGGCTGCTGACCGGTGACGGAGCGTGGGACTGGTGGTCGGCAGGGGAGTACGCCGAGGCGGTCGATGCCCTACCGCTGGGTGTCAACCTGGCGCTGCAAGTCGGCCACGGCGCCCTGCGCATTGCGGCGATGGGATCGGCCGACCGGCCGCCGACGGAGGCCGAGCTGGACCGGATGCTGGCGCTTGTGCGCGACGCCGCGCGCGCCGGGGTGGTCGGCTTCTCGACCGGACTCATCTACGCGCCGGGAACCTTCGCCACTACCGACGAGTTGGTGGCGATCGCCACCGAGGCGGCAGGCGCGGGCCTGCTCTACTCCACCCACCTGCGCAACGAGGGCACCAAGCTGGCCGAGGCGGTGAAGGAGGCACTCAACATCTCGCGGCGTAGCGGGATCCGCCTGGAGATCTCACATCTGAAAGCGGCTGGCAAGGCGGCCTGGGGCACTGTGGTTCAGGCGCTCGAGCTGATCGAGGACGCTCGCCGGACCGGCCTGGACGTCGGCGCCGACCAGTATCCCTACACGGCCTCGAGCACGACAATGACCGCGTCCCTTCCCGCGTGGGCGATGGACGGCGGGGCTCCGGCGTTACTTGCCCGGCTCGCCGATCCGGTGGAGACCGAGCGCATAGTCGCCGAACTCGATGCCGAGTTCCAGCACACCTACTGGCCGGACCGGACGGTGATCGCGCATACTCCGCCCGGCCCGTACGACACGTACGTCGGCCGGACGGTCATGGACGTCGCCACCGAACGGGGCTTCGGGCCGGGCCGGGCGTTGGTGGAGATCCTGCGCGCCCAGCAGGCACAGGTGAGCGTCGTTCATCACTCGATGGACGAGGCGGACGTCCGGCAGGTCATGAGCCGTCCGTACGTTGCGGTGGCGAGCGACGGCTGGGTACTGGAGTGCCCAGGGGAGGGACGGCCGCACCCGCGCAGCTTCGGTACGTTCGCGCGGATGCTCGGCCACTACCGCCGTGACGAGGGACTTGTCGATCTGCCGGAGGCGGTGCGGCGCATGACCTCGCTGCCGGCGTCCCGACTCGGGTGGTCGGAGCGCGGAGTCGTGCGGGCGGGGGCAGTGGCGGACCTCGTGGCGTTGGACCCGGAAACCGTCCGCGACAACGCGACGTTCGACGATCCGTGGCAGCTTGCGACCGGCGTCAAGTACACGCTGCTGACCGGCGTGCCGGTGCTGGCCGATGGTGTGCCGACCGGAACTCCCGCCGGCCAGGTCATCCGCCATCGCAGGTGAGCTCGGTGCACCGGCCAAGCGGCGCCAGGACAGGCGGTTGGCTGTGCGGGGCAAAGCAGGAGGGGCGCCACGCCTGCGGGGCGCCCCTCCCTTGCGTACCTCCGATCAGCAGCTCAGCTAATGCTTCTTCCGACCCGAGTCGATCCAGCCGGTTGGTCGATCAGTCCCGTTCGCCTTCAACGACGGCGCCGGCCCTGACCCGGCGGGCCGCCGGGTACCGGATGTTCTCGACCATCTCGATGAGGTGCTTCGGCGGCGGCGGAGTCAGCTTCGACACCACGATCGTCACGGTGAAATTGACGATTGCGCCGATCGTCCCGATGCCTTCGGGGCTGATGTCGAAGATGTGGTCGTTCGCCGACGTACCGAACACCGGAAGTGTGTAGACCATGTAGGTGATCGTGAACACCAACCCGGCCACCATGCCGGACGCGGCGCCGACGGCGTTGCACCGCTTCCAGAAGATGCCGAGCACGATGATCGGGAAGAAGCTGGCCGCCGCCATCCCGAATGCGAAGGCGACCACCTGCGCGACGAACGCGGGCGGGTTGATCCCGCCGTAGACCGCGACCAGCACAGCGCCGGCCATCGCGATCCGCCCGGCCCGGAGCCGCTGTGCATCGGTGGCGGTCCTCTGGATCCGCCGGAAGTACAGGTCGTGCGAAACCGACGAGGAGATCACCAGCAGCAGCCCCGCCGCGGTCGACATGGCCGCCGCCAGACCGCCCGCAGCGACGAGCCCGACGATGGGTGCGGGCAACCCGGCGATCTCCGGGCTGGCCAGCACGAGGATGTCGTTGTTGACCGTCAGGTCGGCGCCGGAGGCCGGGTTATTGGCCACCGTCTCGATGGTGTCGGCTCCTTCGGCAACGGTCACCAACCCGGTGGCCGCCCAGTTGTCGATCCATGAGGGCAACTCGTTCGCCGGCACCCCCTGGACGTCCTGGAGCAGGTTCAACTTGGTGAACGCGCCCACCGCGGGAGCGGTGGTGTACAGCAGAGCGATGAAGAACAGCGCCCAGAACGCCGAGTAACGCGCTCCGCGCACGCTCTTCGTCGTGTAGAAGCGGATGATCACGTGCGGCAGGCCGGCCGTCCCGATCATCAGCGACATGGCCACCAGGAACACGTCGAGTTGTGGCCGGTTGGTGAACGCCTGGGTGTACTCGGCGAGACCGAACTCGGCGCTGATCGCGTTGAGTTCGTCGAGGATCTGGCCGAAGGTCACCTGGGGCACGGGGAAACCGGTCATCTGCTGGGCCACCGCGAACGCCGGGATCAGGTACGCGATGATCAGCACCGTGTACTGCGCCACCTGAGTCCAGGTGATGCCCTTCATGCCACCCAGCACCGCGTAGAGAAAGATGATCGCCGCGGCCACCATGACGCCGCCGGTGATCTCCAGGTCGAGGAACCGGCTGAACACGATGCCGCCGCCGCGCATCTGGCCGACGACGTAGGTGAACGAGACGATGATCGCGGCGACGGCGGCGATCGTCCTGACCAGCTCTGAGTACCGGTCGCCGACGAACTCCGGCACCGTGTACTTGCCCCACTTGCGCAGGTACGGTGCGAGCAGCAGGGCCAACAGCACGTACCCGCCGGTCCAGCCCATCAGGTAGATCGAGCCGTCCGAGCCGAGGAACGCTATGAGCCCGGCCATCGAGATGAACGAGGCAGCCGACATCCAGTCCGCGGCCACGGCGGCGCCGTTGGCGACGGTCGGGATTCCCTGATCGGCGACGTAGAACCCCGAGGTCTCCCTCACCCGGCTCCGCCAGGCGATGAAGATGTACGTCCCGAACGAAAGGGCGATGAAGACAAAGGTCCAGACCTGAATGCTGCTCACAACCGCCTCCCGTTCCCGTCGCGCTCACTGACGCCGTACTCGTCGTCCAGCCGGTCCATCCGCAGCGCGTAGACGAGGATGAGCAGCACGAAGGTGTAGATGGATCCCTGCTGGGCGAACCAGAAGCCCAACGGGAAGCCGTTGATCTCGATCTCGTTCAACTGATCCACGAGCAGGATTCCGCACACGAACGAGACCGTGAACCAGATGCTCAGCAGGATCACCATGAGGCGGAGATTTCGCCGCCAGTACTCCTTGCGCCACGAGTCGTCGACGGGCGGGGACTCCTCGCCGCGACCCTCGCTAGCTCGTTCCGTTTCCGCCATACCGGGCTCCCTTCGGTGGCTGACCTATGGTCAGTTGCCAAGCCCCCGTTTCTGCGAAGCGAAAGGGACGTCGGTTCCCCATCGCAAGGGCCGATCAGCGGGCGGCGCGTCTCTTGTTGCGAACGGTCGTTACCGGCAGTCGACCGGTCGGACAGGGCCGCCCTGACCGTTAGGACGGCCTCCTGGACCGTCCGTGCTCGCATTGCGACCGCTCGCGGACGAGGGGCTGGGTTAACGGCAGGTTTCGCGCATACCATCCGGGCATGTCGACATCCCACGCCAGCAGCGCGAGCGCCCCGAATTCCCCCGTCGTGAGGCGCCGGGTCCTGCACGTGGGTAGTGCCGGCATGATCGTCGGCGGCCTGATCAGCGTCGTCGGATCGTTGCTGCCGTGGGTGTCGACGCCGCTCGGGTCGTTGTCGGGGACGGCGGGCCCGGGTCTGTGGACATTGAGCATGGGCTTCCTTGCGCTAGCCGGCGCGCTGCTGCCGTACCGGCGGGTCGCACTCGCACATGCGCTCGGCCCCGGCGTCGTAATCGCCGGGATCGTCGGCTGGCAGTCGGTGCGGCTCGTCGAGCTGAGCGCCACTACCGGCAGTTGGGGGCAGTTGCTGCCAGGCATTGGACTGGTGATGGTGGCGGGCGGCGCGGTGATCCTGCTGCGTACCGGGTACCGGATCTGGTCGACGGCCTAGTTCTTCCTCCGCGGATGAGCGTCCCGTAAGGTTTCGCGACAATGAACGGCGACGCGGACGAGCACGACACCCCCGCCGAGGTGGACGCCACCGTTCGCACACTGCGGCGGGTGGCCGTCGGCTACTTCATCGTGTTCCTGGTGGCCATCGGCGGGGTGCCGGGTCTCACGCTGCTGCTGGACTGGTGGTCACAGGGCCGGCTCATCGGCGGTATGAGCCCGAGTTTCGTGATGGCGGCGTTCGGGCTGTACGTCTTCTTCTTCGTCATCGGGTTGGCGGCCGCCACGCTGTCCACCGCCGTAGAGTCGCGGATGCTCGGCGGCCCGGACGAGGATACGACCGAGGCTGAGCACCGGTGAACACCGCAAGCCTTGTCGTACTGCTTTCCTTGCTGATCATCGTCGGCGGGCTGGCGCTGGCCATCCGTCCGCGCGGCGTGTCCACGCTGGACTTCTACCTCGCAGGGCAGCGGGTGGGCGTCGCGACCAACGCGAGCGCCATTTGTGGCGACTACTTCTCCGCGGCCTCGTTCCTGGGCGTCGCGGCCGCAGTGTACGTTTCAGGGCTCGACGGCGTGTGGTACGCGACAGGGTTCGCCGCCGGGTTCGTGCCGGTGCTGTTGTTCGTCGCCGCGCCGCTACGCCGGTTCGGCGAGTTCTCGATTCCCGACTTCCTGGGGCGCAGACTGGCCTCGGACGGGGTGCGGCTGGTGGCGGTCGGCGTCGTGCAACTGATCATCCTGTCCTATCTAGTGCCGCAAGCCGTAGGTAGCGGGATCACCTGGCAGTTGCTCGTCGGTCAAGGCATTGGCGGACTGTCGCCCTACGTGACCGGCGTGATCATCTCCACCGCCGCGATCACGGGCCTGGTGGCCTTCGGTGGCATGCGCGGAACGACGTGGACGCAGGCCGTTCAGTTCCTTCTGTTGCTGGCGGCACTTGTCTGGCTGGCCATCGCCGTGCTCGCATCCGGGTTCAACTACGGGGCAGCAGTCGCCGACCTGGCGGCCGAGCCGCTGGTCAACCCGGTCAACGTGGACGGCCAATGGGATCTGGCGACCACGCCGAACCGGCTCGAAGCCGAATCGCCGGCCAGTTTCGGTGAACCTGGCGCGCGCTACGGCGGGCTCGGCCAGTTCGCGTTGATCATCACGCTGGTAATGGGCACGGCAGGACTTCCACACGTGATGAACCGCTACTTCACCAGCCCGACGGGTACCGCTGCCCGGATGACGACGGTGTGGGTGTTGGGTCTGGCCGGGCTCTTCTACGCGCTGGCGGTAATGCTCGGGACGGCCGCCCGGACGCTCATTCCGGCCGCCGTCGACGACCACCCGTGGCTTGATGAGTTGACGGTAGACGGCGTGCTGCGCGTCCCCGAACATGCACTGCCCGTGCTCGGCCGGATCTATGGGGGAGAGGCGGGCCTCGGGCTGGTGGCGACAGGTGCCCTGATCGCCGTCATGTCCACGATCGCGGGCCTCTTGCTGGCTTCCGCCGCTTCGTGGGGCCACGACGTGTACGAGCGGCACATCAACCCACGGGCGACCCAGCGGCAGGCGGTGTGGGCGGGTCGCGCGACCGTCGTGGTCGTCGCCTTCGCCTCGGCCGGGCTGGCGCTCGGGCTGCGGCCCGAATCATGGACGGCGCTGCTGCCGTCGATCGTCGCCACCATGGTCACGTGGGCCTTCGCGCTGGCCGGGTCGGCGCTTACACCGGTCTTCATCCTGGCCATCTGGTGGCGGCGGACCACGGCGGCCGGCGCCGTCGCGGGCATGGTCGTCGGCGCGCTGGCCGCAGTCGCGATGTTCGTAGCCGGAGTGGTGATCGGCGACCGCGGGCTCGGCGAGATGCTGATGACGCCGACCATGGTCGCCGCACCGCTGGCGGCGGCCGTCACAGTGGTGGTGTCGCGACGCACCGCGGTGCCCCAAGATCTTGAGCTGCTCTGGCTCAAGATGCACGGGACAGCCGCCGACCGGCAGGCCATGCGCCTGGCCCGGCTTACCATCGCAGGGGTGGATCGGCAGCGGAGGGATGGGAGGAGCGGCGATGCGCAGCGGTAGCCTGCCGCTGGCAGCCGCCATCGCCGCCACCTGGGGTCTGGTGTACCTCGTCACGCAAGTATTCGCCGACCCGCCGCTGGGAGTCGGTACGACGCTGGTGGCCGGAGTGATCCTGACCCTTCTGCTCACGTTGGGTTACCCGTCGGCTCTGCGTGGGCCACGGGTGTCGCGTCCGGCGCGTGCGTCGCGACTGCCCCGGACCCGCCGCGGACCGAACTCTGGATCGACCCGGACACTGGCCGCAGTGGGCCGGCCGATGCCGCTTCGGTCCGGGCTCACCGCGGACGCCGCGCGTCGTACCGTTCAGCTGCTGCGCCCCCTGCTAGGCAGCGACGCAGTGGCGATCACTGATCGGGAGCGGGTGCTGGCCTTCGTCGGGCCCGGCGAGGATCACCACACGGTCGGCGACCCGCCGCAGACCGAAGCGACGGCGCGAGTGCTGGCGGGTGGGCGGACGGTCGTGGTGCGGCAGCGCCAGAAGCTCGCCTGCCGCGAGCCGAACTGCCCGCTCCAGTCGGCTGTCGTCGCGCCGCTCGCGATCGGCAAACGGATCGTCGGGACGCTCAAGGTCTACCGGGTCTACGCCGACCCGCCCGCCCGCGACCTGGTCGAAGGCATGGCGGGGATCCTGTCGCTGCACCTCGAACTCGCCGAGCTCGACCGTGAGCGGAACCTGGCCGCGGACGCAAAGCTCGACGCGTTGCGAGCGCAGATCAACCCGCACTTTCTGTTCAACATCCTCAATACGATCGCCTCGAAGGCCCGAACCGATCCCGAGGAGGCCCGCCAGCTGCTGCTGCGGCTTTCGGACTTCTTCCGCTACGCGGTGCGCCAGGACGGGCACTTCGCCGAGTTCGGGCAGGAGTACTTCTTCGTCCGTACCTACCTGGCGCTGGAGCAGGCGCGGTATGGCGATCGGGTCCGGGTCAAGTACGACATCGACCCGCAGGTGCTGACCGCACACGTGCCAGTGCTGACTATCCAGCCGCTCGTCGAGAACGCCGTCAAGCACGGGCTGGCCGACAAGCTCGAGGGCGGGACCGTGACGTTGAAGGCCCGCGTCGACCCCCTGACCCGCACGACGGCGATCCAGGTCGCAGACGACGGCGTCGGAATTCCGCCCGCCGTCCTCGACAAGATCACTTCTGGCGAGCTGGGCGCCAGTGTCGGGGTCGGGTTGCGCAATATCTCCGAGCGGCTCGAGACGCTGTTCGGCGAGCGCTACCGGCTCGACGTGCAGTCCGCCGAAGGCACGGGCACTGTGATCGATCTTCGCATCCCGTTACGGTGACCGCTATGCGTGCCCGTGCCCTCATCGTCGACGATGAAGCCCCGGCGCGCGCAGAACTGCGCTACCTGCTCGACGAGTTCGAACACGTCCAGGTCGTCGGGGAGGCGACCAACGTGGAGGAGGCTCTCGTCCTGCTCCGGTCGCTCACGTACGACGTGGTGTTGCTGGACATCCGGATGCCGGGCGGTACCGGGCTTGACATCGCCGCCGCCCTGCGGGGGCTGCCGCACTGTCCCAAGGTGATCTTCACGACGGCGTATCCCGACTACGCGGTCGAGGCCTTCGACCTGGAGGCTGTGGACTACCTGGTCAAGCCGTTCGACGCCGACCGGCTGCGCCGCGCCCTTGACCGGGCGCTCGGGGGTGCTCCGGACGAGTCGGAACCACACGCAGTCGCCGCCGGCGCAGGACCGGCTGGTGTTGGCCTCGGCGGCGTGGGTGCTGGGCCCGGGTCGCCTGCCGAACCACTCGGGCGTATCCCCGTGCAGCGTGACGGCCGGACGGTCCTTGTCGACCAGGCCTCGATCATCTACGCGAGCGCCGCGCGTGGATACTCGTACCTTCAGCTCGCCGACGAGCGAGTGCTGGTGAGCTTTTCGTTGAACGAACTGGAGCGCCGGTTGCGTGGTCATTTCTTCCGGACCCACCGGTCGTATCTGGTGAACCTCGACCACGTCCGCGAGCTGGTGCCCGACTTCAAGGGCTCGCTCGTGCTCGTCATGGACGACCGGCAGCGCAGCCGGGTGGAGGTGTCGCGCCGGCAGGCCCGCGAGCTGCGCCGCGTCCTCGGAATGTAGACGTCCCCGAGCGCCTTGGAGCCGTCGGGTACTGCGGCGGGCGCCCGCACCGAGCTTCCACAGTGCGGCGGGCGGCCGGCACCATGCTTCCGCGGTGTTGCTCTAGCGACACCGAGCTTCCGCGGTGATACGCGCGCTCGGCACCGAGCTTCCATAGTGTGGCGGGTGGTCGGCACCGAGCTTCCGCGGTGCCGCTGCTCCCTTGCAATGCACACCAATCGGAAGCGCCACGCTCGGCTGGGCCGAGCATCCAAAGCCGCCCGAACGAGCACCCTCACACGGGTAGGCGAATGCCGCGCTTCCCATACGTGTGCATTGCAAAGGGCGGGCGAGGAAACGCGTCAGCAAGCGCTCAAGGCTGCCCCGCCCGTCCTGCAAGACCCGGCAGTCGCGCCGGGCTACAGCTGCGAATGCCGGTGGGCCGCCCACCAGTGGTAGCTACGTATCTTCATGCATGCGGCCATGTAGGTACGTCGGGCCGCCTGCCGAACGTGATCGAACGTCACCAGGTCCAGACGCGGCGACGGCGGCGATCCTCCAGGGGGCGGGTCGATTCCCAGATACGGCGCCAGCCGGGCGGAGGGGCGGCCGGGGCACCGGCGGTCTCACGGCGGGTCGGCGTCGGCAGCGTGTCGTCGGCGTCCGCCCGCAGCGCGCCGTACCAGCCGAGATCCTCTTCGGCGGCCAGTCGGGACACCGCCCGCATCATCCGCTCACGCAGCTCGCGGAAGCCTTCACCCTCGACCGGGAGCAGCGGGCGGCCGTACCGCACGGCGATCCGCGGGCGTCCGGGCACCGGCCAGTTCCGGCCCCGAGGCATGGCGGCGTACGCGCCTCGGATCGCGATCGGTACGACAGGCACCCTGCGGCTCACACACAGCTGCGCCGTGCCCGACTTGAACGCGCTCATCCAGCCGTCCTCGGACCGAGTGCCTTCGGGGAACAACAGCAGGCTCCACCCCTCGTCCAGCAACTCGACCGCCTGCGAGCGCAGCCGGCGCTGCCCGTGGCGCTCGACGGGGAAGGTGTTGAAGAACAGGGCCGTTGTGATCGCCCGCCACCGAGCGTCGAAGAAGTAGTCGGCAGCGGCCCCGACCGCCAGCTTGTCAGCGAACCGCCGCGGCACCGATCCGACGATCAGCGGTGTGTCGAGATGAGATGAGTGGTTCGCCACGAAGACGACCGGCCCCTGCACGTTGTCCAGATACTCCAGCCCTTCGACGACCGGGCGGGTCTGGCTCCATGTCACCGGCTTGAGCAGGCCGCGCTGAAGGACAGATCGCGCCATCTTGCCCGCCCGGCTGCGGGCCCAGTCGGTCGGGAACTCCTGCTCGCGGTCGTCGAGCACGTAGGGGTCGGCAGAGCGGGGTACGGTCGAGCGTCCCCGCCAGTCGCGTCCGTGACGGAGCAATTGGATCTCGTCGCGGATACTCATCAGATCAGACCTCCCGCAGGATCGTCCTGGGCGCGTGGGCTGCGGCTGATCACCGGACGTCCGCCATTACCAGAGGCGGGGCATGCTGGTAGGTGATCGACGGCGAGCGGCCGACCGTGTTGGATGCGATCTCGAGGGCATCGGCGAGCGTGGACGCGGCCTTGAAGCCCATGCGCGCCGTTGTCTTCCGGTTGCCACCCACAAAGATCACTTCGCCCAGGTGCTCGAGCGCGTGCGCGCCCCAGTACCACATGTAGAACGGGTGCACGCCGTGGTACGCGTAGCTCTTGCGGTACAGCTGGATATACCACGGGTCGGTGGCGAACTGCTCCTCGTACTTCGTCTCCAGCACCACGGGGTCCGTGGACTCGGTCAGCACCTCGTCGAAGAAGTCGATGTAGCTCGGGTGGTGCACCGGGTGGAACTCGTGCGGCACCGGGTGGTAGAAGATGGCTGCTCCACCCTGGCGGACGATCGGCCTGTTCTTGTAGAGATTGAAGAAATACCCGAGCCCGAGCGACATCACCAGGATGGGGTTCATGATCGAGTTGACGTTGTACGGGCAGATGTAGGGCAGTCCGAAGATCGCCACGTCGGCCTGTCCGTCGACCTCGGTGAGCTGCTGACGGTGGACGTTGGCCAGCGTTATCTCGTGGACCTGCGACGGGATCCCCGCGTTGACACCCGTCACTCCGTACGGCGCCACCGTGGACTGCCAGATCTTGCGCCGCGCCCGCGTTGGAAGCAACTCGTTGCCCCGCTTGACCGCCAGGTATGCGGCCTGGTCGGCGAGGTTCCACTCCCACTCGCGCTTGTTAAGAAAACCCATCGACGACGGGAATGTGTCGTTGTTGAGGGTGGTCTCGATCTGGAAGACCTTCACGTGCTCGCCGATCAGGTCCTTCATTCGCTCGTACGAGTGGTGCATGGCCGAGTTCGGCGGGTCGTTGAACGAGCGCGAATGCCGCAGGGTGTGCACGTTGTGGTGGTGCCGCAGGCTGCGATAGCTCGCCAGCCCGACCGACAACGACTTGGGCCCACCGCTCATCGAGGTCAGCGTGATGTTGACGTAGACGACGAGGTCACTCTCCATGGCCCGCCGGTTGAGCTCGACGACCTCGCCGTGCTCGGTCTTGCCGAGCTCGACGAGATTCTCGCGGTCTTCGGCATCGTGGTTGCCCAGGTGGTCGGGGAAGAACGAACGGAACACCCGCTCACCGACGGCTCGCTTGAGCTCGGCCGGTGTCATCCGCCGGTGCAGCGAGTTGGCCGCGATCAGCTCGACGTCGTCGACGCCGGCCCGGGCGGCCAGCTCGAGGACCTGTTCGATGACCCGCTGCCGCACGTCCGGCGTCTGCATGGGAGGTAGCGGCAGGGACAAGTCGTCGAACACGATCGTCAACCGCATCCCGGGCTTGAGCAGTTCGGGCAGTGGCTCGATCCCGATCGGGTTGTGGATCGCCTTCGCGATCGCGGCGTCCAGGTTTCGGATGCCCGGTAGCGAGTCCGGCGGGTAGATCACGTTCGTGCCCAGCGGCAGCCGTTCAAGCCGGAAGCCTTCGCCCTGGTGGACCAGCAGCGGCGGGGTGCGCTCGTCAACAGAGAGGACGAACCCTGGTCTGCTCATGTTCTCAGTCCTTTCCTGGCGCAAAGGCGATCTTGACGCTGCCGAGCTTGCCGGCCTCCGCCGCATGGCCCAAAGCCTCGCGCCAGCGCCGGAGCGGGTAGGGCGGCTCGACCCAGTCGTCCAGCGGTGCCGAGCCCGCCAGTGACATGGCGACCTCGAAATCAGGGGGAGAGTCTGGGGACGGGCTGCCGCTGGCGTACGCACCGACGAGCTTCAGCTCACGGAACCACAGGGGCGTGAGGTCGACGCTGCCGGACGGCATGCCCGACACCACGACAGTCCCGCCAGCGCGGGTCAGCCGTAGCGCGGTGTCCAGGCCCGATGCGCCGCCGGTGCACTCGAACACGACGTCGACACCGCCGAGTAGGAACTCGTTGCCGAACTCCGGGACGTGCATCCGGGCCGTCGTCGTGCGGCGGATCGCCCGCGCCGCGCGGTCCGGCTGGTGGACGGCGGCGGCACCGAGTGCGAGGGCGCGGTCCTGCTGGTGCTTGTGCTTGGCAACGACATGGACCGGGACGTCCGGTGCGAGTTCCTTCAACGCCAGCAGCGTCATCAGCCCGACCGTCCCGGCGCCGATGATGGCCACCGTCGAGTTGGGCGCGACGTCCACCCGCCGGACCGAGTGGACCGCGCAGGCCAGCGGCTCGACCAGCACGGCACGCTCGTTCGTCAGCCCGTCGGGCACAACGTGCAACTGGCTCTGGTGCGCCACGAAGCGACGGCTCCAACCGCCGCCGGTATCGGCGCAGAACCCGGTCTGTAGGCCGGCCGCGATCCGTCCCGTGGTGACGTGGTCGCAGCGGCTGTGCCGGCCGGCGGCGCACCACCTGCACTGCTTGGTTCCTCGGGGCTCGCAGGACAGGACGGGGTCCAGCACCACGCGCGTTCCGCGGGGCAGGCCCGGCAGGTCATCGAGGGTCTCGCCGACGACCTCGTGACCAGGCACGAAAGGCATTGACGTCACCGGCGACAGGTATGGCGACGACTGCCCGGTGAGCAGCCCCAGGTCGGATCCGCAGATGCCGGAAAGGATGGGAGCCACCCTCGTCCAGCCCTCGTCCGGAACGTCCGGCGCCGGCAGGTTCACCAGCCGCAGCGGCGACATGTTGCCCGCGACCATGCCGGCGAACCGGCGCCCGGCCCTGACCGACGTGATGCCGCGGGACGCCAGGTAACGAGCGGGGGAGCGCTGGTACTGGAGTGAGAGGATCACCGGCGCACCTCCAACAGACTCGGCGTATCCCCAGGGCCGGCGGCGGGCGTCGTGACGACCCCGGACAGTGCGGCGAGCCGGCCGCGAGTGTGCGTACCCCAACTGTGGATCTGCCAGCGCTTGCGCTTGGCGTGCCGGTACAGCGCGGCGTCCGGGTTGACCGCCTGCGGGTGACCCACCAACTCGAGCCAGGCTCGGTCGGAATGGCTGTCGCCGTAGGCGTACGACTGGGCCAGGTCGACGCCGGCCGTCTCGGCGTAGCCCCTCAGCCAGGCCGCGCGGGCCTCGTCAACCAGCGGCGGGCGGTCCAGGTAGCCGGTCCACACACCTTCCCGGGTGTGCATCCGTCCGGCGACCACCTCGTCGAACAGCGGCGCGAACGGCTCGACAAGGGTGTCGATGGTGCCGGTGATCAGGACGGTCCGGTGCCCGGCAGCCCGATGGGCCCGGATCCGCCGGATCGCCTCGGGCATGGCTCGCTGCAACAGGGCGTCACCGATGGAATCCTCCACGAGGCGGCGCAGTTCGGCTTCGTCCACTCCTTCGTAGCGCCGCATGAAGGTCCGGATGAAATCGCCCCTGTCCCGGCGCTCGGCGCGCAGGTAGCGGGGCAGGTTACGGAGCAGGTCGCTGAGCTCGCGCGGCCACTGCGACCGGGGCAGGCTGGCCAGCCGGGTCCACAGGTACTGCTCGACGGTATTGGACGCGACGACCGTGCCCTCGAGGTCGAAGACCGCCGCGGCGTCGGTGGACTGCGGCAAGGCCCGGTCGGCCTTGCTCTTGGCCCGCGGCCGCCCGGAGAACGAGCGCATGAGTTCGGTGACGCTGGGGTAGTGCACCTCCTGCAGGTAGTGCTTCCAGTCGATGACGGCCGAATCGAACCCGTGCTCGGCCTGCCGGTCGGGTGGCAGCGAGCGGTGCAGGGCGAGCGTGCGGCGGTCGTCGTAGATGACCTCGGCCTGGGTGTAGGCCTGGTAGAGATCGGCGTACTTGCGCAAGACCTCGAGTTCCTGCTGCCGGCGGTAGACGTCGCTCTGCAGCTTGCGCGTGCGGTCGCTCGCCGGGATGTGCAGCAGCACCTTCTCTGCGTACTCGACCGCCTTTTCGCCGGTGCGTAGCATCCGCAGCACCTGAGTGCTGCCGGGGAATCTCCACGCCGGCACCTGGATATGTCCCCGTTCGGAGTCCGGCATGGGATGGCGCCGGAAGTACTCGTGAACGTGCTCGTACATGGCCCGGAACGGCAGCGGGTTCCGGGCCCCGGAGCTGACGTGGAAGTACTGGGGCTTGCTGGGCTCGGGCGGGTCGGCGGCGACGGCCAGGGTCGCGTTGACGACAAGATCGACGGGGATCAAGTCGAGCACGCTGTCCGGCAGTCCGGGAAACTCCGGCAGGATGCCGCGCCCGTACGCGAGGATCAGCGGGTCGGCCATCTTGAAGCCGTCGATCCAGCCCGGGAAGGGGTGCGCCAGGGAGCTCTCGACGATGGCCGGCCGCAGGATCGACAGGCGATGCCCGGCCTCGCCCCACAGCTCCTCTGCGGCCCGCTCGCCGAGCGCCTTGGTCAACGTGTAGACGTCGGGCCAGCCGAGGCTCTGCGCACGAACCCGGCCGTAGTCGACCAGCCGGTCGTTGACCCACTCGCGCCGGGATGGTTCGGCGGCCTGGACGACGGCCTGCGGTCCGGCCTTGCCGTGTTCGGCACGGGCCGCGTCCATCGCCTTGCGGAGGATCTCGGGGCGGCGCGACTGGGTCTCGACCTCGGCGCGGGCAGCGGCTGCCGCAGCGGCCTCGGCTCGCCAGTCGACGTCATGCGCCAGCGGCGCCTCGTGCACGACGCCCTTGCGGACGCCGGCTACGTAAGCGGTCGAGATGTGTACAACGTGGGGATCACCGCCGGAGGCCTTGATGGCGTCGTAAAGCCGTGTGACCCCCACGACGTTGGTACGAAACGCCTCGTCGATCGGCGGATCGAACGACACGATCGAGGCACTGTGCACGACCACGTCGAGATCGTCGGGGAGTCGCGGCGGCTGGTCGACCCCGAGGTCGCCCTCGACCACGGTGACGCGCTCAGCGACGGTCTGCTCGGCGACCTCGTCTCCGACCCGCTCGCGCCAGTTCTTGAACACGTCCTTTCGGAGCAGCCCGGGCAAGCGGTTCGCCGCCGGCTGGCTGCCCTTCGGTCGGATCAGCACCGAGATTCGCGTCGTCGGGTAGGTCGACAGCAGCTTCTCCAGTGTGGCCTGGCCGAGAAACCCGGTGACCCCGGTGAGCAGAACGTGCTTGCCGTCCAGATGGTCGCTCATGAGCGGATCACCCCGAAGGTCGCCATGGCCGATGACACTATCCGGAGCCCCTCCAGGCCCGGCAAGGTGTCGAGTGTCTCGTCAAGGGACCGAGCCTCGACGGCGTCGAACAGGTGGTTCAGGACGAACTTGGTCTCTTTCCGCTGGTGAAGCGCCGCACCGGGCGGCCGCCACAGATAGGTCAGAGTTCGCCGGGCGAGCGTCCTGGCCCGCGCCGATCTGCCGAGCCTCGCGACGGCCTGGCCGGCGTAGAAGTCGCGGTGCGACTCCTTCAGGCCGGCGGCCCGTCGCGCGATCTCGGCAAGTTGCCGGTGATCGCCGTTGCCCGCTGCGCTTCGGTATGCGGCGCTCATCACGCCCGCGTCGACGTACGCCCAAGCCATGTGGATGGCCACGAAGTCTTCGCCGATCAGGTTGGCCAGCAATGACTGGCGCACCGGTCCGATCCGGTCGCGAATCTCCTGGACGGCACGCTGCACGGTGCTCGAGCCCGGCGCGCTCACGTGGCGCGGCTCGTGCTGGGCGATGATCGCATCGAGTGTCTCGCCGAGCCAGAACTCCTGGTATGCCCACCCGGTCAGGAACTCTGTGACCACGGGCTCGGTGTGGGACGGCGTCACGAGCAGATCGCGCAGGTGCCTGATCGTGTACCGCTCGACGTTGCGCAGGTACTGAAGCCAGCGAATCGTGTGCGAGCCAAGTGGTCGGTCGCGAAACGCGGCGAGGTCGACGTCGTCAGGAGTTATCGCGGACGCTCGATCAGTGTGTTCCCTGATGTCGAACGCCATGCGCAGCCTCGCTCGGTGTCGTGCCCGGTGTCGGTGTCAGGCTATGTCGCCGCCGCGACTCCCCGCCAATGCGCCCTCCGCCATGGTCTGGGGGTGGCGCCGCTCGCTGGTGGGTGGATCGGCTCGTCGGCCTCTTCCGCCGGGCGGCACATCTCAGGAATTTCGGGCGAATGCTCTCGGGAAGCGGGACGATCACGCCACGAAAACCGCTCCTCGCTGATCAAACCGTCGGCGATCACGCGATTACCACGGGTCTGCCGACGGTTTGATCAGCGAGGAGCGGTTTTCCTGGCCTGGTCGGGGCGGGCAGCAGGCGATCTTGGGCTGGTGTGGCGTCGGGCCACGGGGGTGACGAGCGTGGACAGGTATGTCGGGAGGGTCGGGGCGCGGGTGGCTGTCCACACCCTGGCCGGCCGCCACCTGGATATCCACAGTCCGGCTTCGGCGGGACGGTCGACGCCTCGATCGCGGCACCCTGATCACCATGCCCAATCCAGCCGATGACCTCCCGCGGGACGTACGTGAACTGCTTCGCCGGAATCGCGGAGTCCTGCTCGCCGCCGACGCGAAGCAGGCGGGTCTCTCCGAGGCCCGACTCCGGCGGCTCACAGCGGCCGGCAAGCTCCGGCGGCTCACTCACGGTGCATACGTGGACGCCAAGGCGTTCGGCGAGCTTGACGAGTGGCAGCGCTTCATGTCGGAGGCGCGGGCCTTTGCGCTCCTGTGCGGCCCAGGCTCCTTCCTGACCGGATGGGGCTGCGCAGCCGTACGCGATTTCCCGACCCTCGGCCCTCCGCCGAGGCTGGCGACGGTCGTACGACCGAAGGACGGGTCACGCAAGCAATTCACCGGAACGGGTGGCCGAGTAGTCGTAGCCAATCTCCCGCCGGAACACCGCTGGCACCTCGGACGGCCTGCTGGTGACCAGTGATGAGTGGGCTGTCGTCGATCTGGCGCGGACGGCCCGGTTGCCCGATTCACTCGTCGTGGCCGACGAAGCGGCTCGTCGGGGGCTCGACCTGGCCGGCGTACTGCCGCACATGCAGCGTTGGCCGGGCATCAACAGGGCAGCGTGGGTGGCAAGGCGCGCCGAGCCGACGATTGAGAGCCCACTGGAGACCTTGGGCCGGTTCGCCTTCATCGAGTACGACCTGCCGATGCCGGTCACCAATGCCTGGGTCGGCCGTGATCGTCCGGAATGGAGGTTGGACGGCCTGTTGCCGTGGCACTGGTGGGGTTACGAAGGCGACGGCGCCGTGAAGTATGACAATCGCGATGATGCGTCGCAGATCGTCCGAGCCCAGCCGGAGCGGGAGTTCCAGTTGCGCCGGCTCGGGCTCGACCTGCTCCGGTACGGATGGCCCGACGCCCACCCGAACCGCGAGCCGCTGGTGGTCAAGGCGCGTGCCATGTTCAGCGACCATCCGCCCAGGCCGGAACCGGTGAAGTGGTGGAAGGACGTGCCGGGTAAGGGTCCCGTAGAACCCGAGCGTCAGGACTGGCCGCTGCCGCAGGCGCCCGGGCTCGTGCTGCCGGCGGGGTGGCAGCACGATATGGACGGCCTCCGTTGGGCGGACGACGAGCTCATGGCCGGAAGTAGTCAGCCATCAGCCGGCTGACCCATTCCGGCTGCCGGACGTCTGCCGGCAGGAACTCGAGCATGGTCGGCTTGAGATCTACGACGGGCGTCCCGTCGACTGCATCCAGTCCGACAACCTCCAGCGAGCGCCCGTCGACGGACGCGATCCGGCACGTCGTCACGCCGATCAGATTCGGCCGGCGGGGGCCACGGTCGGCGAACAGGCCCACCTTGGGCAGGTCTGCTCGCCCCCGCGGCCGCCGCGGCGAGTAGTCCGGCCGATCGGTCGTCTGATCGAACAGGAACAGCACGTCGACGTGGGAGAACTCGTCCAAGCCGAGCAGGCAGTCATCCCCGAACCGCTCGCCGACGACGATCGTGCTGGTCACCTCGCCCCAGTTGTCGGTCATCGCGATGTCGGTGCGCCCATTTCGGACGACTCCGACCGGCCGTATGACGTGCTCCACAACATCCCCGCTCACGTTCGTGTCCGGTAGAGACGCATCGTCAGCGGCCCGAAGACGGCGACGATCGCGGCCGAGGCTAACAACACGCCGCCGACCTGGGTCGATGTCGCGGTGCCGTGCATCAGCCCGCGGACGGTGTCGACGAGCAGACTGACCGGGTTGGCCTCGACGAACGTCCGCAGCCAACCGGGCATTGTCGCGGGGTCCACGAACACGTTGCTCGCGAACGTGAGGGGGAACTGGACGAGGAAGCTCACCATCGTCACCGACGTCGGCGTCCGCAGCACTAGGCCGAGGGTGGCCCAGATCCAGGACACTCCGAAGGCGAACACCAGCAGCAACCCGATTGCGGCAAGCACCCCTGTCACCCCGGCGTCCGGCCGAAAGCCCATCGCCAGGCCCAGACCCACGACCAGCCCGGCCGCCAACAGGTTGCGTCCGGCGTCGCTGACCAGACCTCCCACGATAAGAGCCGGCCGCCAGATCGGCATCGACCGGAAACGATCGAGGACGCCCTTGGTGATGTCCGTGTTGAGGTTGACTCCGGCGTACACGGTGATGAGCAGTACGGCGAACACCATGGTTCCGGGCAACAGGAACTGCAGGTAGTCGCTGGTGGAGCCAGCCAGCGCGCCCCCGAACAGGTAGGTGAACATCACCGTGAACAGGATCGGGATCATGATCGCATCGGCCATCTGCTCAGGCACGTGCTTGATCCTCAACAGCGCCCGGGTAGCGAACGTCAGCGACGCGGACGCTGCTGTGGCTCGCGGCGGCCGGGGCCGACGTTCGATGGTGTCGCGCAACGCCGGGCCGGTCAGGGCGGGGTCGGGATGGGTCAGTGGTGTGCTCGTCATGCTGCGTCCTTCTGGATTGAATCGGTCACGGCGCGATGGCCGGTGAGGGCGAGGAACACCTCGTCGAGGCTGGGTTGGCCGAGCGCGAACGAGTGGACGTCGATGCCGGCCCGAGCCAGTTCGGCCAGTGCGACCGACGCCCGGGAGGGGTCGTCGGCCCGAGCGGTCAGGACGGCCTCGTCGGACTCGAGACGGACGGCGGTCGTGAGGGCGCCGGCCACGACCTGCTGCGCGTCCGCCCGGCGGGCCGGATCGAGCAGCCGGATGTGCAGGGTCCCGGAACCCGTCGAAGCCTTGAGCTCGCTCGGCGTGCCGTCCGCGATGACCCGGCCGTGGTCGATGACGGCGATCCGGTCGGCGAGTTGGTCGGCCTCGTCCAGGTACTGGGTCGTCAGCAGCACGGTGGTGCCTTCGGCCACGAGGGTCCGGACGATGTCCCAGACCTGGTTGCGGCTGCGCGGGTCCAGCCCCGTCGTCGGCTCGTCCAGGAAGAGCAACTCGGGCGTGACGACGATGCTGGCCGCGATGTCCAGCCGGCGGCGCATGCCTCCGGAGTAGGTCTTCACGGTGCGGCCGGCCGCGTCCGCAAGATCGAACGCCGTAAGCAACTCGTCTGCCCGCGCTCTGGCGGCGGACCGCGAATACCCGAAGAGGCGGGCGAGGATGGCCAGGTTCTCGCCACCGGTCAGATCCTCGTCGATCGAGGCGAACTGCCCCGTCAGGCTGATCCGGGACCGGACGGCATCCGCCTCGGTGACGACGTCGTGCCCGAACACCCGCGCGGTCCCGCCGTCCGGCGCAAGGAGGGTGGCGAGCATTCGGAGCGCGGTGGTCTTGCCGGCGCCGTTCGGACCGAGCAAGCCGAAGACGCGGCCGGCAGGAACGGTCAGATCAACCCCGTCGACGGCCCGCGTCTCGCCGAACGCCTTGACCAGGCCCGCGGCCTCAACTGCAAACTGCATTGCACTGTAACCTCTCTCTAGAGTCGTACTCTAGTGACGAACTCTAGAGATACAGTACGGGTGTGGCCGATGTCAAGCGAGTGAATAAACGGGCCGAGAAGGCGAGTGAGACGCGCCGGCGCATCATCGACGCTGCCCGCGACCTGTTCATCGAGCGCGGCTACGGAGCGACGCCGTTGCAGGACGTCGCCGACCGAGCGGGTGTCGCCGTCCAGACGATCTACTTCGTCTTCGGCAACAAACGGACGCTGCTCAAAGAGCTGGTGGACATCACCATCGCCGGCGACGACGAGCCGATCGCGACGACGGAGCAGCCGTGGTTCCGCGAGGTCGTCGCCGCTGAGTCCGCGGACGCCCAGTTGCGGGCGCATGTCCGGGGCGCCCGGGCTATCCTCGAGCGGGTCGCGCCGCTGGTCAGGATGGTCGACACCGCGGCGGCCACGGACGCCGACGTGGCGGCACTCTGGCCTGAGGGAGAACGTCCCCGGTACGAGGTGCACGAAGCCGCGGCGGAGGTCCTGGTCACCAAACTAGGCATCGCCCCCGGCGTGACGGCCGAACGGGTTGCGGACATCCTGTTCGCTCTGTTGAGCACGGAGCTATTCCTGCTGCTCGTTGACGTCCGCGGCTGGTCTCCCGAGGAATGGGAGCGGTGGACGTTCGACACCCTGCGCGCGCAGTTGTGCGCGTGACGCTTCTGACTTACGTCCGTGACGTCCGTGCGCGGACGCTTCCGGCCACCATCTCGGTCATGAGCTGTGCAGCGCGTTCCGGCGGGAGCGATTGGGACGACAGCGACTGCCAGGATCGGAAGTCGATCGCGTGGGCGATGGCCACGGCCAGGTCGCGGGAGTCTTCCGGCCAGGCCTCGACCAGGGTCGTGTGCATGTTCTGCAACTGCGCACGGATGAACTCGCCGACGAAGGCGGGCATGACGTCGATGTCGCGGAACGAGTTGGACAGCATCTGTGTATTGGCGGCGTAGTAGCCGTACAACTCGGTCAGGGCGCGCCGGAGGCGGGCGACGGGATCGGTCTCGCGCCGCCAGTCTTCCGGCTGAGGCCAGGGATGCCCGGCCAGCCAGTGGCTCGTGCAGGCACCGAAGAGGGCGGCCTCGTCGGAGAAGTGGCGGTAGACCGTGGAGCGCTGTACGCCTGCCCGCTCGGCTACTGCTGAGAAGGTCGTGTTGACCGGTCCGACAGTGCCGTGCAGTTCTACCGCGGCCTCCACGATGCGCTGTCGGGTCTGCTCTACATCCTCGCGCCGCTTGCGCATGTGGTACGCCCGGCCTGTCGTCGAGTTTGGCATGCATTGATCGTACAGGAGCGTTCGGTCGAACGTTCGCCACGTACTCCTCTCAACTGCACTGTGACTCATTTCACTGAACGACCCTGTAGCATGAACTTGCGCAACCGGGTGTCGTCCCATAGATTTTTCATCGCACACAGGCGTGCGACGAAAAGTCGAGAAGGAAGCAGGTCCGACATGACAAGGACGATGTTCGCGGTGAGCGTCGTCGACGGGAGCGGCAACGAGGTCTACGGCGAGCCCGTCACCGCCCGATTCGAACTGGCGGGTGGCGGCCGGCGAGACGTCACCCGGACGGTCGGGCACGACGGCCGCGCCCACTTCGCCGAGGAGCTGGTCGGCGAGTTGCTCGGCGTCACCCTCCTGGCGGCTGGCGAACGAGTGGGCCCACTCCTTCCCGCCGCCGGCACGGGACTGGTCATCGAGGCCTGAGTGCGCCGTTGCACGCCGATCAACCATCTGTACGTCACGAAAAGGAGATCACCATGCAGACCCTGACAAGCCAGCGCTCGCACGGGCGAGCCGACACAGAACTGGTCTACCGTCTCGAAGGCAGCCTCGCCGATCTCTACCCGATCGGGTTGTTCCCGGAGGGCCTGAGATTTCACAACGACTTCAGCGCGGACATCGTGGAAGGACCGTTCGCAGGCGGGCGCATCTTTGGGCTCGACCAGTTCATGGTGCGCCCCGACGGTGTCGGAGTGATCGTGGCGCACGAGGTCGTCGAAGGCGCGGGTGCCCGCGTGGCCTTTGACATACGTGGTTACGTTCTGCCGCCCGAGGGCCTGGAGATGCCGCCGCTCGAGGTGCTCGCATCGCCTGGGTTCGAGTTCCCAGACCTGGACTTCCGAGTGCTGGCCACTGCACTCATGCGAACCGCGGATCCGCGATTCGACCGCTTGAACCGGACCGTCGTCGTCAACGAGGGCACGGTGAATCTCGGCACCGGACGCCTCGCAATCGAGGCGCGCGCGCTGTAGCCGAGAGGGTTGGCTCGGTCGGGCGCCGCGGGCTATCTGCTCGGCGGGCGCCCAAACGACCACCTGGTGACTCGAGCGTCCTCGGGAGATAGACGCTGGCTTATATAAGCCACTGCTGATACATTGCCGCCATGCACGCGTTCGACGTCCTGGGTGACCCGGTACGCAGGCGCATCCTCGAGTTGCTCGCCGACGGCGAGCTGAGCTCGGGTGAGGTGTCCGCGGTCATCCAGGGCGAGTTCGGCATCACCCAACCGGCGGTCTCTCAGCACCTCAAGGTGTTGCGCGATGCTGGATTCGCGACGGTCCGCCCGGAAGGTGCTCGGCGTCTGTACGCGGTGAACTCCGCGCCACTGCGAGACGTCGATGTGTGGCTCGACAGGTTTCGGCGGTTCTGGACGCCACCGCTGGAGGCCTTGGCGACCGAGCTCGCCCGCGGCAAGCGCGAGCGGCGCCTGCGTAGTAGTCAACCTGACCAGGGGAGTACCTCATGATCGATGTCACCCAGCAGATCAACGCAGTACGGCGGCAGATAGGCAGCCGCATGCTCGAAGCAGGTGAGGCGCGAGTCAGCACCATCAGCCAGTCGTATGACGCCACGGTCGAAGACGTCTGGGACGCCTGCACCAACCCCGACCGTATTCCGCGCTGGTTTCTGCCGATAAGCGGCGACCTCCAGCTGCACGGCCGGTACCACCTCGAGGGCAACGCGAGCGGGGTCGTCGAGCGGTGCGATCCGCCGAAGAGCTTCGCCGCCACCTGGGAGTTCGGCGGCCAGATCAGCTGGATCGAGGTGCGCCTTACCCCGGAGGGTGAGGGCCGCACCCGCTTCGAGCTCGAACATGTCGCCCACGTCAGCGACGAGTTGTGGGCCCAGTTCGGGCCAAGCGCCACCGGCATTGGCTGGGACGGGGCACTGGTGGGCCTGGCGCGGCATCTGGCCGGCGCGCCTCCGGTCGATCCGCAGGAGGCTCAGGAGTGGATGCTTTCGCCCGAGGGCAAGCAGTTCGCCACCCTCAGCGCACAGCGGTGGTGCGAGTCCGACATCGCCTTCGGTACGGACGAGGAGAGCGCTCGCGCAGCGGCCGAACGATCCATCGCGTTCTACACCACCCCTCCGTCGTAATCGGGCCGCGGAGTCGGTTGAGGCGTGCTGGGGTTCGCAAGATCAAGTGGTCATGACACGCCGGAACCGCGCGCATCGGCTCGGCGTGTCGTGACCACTTGATCTTCACATGCCGACGGCCCGGGCCCGGCCCGGGCCTGGCACCACGAACTACCTGGTCGCCGCCTGCTGTCCCTCGTGGCGGCCCTCGGCGAACTCTTCGATCGCCTTGTCGCAGAACGCCTTCAGGTCATCCGGCTTTCGGCTAGTGACCAGTCCGCTGTCGACGTGGACCTCTTCGTCCACCCAGGTCGCGCCGGCGTTGCGAAGGTCGGTCTGCAAGCTCGGCCACGAAGTTAGCGTTCGGCCCTGGACCACGCCGGCCTCGACGAGCATCCACGGAGCGTGGCAGATCGCAGCGACCGGCTTGCCGGCCTCGAAGAACGCCCGTACGAACTGGACTGCCGACTCATCCATCCGCAGCCGGTCGGGGTTCGCGACCCCACCGGGCAGCACGAGACCGTCGTAGTCGGCCGGGTTCGCCTCGGAGACCTTCTTGTCGGCGCTGAAGGTGTCGCCCTTGTCCAGGTGGTTGAAGGCCTGCACCTTGCCACCCTCCGGCGTGACGAGTTCGGGCTGCCCGCCGGCCTGCTCGACGGCCTCCCACGGGCGAGTGAACTCGACCTGCTCGACTCCTTCGTCGGCCATCAGGAATGCGATCTTCTTGCCCTTTATCTGCGGTGCCATGTCTTCGTACCTCCTTGCAGTCTGTTCTCGTACAACCGGGGCTTGCCCGGGCCGATGGCACCGAAACACGACGGTTCAGTTGGATTCAGCGGTCCGGAGGACGGACGTTCGTCATGACGAATCCACTGCGCGGGCGGGTGGGGATGCGCGTGAGCGAGATGCGCAGGTCCTGGTCGGGCACGTCGTACTGCATTGCGGCGAGCTTGGCCGCCAGTACCTTGATCAGCTCGACGGTGATCTGCTCGCCTGGGCAGCGGTGGCCAGCCGCTGGATCCCCACCACCCTGTGGCACGAGTTCGTTCGAGTCCAACTGTCGGTGCAGGAAGCGATCAGGGCTGAAGGTGTACGGCTCCGGCCACAGGGCTGCGTCGTGGTTCTGCCCGTACAGGTCGAGTAGCACCATCCCACCTGCTGGAATCTGCTGCTCGCGCCAGATCTGCGCCATCGTCGCCCGGCCGCCGACAAAGGGCGCGAAGGGATAGAAGCGCCGGACCTCCTGAGCGAATGCCTCGAGGTAGTCGGCATCGCCCTCCTGGACACGTTGGCGTTGTTCCGGCCACCGGTGCATGGCATGTGCGGCAAACGTGACGAACACGACACGGCGACGGTCAGCCTGAGAATGTTGAGCAGCTCCACGGCCGCGATGCGAGGCTTGAGCAACCCGCCTCCGGCGTCGCGGTGGTGAGCCACGAGTTCGACGACCGACTCGGTTCCGGTGGTGTCGGAGAGGCTCCCGGCCGCACCGTTGCGCGTCGCCACGATGAGCCTCGTGAGCCAGCTTTCGAGTCGCTTCCGGGCGAGCCTGGCCTGCATGTGCCGCAGGGACGGGGTGGCGAAGCCGTCGACTGTTGCGACGAACTGCTTCGCCCACAGCGGTA
The DNA here is from genome assembly GCA_036373915.1 of Jiangellaceae bacterium. Lineage (GTDB taxonomy): Bacteria > Actinomycetota > Actinomycetes > Jiangellales > Jiangellaceae > JASLBX01. Next base: position 22,660 of record DASUUU010000157.1, on the reverse strand, counting down.
CGTCCTTGTCGTCGAGCGGGACGCCCGCCCACCCGCAGACGGCGCGGGTGGACCTGCGCGGCTTCGTCGAACAGCACGACGCTCGGTTCGGAGATCCAGCGCTGTGCCGCATCGTCCCAGGCCTCGGCGGTGCGCCGGACGAGAGCGTCCACCCGATTGGGATCGGTCAGGATGCCGAGGAACATCGCCTTGCGGACGCGATGCTCATCACCGTCCAGTGTTTGCACCGCGCCTTCACCGAACAGCGTCTTCTGCACCGCCTTGGGCACGGCGCCACTGCGCCGCACGCGCTGCTCGTCGTAGAAGTACGGGATCGCATCCGGCCCGCGCAGCGCGATCGCGGGCTTGCCGAGCAGCCGGGCACGGACGGCCGACTGCCCGCTGCGCCGCCACCGGCTGGGCAGCCAGGAGAAGCCGGTGGCAAGTAGCGATGCCGTGCTGTCCAGGACCGCGACGCGCCGCGATGTCATGGCAGGCGACTGCCCCGGCCGTGGCCGGTCAAACTCCCGCGGCGTGCCTGCCGGTCAGCAACTTCAGCACGGCCTCCTCGACCCCGCCGTGAGTCGCGAGTTCGCCCGCGGCGGTGTCGCCCAGTCCGTCGAGTGCCCAGGCGATGGTCTCGCCCTGTTCGAACGCATCGACCACGTGCGGGTCGACGTACGACGAGCGGGACACCGCCGGTGTGTTGCCGAGGTAGTGCGACACCTCACGCATGGTGTGGGCCAGGGCCCGCTTGCGGCTCGTGCGCGAACCTGTCGGCTGGACGATCGCCAACGACACCGCGGCGAGCACTGTCGCATGCCAGGTACGGAAGTCCTTCGCCGTGACTTCGGTGCCGAAGATCTCTTTCAGGTACTCGTTGATGTCTTCGGACCGGATGCGTTTCCACTGGCGTTCCTCGTAGTACGCGAGCAGCGACTCGCCAGGTTCGCGGCGGCGGCGGAGTGCCTGGATGACGGACACGACCGTCTGGTCCGCGATCGCGTGGATTCGCTGCATGCCCCACTTCGCCGGGTAGTCGAAGACGATCGTCCCGTTCCCCGCCGCGCTGACGTGTTCGCGCAGCACCGTCGCGAGCCCGTACGAGCCGTTGTCCTCCGCGTACTCCTCACCACCGATCCGGAAGAACCCGATGTCGAGCAACCTGGCCGCGGCGGCCAGCACGCGACGCCGGTTGAGGCCCCGGGTTGCGAGATCGGCTGCGATCTGAGCCCGCGCCGCGGGGAGTCGCTCAGCGAACGTGCGGATCCGGTAGAACTTCTCTTTGTCACGGCGTTCGCGCCAGGCCGGGTGGTAGAGGTACTGGCGGCGGCCGGCGTCGTCCGTCCCGATCGCCTGCAAGTGGCCGTTCGGCCACGGGCAGATCCGCACGTCACGCCATGCCGGCGGGATCACCAGGCCGGCGATCCGCTCGAGCACCGCCTTATCCGTGATCTTTCGACCGTCGGGGTCGGTGTAGCTGAATCCCCGGCCCCGGCGACGACGAGATATCGCCGGGCCGGTCGGGTCCCATCGTCGCAGCCGCACCGCCCGTGCCCCTTCGCTCGCCCCTTGGCCCGCTGGATATGTACCCGGCGGGCACGTCCCGTATCGCGAGAGAGTTCATAGGCTGCGTGGATAGCCGCCCATCAGGGGTGAGCTGAGACGATGCGGTCATGGTGCTGGAGGACGGGCGGCGCGAGATCGTCGCGTACTGTCGCAGGCTGCGTCCAGATGGCCTCGTGGTCGCAACGTCGGGCAACATCTCGGTCCGGTCCGGTGATCTGGTGGCGGTGACGCCGAGTGGGGTCGACTACGACGAGTTGACGCCGGATCAGGTGGGCGTCCACCGGCTCGACGGCACACCGGTCGAGGCACCATTCGCACCGACAACCGAGATGCCGATGCACTTGGCGGTGTACGAAGGGACCGGGACGCGAGCCGTCGTGCACACCCACTCCACAGCGGCCACGGCCGTGTCCACGCTCGCCGATGAACTGCCGCCGATCCACTACCTGATCGCCATGTTCGGCGGCCCCGTCCGGGTCGCCCCGTACGCGACATACGGCACCGGCGAGCTTGCGGCGCGTGCCATCGAAGCGCTCGACGGACGTACCGCGTGCATTCTCGGCAACCACGGGACTGTCGCCATCGGTGACACGCTTGCCGAGGCGTACACGAGAGCGGTTTACCTGGAGTGGCTGTGCGACGTGTGGTTGCGGGCGAGCGCTCATGGCCGGCCGCGACTGCTTCCAGCGGAGGAGATCGAGAAGGTGTCTCACAAGATCGCCGAGTACGGAGCGTCCCGGCGTGAGGTCACCTGACGATGCGGCGCTCGGTGACGATCGCGGTCACCAGATCAGCCGGCGTCACGTCGAACGCCGGGTTGAACGCGTCCGCCCCCGCAGGAGCGACCGGCCGCCCGCCGACATGCGTGACCTCCTCGGCCGCACGCTCCTCGATGGGTATCGCGCCGCCGTCCGGAAGCGACGGGTCGAAGGTCGATTCGGGCGCCACCACGACGAAGGGGATGCCGTGCCGCGCCGCGGCCAGTGCGACGGCGTACGTACCGACCTTGTTCGCCACATCGCCGTTGCCAGCGATCCGATCGGCGCCGACGAGCACGCAGTCGACAAGTCCTTGAGCAATCGCCACTGACGCCGCCGAATCAGGGCACACCCGGTAGGGAATGCCGGCTTCGGCCAGTTCATAGGCGGTGAGCCGGCTGCCCTGCAGTAGTGGCCGGGTCTCGTTGGCCAGCACGTACTCGATCTGATCGGCCGCCGCGAGATGGCGTACGGTCCCGAGCGCCGTTCCCCACGCGACCGTGGCGAGCCGGCCGGTGTTGCAATGGGTCAGCACGCGAAGCGGCCTGCGCCGACACAGCTGCAGTACGAGGTCGGCAGCGCGTTGCGACGCCTCCCGGTTGACCTGCTCGTCCTCGTCCAGGACGGCGAGCGCCTCGGCCAGCACGGCGTCCCGGCCCTCGGGCAGCTGGGCGAGCGCGCGTTGCACACCCCAGGCCAGGTTAACCGCAGTGGGCCGGGCGGCGGCCAGCCGAGCGGCCTCCGCGCGCACCGTGGTGTCGTCTCCGCGGTGGCGGTGAGCCGACAGCGCGACGCCGAGAGCACCGGCCGCGCCGAGCGCCGGGGCGCCGCGGATCGCCAGCCGTTGGATCGCCTCGATCAGCTCGTCCACGGTCGTCAACCGGATCGTCCGGCGCTCGTGGGGTAGCAGCCCCTGGTCGACGGTCACGACCGTCCCGGCGTCCCAGTCGATCGTGCGCTCCACCGGTCCTCCAACAGCTCCGGATGGCTGAACGGCCAGCTTCGACGCTACGCCATCGAAAAGTTGTTGGCATTTCCGCCTCCCGTTGCTCATGCCGGTGTCCGGCAGCGTGCCGGGCACGCGACGGAGGAGCGACGATGGACAGAACGAATCAGCGAACTCGGCGGCGGCCAGCACGGATCCGGACGCTGCTGTTGGCGGCCCTCGCCGCGGCGAGCGTCACGGTCAGCGGCTGCAAGGCGGACCAGCAGGCAAACCTGCCGGCCCAGCTCGGCGAGCTGCCCGTTACCGGCGAGGGGGCGCAAACGATCGGCAACGGTGTGGATGCCCTCGTGCTCGAGTACCTGGACGACAACCAACTACCCGGAGCCACGCTTGCCGTGACGCGTGGCAGCCGGCTCGTCTGGTCGAAGGGTTACGGCTATGCCAAGCTCGACGAGCAGACCAGGATGGAGCCGTGGCAGCGTAGCAAGATCGGGAGCGTCTCCAAGATCCTCACCACGATCTCGGTCATGCGCCTCGCCGAGGAGGGCAAGCTCGATCTCGACCAGCCGATCTACGGCGACCCTGGCCCGTTCAAGGATCTCAATACCCAATGGCCCCCGGCCGACATGGGTCAGTGGGTGAACCCCTTCCCCGTCCTCAAAGATCCGGGCATGTACTGGGCGGCGATGCGCGATGGCGTGGTCGAGTTGAATCATGCGAACTACGTCCACGCAGAGATGAACAAGGTTCGAGAGTGGGCGAGCCAGATCACCGTACGCCACCTGCTCACCCACACGGCCGGCTTCCTGCGCAGCGGCGACCGAGAGGATGTCGACGCGTACTACGGCCGGGAAATGCGCGATTACCGTGGCGTCCACCTCGCCGTGCTGAAAGGGATGATCAAGGACGACGACGGCAACCGCCTCGCGCCGTTGAGGTTCGAGCCCGGCACTGCGGAGAGCTATTCCAACCACGGTTTCGGCCTGCTTGGCCACATCGTCGAAGAGGCGAGTGACGGTCCTAGGTACAACGGCTACTGGGACTACACCAAGCAGCACGTGCTCGACAAGCTCGGCCTGCACGACGTCGTCCCGAACAACACACACATCGACGACGGGCTGGATGCCTGGCCGCACGGAGGTCAACTGGATCCGAACAAGCCCGCATACTTCCAGGCCACCGGTGGCTGGTCGGCGTCGGCGCGCAACCTGGCTCGGATCATGTGCGGGATCGACCAGACCAGCAACAACCTTCGCCTGCTCGAGCCGGACACCGTGACCGAGATGCAGAGCATCCCGTTCCCGGACGCGCACCCCGACAGACCGCATGGCTGGGACTGGCGAACCGGTGGCAACGAGCGCTACAAGAACGGCCGGCTGCTGGGTGGGACGTCGGCCGTCATGAAGTTCCTACCAGGACGGTTCGACGACGCCCCTGACGACGAGATCAACGTGGCGATCGCGATGAATGCGAGCGCAACCGATGCCGCATTGGGTGCGTTGACGGGGCTGCTACGCGACATCGCCGCCGAGGTCGCCGCTGCCGAGGTGGCCGATGACTACGACCTGTTCGATCCCGAGTACCGCTGCGTCGGCGAGGGACCAACCCTGACCATCTCCGACCCGAACGACGGCACGAGCTTCGCACTCGGCACCGAGATCCTCTTCGAAGCCGAGGCGCGGGACGCGAGTGGCGAGCCGTTGCCGATCATCTGGGAGTTCCCGGGCGTGGACGTGGAGACTCAGCCCGGCGTCGGTGGCAGGCACGCCGTGTTCGACGACTCGCTGCCGGCCGGTACGCACACGATCGTCGCCACGACGACGGACTCCGGCGGCCAGCAGGCGCAGGACGAGGTCACCGTCGAGATCAGTTACGAGGCACCGGACGTCGAGATCGTCAGCCCGGACGACAACGAGACCATGTGGGCGGGCGAGTCGCTGGAACTGAACGGGCAGAGCCAGGTCGGACTCGCCACGCTGCCGGACGATCAGGTGTCGTGGGAGGTCGTCCGCGGCGGTGCGGTCGTCCATACCGGCGACGGCCACAACCTCACGGTCCCCGGTTCGCTCATGGTCCCCGGGACCTACCAGATCACCTTCACGGGTCACGACAACGTGGAGTCCGACAGCCATTCGATCGGTATTACGGCCGAGCCGAGGCCCGACTACCATCCGACTGCGACGATCACCGCGCCCGAGTCGGGAGCCGTTTACCCGGCGCCGCCCGGCGTGGCACCTGAGGTGAGCTTCGTCGGGTCGGCCGTGGACGGCGACGGCACACCGATCGACGGGACGTACTTCCGCTGGACCGTGTCGAGCGGCGGGGACGAGGACGTCGTGCTGTGCGCCGGCGCCAACAGTCCAGAAGAGTCCGGCACCGAGCAGGACTGCTCCACCTTCACGGCAGAGTTCGACGGACATGCGTACGTCGGCAACAAGAACTACACCGTCACGCTGGAGGTGTGGGACGCGGACGGCAACTCCGACACCGCGAGTGCACTGGTGTCGATCTACGTGCCGCCGGTGAGCTAGGCAAGCCAGACCGCCGCGTCAGGGTCCGGTGATCCCTGACGCGGCGGTGTCGCCACTTACGGAAGCGTCCAGGTGGCCGGCGGCTTCACCTGGTCCCACAGCCAGATCTCGAAGAACCAGTCCAAATCCTCACCTGAGACCTCTTCGTACACGGCCTGGAAGTCCTCGGACGTTGCTGCGGAGTCGTCGTAGCGCTCCACCCACAATCGCGCGGCGTCGAAGAACGCTTCGTCGCCTACTTCGACCCGCAGCGCATGCAGCGTCGCTGCGCCTCGGTCGTAGACCTGGCCGTTGAACAGCCCGTGCGGTCCCGGATCACCGATCTGGAACGACCAGTAGCCGGGGGTGCGGGCTGGGGCGTACCAGTTGTTGTAGGACTGCTGCGCGGTCCGGATACCACGTTCTTCGTTCCACAGCCAGGTCGCGTAAGTGGCCCAACCCTCATTGAGCCAGATGGAATGCCAGCGCTCGGGACTCACCGCGTTGCCGAGCCACTGGTGGGCGAGTTCGTGGGCGACCGTGCCTTCGCGCGCCACCCTCGAGTACACCGGCCGGGTCTGCGTCTCGAGCGCATAGCCGACGCTGTCGTCGTCGACGATCGAACCGTACGAGTTGAACGGGTAGTCACCGAACCGGCCCTCAAAAAAGTCGATCATGTCGCCCTGAAGGGCCAGGCTGTTGTTCGTTGTGTCCAATGCGCTCGTCGAAAGCTTGGTATCGACGGCGTCGATGATCGGGACACCGCTGGACGAGTAGTGCGTCTCGCGCAGGTCGAAGTCGCCGACCGATGCCGTCGTCAGGTAGCTGGCCTGCAGGTCGGGTGCGTCCCAGTACCACGTCGTCCAACCGTCCTGCGTTTCCGGGTCCTTGGCCGGCAGGCCGTTGGCCACCGCCACCTTGCCCTCTGGCACGGTGATCTCGAAGCTATAGGTCGCCTTGTCGGTCTGGTGGTCGCTGACCGGGTACCAGGTCATAGCGCCTTCGGGCTCACTGACGACCATGGCGCCGTCACGGGTCGTCACCCAGCCGTACAAGAAGCCGTCGATGTCTTCTGGCCGGATCGTCGTTCCGCCGTACTCGATGACGAGCCGAGCGCTCTCACCCGTCTTGATCTTGGGCCGCGGCTGAACGGTCAGTTCCCAGATCCGGGCGGCATCGTCCTGCACCTGCCAGTACGCTCGGCCTTCCACCTCGACGCCCGCGTCCGGCGGCGTGATTCCCTCCGCGGGTTTGCCATTGATCGTCATCGACCGGACCGTCATGCCGCGCAGGTCCAGGTTGAACCGGTCGAGATCCTGTGTCGCGACGAGGTCGATGGTGACAACTCCCTCGAGCTGTCCTTCGATCGGCGCCGGTTCCGGGTCCGGCGGGGTGTAGGTGATGTCCAGGTCGTAGTGCTGCACGTCGTACCCGCCATTGCCCGAGTACGGAAAGTACGCGTCGCCGGCGCCGGCGGCCCCTTCTGTGTACCGTGGCTCACCCGTGGTCTCTGGAGCCGCTGCTGCACCTCCGGAGATCGCGAGTGCTCCGACGGCTACCAGCGCGGCTGCTGCGCCGGTCATCGTCTTGTTATGGAAGCTGATCATGCCCCCTCCTTCATACCAGTGAAGGCACTCTAGACGCCTTACATGTCGCGGCGATAGACGCTGCTACGTTCCCCCGAAGTCGGGGAGGATGACCGAACCATCCGGCCCGAAGGTAAACCCCGGGTTGTAGGCGATCTCCCACACATGGCCGTCCGGGTCGGTGAAGCAGCCCGCAAAGCCGCCGTAGAAGGTCTCCCGCGCGGCTCGTGTGATCGCGGCCCCGGCGTCCGCTGCATCGGCCAGCACGTCGTCGACCTCGGCCCGGGACCGGACGTTGTGCGCTATGGCGATTCCGCCGAAGCCCCCGCGATTCACATCGTCGATCCCTGCATCGTCGGCGAGCTTGTCGCGCCCCCATAGAACGACAACGGTGCCGCCCGCTTGGAAGAACACGGTCTCCTCGACCTCCTGGCCCTGCCAGCCGAGCCGCTCATAAAACTCCTTGGCCCGGCCCACGTCGGCGACACCAAGTGTGATCAGGCTGATGCGTTGCTCCATCCTCGGAAACCTACCTCCGGCGCGTAAGGGGCAGCACCCTTGCGCGTATGGTCACCACATGCGATTTGAGGCCTCGATCGAAATTGCGGCCCCTGCCGAACGCGTCTTCGCCGTCTACAGCGACGTCGAGCGCTGGCCGGAATGGACGAAGAGCGTGACGAGTGTCGAGCGGTTGGACGACGGTCCGCTGCGGGTCGGTTCTCGTGCCCGGATCAGGCAGCCGCGCCTTCCTGCGGCGGTCTGGGAGGTCACCGAGTTGGTGCCCGACCGCTCGTTCACCTGGGTGGCGCGGGGTCCAGGAGTCGTCTCCACCGGCAGCCACGTGGTCACTCCGTTGGGCGGGGACGGTCGAGCCACGGCGACCGCCTCGCTTGAGCAGGCCGGGCTGCTCGGACCGTTGATGGGCACGCTGACTAAGCGGCTCACCAACGAATACCTTGACATCGAGGTCCGCGGCCTCAAGGCCCGGTGTGAGGCCTGACACCTCGACGATCTCAGTGCGAGCCGTCGTCGAACAGCAGCGAGCTGAGCCCTCTGCGTACGCCGGGCATGTCGGCTACCCGGCGGATGGCGAGTAAGGTGCCGGCCACGTAGGGTTCGGGGCCCCCGCCCGCGTCGTGCCGCATGGTCAGCCGCTCGCCGGTACCGCCGAAGATGACCTCCGTGGTTGCCACGAAGCTCGGCAGCCGCACGGAGTGGATCCGGGTACCTCCCACCTCGGCTCCCCGTGCCTCGACCGGCCCGTGTAGCTCCGACAGCGGTCGCGCAGAGGCAGAAACGCGGACTTGGGCCATGGTCTCGGCCAGCTCCCTTGACGTTCCGCTGGGGACATCCGGCTTGCCCGCACTGGCGTAGTCGACGATCTCCCAATGATCCAAGCGTTCAGCCGCCATCGCTGCGGCCCGTTGCAGAACCGCGGCCATGATGGAGAAGTTGCCTGCGGCGATCACGCCCACACCGTGGTCGCGCGCCAGCCGGTCCAGCTCTGCGTAGTCGTCCGCCGTCAGGCCGCTGGACCCGACGACCACATTCACGCCGGCGCGCACCGCAGTCCAGACGTTCTCTCGCACCGCTGAGGCGCTCGTGTAGTCGACGAGGACGTCCGGCTTAGCGGATCGCAGCGCCTCGGCGACGGAGGCGTAGACGGGTCCGTCGCTGCTGGAGCCCACCGCGTCGGCCAGCGTTCGCCCGGCTGCCGACCTGGATACGCCGCACCTCAACTGCAGATCATCAGCTGCGTCGATCGCCGCGACTATCGGTGTGGCCGTCCACCCTGTGACGCCGGAGAAGCAGACCTCGATCATGGGCCAACCTTAGATGGCTCCGTCATAGCGAATTGCTTCGTCCCCTAGGACCGTCGATGCCGCAATCGCACAGAAGCTCGATCGCCGGCATTGAGGACTTTCCGTCTCTATCAACAGATTGTTGACAACAGATTGTTGATGTCTCATGCTGGCGGCATGCCGACCGATCCAGACCAGCAGCGTGCAGCCCGCGAGCACAGCGCATGCCAGCGCCTGCTGCATGCGGGCGCCTCGGGACTACCGCGGGCCCCGTGGCTGCACCCTGCGCAACCACCGTATTCGACCGACCTCGTCCGGTTCGCGGTTTGGCGCAGCCAGAGCGGGACTCTGGCCGACGACGAGGTCGAGGCCGCCCTCGCGCTGATTCCGGCTGCCCGGGCGGAGATGGACCAGCTTGAAACGGGGATGCTGTTCGCCGCCCGCGCGCAGGGCTTGTCGTGGGCGCGTATTGCGCGCGAGATGGGCCTTGGCTCCGCTCAAGCGGCCCTACAGCGATATGACCGCCTCACCGGTCGCGTCGAGTCTCGCTCGGAGTCCTGAGATGAGGGCGTATGTCTCCCGCCCAGAGGATCTAGCGGTGCACGGGGCGCGGGTGCTCGGTTTCGCATCGGCAAATCGGATCGCCGCACGGTTCGGGCTCGACGCCGGCGTGGTCGACGAGGCGCTGCTGGACTTCGAGGCACGAGGATGGGTCAGCCACTCGAGCTTCGCTGGTGATTCGGGTTGGTCCCTGACCGGCGCGGGCCGGGTCGAGAATGAGCGACGCCTGGCGATCGAGCTCGATCAAGCCGGCGCCCGTGATGCCGTCACGCGCGCCCATGCCGAGTTCGTCCCGCTCAACCAGCGGTTCGGCATCGCATGCACCAACTGGCAGATCCGCCCGACCAGGGCCGACCCGATGGCGTTCAACGATCACACCGACTGGAGATGGGACGAACGAGTCCTTCGGACGCTTGCAGCACTGAACCGGTCGTTCAGCCAGTTGTGCACCCGCCTGACAGCCTGCTTGCAGCGGTTCGCCGGCTATGCCGACCGGTACTCCGCCGCACTGGCGAAGGTCGACGCCGGCCAGCGGCATTGGGTGGACGGTCCCGAGCTCGACTCCTGCCACACCGTGTGGATTCAGTTCCACGAGGACCTGCTGGCAACGCTGGGCATTCCGCGGGGTTCAGATGTGTGAGCAGACGACGCGCGGGGATTGTCGAACGAGACCTGCGGCGCTGCGCGCCCTCGTGTCGCGCGGATTAGCGTCACTGGTGGGCAAGAAGTGCCAGCAGTTTGGGTTGCTCGTTGTGAGCGAGGGCGGTGATGCGCAGGGAGCCGTCGATCGCTGCCAGCGTGTAGGCGGCGTCGAAGTGGTACAGCAGGTCACCGTGGGCATCGTGAAGCTCCCAGCGCAGTACCGCCTGGAACAGTCGCGGCGACAACTTGTGGGTAGCCTGCTCGGCGATGCGTGCCGAGCCGACCCCGATCTTGGTGTAAGCGGCCAGGAGTCGGTTGATTTGTGAGACCCACTCGTCCCGGGACGCGACATGGGCCAGGACGACCTCAACTTCGGCGTTGCCGTCCTCACCGGGGTCGCTTGTGACGTGTAGCGGAAAGGCAAAGTGAGCACTGATCGCCGAAGCATCACCCCGCTCGTACTCGGCCCGATAGGACTCGAAGAACGCGTCGACGGCGGCAGACATGTGCACCTCCGGCCATGGGGCAGTTTGTCGGTGACACGCTACTGAACTGATACGGGCGCCTGCTGGCAGGACGCCCTAGGACCTTTGCCCCTGGCTCGCCGGATCTCGCGGCTCAGAGGCTGGAAGCCGGGAGGTGGCCAACGATGCGTGGAGGTAGCGCGCTTGCGGTTACGGCGTCCGTGGCCGCGGTGCTGGCTGGACGGTATGCGGCCGGACGCCGGACAGAGGAAAGGCAGACAAGGGCGGAGCTCGACAGTCGGCTCACCGACCTCGGCGCGGTCGACAGGTTATCGATCCTGCCGCTGGTTGAGCGGCACACCGCTACGGAGACGCTTCGCGGTGAGGCCGGCGTCTCGTACCTGATCCGGGCCGACGGGCTGACCCTACTGTTCGACTCGGGCCTGGGCCTCCGTCGCGGCCGGACGGCACTCGAGACCAACGCCGAGAACCTCGGGGTGCGATTCGACGACTTGGACTGCCTGGTGATCTCGCACCTGCACGCCGACCATGTGGGAGGAGCCGCGTCGCAGTTCCGCCACACGTTCAGTCTGGGGTCCGAGCAGCCGGTGCCGCGTTCACTTCCGTCGTACGTGCCGACCGAGATGAGCCACCCGCACGCGGACGTCAGCGTCGTCCAGGAGGCGCGGGTGATCGGGCCCGGTGTGGCCGTGCTGCCGCCATTGCCGCGCATGGTGTTCTGGCTGGGGCCGATCGCTGAGCAGGCGCTGGTGGTCAACGTGCGGGGCCGCGGCCTGGTGGTCGTCACCGGCTGCGGGCACCCGGAGATCGAGCGCACCCTCGCCACCGCGGAACGGGTGGTGGATGCGCCCGTGTATGCGGTTATCGGGGGCCTGCACCTTCCGGTACACGCCATGGGCACGCCACTGGTGCCGCAGGCCGTGCTCGGCAATCCGAACTGGCCGTGGCGGCCCATCACCGAGGGTGACGCGCGGGCGGTGATCGCGGCCATCCGCGAACGCGGGCCCGGCCTGGTCGCGTTGTCGGGTCACGACAGCTCGCAGTGGACGCTGGACGCGTTCGCGCAGACCTTCGCCGACCGCTACCGGACGCTGCGGGTCGGCGAGGAGCTGGTGATCACCGCTACTGCCTAAGAAGGCGGGCAATTCGTGTGCGCACCACGAACCACCCGAAGAACGAGTGCGGAGGCAGGCCAGGGCCACGGTCACTCGACATTGGAGACGACAATGAACGCATCGGCTCCGCCATGCAATCTGGCCGTATCCGACTCCCTCCTCGCGTTCCCCAGAAACTCGGTGTCCGCACCTCCGCCCATGCCGAGATGAGGGCGTCGAGGGTCGGGTTGTCAGGGCAACGTCGTCAAGGGCGTATTTCGGTTGCCAAGCTCCGGATCCGGTCGGGAGGGTCGGGGTATGGACGAACCACTGGACGGTGTTGACGGCGCCGAGGAGGTCAACCGCGATGCCAGGCCGGTGACCATCGACGGCGACACCGTGATCCGCCCCGCCCCAGCCAACGCTGCCACGATCCACGACCTCTTACAGCACCTCAGACACCAAGGAATTCTCGGCGTACCCGAACTACTGCGTCGAGACGGGGACACCGAGACTGTGCGGTTCATCGAAGGAGGACTCCGGGGGTGATGCTTGGTATCACCAGCACACCGATGAGGGGTTGGCTTCGGCGGCCCGCCTCCTGCGCCGCGTCCACGATGCGACGACGACGTGGACGCCACCCCCAAACGCTGAGTGGGGAGCACCCGCCGTCCAGGCCCAAAACGGTGAGGGTCTTGTGTACTGCCACGGCGACCCAGGGCCGTGGAACCTCGTCTGGCAAGACAACGAGGCCATCGGGCTGATCGACTGGGATTACCTTCATCCCGCGCCCCGAATCTCCGACGTCGCGTACGCCCTCCGGTGGTTCATCCCGCTGCGCTGCGACGAGTTCGTACGCGAATGGCATCACTTCCCCGAGATCCCAGACCGTCGACACCGCATGGAAGTCTTCCTAGACGCTTACGGCGACCTGCCCGACTTCGACGTCGCTGAAGTCGTGGTAGGTCGGATGCAAGCAGTCAGCGACCTCGTCAGCCACCTCGCCGAGTTAGGCCAGGAACCCCAGCGGACGTGGGTTTCCCAGGGCGCCCTCGAACAGGACGCCATCGAGATCGCCTGGATACGTGACCACCGCGCCGACTTCACCTAACGCACAAGCCTCAGGGGTCAGCCACCATGCCCGGTCATGCCGCGGTGGGTATGCGCGTTAGGGTCTTGCAGGAGGGGATGATCCGCTACATCGCACGCCACGGGTCCTGGTAGCGTCACCGGGTGGTATCCAGTGATGCCGAGGTGGCGATCGCGGCTGCTGGGGCGGGGGCCGAGGTGCTCCGACAGCGGTACGGATCAGCGTTCGTACGCCACCGAAAGACGGGGAACGACTTCGCGACGGACGCAGACATCGAGGCTGAGGTGACCGTGCGCGAGATCGTGCGGACCGCCCGCCCGGACGATGGGTTCGTCGGGGAGGAGTTAGGTGCCAGCGCTCCGGCCGATCGCACCTGGTTGGTCGATCCGTTGTGCGGCACGCTGAACTTCGCGGCGCAGACACCGCTGATGGCGGTCAATGTGGCGCTGCGAACCGGCACCGCAGTCACCGCGGCTGCCTCGGCCGATCCCACGGCCGGGGAGGTCTTCTGGACCGATGGCGAGACCGCCTGGGTACGGACCGACGAGGGCGACGTACCACTCGCTCCGTCGGCGGACTCGGCGTTGGTCGATCTCAACCTCGACGCCCCGCCCGGGCAGGCGCATGAGCTCACGACGGTGCGAATGCTGAGCTCGCCGGCGTTCACCCGGCAGTTCGGACCTCGGGTCGTTTCCACCACCCTCGCCGTTGCCTGGGTGGCCGCAGGAAGGCGCGCTGGCTACGTGACCGATGGCGACCTGCGGGACAGTGTGCACGTCGCTGCTGGCATCGCGCTGTGTCAGGCCGCGGGCTGCATCGTCACCGGACTGCACGGACAGCCACTCCACACAGGAGTGGGCGGGTTGGTCGCCGCTGCTGACCAGCACACCCACACCGCCCTGGTCCGTATCATCGACCAAGTCAGCACTCTCAACTAGCCGAAGCCCGGCAGCCTCAAGCGGGCTAACGCCAACGCCAGTCATGACCCGAGTCGGGTCGCGTGACGTCCGATCACGCCGCGCAGAGTGACGGAGGTGGGGCGACAACGGGCGAGGACAGTGGTGGCACCGAAGAGTCGAAACACCGGGTCAAGTTGTCTGACGAAGGCGATCGCTTGTGGACGTCAGGCCACTCGGTCGTTGTATCGCTGTCGCGCAGCTTCGCCTGAAGTGCCGAGTTCGTGACCGATCTTTGCCCATGATGCGCCGGCCTTTCGGGCGTCCCGCACGGCGTTGGCGAGTTCACGTTCGACCAAGGCTCGGCGGTACGCGATCCGACGCAGTGTCATCAGGGCTGGTTCGTGCCGGTCTTCGTTGCGTGGGTCGTAGCTTTCGAACTGGTCGGCGATCTCGTCAGCTCGAGCGATCAACTCGTCGATAGATCGGGGCATCGATAGTCACCTCAGGAACTTGTCTCGGGCGGGCATGGCGTGGGCGATGGCCAAGATGCCGTGCCAGTCCACGACGCCGACTTCCAGCAGGTGGCCGGAACGGCTTGGACCGATGTACATCACCATGCCATCACCAACCCGATACGCGTCGATCGCGAACGCCCAGGCATGCAGCGCATCCGCCTCGCTGACGCCATGGCGTCTGGCGCTATCAAGCACGAGCGGTTCGTCATGCTCCATCACAAGTTACCTTGTCAACTCGAGATGCGTCAAGTTACCTTGCAGGAGGCGGCATTGTGCTGACCACTTCCCTCCCAGATCATCCCGCCTGGCGCCGACACCACCGGCCGGGCGATCAGACCCACTATGCAGGCGCTGATCCTGCAGTCTCAATGCACTCTCATGGGCTCTCTTCTATGGCGGCGGGTGTCAAGCAGGGCGTAATCTCGGGCGCCGTCATGGTGCGCCCATCTGCCCAGCTCAGATTCGATTGCTGACCAAAGAGAAGCGGGACGCGCTGACTGCGGAGATCAGTCATCTTCGGCAGCTCGTCCAAGGCCCTTCTGAGTGACTCAGACAACGTCCTCACATGACCCTGGTCGCGCGGTCGCACCGATGACAGGAACGTTGCTCATCCGAGTACGGGGTGACCGCCGGCGCCATGGCGCGGCCAGGGTGAGTCGGTCAGTCGGCTTCGTGGGGCAGTAGGAGCTGCTTGAGTGCCTGGGCGACCTGATCACGCTGGCGTTGGTCCAGCGGCTGTAGGAACGCCTCGTCTGCGGCGATGACTGCTTGGAGGGCTTGCTTGGCAAGCCGCTCGCCCCGCGTGGTTAGCCGGACCCGCACGCCGCGGCCGTCTGCAGGGTCGGGCGTGCGCCGGATTAGTCCGGCGCGTTGCAGTCGGTCCAGCCGTGCGGTCATCGCGCCGGTGGTGATCAGGGACGAGGCGGCCAGGTCGCTGGGCTTACTGCCTTGTGTCTCGCCGCGTCGGCGCAGCGTGTTGAGCACGTCGAAGTCGCCAAAGCTCAAGCCCAACGGCTGCAGGGCGGCTATCAGGTCCCGCTTGCAGTGCTCGGCGCACAGCAGCAGGCGCCCGATGACCTGCAGCGGGCGGGCGTCGACGCGGGGGTCGCGGCGGGCCCAGGCCTGGATGATCCGGTCGATGGAGTCGGTTGCCATGGCGACGCCAGTATAGCTTGGTGCTAAGCTAAAGTAGCTTAATACCAAGCTACATGACAGGAGCTGACCGCGATGGCGTTCAACAGTTGGGGGTTCATCTATCTCGGCCTGGGCAGTGAGGATCCCGCGGTGGACCGGGCCGTGATCCAGCGTGGGGGTCTCACCACAACGATTGTGGCCGTGCCTGACCGGGAGTCTGCGGTGCAGGTCGCCATCGAGCTGGTCGAGAACGGCGCGCAGTCGATCGAGCTGTGCGGCGCCTTCGGGCCGCCCACCACCGCGCTCGTGCTGCAGGCGGTCGGTGACCGGGTTCCCGTCGGCTCGGTCGCCTACGGGATGGAGTCCATCCCAGCCTTGGCCGCACTGTTCGCTCCCACGACCGCATGACCGTGACCCTTAGCGGGCAGTCCCGAATGCCAGGTTCCGCGGATTTGGTGGGCAACCGGCACGGTTAGCATGCTCCAGCGCTGCACGGATGCTTCGGCGCAACGTCGGATACTTGATCGCCTCGCCAGGAGTGGGCCGGCAGGCCAGCGGCACCTCGAGAATGCGCACCACCAACGGCCCCACGCCAGCATCCGACGCAGGCGGATGGGATCCACGCAGGGCCGCCGGAATCGTGCGCGCAGGCGCCGCCCAATCTCCTCGCCGACCGTCGAGGTGGCATGCCTCGGTATCGAATCCCGCCGCCGATGCGCCTGCCGTGGCAGCCGTCGACCTGCGCGCGCGGCGGCCGCCTGTCCCGGATTCGCAGTTCTGTGGAGCTCGCGAAGAGTGACTGGCGCGACGTCCCAGCGCGTGTGGTGATCTCGCGGACGAAGATTGGCCTGCCAAACTCGACTGCGAAGCTTGGTCCCCAAAGATAGTCGGGCACAAATACACTCTTCTGCCGCCGGTCGTGAATGTTCCGCTGTCGGCGTAGGTGACGTTGGAAGGTCGTTGACCTGCGCGGCGTTACGCTGCGAGGGTGGTTGATCAGGTTGGTGACCCGCCCGCTTATGACGCGATCGCACATTGGTACGCGGACTATGTCACCGGTGCCGCGGCGGCTTTCACCGATCGTGCGGGTGAGGCGTTGCGCCGGGTGCTTGGCCGCGGGCACGGCGTGTGCTGGGACATGGCGTGCGGCACCGGCGCTTACGCAGATCGGATCAGGCAGCTGGGCTGGATCCCGATCGGCACGGACATCTCGATCGCCCAGCTACGCTACGCCGCCACGCAGATGCCGGTTGCGGTTGCCGACGCCACCCGGTTGGTGGTCCGGCCCGGTAGCGTTGCCGCGGTCGCGTCGGTTCTGTGCCACACCGATGTGGATGACTATGCCGCGCTGTGCCGGGCTGCGGCGACTGCCCTGGTCGCGGGTGGTCGGTTCGCCCATGTCGGCGTGCATCCGTGCTTCTGTGGCGCGTTCGTCGACCGCTCGAACGGAGAACACCTAATCACGAGCCCTGGGTATTGGCGTCGCGAGCGGCGGTTCGACGCCTGGTCATCCAACGGCGTGCGGGCGCGGGTAGGTGCCACCCATCTCCCACTCGGTGACTTGGTCGCCGCGGTGACCGGGGCCGGGCTGGTCCTGGACATGGTCATCGAAGCGGGCGAACCAACCCCAGACGTGCTCGCCATTCAGGCCCACAGACCCGACCGTTGATCAAACCAGCGGACTCCGTACGCACTCATCTGACGCGAGTCGGGTCATACGCAACGTCCGATGATGGTTACCTGTCCGCTGTGCGGTTGGCTGTACCCCGTCCCGCTTGGTCGGCGGCCGGACTGCAGCTGCCGATGCCTCGGCAGCGTC
Organism: Jiangellaceae bacterium; assembly: GCA_036373915.1. GTDB lineage: Bacteria > Actinomycetota > Actinomycetes > Jiangellales > Jiangellaceae > JASLBX01. The sequence continues at coordinate 5,271 of DASUUU010000157.1, read as the reverse complement.
AATCTGCAGCGCTGGTGCTCTGGGTCGTCGGTGGCAGCTCCGGTCGCCGAAGCCACGCGTCGAAAAGGTTGGCCAGCTGCTGGTCACTGACTCGTTCGACGGTCTGGATGAAATCGTCCGTGCTGGCGCTTGTTCCGGCGAAGTCGTCGAAGAATGTTGCCATCGATTGCCAGAACAACTCGTCCCCGAGTTCGGCGTAGAGGGCGTGGAACGTGAGCGCCCCTCGCTCGTACGTCACGTCGTCACCGCGCTGGGAAGCCCGCGTCACCTCAAGCGGGGGCCGGGTCGTGTCCCCGAGCAGATCGCGACTGGCCGCGATAAGAACATCGAGCTCAGCGGCACCGGTCTGGTCAAGCCAGAGCATCTCCATGAAGCGAGGAAATCCCTCACGGAGCCACGAGTCAGCACTGGACGCCGTCCCGACAACCCCACCCATCCATTGATGCGCCAGCTCGTGAACCAGACCGGACTCACCGGTGTGCGCCAGATGAATCCGCGCCGGAGTGCTATCGCCCGCTCCGCCCAGCCCGTCGACCATCGTGAATCCCAGGTTCTGATACGGAAACGGGCCAAGACCCGCTTGGAAGAAGCCGATGATGTCGGGAACCACCCCGAAGTCGTCAAGCCTGGCCAGGTCATCCGCTGACAGTGCAACGCTGATCTCCACGTCGAGCTTGGGCGGGGCTGGCACACTCTCGATGAAATACTCGCCCACGGCCAGTGTGATCTCGGAAACTGGACTGTCGACGCGCCACGAATATGTCGCGCTCCCGTCCTGCTCACGCACACCGTCAAGGTGCCCGCTCGCAGTCGCGACGTACCCCGTCGGCACAGTGATATCCAGTGCGTACGTCGCCGGGTCTTGCGGCGTGTCGTTCAGCGGCAGGATCGTCGCCATGTCGCCGGGCAACAAGACCTCGGTGTGGACCGTCTCGTTCTGGGCGATCCAGCCGAAGCGGCCCAGCCGGCCCTGTGCCACGCTACGCTCGGGCGTTCCGTCGTAATCAAAGGCGATCTCGAAGCGGCTGCCCGCAGCCAGGTTCGCTTCGATGACGAGCTTGCTGTCCGTGTACGAGTGCTCGGCGTTGGCGCCGTCCACCCGTAACGAGGCCAATGGCGCTCCGGAATAGTCCAGCTGGACGCTGGCCAGGTCAGTTGTGGCAACAGCGTCGATGATGCCGTGTGCCCGCAATGACCCGCGTGTGGGATCGATCGTGAGGTCCCATTGATAGTGCGCGACGTCGTACCCGTCATTGCCTGCCTCGGGAACGATCGGGTCCCGCATCACCGCACTACTTCCTGACGAGGCTGATACCTTGCCGCCCGGCGTAGGCTCGGCCGAACCGGACGTCGACCCGGAGTTGGCGCTCACGCCTTCGGATGCCGGCTCGCCTGACCCGTCCTCGTCAACGCTGCACGCCACAAGGAACACTGCCGCCGCAGCGTGGAATACCACCTGCGCCCACCTCTTACGCAGCCCTCGAGTCACGAACGCGAGATCCCGCACAGGAGCACCTCCTGCATATTCCAGTTCACGCACCACCTGGAACTGTTCGTGCAGACTACGGCACCGTGCCTAAATCACACCGGGTATCCGACGAACAACCGAGAGCGCTGTGCCTGACGGTCTCCTGAAACCAGAAGTCGGGACCGGAGTCTATTGCGTGTATCAGACACGTGAGCCGGCCTCTCTCTTCATTGTCGAGCGACTTTCCGCGAAGGCTCGATCAACGGGGCCATCGCTACGACCCGACGCCGACGTCTTGTACCTCGCAAGTCCGTACTGGACAGCGGTCGCCCGGGGACCCGGCGCCCGCACACGGGAGGTGATGAGGATGCAGGACGGTACTGCTGACGAGCCGTTCTTGCAGGTCGTGCGGCCCGGTGCGTTGCGCGGGCAGCGAGTGATCCTGTCTCGCGACCGAATCGTGGTCGGGCGTGGTCCTGACAGCGACATCCGCCTCGATGAGCCGCATGTGAGCCGCACCCATGCGGTGTTGCAGCGCCAGGGCGATGGGGTGTTCGTGCAAGACCTGGGTTCAAGCGGAGGGACGAAGGTCAACGGCGTCCGGATAGCGGAATCGCACCGACTCAAGCCCGGCGACGTGGTGTCGCTGGCGGCGGTGGATCTTGTGTACCACGGCGGCCCCGAAGTCGACGAACCGACGGTCTCAACGTCAGCGGGCCGACGCGTCCAGGCTGGTGATCCCCATGCCGGCCCTCTCTCTGCTGCGCATTACGACGTTCGCGACCAGCACGGCCGCGTGATCAACAATGTCGGGCGCGACCAGTACAACGCGTATATCCGTCAGCGCGACAGCTTCCTACGCGACGTCGCGGCCACCAAGACGAAGGCTCGGTGGCTCGTCTGGTTAGGACTTCTGATGTACGTGGCGGGTTTCGCACTCTTCGCTGCCGGCGTTCTCGGCTTCATCAGTCAAGGCGTCAATGCCATCGAAAGCGGCAATCTCGGACCACCAGCAGATCCATTTGGCCAGTCCGTAGCGGGCATCCCGTCCGGGCTGCTGGGGTGGGCCCTCGCAGCCGCCGGCACGGTGCTGCTGGTTATCGGCATCATTCTGCACGTTGTGGCCACGTCGAGGCGTAAACGGGTTGAGCGCGAATGGCCGCTACAGCCGCCGTCCTGGCGATTCACGGAATAGGAGGATCCCACCGTGACCTTCAACATCCGCAACCAGACGGCCGGCGTGATCAACAACGTGGCCGGCAATCAGCACGTTGGTGTCCAACAGGGCCACGTAGGTACCGACGACGCCCGGCGGGCAGTCGCGGAACTGCGCGAAGCCCTTCAGACCGTATCGCTTCCACCCGAGGCCGAGGCGGAGGCACGGACCCACGTGGAGCAAGTCGACGCAGACGTGAAAGAACCTGAACCCGACCGGAGTCGGGTCGCTGACTCGTTGCGCCGCCTGACCCGCCTCCTCTCATCGGTTGGCGCATTCGCAGCGGCTGGAGCAGCCCTGATCGGCCCACTCCAGACGCTGGCGGCATGGCTCGGTGAGCTCGGCCAGCCGATCATGCAACTGCTCGCGTAGGACTGATCGGCCACCCGGGTGGCATTGCCTCGACTCGCTCCGCTTCAGCTGGCCGATCCAGCGATCTCCGCGTCCCGCAACTGGCGCCAGGTCAGACGCGCACATCAGTGCCTATCGTGGGCGTTCCGGGACTGCACCTCAGTACGGGACCTGACTCGCGCTGGCTACCGTATCCTGCATGTACTCCTCTGCACTCGTCAATCTCTACACGCGCGACATCGAGGCCGGGATTCATTTCTACCGGGATCTCCTCGGCTTCGTGGAGACCTTTCGCACGCCTACCGAGGGCGCTCCCGAGCACGTCGAGCTTCGATTGAACGAGTTCACAATAGGTTTAGGTGACGTCGAAGCGGCCAAGCGAGCGCACGGCGTGGACGCTGCACCGGGAAGCCCGGCGATGGCTCTGGTCATCTGGACAGACGACGTCGATGAGGCCTACCGGCAGCTGGTCGGCCAAGGGGTACCCGCAGTCCAGCCTCCCCACGACACCGGCAACAACAACCGCAACGCCTTGCTGCGCGATCCCGATGGAAACCTCGTGGAGATCGTCGCCAAGGTTTCGTGAACTGGGCCTTCCGCCCAGCCGCGATTCGCGAAACCCGAACGAACAGTCGTCACCGGACGCCCAGCACACCCAGCATCTCTGTCACCACGGCGGCCACCTCTGCGGGCTGGATCAGCATATGGAGGTGCCGGCCCGGCAGGGTCCTGACCGGCCAGTTCTGACTTTCGGCCCGGAGCCGCTCGTCGGTGTAGGTGTTGCCGAAGGCGAGGTAGGCACTCGGTGTGCTGTCCCATCCGGGGCTTGCGGGCAAGGACCCTTTGAAGTAGGCCAGCGGCACCTGGGGCTGGCCGGCCTCGACGAGATCGCGTACGGCCCGGCTGGGGAACAGCCCAGCAAGCTCAGTGTCGTTCCACCATCGCGTCCATGGTGGTAGGACACCGTGCTCGTCGGCCCGCGCTTCTAGGAAGTCGTACATCTCGGCGGCCGTCATGCTGATCGGGCTGTGGGCTGGCGGTAGCGCTGCGTCCACGAACACTGTGGCAACGACCTTCCGCTCCCGGATGAGCCCGGGGATGTACAGCCCGGCGTTGCTGTGCGGGACCATGGCTAGCTCACGGTCGTCGGGCAACGAGCCCAGAAACGTTCTCATCACCTCCGCAGGCGTCCGCGGGCACGCCGGCACAACACATGTCGTCACCGACCAGCCCGTGCGCCTCAGCTCCTGGGCCACCGGCTCCCACACTGCAGGCCCGACAAGCGGGCTGGGCAGAAGAACCACCTGAGTTCGCACGTAAGAACCGTAGTCCGCGCAACTGACCGGCCAACCCGCCAACGTCCGGGCGGCTGCGAGTCGAAAACGGCGAGGTGAGGAGCATGAGTAAGGTGACGCAGATGAGCTCGGCTTCAACGCCCGGATCCGGCGTCGCGTTCATTGATGGGCGGTTCTGCCCTATCGAAGAGGCCAAGATCTCGGTGATCGATATGGCGGTGACCAAGGGCGACAGCACATATGACGTGGCGCATGTGTGGAAGGGCAGATTCTACCGACTTGATGATCACCTGGACCGATTCCACGCCAGCATGAAAGCCCTGCGTTTGGATCCGGGGCTTGGGCGACGAGAAATAGAGGACGTTCTGCACGAGTGTGTGAGTCGCGCGGGTCTGCGGGACGCTTACGTTTCCATGACGTGTACGCGGGGCCGCCCCGTAGTGCAGGGCAGCCGTGACATTCGGACCGCACGCAATGGCTTTTATGCGTATGCGGTTCCGTTTGTGTGGATCAATACTCTTGAGCAGCAGGAGAACGGGACTTCGCTATGGATCAGTTCGCGTCCGCGAATTCCTCCCGAGAGCGTGAATCCCGAGGTCAAGAACTATCACTGGCTCGACATCCAGACGGCGCAGTTCGAGGCGTACGATCACGACGCGGAGCTTGTCGCGCTGCGTGATCCGTCCGGTGGCATCACCGAAGGCGCCGGCTACAACATCTTTGCGTACGTGGATGACCGATGGATCACACCTGGTGGGGGTGTGCTCAGGGGGATCACCAGGCAGTCGGTCATCGAGCTTCTTGCCGAAGACGATGTGCCGCTCGAGGAAGGGAATCTGCGCGAGGAGATGTTGCTTCGCGCTTCGGAAGTCATCGTCACGTCGACTGCGGGTGGCATCATGCCGGTCACCGAAATCAACGGAAAACCGGTGGGTTCCGGC
>DASUUU010000156.1:0-22870 GCA_036373915.1 Jiangellaceae bacterium | reverse complement strand
CAGGTTAGGGCGACACGAGATGCGACACGGCAGGTACCCGTTCATCCTGGCGTTCCTCCTTCCGCCAGTCGGGCTCTACCTGCTGTACGTCGTGTCGCCCTACCTGCAGGCCATGTACTACTCACTGACCGACTGGACGGGTCTGACCGCCACCCAGACGTTCGTCGGCTTCGACAACTACATCCGGGCGTGGAACGACAGCCAGTTGTGGGTGGCCTTGCGCAACAACCTGACCCTGCTGGTCGTCGTACCGCTCGTGACGGTTGTGCTGGGCCTGTTCCTCGCCTCGATGCTGAACGTCGGCGGCCGCGGTAGGGGCGTCGAGGGTGTGCGGGGATCGTCGATCTACAAGGTCGTCTACTTCTTCCCGCAGGTGCTGTCGGTCGCGATCGTCGGCGTGCTGTTCACCAATGTCTTCGCGCCAAAGGTGGCCGGCGGCGTGCTCAGCAATGTGCTGCACCTGGTCGGGCTCGGCGCGCTGGACCAGGTGTGGCTCGGCGATCCGAGATTTGCCTTCTGGTGCGTCGTCGCCGTGATGATCTGGTCGTTCGTCGGGTTCTACGTGGTCCTGTTCTCCGCGGCCATGCAGTCCATTCCGAAGGACATCTACGAGGCTGCGCTGCTGGACGGTGCCAGCCGGTTCACCACCTTCCGGCGGGTGACCGTCCCGCTGGTGTGGGACACCGTCCAGGTCGGCTGGGTGTACCTGGCGATCCAGGCCATGGACGGTTTCGCCCTCGTGCACATCATGCTCGGCATCGGCGGCGGGCCATCCCGGGCCGGTGACGTGCTCGGTGTCGCGCTCTACCGGGCCGCCTTCACCGAGTTCAAGTTCGGCTATGCCTCAGCGATCGGAGTCATCCTCACCGTCCTGACCATGATCATCGCGATCGCCTTCTTCCGAATCGCCAGGCGCGAGCGAGTGGAGCTGTCCTAGCCATGACCACGATCAAGACCGCCCCACCGGCCAGACCCGAACCGCGCCCAGGCCCGGCAGAACCGGCCCGCCGTCCGGGTGTCGGCGCTGGTGAGCGGGCGCTCAACCTGATCAACGGCGGCTTCCTCCTCCTCTGGGGCTTGATCACAACATTGCCACTGCTGTGGGCACTGCTCAGTTCGATAAAGCTGGAGCACGAGTTCCTCAACGATCCGATGGGGCTGCCCAGCGGCATCCAGTGGGACAACTTCGCGCGCGCCTGGACCGCTGCGAACATCGGACAGTTCTTCATGAACAGCGTGATCGTGGTCAGCATGTCGCTGACGCTGACCATGTTGCTGGGCTCGATGGGCGCGTACGTCCTGGCCCGGTACGACTTCCGGGGCAACCGGATCATCTACTTCTCGTTCGTCGGCGGCCTGGTGTTCCCCGTGTTCCTGGCCCTGGTGCCGCTGTTCTTCATCGTGCAGAAGACCGAGAACATCCCGGTCGTCGGACAGTTCCTCGGCTTGAGCAGCTATGTCAGTCTGGCGTTGGTGTACGCGGCGTTCTCGCTGCCGTTCACGATCTTCTTCCTCACCGCGTTCTTCCGGACGCTGCCGACGACGGTTGCCGAGGCGGCCATCATGGACGGCTGCTCGCACTTCTCGCTGTTCTTCCGCGTCATGCTGCCGATGGCCAAGCCCGGCATCATCAGCCTCGCGCTGTTCAACTTCCTCGGGCACTGGAACCAGTACATCCTGCCGGTAACGCTGATGACCGATCGCGACAAGAAGGTGCTCGCTCAAGGCATCGCATCTCTGGCTGTCAACCAGGGCTACCAGGGCGACTGGACGGCGCTGTTCGCCGGCCTGGTGATCGCGTTGCTGCCGGTGCTGGTCGTCTACATCCTGTTCCAGAAGAAGGTCCAGGCGGGCCTCACCGCCGGCCTCCTCAAATAACCCCGTCGATCATGCAAGAACGGGAGCCGCGACACGCCGGTTCATCCGCTGACGCTAGCTCACTGAAATCGGACAACTCGGCGTGTCGCCCCACTCTTGCATGATCGGCGCGGTTGGGTGGATGATCGGCGCGGTTCAGGCGTAGAGCGTGGCCTGGCCGGTGGACACGCGAGTTTCGAGGTCGAGCAGGTACTGCTTGCGCTCGAGCCCTCCGCCGTAGCCGGTCAGAGCGCCGGACGCCCCGATGACCCGGTGGCACGGGACGACGATCGAGATCGGATTACGTCCGTTCGCCAGGCCGACCGCGCGCGCCGCCCCTGGCCGGCCGATCTGCTCGGCGATCTCTCCGTAACTGCGGATCTCGCCGTAGGGGATGGTTCTCAGCGCCGCCCAGACCTTCAGCTGAAACGGCGTGCCGGCCGGGTTCAGCGGTAGGTCGAAATCGGTGCGCTCGCCGGCGAAGTACTCGTCGAGTTGGCGGCACGCCTCGGTGAACGCGCCATCGTCACGTCGCCATTCCGGCTGCACCTCATCCGGGCCGTGCCGGCGAACTTCCATGTAGAGCCGGGTCAGGCCGCCGTCGTCAGCGGTGAGCAGCAGCGGCCCGATTGGGCTGTCGGTCATCGTCCACCGGGTCGTATTCATGATCGCTCCTTGTTCTTCGGCTGATCCAGCAAGCTCCAGATGTGCAATTGCGCGTAAGACCGCCAGGGTCGCCAAAGGTCAGCGGTGGCTTCGGCCGCGCGAGGATCGTCGGAGGCCAGCCCGGCCCGCGCCATGCCCTGGCGAACTCCCAGATCGGTGGCCAGGAACACGTCCGGGTCGCCGAGCGCGCGCATCCGGATGTAGCCGGCCGTCCACGGCCCGATGCCAGGAACCTCGAGCAGTTTGCGCTCTGTCTCGTCCCAATCGACTCCCGCGTCGATGCCCATCCGGCCATCGGCGAGCCGGGACACGAGCTCATGGAGTGTCCGCTGCCGGGTGCGCGGCATCGGGAAGGCCGTCGGGTCGACCTCGGCCAGCGCCTCCGCGGTCGGGAAGGCGTGGGTCACTGCGCCGATCGGGGAGTCCAGCGGCTTGCCGTATTCCAGGACGAGTCTCCCCGCGATGCCCCGAGCCGCTGCCACGGACACCTGCTGGCCAAGCACGGCACGCACCGCCAACTCCGTGCCGTCCGCTGCGCCAGGCAACCGGCGGCCGGGCGATCGTGCCACCAGCGGCGCCAATGTCTCGTCGGCGGACAGTGCCACGTCGATCCCGGTCGAATCCGCGTCCAGATCGAACAGCCGGCGGCACCTTGTGACGGCGGCGGCCAGGTCCCGATGGTCGGCCAGTCGCAGCGTGGCGGCCAGATAGCCGTCGTCCGGCGTCAGCTCGACCACGCCGGTGGCATGCGGCAGTACCAGGCTCCGCCGGTATGTCCGGCCATCGACCTCTTCGACGCCCGACACGGCTCGCACCGCCAGGAACTCCAGCAGGCTGCTCAGGTCGGCCGGCCGGCGGTACGCGAGGCGAAGCTGGATCGCGCCGGCCGTGGGCGTCATGCTGGGTCGGCGCCGCGACCGCACGCGCAGTTCGCTCGGCGTGTTCGCGTAGATCGCCCGCATCGTGTCGTTGAACTGGCGCACGCTCGCAAATCCGGAGGCGAAGCACACCTCGGTCACGGGCAGGTCTGTCGTCTCGAGGAGGATACGCGCGGTGTGAGCGCGCTGCGCACGCGCCAGCCGTAGTGGCCCCGCGCCCACCTCGTCCGTCAGCGTCCTGTGCACCTGCCGCTCGCTGTAGCCAAGCCGAGCGGCTAACCCGCCGACGCCGTCGCGCTCCACCGTCCCATCGGCGATCAGGCGCATGGCGCGGCCCGCGAGGTCCGCCCGGACGTTCCACTCCGGCGAACCCGGCGCGACATCCGGACGGCACCGCCGGCACGCCCGAAAGCCCGCCGACTGCGCCTCCGCGGCAGAGCGGTAGAACCGCACGTTCTCACGTCTCGGGGTCATCGCCGGGCAGCTCGGCCGGCAATAGATGCCGGTGGACGTCACGCCGATGAAGAACACCCCATCGAACCGGGCATCCCGGCTGTGCACCGCGCGGTAGCAGGCGTCGAAGTCGAGCATGTCTCTACTGTGGCCTGCCGCTCGACCCCTGACTAGCGGAAATCGGACAGGTGCGTGAGCAATTCGGGGCTAGCCGGCTTGCTTGGCCATCTTCTTGGCCTGTTTCAGAGGCAGGCCCCGGGCTTCCTCGGGTAGCCGCCACACGTCGATGCCGCCCATCAGGGAGTACGCGAACACCTTGACCCGCGGTGCGCCCGGGCGCGGTGCCCGGCTACTGCCCCGCTCGCCGTTGCCGCCCATCAGCGCGAAACCCCCGACGTGGACGTCGACGGTGTCCGGCAGGTAGATGTCCATGCCACCCATGACGGCGACGGCGATGATCGTGACCTCGTCCGCATCGATCTCCGCGTGCCGCAGGTCGATGTCGTTGCCGCCCATGAGCGCCAGCGTCGTCAGCCGCTCGCCGACACGCCAGCGTCCCCGCTTCTCGGCCCCGCCCATGACCGACACGACCCACTTCGTGGGCTTGAGCCGGTTGCTCGGCGCGGCCGCTTGCTGCGGCAGATCGGCGGTCAGCTTGTCCAGCTCACCGCGAGTCGTCGCTGCGTAAGCCGAACTGATCCGCTGCTCGAGCTCGTCCAGCGTCAGCCGCCCGTTCGCCGCCTGCTCGGACAGTTGCTGGACCACCGCCTCGCGCTCGGCATCGGACGCTCGGATGTCGGGGGGCACGGGCCTGTCGGGCTGTTCAACGGACACCTGGCCAGGTTATCGGTCGCTCACCCCGAATTCGAGAGCTCCAGGCGCCAGTACTGCTCAACCAGATCCTGGCCGAATCTGTCACGTCTCTCCTCGCCGACGAGGACGAACCCGGCGCGCTCGTAGATCCGTCGAGCCGCCACGAGCACGTCGACGGTCCACAACGTCATCGCCTGGTAGCCGGCGTCGCGAGCGAACCGGATGCACTCGTCGACAAGCCGGGATCCGACGCCGTGGCCCCGCGCCGACGGTTCCACGAGCAGGAGCCTGAGCTTGGCGGTGCGCTCGTCGTCACCGCGCGCGCAGAACACGCTGCCTACCGGCTCGCCGTCGAGCTCAGCGATCCAGGCGTTCTCTCTGCGCGCATCGTGCTGGTGGCCATAATCGGCGGCGATCTGGGCGACGAGCGCCTCGAACGTCTCGTCCCACCTGTATCCGTCCGCGTAGAGGACGCCATGGCGGTGTACGACCCAGCCCAGATCACCCGGACGCAAGCCGCGGAGCGCGACGCTCGAACTCCGGGAACGGGCCGCGAGCGCCGATTCGATAGTTGACATCGCGGCGACCGCCCGCTGCTGGTCTGCGTCCGGAACCGCCGCGAGCAGGCGGCTCACCTGCTCGGACGATCTGTCGTCGAGCAGCCTGAACACGTTGCGGCCGGCCTGCGTCAGCCGGACCGTCTGCCGGCGGGCATCGACTCCTGACTTCTCCCGGACGACGAGTCCGTCGGCTTCGAACCGCGCCAACATCCGGCTCAGGTAGCCGGCGTCGAGTCCGAGCGCCCGCCGTAATGCCACTACTTCGGTGATCTCGGCCTGAGCCAGCTCGAAGATCACTCGAGCTTCCGTCAGAGAGTAAGGCGACTGAAGCAGCCCCTCGTCCAGCGCGCCGATCACCGTCGTGAAGAAGCGGGAGAACGACCGGACGGCGGCCACCCGCTCAGCCAACACTGTCATTTCTTCATCGTCGCGAAATTCTTTGACTGAGTCAATGATTGCCCACTAGGCGAAACCTGTGCGCGGCCTGGACGCGCCCAGTGAGATCCTGTCCGTCATGCAGGTCAGCCAGTCCCGCAAGCTCGCCAACGTCTGTTACGACATCCGTGGTCCGGTGCTGGAGCACGCCAAGCAGCTGGAGGAGGAGGGACACCGGATCCTCAAGCTCAACATCGGTAATCCGGCGCCGTTCGGGTTCGACGCTCCGGACGAGATCCTGTCTGATGTCATCCGCAGCCTGCCCGAGGCTCAGGGCTACTGCGACTCCAAGGGCCTGCTGTCGGCACGGCGGGCCGTCGTGCAGCATCACCAGAACCTTGGTGTCACCGGGATCGACGTCGATGATGTCTACCTCGGCAACGGCGTCTCCGAGCTGATCGTGATGGCCATGCAGGCCATGCTCGACGACGGTGACGAGGTGCTCATCCCCGCCCCGGATTACCCGCTGTGGACCGCAGCGGTCAGCCTGGCTGGCGGGACGGCCGTGCATTACATGTGCGACGAGTCGGCAGACTGGTCGCCGGATCTGGACGACCTGGCCGCCAAGATCACAGCGCGCACGAAGGCCATCGTGGTCATCAACCCGAACAATCCGACCGGCGCTGTCTACTCGCGTGACGTGGTCGAGGCGATCGCCGGCCTGGCGCGCAAACACGGTCTCGTGCTGCTGTCAGACGAGATCTACGACAAGGTGCTGTACGACGAGGCCGAGCATTTCCCGACCGCGGTCGCCGCGCCGGACGTGCTGTGCCTGACGTTCAACGGCCTGTCCAAGGCCTACCGCGTGGCCGGCTTCCGGTCGGGCTGGATGGTGGTATCCGGTCCGAAGGTGCAGGCCGAGTCCTACATCGAGGGTCTGGACATCCTGGCCAACATGCGCCTGTGCGCCAACGTGCCCGCCCAGCATGCGATCCAGACCGCGCTCGGCGGCCGGCAGAGCATCAACGACCTTGTCCTGCCCGGTGGCCGGCTGCGCGAACAGCGCGACCTGGCCTACAAGCTGGTCACCGACATACCCGGCGTGACGTGTGTGCAGCCCAAGGGTGCGCTGTACCTGTTCCCGCGACTCGATCCGGACGTGTATCCGATCGAGGACGACGAGCAACTCGTGCTTGACCTGCTGCTCTCCGAGCACCTGCTGGTCGTGCAAGGCACCGGATTCAACTGGCCGCGTCCCGACCACGTCCGCATCGTCACCCTGCCGCACCTGGAAGACCTCCAGGACGCGATCGAGCGCTTCGGCCGGTTCCTGGACCGCCGCCGGTAGCTCGTCGGGGCTGCGAGCCATAGTGCGACATCTCGGCCGCTTGGTCGATCCCAGCAGCTGTGCACCTGCACGCAACAACGCGACGAGACTCCCCGCCGGGCCGAGGCCGGGCGGGGAGTTCGTCTCAGTGCACCGCGGTGCACCCGGTGGTCAGTCGCTCAGAGTGGCGATCCCCTTCCTGAAGTTCTTCCCGTTGCCGTCGGGCCGGTAGTTCTGCTCGACGTTGCCGGCCGCGTCGACCGAGAACCAGTGGACGACCGTGCCTTCCGGAACCGTCAACAGCTCGCCGGCTTCGCGAATCCCGGCGGCGGCGTACAGCGTGGACGACAGTGTCGGCGTGCTGCCGTCCAGGGTGTAGAACACCGCGGCCGGCTCACTCGTATCGAACTGGAGATTCACCATGCCCGCGGTCGAGCTCTCGGTCACGACGATCGTGCTCTCCGGGCGCTGATAGTCAGTGTCGAAGCCGCGAGCCACCCGCATGAGTTCCACGAGCCCGTTGGCGAACTCCATGGTCTCGTCGTGCGCCTCGGTCCAGTTCGGCTGGAACGACGTGCCCACCTCGAAGTTCCAGGCGTAGATGCCGTACTTGTACCAGAGCATGTCGCCGGAATTGCCCGCGGCCGAGTACAGCACGTCACTGATAGGCCCGGTTCGAGCCGGCGTTACCGACAACCCGCGGTGCCGTTTGATGGCCGTCAGGATCTGGGACGAGGCTCCCCAGAAGAAGCTCTCCTCGGCAAGGCTCGGACGCGGAGCCGAGATCCGACCCGGGGTCGCGTACGAGCCTGGCGACCACATGAAGTAGTTGCCAGAGCTGTGCAGGTTCATGGAGAACTTGATGTTCGGCCGCGACGCCAGCCAGTCCAGGTTCTTGTTCTCCGGCTCGGACAGCTCGCTGGGCCCGGCGAAGACGTCGCTTGTACAGCTTGTCGAAGCGCCGCTGTAACCGTCGAACAGGCTGTACTCGGTGTAGTTCCGGTTGTTGTCCACACCCCAGCTGTCCCGGGCGTTCAGGTCGTAGCTGCCTGTCACGTCGCAGTGCCTGGTCATGTTTCGGCGCTGGCCGTTGTCGTCATAGAACGCGTAGTGACCGCCGTCTGGGTTGATCGACGGGGCGATCCAGATATCCAGGTTGTTGAGGAGTTGCTTCGTCTGTCCGTGGTGGGCGTAGTTTCGCAGCAACCGCTCGGCCGTCTCGATGGCAACCAGCGGCGGAACCCACTCGCGGGCGTGTTCCTGCGCGTAGGCGAGAACTCCCGGCTTCGATCCGTCACGGTGCTTTCCGATCCGTATCGCATACACCGGGTGCGGGTCACGCGACACAGTGTCCGGTGCGTCGAGGAAGTCGCTCAGATTCTGCCGTGACGTCGCCGGGACGACTCCGGTGCCCGTGCTGCCACGGTAGGTGTACGCGAACACCAGATCGCTCGCCGCCGGGTCAGTGTTGATCGCATCGACGACTTGCGCCGCAGTGCTCACAAGGGCACCCGACGAGTTTGTTGCCAGGTTGACGGTGATGTCGTCGCCGTCGACGTCGACCGACAGCGACGAGTCGGGAACACCCGGGTTGACCGCGGCGATCGTCAGATCGTTGCCGCCCTCGTGCCCCCAGGCCAGCGAGTCGATGCCGACGCGGGACGCGTTCGGCGCCGGTGGGATGAGCGTTCCCGTTGCCGGCAGGTTGCCCTTGATGAGCGTCCCGTCGTCCATCGAGATCATGACCGTCGGGATCGTGATCCCGGGGGCGCTGCCTCCCGGGCTGAACGGGTTCCCGGGCACGTTGTTGACGATGACGACCGCCGTCGCACCCGCAGCCTGTGCGTTCAGTGTCTTCTGGGTGAAGTTGCATGCGCCGCGATCGACTAGAGCGATCGACCCGGCCGGGAATCCGGCCAGCGGCTCGCATCCGTCGGTCGGGGCGCCGGTGCCGTCGTCCACCACCGCGAACGAACCTGATAAGCCGTCGTCCGGTAGGCCGGGGCCGTAGCCGGCCGGTCCCGCGAAGCCGTACTCGCCTGCCGCCGCCGATGGCGGATCGACCACCAGCCTGCTCGGCCGGTCGAGCAGAGCCTGGGCGTGGCGACGGTAGCCGTTGGTCTTGTGCGGCAGCTCGACGATCTCGGCGAGATCAGGGAACTCTACGGCGAGTTGGTGAATCCGGTCATAGAGCTCGGTCGGCGTGAGATAGCTGGTGATGAAGTCCTCTTCGTACACGTCGCCCTTGAACTCGTCGTCGCCCTCGATCGGCAGCCAGTCGTTGACCTTGGCCACGGCGACATCGCCCGTCGGGCTGGTAATCCTGATGTACTCGGGACGCGTCGAGACCGACGAAGCTCCCCGGTGGTAGAGGTAGACACCCGCGTCGACGAACCGCGAGATGTTCTGCGTGCCACCCGAGCCCATCTCGGTGCCCGCGCCACTGTCCCGTTCGACGGTGAGCTGCTGGGACGAGGTCTGGCCCTGCGCCCACTTCGCCTCGACCGACAGCACCTGGGTGCCGGTCTGCGTCGTGTAGTAGTCCGCCCGAATGATCTTGACATCTGAGATGTCGGGATTGGTCTGGTCGTAGACCAGCGCCGCGAACTCTTCATTCTCGGCGACGTGGGCGGCGATGGTCGCTTCCCGCTCGTCGAGCGCAGCCTCCATGTCCGCGGCGCTGAAGACCACCTCTCCGGTCTCGAACCCCATTGCCTCGAGAGCCTGGACCTCGGTAGGAGTGACGACGGCATGCACCTCGATGCCGTCATCACCCTCATGGACCTGGTGATCCAGGTCGACGCCGGTCGCGATAAGGGCGTCGAGTTCATCGCGGTCGGCGACGTGCACTTCGACGACACTGGCTTGGTCATCCGCGGTCGGCTGGAGCGTGTTGATGGTGTCAATGGACGCCGCTGGCAGGCCGGCTGAATACAAGCCCGCCCCTGTCAACGCCAGCGTGATGGCGCCTGCCGTGAGTTTTCGTCGCATGCCGTTCCCTCCGGTTCTCCCGCGCAGCATCGACCCAGGCAGAAAGCCTGCTAATGCGTGGAGGCTATGGCCACCACCATGGCGGGTCACTGAACAGGTGCACGGAGTTTCGGCAACCCGCTAAGGCATTTGTCGAAGTTCAGGCCGGTGCCCGAACAGTAGGAGGGATCAGAAGATCTCCATGGTCGCCGGCGCCCGATGCCAGCCGAACGCCGTCGATGCTTCGACGAGCGCACCCGGGCGGTGCTCGCTCACCCGCCCCGCCGCCGCCAAGCTCAGCAGCGACGTCCCGCCAAGGTACGCGGCGCCGAGGGTCCGGATGTCAAGCGTCAGGTCGGCATCGGCATCGGTGTGCTCACACTTCGCCGAGGACGCATTGCCGACCAGATGCCAGCGGCCGGAATTGTCCGGCAGCAGATCGTCCGTCACCTCGAGCACCACGTCGACCGAGGTGGCGTACCGGCGGGCCTCCAGTGCGCCGGCCACGTCCACGATTCGCAGCCACAAGCTCGGATACACCGTTGCGACCAGACCGCTCGGGCTGGTCACCAGGTGCGGCAGGGCCTCGTCGACCGCGCCGAACATGTACTTCACGGTCCGGGTCAGGTCGATCGAGAGCAGGAACCGCCACAGCGCGGCGTAAGCGTGCGGGTTCTCCGCGGCGACCTCGTTGACCTGTACCTCTCCGTTCGGACCGGTCTCGTTCCAGCCGCCCTTGACCCGCCATAGGGCGTAACCGTCGACCCGGCCGTCGACCTCATGAAGCACCCCTCGCAGTGCGGTCATGCCCCGGCGGCGCGCCTTGGGATCGACGGTCAGGTGCTCCCACCACCGACCCTGACGGCTCGATAGACCCGGTCGCGACGCCCTGACCCGCTCGTACACGGCTGCCAACTCGTCGAGGCTGTCCTTGGGCACCACCTGCCGGAGGCGGCCGTGTACCGGCTCACCCGGGAGTGCGGTCTCCTGTTTGACGATCTTGTACGAGACATGCCACGCGCTCGCGCCATAGCCGAACCGGCCGTAGATCGGATCTTCGCTCGCCCACAGCACGGCGAACGGTTCGGTGCCACGGCTCCTGACAGTTTCGAGCTGGGCGGTCATGATCCGCCGAAGCAACCCCCGCCGGCGGTGCGTCGAAGCCACCGCGACAGCAGTCACGTGCGCGGCCGGCACCACCGCCCCGGGGACGGTCATATCCCTGGTGAGGACACCGCCCGTAGCCACCAACCGGTCGCCATCGGCCACGACGTGAGTCCGGTCGGCTTCAAAGATCATCCGCTCGACGTCCAGCACCTCGTCGTGGGCGTCGTCGAGAAACGCTCCCGAAACGAGCTCGCCCAACGTGTCGAAGTCGTCGTCTCGCGCCATGCGGAGTTCAAGTTCGTCTGCCACGCGTCCTGTCTAACGGACGGACAGTGCCGAAGGCTACGGGTTTTCAGCGATCGTTCAGGTGACCCGCCCGCCGGCTGCGGGTTCACCTCGACGAGCTAGCCGGGCGCGCTGAACCGCCGCTCCAGGGCGCGCACCACCGCAACGTCCGCCGGCAGCCACGGCACCGAAAGCCACTCGCCTAGCGGCAGCCAGCGCAGTTCGTCGTGGTCTTCCAGAGGCGCCGGATCACCGTCCGCGATGCGCGCCAGCCACAGCCGCATCGTTGCCGTACCGGTCAACGGCCAGGCGCCGGCACCGTCGGCGATCACCTCAGGGCCGAGCTCGGCTCTTACCCCCAACTCCTCGAGCAGTTCGCGGTGCAGCGCCACGACCACATCCTCGTCCGGCTCTACCTTGCCGCCGGGAAACTCCCAGAAGCCGGCGACTTCCGCGGGAGCACTACGCCGGGCGGCGAGCAGTCGGCGTGGACGGTCGAAGTCGTCGACGATCGCTGCGGCAACCACCAGGATCGGCACCGGGCGAGACTAGCCTGCCAAAGCGGCCGTGTCAGTCGTGGGTCGGTGCGGGTCTGACCCGCTGTCCGTTCGCTAGGGAATGAACAGCACGCTGAGTATTCGCAGCAGGACGGGAAGGGTGAGGACATAGAGAAAGAACAGGACGACGGGTACGAATGTGCCGCCGCCTTGCCCGGTCTGCTTGATCTGGCGTAGGGCGAGGTGACCGACGACGATCGCGACAGGCCAGAGGAACGGGCCGAGCAAGGCCAGCACCGCTGTGGCTATCGCCAGCCGGCTCGTCTCCCTCGGCGGCGAGGGAGCCGGGCGTGGCCTGGCTGTCGGTGGTGCGGTGGGACGTGCCTGTGGCGCGCGCCGACGAGACTCGTAGGCGGCCCTGTTCAGCAGCACATCTCGCGCCCGGACGATCTCGTC
The DNA here is from genome assembly GCA_036373915.1 of Jiangellaceae bacterium. Classification (GTDB taxonomy): domain Bacteria; phylum Actinomycetota; class Actinomycetes; order Jiangellales; family Jiangellaceae; genus JASLBX01. The sequence continues at coordinate 10,626 of DASUUU010000156.1, read as the reverse complement.
GAACGTCCGGGCATCGCCACCGGTATCGGGATGGCCGCCGTTCCTTACCCGGCGGTGAAAAGCGCGAATGACCTGCTGGCGGTCAGCGCCCTCCGGAACACCCAGAAGGGCGTGCGGATCACGTGCGCCGGGCGGGTGAACACTACTCATGGCTGGGGTTATCTCCGATGCCGGAACCTGCCGGCGTTGTGACCCGCTGCCCAGGGCGGGCGGCTCTGATCTCCTCGGGCGCGGGACGGTCGATGACGTCGCCGAAGTACGCTTTCGACAGCCTGGCCCGCAGCTTCGCTCCGCGCGGGCGCGGCGCTGGAATGCCGTTCTCGTCAACCTCGGGTCCAAGTTCGGATGGCACCCGACGCTCGCGTGAGGTCAGGGCGTACGCATCAGGTCGACTGAGTGGGACGTGCAGCTCGGAGAATCCACCGTCCGGCCTGACGACGGTGATGCCGGTCTCGACTCCGTGCAGCAGCTTGTCGCGGTCGCGGCGCTGGAGGCCGAGGCAGATCCGTTTGGTGATCGAGTACGCCACTGCCGGCATCACCAGGATGCTGATCTGCAGGAAGCGCGTCACCCAGTTCACCGGGACGTCGACCGCGGCCGCGAGGACGTCGTTGCCGCCGGCGATCCACAGCATGACGTAGAAGACGACGAACCCGACACCGAGCCCCGTGCGAGTGGGCATGTCGCGCGGCCGGTCCAGGATGTGCTGGTCACCTCGCTCGCTGGTGATCTTCTGCTCGATCCAGGGGTAAGCCGCCAGTGCGGTGAGGATGATTCCCGGCAGCACTATCACCGGGCCCAGCACACTCAAGGTGAGTTCGTGGCCAAAGACATCGATCTGCCATGCCGGCATCAGCCGCAACGCGCCGTCGAGGAACGCCATGTACCAGTCCGGCTGGCTGCCGGCGCTGACCTGTGACGGGTCGTAGGGGCCGCGCAACCAGACCGGGTTGATCTGAATTGTGGCCGCCATCAGCACGATGACGCTGCTGACGATCAGGAACAGTGCGCCCGCTTTTGTGGTGTGCACGGCGAACGTGGAACCGACGACGTTCCTGTTGGTCCGGCCGGGGCCGCTCCACTGGGAGTGCCGCTGGCGCCTGACCAGGATCAGATGCGCCCCCAGTAGCGCCACGATGAGTGCAGGTAGCACGAACACGTGGAGCACGTAGAGGCGGGAGACGATGTCCTCTCCCGGGAACTCGCCGCCGAAGATGAACGACGACAGGTAGGTTCCGACGATGGGGATCGCGGCGATGCCGCCTTCGACCACCCGTAGCCCAGTCCCCGATAGAAGATCGTCCGGCAAGCCGTGCCCGGTGTAGCCGCCGACGATGCCCAGCACCAGCACGGCGAGGCCGATCAGCCAGTTGAGCTTGCGGGGCGTGCGGAACCCACCCGTGAACAACACGCGCAGCAAGTGCACCGACATGGCGGCGATGAACACGTGGGTTGCCCAGTAGTGGACCTGACGCATCAGCAGGCCACCGCGAACCTCGAAGGACAGCTCGAGGGTCGACGCATAGGCCTCGGAGACGACCACTCCCTGCAAGGGCGCATACGCACCGTCGTACGTGACGGGTGTCATCGACGGCTTGAACCACAGGGTCAGCATGATGCCGGACAGGACTATCACCACGAAGCTGAACAAAGCGATGTGGCCCAGCCAGAACGACCAGTGGTCGGGGAAGGCCCTGCCCTCGTTGCGTTTCACCCAGCGACTCGTCGTGATCCGGCGGTCAACGAAATCGACCACCCGGCGGGCCTGCGCCAGTGCCACGTTGCGGCTCGGCTTCGCAGAACTCTGCGCAAGGTTCGTCATGCTTTCCGCTCCCAGTAGCTCGGTCCGACCGCCTCGGTGAAGCCACTTCGCGCGACCAGAAACCCGTCGTCGTCGACTGCGAGAGGTAGCTGAGGCAGCGACCGGGTGGCCGGGCCGAAGACCACCGCGCCGTTGTCCGATAGATCGAAGGTGGCCTGGTGGCAGGGGCACAGTAGGTGATGTGTCGTGCGCTCGTAGAGGCTGACCGGACATCCGACGTGGGTGCAGATCTTGGAGTAGGCGATGATGCCGTCCACGTGCCAGTTCTCGCGTCCTTCGGCGGGAGTCATCTCTTCCGGCCGCATGCGAACCAGCACGACCGGCGACTTGGCCCGCTCGTTCTGCCGCGCCAGCCCCTGTTCGGGCAGGTCGAGGAAGCTGGCCGGCATGACGTTGACCATCTCGCCGACCTGTAGGTCGGACACTCGTATGGGCCGGTAGCTCAGATCGGTGAGCAGCCGGACGCCCTCCGTCCAGGCGGTCTGTGCACGCCTGCTGCTCGCATCAGGGTCAACGGCACGCAGAGCAAGCACGGCCGGCAGTGGCAGCAGCGCAAGCGCGCCGACGAGCGAGTTGCGGATCAGCCTGCGCCGCCCCAACCAGCTGCCTATCGGCCCGTAGCCGGAACCCTGGTGCGCCGGACCGCCCGCATCGAACGAATTCCGCTGCTCGACGATCCGCGTCCCGGTCGTGATTGCACGCGACCAGCGCGCCACGCCGACTCCAGCGATCAGCAGGGCGAGGCCGATCATTAGGCCGAGCACGAGGTTGGATACCCGTAGGTTGCCGAGGCCGGCCCCACTCGCATCGGCCGGGTCGGCAAAGCCGATGTAGAAAACGACCGATGCAATGACGAACACCGCCGCCACGGCTAACGCGCCGGCTACCTCGCGGGTTGCTCGTTGCCCGGCCCTGGGCTCAACGTCGGTCGGCGGATCGGCATCCCGACTGGTCAACGGGTGACTCAGGTGCGATCGCGGCGAAGTGGAATCGGTCATGGCATCGTCGAACATCTCTGTGGGTGTCTTGTCGTCTCACTAGTTACGACGACACGGCCCACCCGAGCTGTGACATCTGCCCGGCATAGCGGGTCCGCAGGCCATGACGGACCCGGGAGTGCTAGGTGCCCAGGCCCTTCCTGGCGAAGTCGACAGCCTCGTCGAGCAACTGCGCCCACAGCTTCTGATCGACCATGGGCAGCAAAACCCACTCACGGAAGGTGCGCCCGTTGGGTGCGAACGGCTCGCCCGCGCCACTGTCGATAAGTCCCGTCACCCGCTCGCGCGGCAACTTCACGACGAGCGTTCCGGCGTGCTTGTCATAGCCGGCGAGGAACCGGCCGGCCAACCGCACGCACGGGTAGCCCATCATCGTCGCGCGTCCGATTGCCGGGTCGTAGAGAAGATCGTCGGTGAGCTCGTCGTAGAGCGCCCGCGGGTCGTCCCCGCCGGAGGAGTCCGACGGGGACGCGCCGCCTTTCGGGCCCCGCACCATCACGTCGCTGGCGGGGAGAACACGCCGAACAGATTGCCGGCCGGATCGCGCAGGTAGGCGAACGCCGGACCGCCCGGGCCTGGCTCGAGTTGCTTGCTCACCACCGACCCGCCCAGGCCCTCGGCCGCGGTGCAGGTGGCCGCTACGTCGGCGACAAGGACGTAGAAGACCGCGTGGTCGGGCATCTGACCGCCGGTGTTGGCGATGCCGCCCATCGGTGCGTCGGCACCGCTCGCCGTGATGTTGCGGTAGTCCATGCCACCTGCGGCTGCCGCCGGGTCGGCCGCGAACGACCAGTCGAACAGGTCGCCGTAGAACTTCTGGGCGCCGTCGGGGTCGCTGGTAGCGACCTCGAACCAGGCCAGGGTGCCGGGTGCAGGGCTGGTCATGAGTGTCTCCTCCTTCGTCGAACGCCGCCGGACGGCGGGGTTGCACCCACTGTCTCTGGCCTCCGCGACAGCCCTATGTCGGCGTTTCTCGGCGAATTTGCGTGCCCCTACGGCCAGGCCGGGATCTTCGTGATCAGGCCGTCGACAAGCGGCTCCGGCGCCGTGCGCACTTGTCGCGGCATAGGCGGCGTTCGCTCGGCCGCAGTGATGCGGTCCATCCGGAACACCCTGTCGTCGTGGCGCAGGTGGCACCAGGCGGTCAGGTAGGAGCCGTTCGGCCCCACGACGACGTGCTGCGGCTCGATCTCGCGGGTGGTCTCGACGCCGCCGGTGTCGATGTAGCGGATTCGAAGCACCTCGCTCTGGCGCACTGCCCTCCAAATGACCTCAGCGATCTCGGCGTCAGGGCCGGGCACCGGCTGCACCAGCAGTCGCACCGTCTCAGCGGTCGACCGCGCCTCGCGCACGGCCCGCTCGGGCATGGCGGCCACGATCTTGTTGAGCGCACTGCGCGCGTCGCGGGCCCACAGCACGTGCTCGGACCGGCTCAGCGCCACCGCCACCGCCGCGGCCTCCTGCGGCGTGAAGTTCAGCGGCGGGAGCGTCATCGATCGATCAAGAACGTAGCCGCCACGTCGCCCCTGCCGGCTCGAGAGTGGTACGCCCGCCTGCCCGAGCGCGCTGAGGTCGCGCTCGATGGTGCGGACACTGACCTCGAAGTGCTCGGCCAGCTGCCTCGCGGTACGGCCGCGCGGTCCGGCCGCCCGCAGCTCCTCGACCAACGCGTACAGCCGATCGATCCGGTTCATGACCAGAGGCTAGCGCTGACCGCCGACATCCAGTCGCCCTTGTCTCACCGGTCACGGGGAGAGGCCCTCGGGCAGGCTGACGACGGCATCTCGGCAGCGTGATGCTGCCGGGTTCCGACCTAGTCACCGAGTAGGTCCTTGAGTGCGGCCCGATGGGCGGCGAACGCCTTCTCTCCCGCCTTAGTGAGGGTGTACGTAGTGGACGCTCCTCGACCGCGACCTTCCTGGCGGACTTCACGTAGCACGCGTTCTCTAGGGCGGACATCTGCTTGGACAGGTCGGAGTCGTTCAGCGCCAGGTGCTCCCTGAGGAACCGAAACGACGCTGAGGAGGCGTTGGCCAGGATCGCCATCGCTGCCAGTCGCTTCGGGGCATGGATGACAGGGTCGAGTCCGGAGATCATGCAGTCGCTCACGCACTGTGGCCGCGGCTTTCTCGTAGCGCCGGTCGTACAGCCACAAGCCCGCCGCCGTGAGCACGAACGTCACCGCAACGGCCGGCCACAGCCCGGCCAGCCACCACGTGAGTGCGATTGCGACGAGCACCAGGGCGGCCCCGACGTAGTAGGCGCGGTAGAGCCGGGCGATCTCGGGCGGTGGGTTGCCGCGACCCGGCCAGGGCATCGCGCCATGCGCCCGGCTGAACCAACGGAGGAACACAATCTCAGCGATCAGCAGCACCACCACTGCCACGAATGCCCACGGGCTCCCGAGATGACCCAGCGCCGCTGCCATCGCGGCGAACCAGGCCGCGAAGACCACCGGGTAGTAGCGCGGCAATTTCGGGTAGGACAGGTACGGCGCCGCCTCCGCTCGGGCCAGCGTGCGTGCCAGCTCTCGCGCTTCACTGCTTTCCATCGTGGAAAGTCTGGTGGATCACTTTCCAGTGTGGCAAGTGGAAAGTGATAGGCCGTCGGTGTGTCCGCCTCCCGGTTGTCGGCGAACATAGTTGGGTGGTCGGATGCCCTCCTGCAACATCCCTAGAGCACTACGGCCCGGTGACGAGATCGCGTTGGAGAGGAGTTGCAGACATGCCGATGCCAGGGTGGTGGGGACAGATCAACAAGCGGGTGTTCAACCCGTTGGAGCTCAAGCGCGGCGTTCGGCCGGTGCTGACCCACGTGGGCCGGAGCTCCGGCACGATCTATCGCACCCCACTCGACGCGCATCCGGTCGACGGCGGCTATGTGTTCATCCTTGTCTACGGCTCCGGATCCGACTGGGTGCGCAACGTACTGGCCGCAGGGCGTGCCCGCCTCTCGGTCGGCGGCGAGCACGTTGAGCTCACCAATCCACGACTGATCGACGAACAAGAGGCGTGGGATGCCATTGGCAGTACGGTAAGGCGTCCACCGCGCGCGCTCCGCATCCACGAGTACCTGCGGATGGACCTGCACGGTAGGTGATACCGCGGAGATCGTTGTGATACCCCGGAGGCGTTACTCACTACTTTCGAGGTCGACAAGGCCCGGTGGCCACTCCGACACGTCGAGGTGAGCCGACTCAGGTGCGCTTCTGCCTCCGGGACCGAGGATGAAGGGCATGAGTCATCAGGGATACGAAGGCTGGTTTCCCGAGTGCCTGATCTGCGGGATGGGCAACCTCGGCGGAATTGTGTGCCTGACTGCTGACGGGGAAGTCCACGGTCTGACGCCTATCGTCGCCGGGCGATCCGGGATCTCGGACCTTGTTAGAGACGACGCCAGCCACCGGTGGAAGCAGTGTCTATTGCGCGATCACCGCGTGCTCTCGGACCCGTTCGCGTGGGGCTCGCGTGCATATTGCATCGGGTGCTGGGATCACTTCACGACGCAGGGCATGTTCCCACCGACAACGGCGCTGTCGCGCCCCGAATGACGGAGCGCGAATGGGGCGACTGGCCATAGTTCGCACGACCACGGGTCAAGTCCCGCCGCGAGTCGACCGTGCGTTTCTAGTCCGCTGGTGCGATCGCGATCAATGCGGTATGTGGGATGGTTGTCGAACAGGTGCGGCCATGTCGACGCATGATCCCTGAACGCTGGATGGCCAGGAGGTGCCGACGGTGTGTGAGTTGTGTGAGCGGCTCGGGTACCGCTGGGCGCTCTGCTCGGCATGCGGCATCGAGTTCCCGTATCAAGCCGCCGATCAACTAGCCGCCTTGGAGACAGGACGGATGGATGGCGAGGGTGGCTGGCCGTGGTTCATCGAGGGCCACGTGCCGGAATGGCTGTTGCCCTCAATGGTTTGGCAAGGATCCACGCAGCCAACGCAGTGCTCGCGCTGCGACCCCTCTGGATGGCGGCCCGTCAGCGGCTGAATGCACTCGCTGCGGAGGTGCTTGCTGCGCATGCAGCACGGCAGGTGACCGAGACTAATCGCGACGCGGAGCGGCTAGAACCCTCGGAAGACCCCGTCCGGACGCCTGCCAAGCCTTGTCGTCGGAGTAGTCAGTGCGGACGAGCAGGAGACCAAGATCGGGTGCCTTCGGCAACATCACGCTCAGCCTACGAAGACATGAAACCCGTCGTCGGCACATCCGTCCGACCTGAGGCATATGACCCTGTTGAGTCAAGGTTTCGTCCGCCGGCTGGCCGCTCAATCTGGGCGAGCCATTCCAGTGCTTGGATGGCGCCGGCCGGCAGCACGGAGATGTGGCCCTCTCCCGGCAGTACGCGTAGCTGGGCTCCGGGAATTCGGAGGGAGAGCCATTCGCTGTGGGCGCTGGGCACGATCAGGTCACCGCTGCCATGGATCAGCAGCACCGGAGCAGTGATCGTGGCGGGATCGCACCCCCACTGATGGACGTAGGCAAGATCGTCGTCGATCAGCGGGGCCGGCCCGCCCGCCATGGCAGGGCCGACAACGCTGCCGAACCAGCCCCACTCGCCGTCCAGCGCGGCCCAGTCGGCAGACAGGAAGTCCGGCTCAGACTCGGTCGCCGCGTGCACTTGCTTGACAGCCCGTCCAGCGGCGGCCGCACGCAGCGAAGCCTGGCTGCCAGGACCCATTCCGGCGAACCAGTCCAGCCCGTCCGCGGTGAACGGCGCGAGGCCGGAGATGCTGACCGCAGCCGTCACCCGGCTCGGGAGCAGCGTCGCACAGGCGAGGGCGTGTGGTCCGCCGCCGGAGTGTCCCAGCACCGCGAACGCCGACACGCCAAGGGCGTCGGCGACAGCGGCAGCATCGGCGGCAGCAGAGGCGATGTCCCGACCCGGCCGTGGTGTCGATCCGCCGTACCCCGGCCGGTCGTAGGAGACGAACCGAACACCCAACCGGTCGGCCGTGGCGAACAACGGCTGGGGCGGAGCGCCGATGTTCGGCGTGCCGTGGTGCCACATGACGGTCAGCTCGCCACCGCAACTGTCGTAGGCATGCAACGTCCGTCCGTCACCGGTCTCAATGTCGAGCTCGACCACCATCCCCGCCAGCCTAAGCGCCTAGCCATGACGCGGCCACGGCACATTGTCGGCGACCTAGTCCTATCTCCTGAGTCTGTGGGCCGATTCCGAGCGGTCAGGGTCAGTTAAGGATGTCAGGCGACGTGACGGATGGGTCGTAGGAGGGTGAGGGCGCGTAGTGCGTCGGCGCGTGAGATCGGCTCGTCCTGGACTGCTTGCGCGGCAAGGGCCATCTCGATCGCTTGACGAACCCATGTGCTCTTGGGCACCTCCACAGCCTTGGCGGCGTCGGCCACGGCTTGGTCGAGTTCGAGCGGTAGCCGCACTGAGCGCACAACCATCACGTCCGACCCAGCCGGCAGCGATGCCAGTGTGTCCGCCTCATCCTGAGCCGTCGGCAGTTCCTCGAATACCAGGTTGTCCATGAACTCGCCGACTTCATCGGGAGTCTGCGGGAGCTCTCGCTTGTCATTCATCGCCTTTCCTCCCACTTGGCAAACTCAGCCAACTCGTCCGTCCTCATCTCACGAACACCAACGATCTTCCAGATGTGGCCGCTGGAGTGGTACACCGCCACAATCAACCCTCGGCCGGCGCGCGTCCGGCCCCAGACTGTGAGCACTCGTAGTCCAGCCGGGTGGACCGCTGGGCGAGGCCACCTCCTGTCGGCCTCGAGTGCCTGCCGCACCTCGTGTGGCTCGATCCCGACGAGCGCGTTGATAGCCCACTCGTCCCATTCATACGACACAACATCAAGTGTACTACGCACGTGATACGTCGCCCGGTTGGCTGGGTTCCGGAGGCCATGTAGGCCGTGAGGATGTAGTTCGGGTGCCGGTCGAGGTTCGTGCGGGCACGGTCGTATCTCATGGTGGTGCGCGGGTCGGCGTGCCGGGCGTCGAGCATGGTCGTGACGAAGGTGTGGCGGAGCATGTGCGGACGCCCGTTCGTCATGCCGGTGCTGAGGAGGCTGTTCGACTTCAGGCACTTGCTTGCGCACGGCCACGCGTTGCCAGTGCGGCTAGACCTGCAGCCGCTCACACTTCGGGTACAGACGGTCAGGCGGGGCAGCTGGAGGAGCGGTGCTACCTGCTCACGGAGGTCGCTTGGCTGGTGCGGCAGGTCGATGTAGTCCAGCGGGAGCTGGCGCAGGTGTGGGCTGTTGTCGTTCCGGATGACCCGACGTGGCACGAGGAGTAGTTCGAGTGGGGACTTCTCCTGCCTGGCGACCGCCCATCCGCGCGAGCGGAAAGCGGCAGATCCGGTCGTTTCCGCTCCTCGTGCGCTTGGCGTTCTGTTGCAGGTCGAGTGTCGTGGCGGAGCCTGTCTTAAAGGTTCGCCTCTGCGTATCGTTTTGCGTGTGTCAGCGGTGGACGACAACTTCGGTGGCCTAGACGCGTCACAGCGAGCCGCATTCGAGCACATCCGGAATCTGGTGATGGACATGGTGCCGGAGGCTGAGGAGGGCACGAGCTACGGGATGGTCGCGCTCAAGTACAAGCAGAAGCCTCTGCTCGCTTTCCTCGCGGCGAAGCATCATCTCAGTGTCTTCCCGTTCAGTTCGCTGGTCATCGACGCAGTGCGCCCTGCTCACAGGGTTCGAGTTGTCGAAGGGGACCGTTCGGTTCACGTGGCCACGCCGCTTCCTGACGAGGTCGTGCGTGACATCGTCAGACACCGGATAGAAGAGATCGTCGGTGCTGCCCGTTGAGTTGCCTGTGCCGGCCAAGCTCACAGGTGCAGGTAGCTGAGGCGGGCGGTCTGTAGGGCGGCGACGTACCCCTCGCGGGTGTACTCCTGGGGGTCGACGTTCCAGGGCACGGCCAGCCGGCCACGGATTTCATCGACGGATCGGAACCCGTGCTCGTTGCCCCACGCATCGAGACCGTCGAGAAGGAGCGTGGCGTACTGGATGCCGTTGCGCAGAAAGGCCGACGCGCACTCCACGACGTCGGCGCCCGCGAGCAGGTAGGCGACAAGGTCGGATGCGGTCTCGACGCCGCTGGTGCCGGCGAGGGAGACCGTGAGCTGCTCGCGCAGGAGCGCGATCCAGGTCTGCGGAAGCCGGGCGTCGGAGGAGTGCGAGAGTCCGATCACGGGGGCGACCGTGAGGGTCTGCACGTCGATCTGGGGTTGGAGGAACCGGTTGAACAGGACAAGGCCGTCCGCGCCGGTCTCCACAAGTCGCAGTGCAAGCTCGCCGAAAGAGGAGAAGTAGGGCGTGAGCTTGACTGCCACGGGCACGTCAAGTTCCTGTTTGAGCGCATGTACTACCTCCATGCATCGCGCCTCGACGTCGCGACCAGGCCCTTGCGTGCGTTGGGGCACGTTGTAGAAGTTGCACTCGACAGCGGCGGCGCCGGCGTCTTGCATGTTGTGGGCGAACGACGTCCAGCCGTGCGGGGAGGTGCCGTTGATGCTGGCGATCACTGGGACATCCACCGACTGCACGCACTCCGCGATCAGGTCGAGGTAGCGCCTAGGTGCATCCGGTCCGGCCGGGTTGTCGAAGAAATGCGGCACGTCCGCGTCCGGTGTCGGGTACTCAATCTGCTCCTCGAACAGGGAGTGCAACACCACTGCAGAAACACCGGCCTCGACCAGCTCGATGACCCGGTCCGCCGACTGGGACAGCGGGGACGCCGACGCGACCAGCGGGTTGCGCAGCGACCGCCCGAGGTAGGTAGTAGCGAGGTCCATGTCGTGCCTCCTCTTATCTTGACCATTGTCACC
>DASUUU010000155.1:0-22768 GCA_036373915.1 Jiangellaceae bacterium | reverse complement strand
GATTCCGCGGCCCCTGGCGCATCGAAGACACTGGCCACGCGCTGCCGGCCGGGTTCGCCGAGCGGGGACATCACCGGTCTTGGTCCGGTACGACGGGCGCGCTCTTGGCGCTCACCGCCGCAATTTACACGAGAAGACTAGGAGAAATAGCCGTCTCTCGAGGGGGCCCCGAGGCGACAGCGAGGAAGGACGAACGTGTCGACGAACACGTAGCGCGCTCCCGAGCGGCAGCAGCCTGTCGTCTTACGCCTCGTTCGGCAGCGGGTGAGATGCGACGAGTTCGGTGTCGACGCCCACCGCGCCCAACTTCGTCGCACCGCCTGGTGTGCCGAGGGGTTCGTCCCGCCCAGGCAGGGGCTCGTCGAAGAATCGCACGTTGTCCTGCTGGTATGGCTTCAGTCGATCGGGAAGGTCGTCTTCGTAGTAGATGGCCTCCACCGGACAGACCGGTTCGCATGCGCCGCAGTCGACACATTCGTCCGGTTGGATGTAGAGCGAGCGCGCGCCCTCATAGATGCAGTCGACCGGGCACTCGTCGACGCAGGCCCGGTCCATGACGTCGATGCATGGCTCACCGATGACGTAGGTCACGACCTCTCCTTCCAACCCTTGCGAGGTCTATTTTTCACGACTATGTTCGTAAAAAACAAGGGTGTGCCGTGCTCTGACTGTCGGGGAAGGTTGTGACGACGGCCGCGCGTGCACCAGACGATGTGAAGGGAACGATCATGATCTCTGAAGACACTCAACTCGACGTCCGGCCCGAGCCGCCCGCTCGCCGGCACGAGCTGATCTTCACGAGCTATTCCGCGCTCGCCGCCGGTCAGGGTTTCGTGCTGATCAACGATCACGACCCCAAGCCGCTCTACTACCAGTTCGCCGCCGAACATCCGGGCGAGTTCAGCTGGGACTACCTCGAAGAGGGACCCGAGACATGGCGGGTGCGCATCGGCCGCGTCGCGCCAGGTACGCCGGCGGAAGGCAGCGATTGAGGCCGGTATCCGAATGGCACCCGTGTTGTATGCCGACTTCGGCTTCCCGTGCTGCTGCCTGGCCGGTCGAGGGGTGGACGCGCTCACTGCCGCCGGCTTCGAGGTGGACTGGCGCGCAGTGGAGCGCGAGCCGCGGCTGACAGTGTCGGCACGTCCGTGGGGGCCCGACGAGCGGGCCGCAGTCGATGCCGAGTTCGCCATAGCGGCTCCGCTTCTTGCCGACGGTGCTCTCTCATCGGCGCTGCCCGGCGTCGTTCCGAACACGCGGGCGGCGGTGTCCGGGTACGCCGCGGCCTATGAAGCGGGAGTCGCCGCCGACGTGCGACGTGTACTGCTTGAGGGCTATTGGGTCGAGCACGCCGACATCGGAGATCCCGAGGTGCTTCGCACCCGACTCGCGGGACCCCTCCTTCGGGGTAACGGCAGCTGCGAACCAATGCGGCGGTTCGGGTACGCGGTGAGCATGAACCGCGAACCGATCACCACCAGCGCCTGGCGGCGGGTCCGCAGTTGGCGGGCGGAATGGCTGCAACTGGGCACCGGCACCCTGCCAACGCTTATCGACGATGGGGAGACCGTCTCCGGTGCGAGTGCTGTGCTGCGCCGGCTCGTCGACCACGTCGTCCGGCTAGGCGCCAAGGTCAATCCAGACCACCCGGACCCGGCGAGATACCCGCAGATCCAAGAGCGTCCGTCGAAACATTGGATCTCGCAGGTCGGCGGGCGGTGGGCTCACGCCTGGATGGGTCCTTGACACCAGCCCACGCGCTCCCACTGACGCGGGCCGGGGCCGGGGGCGCCCAGAGGGGTGGCCGGCGCGCATCCGCAACAATGCAGTCGTGCCTGACCAAATGGTCGAACTCAGCATGGCCGAACTGCGCGAGATCGCGGCCTACGCCGTGGCCTGCGCAGAGCCGGCTCTGGCGATCTTCGAGCGTGATTGCCCGGACGATTCGCGGCCACGCGATGCCCTTGAAGAAGCGCGCGAGTTCGCCGCCGGAGCCGACCGCACGCAAGCGCTACGCGTGACAGCATTGGCCGCGCACAGGGCGGCCCGGGCGGCGCACGAGATGGGCCGTGAAGCCGCCGCTAACGCAGCACGGGCGACAGGTCACGCGGCGGCAGCTGCGTACCTGCACCCGCTGGCGAAGGCGACCCAGGTTGTGCACATCCTCGGATCAGCCGCTCATGCGGCCCGGGCAATCGAGCTCGATGCCGGCGGCGACCCGGGCGTGGGCGCCGCTTGCATCGGTAAGGCAGCGGACCTGGCCGATCCGATCGTGGTCAGCGTCCTGACGCGGTACCCGCACCCCCCTGGGGGTGGCCGTCGTGCCGGCGAGCTGCTACGGATGCTGGACGGATCGTTGCGAGCGCTGTGAAAAAGGGATTGCACGCCTCGGGCAGACTTGGCAGGTGCTCCTGACAGTTTCGACCACGCACAAACCGGCGACCGATCTCGGCTTCCTGCTGCACAAGCATCCCGACCGTGTGCAGCAGTTCATGCAGTCGTTCGGCACGGCGACGGTCTTGTATCCCGAAGCCACCGAGGAGCGCTGCACGGTTGCCCTGATGCTCGAAGTCGACCCGATCCGGTTGGCGAGGTCGCGGGCCAAGAATGCTCCGGATTTCAGCCTCGCGCAGTACGTCAACGATCGGTCCTACGCGGCGTCCTCCCTGCTTGGAGTCGCGATGGCAGACGTGTTCAGCACCGCGCGCAGCGGCCGCTGCAACGCGAAGCAGGAGCTCGCGGACTCCGCGATCCCACTCGAGATCACGATCCCGGTGCTGCCGTGCCGCGGTGGTGTCGAGATCGCCCACCGACTCTTCGAGCCCTTGGGTTGGACGGTGGAGGCCGAGCCGATCGCGCTCGATGACGCCTTCGCCGAATGGGGCGACTCCCACTACGTCAGGCTTGGTCTCGTGGGCACCGTCCGGCTCGCCGACGCCCTCAACCAGTTGTACGTGCTGCTCCCTGTGCTCGATGAGTCCAAGCACTACTGGCAGGGACCCGATGAGGTCGACAAGCTGCTGCGCTCAGGTGAGGGGTGGCTCTCGAATCACCCCGACAAGAACCTCATCACCCGCCGCTATCTCGGACGGTGGCGCGGTGGCCTGACCCGCGTGGCCCTCGCTCGTCTTGCGGAGTCGGGCGATGAGGTCGAGGACGCCGTGGAGCCGGCAGAAGAGGAAGAGGTACTGCAGCCGGAACAGGAGCGCGTCCCGCTGAACATCCAGCGCCACGAAGCCGTCCACCAGGCCCTGCTCGAGCTCGGTGCCATCTCGGTCATCGACCTGGGCTGCGGTTCCGGCCGGTTTCTCCAGCGCCTGGTCAAGACCTCGGCGTTCACCAAGGTCGCCGGGAGCGATGTTTCGACTCGTGCGGTCCAGTACGCCGCCCGGCGGCTGCACCTAGACCGCATGAGCGAGCGCCAGGCGGAGCGTGTCGAGCTGTTCCAGGGCGCACTCACCTACGAGGACGAGCGGTTTGCCGGGTTCGACGCCGCCGTCCTCATGGAGGTCGTCGAGCACGTCGACCCGGCCCGGTTGGAGGCGCTGGAGCATGTCGTGTTCGGCGCGGCCAAGCCGGGCGCGGTGATCGTGACCACACCCAACGGCGAGTACAACGCGCTCTACGAGGGACTCGCGGGCATGCGCCACCCGGACCACCGCTTCGAGTGGACCCGCGAGGAGTTCACGCAGTGGTCCGACCGCGTCGCGGCGACGTACGGCTACACCGTCGAACGGCGCGGCATCGGCGACCTTGACCAGACCCTCGGCAACCCCACTCAGATGGCGGTCTTCACGCGAAAGGAGGTGGCCGATGAGTGAACTGCGGATCCCGTCGATGGGGCTCGTCGTGCTTGTCGGCGTCTCCGGCAGCGGGAAGTCGGTGTTCGCGCGGACCCATTTCAAACCGACGGAGGTGATCTCCAGCGATTTCTGCCGGGGATTGGTTGCGGACGACGAGAACGATCAGTCCGCAACGTCCGATGCATTCGATGTGCTGCACTACATCGCCGGCGCCCGGCTGCGCCGCGGTCTGCTCACGGTGGTCGACGCGACAAATGTCCAGCGGGCTGCCCGCGCCTCGCTGATCAAGCTCGCCAAGAGCCACGACGTACTCGTCGACGCCATCGTCCTCGACGTCCCCGAGGCGCTCGCCATCGAGCGGAACAGGCAGCGGCCCGACCGCGACTTCGGCAGCCACGTCGTCTCGCGACAGTACCGTGATCTCAAACGTTCGCTCGGGCGGCTCAACAAGGAGGGATTCCGGCGCGTCCACGTGCTGCGTGGCGTCGACGAGATCGAATCGGTCAACGTCGTCCGGGAGAAGCCCTGGAACGACCGCAGGGAGATTCACGGCCCGTTCGACATCATCGGTGACGTCCACGGCTGTGCCTCCGAGCTCCGCACGCTCTTGACCGAGCTCGGCTGGAAGTTCGAGTACGACGGTGAACTGGCCGTCGGAGCGTCGCATCCAGAGGGGCGCCAGGCGGTCTTCGTCGGTGACCTCGTCGACCGTGGCCCCGACACGCCAGGCGTCCTCCGCCTTGTGATGGGCATGGTGGAGGCCGGGACCGCCCTGTGCGTATCCGGCAACCACGAGGCCAAGCTGGTCCGCGCCCTCAAGGGAGCGAAGGTGACCGTCTCACACGGCCTGGCCGAGTCACTGACGCAGCTGGAGGCCGAGGCGGAGGCTTTCCGCAACAAGGCCCTCGAGTTCATGGACGGGCTCATCAGCCACTACGTCCTGGATGACGGCAAGCTCGTCGTCGCGCACGCCGGCCTGAAGGAGTCCTACCACGGACGCTCCTCGGGGCGAGTCCGATCGTTCGCTCTCTACGGCGACACCACGGGTGAGACCGACGAGTACGGGCTGCCGGTCCGCTACCCCTGGGCGCAGGAGTACCGCGGTAAGGCGATGGTCGTCTACGGCCACACCCCCGTGCCGAAGGCCGAGTGGATCAACAACACCATCTGCCTCGATACCGGCGTCGTCTTCGGCGGCGCGCTCAGCGCACTGCGCTACCCCGAGCGCGAGATCGTCTCTGTGCCGGCCGAGCAGGAGTGGTACGAGCCCGTTCGTCCGCTCAGGCCAACGGCAGGCGACCGCGAGCCCTCGGTGCTCAAGATCGGCGACGTGGCCGGCACCCGCTGGCTGGAGACTACGCACGCCGGCAAGGTCAAGATCCCCGAGGAGAACGCTGCTGCCGCGCTCGAGGTCATGAGCCGGTTCGCCGTCGACCCGCGCTGGCTCATCTACCTGCCGCCGACGATTTCGCCGGTGGCCACGTCGAAGCGCGATGGGTTCCTGGAGCACCCGGAGCAAGCGTTCGAGGAGTACGCCGGCTGGGGCGTTACCCGCGTCGTGTGTGAAGAGAAGCACATGGGCTCCCGTGCGATCGCCGTTATCGCACAGGACGCCGACGCCGCCGAGCGCCGCTTCGGGGTCGGAGACGGCGCGACCGGAGTCGTCTTCACGCGCACCGGCCGTCCGTTCTTCCCCGACACGACGGAGTTGGTGGAGCGACTGCGCGCCACGGCGGCGCCACTGTTCGAGTCGCTCGACACCGACTGGCTTGCGCTCGACTGCGAGCTGCTGCCGTGGTCGGCCAAGGCGATCGACCTGATCAAGTCACAGTACGCCGCTGTGGGCGCGGCCGCCCGCCAGGTGCTTCCGGAAGCAGCGGCTGTACTGGAGCAGGCCACGTCGCGCGGTCTTGACGTTGCCGACCAGGTCGCGCAGGCACGGCGGCGGCTCGCCAACGCCGAGGCCTTCCGTGCTGCCTACGCCGCCTACGTCCGCCCGACAGACGGGTTGGACGAAGTCACCCTCGCCCCGTTTCAGATCCTCGCCGCCGAGGGCCGGGCGCTTGCGCTCACCGAGTCCCACGAGTGGCACCTCGCCGAACTGGCGAAGCTGGAGGGCGAGCTGATCACGCCGACCCGGCACCTGTTCGTTGACGTGTCATCCCCGCGGGAGCGCGAGGCGGCTACCAACTGGTGGCTGGACCTGACGGCCGGCGGGGGAGAGGGCATGGTGGTAAAGCCCGCCCATCTGACCGAGGGACGGGTCCAGCCGGGCATCAAGGTGCGTGGCCGCGAGTATCTCCGCATCATCTATGGGCCCGACTACACCGATTCGCTCGACGTACTCCGTGAACGGCACCTCGGCAAGAAGCGACAGCTCGCCATGCGCGAGCACGGGCTCGGCCTGGAGGCGCTGACGGCTTTCGTCGATCACGAGCCGCTGTGGAAGGTGCACCAGTCGGTCTTCGCCGTCCTTGCCCTTGAATCCGAGCCCGTCGACCCGAGGCTCTGAGACACCGCTCGCCGGGTTCGAGAAGCACAAGAACGGTCAAGCGCCGCGTCGCCCGTGCCGGGCACACTAGCCGTATGACCACCCGAGATCGGCTGCGCAAGCTGCTCGATGCCGTGCTCGACGAAGGCAACCGATCGCTCGCCGACATGGCCGGTGATGCTTACACATCGGAATACCACTTGAGCCACCAGCTCACCCGCGGAACCGGAGAGCCGCCGGTGGCGATGCGGCGGCGCGTGATGCTGGAGCGGGCCGCGTGGCGGCTGCGCAATGGCATGTCGGTGACGGACGCCGCTTGGGAGGCGGGATACGAGTCGGTCGAGGGCTTCAGCCGGGCGTTCACCAGGGCGTTCGGGCATCCGCCGAGCACGACCCCGGTGAGCCACTGGCTACCGGCGCCGAACGGGATCCACTTCCATCCACCCACCTCGCTGTGGGTGCACACTGCGGAGCGCACGATGAATCCACTGACCGAACAGCTTGTCGAGCACGACCTCGACGACACTCGACGGCTGCTGGAGCTCGCGAAGGGCCTGCCGGACGAGGAGTTCCGCCGGCAGCGGTTGCCGGGCAACACGGTCACCAGCTGGGAGGGCGAGGAGCAGTCCATCGCCGACGTCCTCGAGCACCACGTCTTCACCAAGGAGGTGTGGCTCGCCGCGATCGAGGGCACGGACTACCCGCCGCGTGATGAGCGGGCCGGCGCGACCATGCTCCTCGACCGCCACGACGCGGTCGCGCCGCGCTGGCTCGCGACGGTCCGCGACATCGACCGCCGCGGTGCCTGGAATGACCGGCTCATCGACGCGCTCTGCGATCCGCCGGAGAGCTTCGTGATGAGCAGTGTGGTCGCGCACGTACTGACCTACGCCGCCCATCGCCGCCAGCTCGCCCGCAACCTGCTGCGGGTGGTGGCCGGCGCCGACACCGGTGACGGCGACCCCATCAACTGGCTCCGCGCGAAGCGCGGTGAGGAGACCTCATGACAAAGCTGACCTACTACACCGCCACCACCCTCGACGGCTTCATCGCGGACCCCGACGACTCGCTCGACTGGCTGTTCCGGCAGGAGCAGGACCAGGCAGGGCCGCTCAGCTACGACGAGTTCTTCGCCGGCATCGGCGCGATGGTGATGGGCTCGACGACGTACGAGTGGGTCCTCGATCACCAGGACCGGGTCGTGGAGGAGGCCGGCGACCCGTGGCCCTACTCGATCCCGGTCTGGGTGATGACCAGCCGCGACCTCAAGCCGGTCGAGGGCGGCGACGTCCGGTTCGCGTCGGGCGACGTCCGCACGGTGTACGACGCGATGGTCGAGGCTGCCGCCGGCAAGGACCTGTGGGTGGTGGGCGGTGGCGACCTGGCGGGCCAGTTCGCGGACGCCGGCCGGCTCGACGAGGTGATCACCTACGTCGCGCCCGTGCTGCTCGGCGCCGGCCGCCCGCTGCTGCCGCGCCGGCTCGACCTGGAACTGCTGGAGGCGTACCGCAACGGCGCCTTCACTTGTGCCCGATACCGGGTCGCGGGGCCGCTGCACGAGGACCGCGCGACCACAGGTTGAGCCGGTCGACCGATGAGAGGGGCCGGGTCAGCGCGGCAGCCGGAAGAACGTGATCAGGTCTTCAGCTATCTCGTTGGCGGCGCGGGCGGCCGCCGTGAAGGCGCCGGGGAAGTTGAGAAAGGCGTGCGGCGTCGCGTGGTACTCGACGTGACGGACGTCGACACCGGATTCTCGCAGGCGTTCGGTGTAGCGGCGGGCGTCATCTCGGAGCGGGTCATGACCCGCGCTGACGATGAGGGCGGGCGGCAGGCCTGAGAGGTCCGGGCTGGTCAGCGGAGCGGCGTAGGGTGTCACCGGCTGCCCGGCCAGGTACTGCTGGTGGTACCACTGCATCCGGCTGTGGCTGAGGAGGCCGGTGTCGTGTTCGCTGTGGGACTCCCGCGTGTCGAAGTCGAGGGTCGGGTAGCAGAGCACCTGACGTACTGGCGCCGGGACGCCGTTGTCGCGCCTCTTGAGCGAGGCCGCAGCGACGAGGTTGGCGCCCGCGCTTTGCCCGCCGGCCGCCACCCGCCCGTCACCGCCGAACAGCCCACCGTGCTCGGCAAGCCAACCTAGCGTTTCGACAGTGTCGTCGAGCGCGGCCGGATACGGATGCTCCGGCGCCAACCGGTAGTCCAGCGACGCGACCACGACGCCGGCCTTGGACGCGATCCTGGTGCAGGTGACGTCCACGTCGTCGAGAGTTCCGGCGACGAACCCGCCGCCGTGCAACCAGAGCAGCAGTGGGCGCGGCTCGACGAGTTCGGGCCCGTAGACCCGGACCCGGAGTGACCGGTCAGTGAGCGGCAGCAGCACCTCCGCACGGGAATGGATCGGCTCGGGTTTTCCGGCCAGTTCAGGGTCGGGTTCGAGGACGCGCGCAGTGAGCAGTTCGTCGTACGTCAGCGGTCCGTTCTGGGTGCCCACGCGCTGCAGGAACGCATACGTCTCGGGCTCGAACGAGGGATCAGAGACGACGATCACGATGCTCTCCCCACCGATGTCGCGGCAATTCTCGCCTCGCTCTGGCGCATGGATTCGAACGCCTGGAGGTGGATGGCCGCGTGCCAGTACGGGCTCTTTGTCGGGACGGTCATCGCGTACTGGGCGAGTTCGCCCACCGTGGCGGCCGCGGACAGCTCGAGCCCCAGAGGCGCGCTCCACTGGTCCGCACTGAAGCTGCCGAGTTCGGCGCTGAGGGCGTCGCTTACCGAGTTGAGCCGGTGCACCAGCAGTTGGGTAGGCAGCCGCCGGCCCGCAGCGACCCCAGCCTCGTTGAGCCGGCGCCCGATGTCGGGGTCCTCCCATTGCGGATCAAGGCTCCAGTGCGCCCGGCCGGCGGCCGCCTCATGCAGGACGGCCAAACTGATCTCGTCCCACATCAGCACGTGGGCTACGAGGTCGTGGAGAGACTCGCACGCGTCACCCAGCGGACCGCTGGCCACGCGGAACGGCTCGGTCAGCGTGTCGGCAGGATGGCGGTCGAGCTCGTCCAGCAGTATGCGGTGGTCTACTTCTACGCGGCGGCACGCTTCTTCGGCGGACATGATGTCGGTCGCGTGCATGCGGGCTCCTCGATTGGATGGTCGGTGACGCCCAGCAACGCTAGGTGCTGAACTCGCATGTGACAAACGAATGTTCGGCATGCAATGCATGCGCGCCTAGCATGGGTCGGATGCAGACTCAGCTACTCGAGGTCTTCCGGACAGTAGCCCGAGCCGGGTCGATCACGCGGGCGGCAGCAGTTCTCGGGTATACCCAGTCGGCCGTCTCGCGCCAGATCGCGACGCTGGAGGCCGAGGCCGGCGTCACGCTGCTTGACCGGCTGCCACGCGGAGTTGCCCTGACCGAGGCAGGGCGGAGTCTGCTGGAGCACGCGGAGGTCATCGTCGAACGCGTTGCGACCGCCCGCCGCGATCTCGCTGCGCTGCGGCACCTCGATGCCGGGCAATTGCGATTGGGCGCGTTCCCGACGGCGGTTGCCTCGCTTGTGCCCCGAGCGCTCGCGACCTTCCGGGCTGAGCGTCCCAACGTCGGGGTCACCCTCGTCGAGGACAGGACGCCAGGCCTGCTGAACCGGTTGGAATCCGGCGATGTGGACGTAGCGGTTGTGAGCGCGCCGCCGGAGGACGACCCACCCGACCCCAACCGCTTCACGCTGCACCACCTCATCGATGAGCAGTTGCTCGTGGCGATGCCCGTTGACCATCCGTTGGCCGACCGGCCCAAGGTGCGGCTGGCGGACCTGGCCGATGATCCATTCATCGTCGGGTCGCCTACCGCCGAGCAGACGCTCATGCGCGCCCACTTCCCGGCGGGCTTCCAGCCCCGGGTCGACTTCGCGGTCGCGGACTGGACCGGCAAACTCGGCTGTGTCGCAGCGGGTCTCGGCGTGGCGTTCGTGCCGGCCTTGGCGGCAAGTGCGACCCCTGCCGGCGTCATCCTTCGCCTACTACCAGCTGCCGATGCCGCCACTCGTCGCATCTTCGCTGCGACCGCCCGAGCCCGACACAGCACGCCAGCAGCGGCCGAGTTCATCACCCTGCTCAAGCGCGAAGCCGCAGCGCTCGACCAGGTCAGCTGTGTCGAGGGAGCCGGCAGTCCTAGCTCAGCACGGATGATGTAGTCGGAACTCATCGCGGTGTCGAGTACGGCCGTGGCGCCGCCGTGCCCGGCACAGGCCCGGTTGCCGTACGACGACGGTAGATCGGGCGACGCCTTCCACGTCGTGGCGCCCTCGGTACCGGGCTTCGGGTTCTCCGCTCCGCTGAGCGGGCCGGGCTGGAACCACCGGCGCATCGCCCTGGCTTGGGCCGAGCTGATGCGTCGGCTCGGCTACGACCGGTACGGTGCGCAAGGGGGCGACACCGGCTGCGTCGTCTCCCCAGAGCTGGGTCGCGTGGCGCCCGAACGCGTCATCGGCGTGCACATCAACGGGGCGTTGGCATACCCGGCCGTGCAGTCGGCCGAACTTGACAAACTGACCGCAGGCGAGCTCGCCCGGCTGGCCGCCGCTGATCGGCTGCGGGAGGTCGGAACCGGCTATGCCGACGTGCAGTCGACCCGCCCCCAGACGATCGCCTACGCGTTGACCGACTCGCCGATCGGACAGCTTGCGTGGATCGTGGAGAAGTTCTGGGAGTGGACCGACCCTGCCCGAGAGCTTCCCGATCACGCAGTCGATCGCGATCACCTGCTCACCGACGTCACGCTGTACTGGCTCACCGGCACCGGTGCCAGCTCAGCGCAGCTCCACTACGAGGCGCGAGTCGCGTCGGGATCGCCGGTGACGAGATCGGGCGTGCCGACCGGCATTGCAATCTTCCCGACTGATCCGACCATCAGGCGGGTCGCTGAGCGTGAGCACACCATCGTGCACTGGTCCGAATTCGACCGAGGCGGGCGCTTCGCCGCAATGGAGGCACCGGACCTGCTCGTCGAGGACATAAGATCGTTCTTCCGCCGGTTTCGCTAGTCGTCCGGCGAGCCCCTGATCGCCGCGGCGGCGCCGATCAGGGAGGGGACGTCGCTGCTGTACGTTGTCATTGTCACTTCGGCGCGCTGGATGCGGAATGTGTGGTCTGGACGGTCTGCTCCGTGGCTGAGTCGATGAGAGCAGAGAGGCCGGCGACGACCCGCTGGATGCCGAACTCCCACGCATGCTCGGCGCTGTAAGGCGCGGCCATGTGCTCGCCTGCTGCCTGTCCTACGCGTTGCGCAAGGGAGTAGGAGTCGCCAAGGTAGCGGCCGAGAGGGCCGGCGGACTCCTGCCACACCTCGGCGAATTCCCCGCGCTGACCGGTCCGGACCATCGCCGCTGCGCCCGATCGTGCGAAGTCGATGACGAAAGTGAGCGCCGCGTCACGGTCGAGGTCGCTGAGCCCGGTTCCGTCGAACGCGTGCAGTTCGTGGTCGTACTTCGCGATCGTGCCGGGACCGAGCGCGACCCGGTCGTCAGTGAGGTGAAGCAGCCAAGGATGAGCGCGCAAGAGGGCAAGGTTCGACTCTGCTACCCGGCGGACCCGGGTCCGCCAGGACGCCCGCCCGAGTCGGGGACGTGGGGCGCTGGCGTGGGCCGCGTCCGCCATCAGAACAAGCAGGTCATCGCGGCTATTGACATGGGTGTACACCGACATGGGCGACATCGAGAGCGACTCGGCAACGGCTCGGATCGTCACTGCGTCCATTCCCTCGGCATCGGCGAGCGCGATCGCGCTGCCGACCACCTCGCCGGTGGAGCGGCGCGACTGCGGGCCCCGTGCGCCCCTGACGGGAGCATCGGGGTGGTCGCGCCAGAGCAGATCGATCAGCGGTTTGGCCAACGGGGATCCTCCTCTGTATCCTCCTATTACCTTGTACGTTGTATGTAGTTTAGCGATGGGAGAACGCATGAACGTCACCGAAACCGCTGTGTCGCTGAATGTCCCGGACGTCGGAGCGTCCGCCGACTTCGCGAAGGCACACTTCGGCTTCGTGGAGGCGATGTCCGACGACGGGTTCGTGTCGCTCAAACACCCCAGCGGAGGGTTCAACGTCATCTTCCTCGCCACAGGCCTGCCGACGTTCAAGCCGGCAGAGATAGCAGGATCCGCTGGTCAGGGTCTGCTCATCGCCATGGTCGTCGACGACGTTGACGCTGAGTTCGACCGTGTCGCCGGAGCGGGCGCCCGGGTCGTCACTCCTCCCGAGACCGAGCCATGGGGCGAGCGGTTCTGTCAGTTCGCGGACCCGAACGGAATCGTGTGGCAGCTCGTCAAGTGGGTCAACTGACCCGAGGTGCCGCCTTGGCGATTGACTCCACGGCGAGTGCGTCGGGGGAGTCCTGTGCCGCGTACCACGGCATGTCCCAGCCCATGAAGTGGTGGTAGCGGGCACCAAGCTTCCGCGGTGGGCCTGCGGGCGGGCACCAAGCTTCCGCGGTGCCAGCAGGACGACATTGTGGAACCTCGGTGCAGTTGTTCAGCAGCACCACGGAAGCTTGGTGTTTGGCTGTCCCTTGACGGCAGGGGTGCTCAGCCAGGGCATTTACATGACAGCGTTCAGCGACCATCCAGGGTGCGCAGCTCCGCGCGCAAGTGCGCCACCCCGCGGCAGGTCGGAGCGCTCCGCACCGCTGCGCCGCGGTGTGCCACCCCAGGGGCATGGCGTCCAGGCTCGAGGGCGCAATGCGGCGTCGGATATGTCGCCCAGGTAGGCCGCCTCACATTCCGCGTGGCTGTGTCGTCGAACTGCTGAGACGAACCATTCCAGCAACGAAGCACAGCGAAGGCATCCTCGGGAGGCACCGATCATGGAACCCGTCAACGTCGCGATCATCTACTACAGCGCCACCGGCACCGTGCACGCGCTGGCGCAAGCCGCGGCCGAGGGCGCGGAGAAGGCCGGCGCACGTGTGCGGCTGCGCAGGGTGGCCGAAACGTCACCTGCGGAGGTGATCAGCACTATTCCTGCCTGGGCTCAGCACCGCCAGGAGACAGCCGACGTGGCCGAGGCCGGCCTCGAGGACCTGGCGTGGGCCGACGCCGTCCTGTTCGGCGCCCCCACCCGCTTCGGCAATCCGGCCAGCCAGTTGCGGGCATTCACCGAAAAGACCGGCGGACTGTGGCGCGAGGGCAAGCTGACCGACAAGGTGTACTCGGCCTTCACCGCCAGCAGCACCGCCCACGGCGGGCAGGAGTCCACCCTCCTGGCGCTGGGGAACACGTTCTACCACTGGGGCGGCATCATCGTGCCCCCCGGATACACCGACCCCGTCGAGTACCAGATCGGCAATCCCTACGGCACCTCCCATGTGTCCGGCGAAGGCCGGCCCACCGATCAGGCCCTGCAGGCGGCCCGCTACCAGGCTCGGCGCGTCGTGGACACCGCCGCGGCTCTCAAGGCCGGCCGCCGCTTCCACGCGGGCCATCGCGGCGCAGGCGACGAGCAGTCGGATCACCCGAGGCAGGTAGCGATCCGCTGATCCAAACGACGGCCCGGTTGAAACCACATTCGCTGCCGGGGCATCGCCATGACCGGCCGCCAATCGGAATCCGCTGACAACAGCCCGCAGCGTGCATTCCGATGCTCTGGCGGATAGGCCGTTACCGGAACCAGTCGATGAGAACTCGTGCCAGGTCGTTGTCGTCGACGCCGTGCCACTCTCCGGGGACCTCGAGATGCCGGGCGTTGGGCAGTCGCGATGCGACGTCGATGGCCGTGGTGCGCAGGTAGTCGTCGCTTCCCGCGCTGGATAGGACCAGCGTGGGCTGCTGGACGGCAGCTAGCAGGTCACCGGTCATCAGCTCGAGGACGGCGACGTCGTACAGGTAAGTGTGGGCCAATGCTTCCAGCTCCGGCCAGGCCGGATGTTCGCGGAGCGCACCCACGCGCTCCTCGGGTACGCCCACGCTGCGGTTGACGAACTCCACGGCCGCGCCGCGCTCCTGTTGGTCCAGGAGTCGACGCAGCTCGGCCGTGAAGGCCTGGTCGGTTGGTTCGTCGACGGCGAATGGCGGCTCCAGCAGTGCGAGTTTCCGGATGGGCACACCGCTGGCCGCTGCGCCCAACGCGACAGCGGCGCCGGATGAGAATCCGTAGCCGAACGCCTGACCGCCGGCGAAGTCAACGATGGCAGCGAGGTCGTCGATCTCACGCTGCGGCGTGAACGGCAACGTGTCGCCGCTGTCGCCGCGGCCCCGCCGGTCATAGGTATAGACGGTGAAGTCAAGTGCGAGTGGGGCGATCGCACCCGCCATCGGCCGGAGCCCGTGGAACGCGCCGGCCGGGTCGATCATTACGACTGCGGGCCCGTCGCCGGTGGAGCTGACGGCGAGCGGCGTGCCATCCGCGGATCGGATCGTTGTACTCACTACCGGCCTCCAATACTGAACAGTTCAGTACTTCAGATCGATACTGTACAGTTCAGTTCATGACCGAGGCAAGGGGTCGGGGAACGCCGAAGGAGCCGCTCATCCTGCGTGCCGCCCGTGCGGTATTCCTGCAACGAGGCTTCCGGTCCGCGAGCGTGGACGAGATCGCAGCCCTGGCCAAGATTTCCAAGGTCACGCTCTACAGGTACTTCCCCAGCAAGGAGCGGCTATTCCTCGCGGTCATTCGACGCGAGATCGAAGACGCCGAGCGGATGTCGGACGACCATCTCGACACACTGGCTACCACGACGGACCTGCCAGCGGATCTACGGGCGTTCGCCAGGCAGTTCGTCGCCACCGTCACTGATCCCGATCTGCTTCGGATGCGCAGGCTCGTCGCAGGGCAGACTGAGCGCTTTCCTGAACTGGCGCGTGCGTGGGACGAGCGAGCACGACTCCAGGGTCAGCGCACGCTCACCCGGCTGTTCCAGAGGCTGGCAGATCGTCACCTGCTCACCGGCGACATGCGCGTTGCTGCCGAGCAGTTCCTCTGGCTGCTCCTAGGCGCGCCGCTCAATGCCGCCTTGTTCAACCCCGCCGGCGAGTCGTTCAGCCCCCGGCAACTCCGGCAGCACGCAGATGCCGCCGTCCGAACCTTCCTCGCCGCGTACGGCAACGCCGAGCAGCCCAGCGGCCACTGATAGTCCCTCAACGCTGACGCGGGGATCCGCTGCTTCCGGCGCCGTCACGCATGCAGCCGTGCAAGGCCAGGTCGGCCATCCGGGATACGTGCTCGGCTGGGTCGGCAACATCCGCGGCGGCCCATTCGCGCATCGCCGTCTCGAACGTGCGCACCAGGTGTCCGGTCAGAGTCGCGGGCGGCAGGTCGGCACGCAACTCACCGGCTTGCACACAGTCGGCCACGAGAGCGTCGACCGCCTCGACGAAGGCCGGCCGCATCGCCTGCTCCCCGAGCAGCGCATCGTGGCGCAACGGCAGGCTGTACACGAACCGGGCCAGTTGCTCCTGCTCGGCCATCCGCTGCGCGGTGCCCACCAGCAGTGCCATGAGCCGGTCGGCGGCCCCCGCTTCACGCTGCGGCTCGGGCGGCGGGGTTGCGAGCAGCCGGCGGAACAACTCGGCGAGGATCTCGTCCCGCTCGGAGAAGTACTTGTAGAACGTGGCCCGCGAAATCCCCACCGCCTCGGCGATGTCTTCGACCCGCACCGGAAGCGCGCCACGCTCGCTGAACAGCCGCAATGCTCCGGCCACGATTTCTTCTCGCCGTTCGTCTCGGCGGGCCCGGCCGCCGGAGCCCGCCAGCCAGTTGCCGGTCATCGAAGCCTCCGTCCAGTCATCTGACACTCCACTTCATCTGACACTTCATTGACATATGTCTACACGCGAGTATACGCTCCTGTCAACGATATTCGCACCAGGAGGTGCCGGCATGGCCGGACCGTCGGCAGCAGCCGTTCATACGCGCGATAGGACGCAGGACCGTCCCGCACCGATCGACACCGATCCCAGCCAGCGGCTCGGTGACGTGCTCGATCTACTCGATGACCTGGCTCTGGTGACGGCCGGTTCTGCGACGTTCTTCAGCAGCATCGAGCAGGTCACCGGCCTGCGGGTCGGCGAGATCCAGGTGCTGCTGGCTGTCTCGCACGGCGCCGACGAGGTGAGCCGGTTGGCCTCTCGAACCGGCCAGCCGGACGATGCTGTGCTGGCGACGATCGCCGGTCTGGTCGACCGCGGGTTGCTGCAACGGCCCGCGGCGGGCACTTCTGGGGACGGCGGTGACTCGGCTGCTTCCGTGCGGCTCACCGATTCGGGGACGGCCGTGTTCGAGCAGGCCGAGGCCGTGCGGATCCGCCTGCTCGGCATGCTCGTGGCACAGCTGGGCCGAGAAGGTGTCGAGAGCCTGCGCGCCGGGCTACGGGCGCTCGCGCGGGTGTTCGAGGCCGAGCCCGACCGGGCGGCGTCGTAGGCATCGCCTCTACGACCTCCGCCACGGTCGGGCCCGGCACGCCGGCGCAGGGACCGGCGTCGAGGCCGTCAGGGCAGACGGCTGCTCACGTACTCCTCGTCCGGTTCGGGCCCTGACGCGGGTGCGTCGTTGCCGCCAGGCGTAGCCCAGCCCGCACCCGGCTCCGGATCCTTCTCGTGGTCGTCTCCTTCGAAGCTGAGCTTTGGCAATGCGCGATCGACCCACCGGGGGAGCCACCAGTTGGCCCTGCCGATGCGGTGCATGATCGCCGGAACGACCAGCATCCGGATGACGAATGCATCCAGCAGAACGGCGGCCGCCATCCCCAGGCCCATCAGCTTGATGGTGCGCGAGTCGCCGGTGACGAACGCCCCGAACACGAACACCATGATCGACGCCGCGGCCACGATCACCTTTCCGGTGTCGGCGTGCCCGGTACGTACGGCGGCCGCATTGTCACCTGTGCGCTGCCACTCCTCGTGCATCCGGCTGACGAGGAACACCTGGTAGTCCATCGACAGGCCGAACAGCAGCGCGAACAGGATCACCGGCAGGAACGGCTCGATCGGCCCGGCCTTGCCCAGCCCGATCAGCTCCCCGAGCCATCCCCATTGGAAGACCGCAACGACCACGCCGAAGGCCGCGGCGACCGAAACCAGATTCATCGCCGCGCCGACGAGCGGCACCAGTACGCTGCGGAACGCCAGTATCAGCACCAGCACGGACATCCCGATCACCACCGAGACGAACAGTGGGATCTTCGACTGGATCTCGTCGGCGAAATCGTCGAACGTCGCCGTCGGGCCGCCCACGTAGATCTGCACTTCGCCGGCAGCCTCCACCTCCGGGATCACGTCGGCGCGGAGTCGGTCGATCAACTCGCTGGTGGCTTCGTCCTGCGGGCTCGTGGTCGGGACGACCTTCAGTACGGCCGCCGTCCCGTCGGAGTTGGGCATCGGGCCGGCGATCGACGCGACGGCTGGGTCGGCGGCCACGTGATCGACCAGCGGCTGCAACGAGGAGGCGTCCTGGCCGGTGAGGGGATTTTCGGACAGGTCGACGGCGAGTACCAGTGGCCCGTTGATCCCTGGCCCGAACCCCTCGGCGAGGGTGTCGTACGCCTCGCGAGTGGTCGTCCCAGCGGGATCGTTGCCCTGGTCGGCGGTGCCCAGCCGCAGGTCCGCCGTGGGCGAGGCAACGACCACAAGCATGCCGAGCGCGAGCACCACCAGGATGACCGGCCGGCGCTGGACCAGGCCGGCCCAGCGGCGGAACGCACCGACGGTGTGGTCGGAGACGTACTCGCCGGCGGCGACAGCGCGGCGGTGGCGGCGCCCGAGCACCCTGGTGCCGGACGCTCCGAGCAGCGCCGGAATCAGCGTTATCGCAGCGAGCACGGTGAAGGCGACGGACACCGAGGCGCCGATGGCCAGGCCGTACAGGAACTCGATCCCGGTCAGGAACAGCCCGAGCAACGCGAGCACGACGACGATGCCGGCGAGCACCACTGCCCGGCCGGAGGTGGCAAGAGCCGCCGTGACGGACTGGTACACCGGCAGACCGGCTCGCAGGTTCCCCCGGTGCCGGTTGACGATGAACAGCGCGTAGTCGATGCCGACCCCCAGTCCGATGAGCACGCCAAGAGTCGGCGCCACATCTGAGATGGTGGTGACGTTCGACGCCAGCCGGACGACCCCGGTCGACACGCCGAGAGCGGCCGCCGCTGACACGATCGGCAGGATCATCGCGACCGGCGAACGGAAGGCCATCAGCAGTACCAACGCCGCGAAGCCGACCCCGATAAGCTCGCCCTTGCCGATCTCGGGTTGGGACAGCGCCGCCACGCCCTGACCACCGATGGCGGCGGACAGGGCGCCGCCGTCGACGCCTTCGACAAGGCCTGCGACCGTCTCCAGGTCGTCGCGGGGCACCTCGATGCCGGCCCGGTCGTACTGGACGGTGGCATAGGCCACGGTGCCGTCCGCACTGATCTGCTCGGCTCCCATCGGGGAGTACGGGCTCTGCACGGCGGTCACCGACTCGACGGCGGCCACCTCGTCGAGCATGGCCTGCACCCGTTCCTGCACGGCCGGATCTGTGACCGACCCGTCCGTTGTGCTGACGACGATCGTGTCGGCATCGCCAGACGCCTCCGCAAAGCGCTCGTCGAGTAGGTCGACGGCCGCCTGGCTGTCAGTTCCGGGCAGGGCAAAACTGTTGCGGAAGTCGCTGCCGACCACCGCCGATGACACCTGCGCGCCGACGATAGCCAACACCCAGATCAGTGCAACAAGTAGCGGATGGTGGGCGCTCCACCTGGCCAGCGTTCGCATAGAAGTGATCCTTACTTGCCGTTCGGTAAGTTGAGTAAGGCTAAGATGTTTACTTACCGATCGTCAAGTTGGGACGTGTCATGGTGCGAACGGCGCAGCTAGGCAGCACGCGCGAGCGGATCCTCGAGGTGGCGCTCGAGCTGTTCCACGAGCGCGGCTATGCGAGCACTTCAATCCGCGACATCGCCGACCGGATGGAGTTCACCAAGGCGGCGGTCTACTACCACTTCCCGTCCAAGGAGAGCCTGCTTGCCGAGTTGCTGAGCCCGGCCATGACGCGCGTGCGGAGTGTGCTGGCCGAGGCCGGTCAGGCAAGGACGCCGGAGGAGCGCAGATCGCTGGTCACCGCATTGGTCGACGTGGTCGGCGAGATCGGCCCGCAGATCGTGGTGATGCTCTCCGACCCGGCGGTGGGCAGCCACCTCCGCAGGCTGGCGAACGAAAGCTCGCTGCCTCAGCAGGTGGGCGATGCCCTGGTCGGGCCGATACCCGACGATCCGGAGCTGGCCGCGGCCGCTCGGCTACGTGCCGCCTGCGCCGTCGGGTGCCTGCCCGCCGGCGTCGAGGCCTGGGGGAGGGCCAATCCCGGCAAGACCAGGCTCGATCACCGGGCCAAGTCCGTGCTCGTCCGGGCCATGATCGCCGTGATCGAGTCGGGCCGCTGACGGTTGCGCAGTGGGCGGCCCGTCGGTATCGCGTGGCCGATGAGGCTGTGCCCTGGGCGTCGCTACGGTTTGCGCCCGATGCCGGCCCAGTACCAGGCGCTTTCCGGATCGTCGATCAGCTCGTCGGGCTGCCAGGCGAGGACGGGGACGACACCGGGTTCGACGATCTCGAGACCTTCGAAGAACCGCTCGACCTGAGCCTTGCTGCGTGGAACCAAAGTAATGCCGGCCTGCGTTGCTGCGGTCACGGCGCCTCGCATAGCGGCTGGGTTGAAATCGCCGGTCGGGTGCGTGATGGTCACGTAACTGCCCGATGGCAGCGCGTCCACCAGAGTCGCGACCCAGTCGTAGACGCCCTCGTCGTCATGGAAGTACATCAGGATCGCTACCAGCATCAGGGCTACCGGCTGGTCGAAGTCGATTGTCTTCGCCAGCTCCGGGGCTGCCAGGATCGCCTCGGGTTCCTGGATGTCGGCCATGATGAACTCGGTCCGGCCCTCGGGCGTGCTGGTCATCAACGCCCGCGCATGGGCGAGAACGATCGGGTCGTGGTCGACATACAGCACGCGGCTTTCCGGCGCTATCTGCTGCGCGATCTCATGGACGTTGCCCGCGGTCGGTATCCCGGTGCCGATGTCGAGGAACTGCCGCACGCCGGCCTCTTCGACGAGGTATCGCACCGCACGGGCGAGAAATGCGCGATTGGCCCGAGCCATCTCCGGCAACGACGGGATTGCCTGGATCATCGCGTCGCCAAGCGCGCGGTCCGCGGCGAAGTTGTCCTTGCCGCCGAGCCAGTAGTCATACACGCGCGCGGAGTGGGCGACGGTGGTGTCGATCCCCGGAGCAGGTGGTGTTTCGGAGGACATGCGCGCGGACCTCCCGTCTTCGCGTCCAATGATCGTGGTCTATCCAAGCAGAGCACTTGGCGCACCACCACCCCTGGTGCGCACCCAGATCAAGATAGTACGCTTGGCGTACCAGATTGGGCCGGGAGTCCGCGGCCAGGTTTCCCCGATTTGCAGGCCGGTTTGCGGGAAGGGCGATGTCGACGCAGGGTGGGCTCCGGTCCTACGGGCCAACGGTCTACGTCCCCGCCCTGCTGTTCGGGATCGGCCAGGGCGCGATCGCGCCGATAATTCCACTGACGGCGCGCGAACTCGGTGCGTCGCTCGCCGTGGCCAGCGTCGTGGTGGCCGTGCTAGGGGTCGGGCGGGTGGTCGGCGATCTGCCGGCGGGTGCTCTTGTGGTGCGGATCGGCGAGCAACGGGCGATGATCCTGGCCGCGGCGGTGACCATGGTCGCACTCGTGGTGTGCCTGGTCGCTTCGACGGTGTGGCTGCTCGCCCTGGGTGTCGGGATCATCGGGATCAACACGGCGGTCTTCGGGTTGGCTCGGCATGCGTACCTCACCGAGGTGGTCCCGTTCGGTATGCGCGCCCGGGCGATGTCGACCCTCGGCGGCATGCACCGGATCGGTGTTTTCGCCGGCCCGTTCCTCGGTGCTCTGGCCATCAAGCTGGCCGGGACGTCCGGCGCATACTGGGTTCACCTCGTGGCGGCCGGCGTGATGATCGGCCTGCTGCTGATCTTGCCCGACGTCTCTCGGGGGATCCGTGGTGCCGGCCAGTCGCCGGACCGGCTCGTCAGGGTCATTCGACGCCACCTGCCGGTGCTCCGCACGCTCGGGACGGGCGTTCTGATCATGGGTGCCGTCCGGGCTTCGCGACAGGTGGTGATCCCGCTCTGGGCTGACCACCTCGGCCTCGACCCCGTCGTGACGAGCGTGATCTTCGGTCTTTCGGGGGCCGTGGACATGTTGCTGTTCTATCCGGCCGGCTGGGCGATGGACCGGTTCGGGCGCAACTGGGTCGTCGTCCCGAGCATGTTGGTGCTCGGGTTGTCCCACGTGCTGCTCCCGCTGGCCGCAAGTGCCGCAGCGCTGACGGCCGTGGCCATGCTCATGGGGTTCGGCAATGGCATCGGCAGCGGAATCATCATGACGATAGGTGCCGATGTCTCCCCGGCGGCGAGCCGGGCCGTCTTCCTTGGTGCCTGGCGACTGTGCGGCGATGCGGGCAACGGGGTCGGGCCGCTGTTGCTCAGCGCCGTCACCGTGCTGGCCTCGCTCGGTGCGGCGGCGGTGGTCATGGGCGCGTTCGCCGGCGTAGGCGCCGCCGTCATGGCTCGGTGGATTCCGCGGTACAGCCGTGCCCAGTAGGAGAGATCGGACGTTGGCAGATCGGTACGCTTAGCGTACTAATCGCCGGTTATGGGAGGTGCCGCCATGCCCGCAGCGGGAGCTGTAGATCTCGCCACGGTGGAGCAGTTGCGGCTGTCGCTGTTCCGCCTGTCCCGGAGGCTGCGCAAGCGGTCGCAGACCGGCCTGACGCCGTCACAGCAGTCTGCGATGTCGGTGATCGAGCGCCACGGCCCGGTGCGGCTGAACCGGCTGGGCGAGTTGGAGCAGATAACCAAGTCGTCGGTGACGCGTCTGGTGGCCAAGCTGGAGGAGCGTGGGCTGATCGCCCGGATGCCCGATCCCGACGACGGGCGCAGCCGGCAGGTGGCCTTGACGCCCGCCGGTCGGCGGCTGATGGAGGAGTCCGCGCACCGCGCGGACAGGTACCTGGCAGACCAGATCGCAACGCTCCCGGCAGGCGATCAGCGCCGGATCCTCGAGGTCGTCCCCGTTCTGCAACGACTGCTGGGCTGAGTGCGCGGTTCCCTGGCCACCTAACTCGACAAGAGTCGGCCAGCTGGCCGATGTTCCGGGGCGAGTGGCAGGCGAACGTGGACGTCGACCGAGACCGCTGCGGACCTCGCAGCGCCCGAATACTTGGGAGGACTCATGTCGAACGACGCCACGCCCCAGATGCCGAAGCCCGATCCGGCACTGGCCGGCCTCGACAGGTTGGTCGGCACCTGGAGCATCGAGGGCAATCTGGTCGGCTCGGACGAGAAGACCATCAAGGGTCAGACCACATTCAGATGGCTGCCGGGACGGTTCTTCATGGAGCAGCGATTCTCCATGCACTTCATGGGGATGGAGATCGAGAGCCTGGAGCTCATCG
>DASUUU010000154.1:0-2787 GCA_036373915.1 Jiangellaceae bacterium | reverse complement strand
ACGTTCATCAGCCTGCTCCACGTCAGGTTCGTGTCGGCTCGTGGCGTTCCCCTTGCCTGCCACCTCCGCATCGACGGCCATCGGTAAGGATCCCGGTCGGCGGCGGCACTTACATCTAGAGAGCAAGCCAATGAACCGGATCGGAAGGACTGCGTGATGGCTGGAGAGTTCGAGGGCCGCAAGCTTGTCGTGGTTGGTGGCAGCAGCGGGATGGGACGTGCGGCTGCGGTACAGGTGGTGGACGGTGGTGGCAGCGCAGTCATCATCGGCCGCAATCAGGCGCACGTCACGGACACCGTCGACACGCTCGCCCCGAAGGGCCAGGCCTGGGGCATCACCGCCGACCTGGCTGATCGCGAGCGGGTCGACGCGGTGCGCAAGCAGCTGGCGGACGAACACTCGGACGCCACTCTTTTGGTGAATGCCGCCGGATTCCTCATCCCGAAGGCGTATCTCGACCAGGACGGCACGGACTACGACTCCTACCTCGAGTTGAGCCGAGCGATCTTCTTCCTCACCCAGACCGTGGCGCGGGGCATGATCGCCGGCGGCCGCGGCGGGGTCATCGTGAACATCGGGAGCATGTGGGCGCATCAAGCCATCGCCGCCACACCATCGGCCAGCTACTCGATGGCGAAAGCCAGCGTGCACGCGCTGACCCGCAACCTTGCGATGGAACTCGCCGAGCATGGGATCCGGGTCAACGCCGTCGCTCCAGCTGTCGTTGCGACGCCGCTCTACGAGGGCTTCATCCCAGCCGACAAGATCGACGAGACGCTGCACGGCTTCGACGCCTTCCACCTGACCGGGCGGGTCGGCACCGCTCAGGACATCGCCGACACCATCACGTTCCTGCTCTCGCCACACAGCAGTTGGGTGACCGGGGCGATCTGGAACGTCGATGGCGGAGTCATGGCTGGCCGGAACTGAACTCGCGCTCCCGCGGAAGGATTTCACCGATGAGCCAGGCGTACAGCAAGGATCCCGCCGTGATCAAGGCCCTGAGCCCGGAGCAGTTCGCGGTCACGCAGCGAGGGTCGACGGAGCCCCCGTTCGACAACGAGTTCTGGGACCGTAAGGACGACGGGATCTACGTCGACATCGTCTCCGGCGAGCCGCTATTCGCCTCGATCCACAAGTACGACAGCGGGACGGGCTGGCCGAGTTTCACTGCCCCGATCGACGAGACGAACATCGTCGAACGTCACGACCGTAGCCACGGGATGGTTCGTACCGAAGTGCGCTCGGCGCTCGGCGACAGCCACCTCGGTCACGTCTTCGACGACGGACCCGTCACTTCTGGAGGCCTCCGCTACTGCATCAACTCGGCGGCATTACGGTTCATCGCGGCCGAGGATCTGGAACGCGAAGGTTACGGCGACTACAGACGCCTGTTCGAGACGACCGCCCAGGGCGAAGGAGGGAAGTCATGAAGACCGAGCGGGCCGTACTCGCCTGGGGCTGCTTCTGGGGCATGCAGGAACTCATGCGAGCGTTCCCCGGCGTGGTCGAGACCCGGGTCGGCTACACCGGCGGCGAGGTGGCGAACGCCACCTCTCGCCGTCAAAGTACACACGCCGAAGCCGTCGAGGTTCTCTTCGACCCCGCCCGGCTCTCGTACAGAAACCTTCTGAAGTTCTTCTTTCAGATTCATGATCCCTCGACGCTGGATCGTCAAGGCAACGACGTCGGTGCCAGTTACCGGTCTGCGATCTTCTACGTCAACGACGAGCAGCGGCAGATCGCCGCGGACACGATCGCAGACGTCGGTGCCTCCGGTCTGTGGCCAGGCCGAGTGGTCACTCAGGTGCGGACGGCGGGGCCATTCTGGGAAGCCAAACCGGAGCACCAGGACCGCCTTGAGCGAAACCTAGACGGATACACATGCCACTTTGTCCGGCCCCAGTGGGTTCTCCCCGAGAAGGACAGGGCGACCCGGGCATGAGACCAACCACATGCGCGCTGATCGCCGGGCAGGTGAGCGCCTATCTCGATCACGCGCTACCCGAGAACGAGGCAATCGCGATCAAGGCCCACCTTAGCAGCTGCGCAGACTGCAACACCTACCTGACGCAGCTGCGGACCACCATGGATATCCTCAGTCGGCGCCCAGGAATCGAGGTGCCCACCGCACTTCGTGAAGCCATCGCGGCCCACTACGCCAACGATGAATACCTGACCGAGGTCTTCACGTCTTCCACCCCCCAGATGCTGGCAGTCGCTCGCGCCATCGACCCCGAGCACGCGGAAGACCTGGTCCAGAACACCTGGATCGACGTCTTGCGATCACCCGTCAACGGCACCGTCGAGCTGTCCACCCTTCTCACGCGGCTGGACACTCTCGCTGACCAACACAGAGCGACTGACGTCGACACCGACCGTCCGCGCGACGACCTCATTACCGAGATCGCGCGCGCGGAGCCAGACAGGGATGCCGACACAGCAGAACTCTATTACCGCGGGCTCTACCCACAGAATCCCGACCTCGGCGACTGGGTCGACGCCCCCAACTCCTGGCCCGGCGCCGCCCAGATCCTTTCCCCGGAGGATGAGTCGACCACCGAGGAGCTCTACGGCGTTGTCGACGCTGCGCTGGCCGACCTGCCCTCAAAACGCGCCGAACTCCTCTCCCTGGTCGACATCGAGGGAATACCCCTCGACCTCGCCATCAGCACCTTGCGACTCGACCCCGAGAGCGCACGCCGCGACCTCGATCGCGCCAGGGACTACGTGCGTCACCGAGTCGACACCTACTTGTCCAGGTCCGAATCGACCTGACCGCGGTTC
>DASUUU010000153.1:0-18813 GCA_036373915.1 Jiangellaceae bacterium | reverse complement strand
GGTCAGCGGCACGGTCGTCGACGAAGCGGGCGTCCCGATCGCAGGCGCGACCGCCACGCTCGCAGGAACACCGCTCGAACCGGTCACGACGGGAGCCGACGGCGCTTTCGAGTTCCCCGCGGTCTCAGCGGGGACGTACCGCCTGACGGTCGACGCGGACGGCTACGCCGAGGATCAGCGGCAGGTCACCGTAACGGCCGGTCAGACGAGCACCGTCCGGGTGATCTTGGAGCGGTTCGACATCGCCGTCGTCGCCGATTACGAGGGCAGGGTCTCGGACGTCCTCGAGGAGGCGGGCTGGCGGGTCGACCGGGTTTCGTTCGACGACATAGACGGCACGGCGGACAGGTACCAGGCGGTGGTCGTGTCCGGTATGGGCGACGATCGGGCGGATGCCGACCCGGTCCGATTCGAGCGGCTGGTCGCCGACGCGGACGAGGCCGGGACGAGCCTGGTCTTCCTCGACACCGGCGGTCCCAGCTACGGCTCGATACGAACGCTGTCGCAGGTCACGGGCGATCCGGCGACAGACACCGCCGTGCTGAGCAACCGGGGTGTGGTGTGGCTCGAAGACGTCGTGCCGCACCCGATCACCGCGTCGCTTACCGGCGAGCGAGTGCCGTTGCTGGCTGCCGGTAGTTGGCACGCCGCCTTCTCCGGGTATACCGGTTACACGCTGGCCACGATCGGAAACGACAGGGACGGCGTGCTCGGCTCGGGGATCGGTTACCAGCGGCGGACGTTGTCCAGTAACCACATCCTGCTGTCCGCGGCCGCCCCCTCGCCGTGGACGACGTGGGAGCCGGTGCTTAGCGACCTGTTGGTGGACGCCGTCGAGCATGCGGCGTCGGCAGAGTACGGGGCGATCAGCGGGGTGGTGACCGATGGCGCCGGCGAGCCCGTCCCAGCCGCTGTCGAGGTGGTCGGCGGGTTCGAGACGGCGACCGCCGACGAGTCCGGCGGATACGAGCTGATCCTGGAACCCGGCGAGGTGACGCTGCGGTTCCGGCATCTCGGCTCTCAGCTGGTTGAGCGCACCGTCACGGTCACGGCCGGCGAGACGCTGAGCTTGGACGTGTCGATGCCGGCCGCGGAGCAGGGCACGATCGCTGGTCAGGTCACCGACGCGACCCGGGCCACTCCCGTGGCCGGCGTCACCGTGACCGTGGCCGGCCAGACCCCGGTCACGACTGGAGCCGACGGGCGGTACGTCGTGGAGGACGTCCCGGCGGGCATCTACGCCGTGGAGTTCACCGCGCCCGGTTACGAACCGCTGACGGTAAGCGACGTCACCGCGGCGGACGGCGTCGTCACGACGGTGGACGCGGAGCTGGTGCGGGCGCCGGCGGTCGTGGTCGTGGGTGATCGCAACGACCAGATCACGGCGTTCCTGGAAGATCGTTCGATTCCGGCCGAGCAGGCGGGTTGGGAGATCACGGAGGCACTGGACGGAGTGTCGGTCGTGATCCTGCACAACCCGCCGGATCCGGGCCGTGACGAGTTCCTGGCCGCGCTCGAAGCGTTCGACGAGGCCGGCATCAGCGTGATCTTCCCTGCGGACGGGTGGTCGACCCGGACCCGTGGTGTGGACCTGCTATCCCGGTACACGGGCAGCCCGTCCGACTACGACCGCCTCGGTGGCTTCTCCGGCCCGCCGATCTACCTGCACAACCTTGCCGATCATCCGCTGTTCGACGGGGTCGGCGGCGATCCGGTCCAGCTGCTCAACGCGTCGTCCGAAGCCGCGTACTTCCCGGACTACGAAGGGATCGTCCTGGCCGAGGTCGGCGAGGAGGGCGCTGAGCCCGCAGGTATCGGCGTCGCATACGACGTCCGCACCCCGTCCAGCGTCCACTTGTTGCTGACCGGACTTGCGGCCACGTTCCGCAACGTACCGGAGACCACCTGGACGGAGGACGGCAAGCAGATCTTCCTGAACGCCGTACGGTGGGCTGCCGCGCCTGCCCAGGGCGGGTTCACCGGTACCGTCATAAACCACGAAGGGCAACCGATCCCGAACGCCGTCGTGGAGGTCACCGGGACACACTGGCGGGCCGTCACTGACGAGAACGGCGCCTTCCAGATCGGCGTCCCGCCCGGCGAGCACACCCTCGAGTACCGGGCGTTCGGCTATGTAGCCATGTCCCGCACGCTGACGGCCGGGCCTGACCAGGTGGTCGACGCCTCGGTGGCACTCGGTGTTGGTGAGGTCGGGACGATCACCGGTGTGGTCAGCTCCAGTGACGGGGGCGCTCTCGAGGGCGTGCGCGTGAGCCTTCTGGGGACGCCGTTGGAGACCGTGACCGGACCGGCCGGCTCCTACACGTTCGCGCTCGTCGAGACC
Organism: Jiangellaceae bacterium; assembly: GCA_036373915.1. Lineage (GTDB taxonomy): Bacteria > Actinomycetota > Actinomycetes > Jiangellales > Jiangellaceae > JASLBX01. The sequence continues at coordinate 16,469 of DASUUU010000153.1, read as the reverse complement.
GGTTCCTACGAGCTGGAGTTGGAGGTGGAGGGCCACGTCCGGACCTTGTCGCCGGTGTCGGTCGCCACCGGGCAGGTGACCGATCACCCCGTCGAGCTGCGCGTGTCTCCTGTGGTGGGCGTCATCGACGACTCCAACTACTCGAACTCGCGTGACCGGGCCAAGGAGTTCCTTGTCGACTGGGGCTATGAGGCGGAGGACATCGGCTTCGACTCGCTGGATCGCATTCGTGAGCTCGACATTGTCGTCGCGAACGTCTCGGACTTCGGCCACGAGCTGACCTTCGAGCAGTTCCAGGCTTTCGAAGAGACCGTCAACCGGTCAGGAGTCCCGGTGCTCTGGATGGGACAGCATCAACGAGGCGCGATCCAGTACCTGAACGAGTACACCGGTGATCCCGCAGTCATCGGTGAGGGCGCCAACGACGGCCAAGTGACGGCAACCGTTGTCGAGGAGCATCCGCTGGTCGCGGGCTTGCCGGACCAGTTCGACCTGATGGTCCCGAACGGCCGGTACACCCACTTCGATGACTTCGGCGGCACTACCGTGGCGACGCTGACGGCAGGCGGTGAGCTTCGCGGCTCGACCATCGCGTACCGGGGCCGGACCGCGGAAACCGTCGACGTCCTGCTGTCCACCATGACGGCGTCGACCTGGGGAGCACCCGGGACCCGGCAGTCGCCGACGCTGAACTGGACACCTGAGGCGGAGCGCGTCTATGTGAACGCGCTGGCCTGGGCGCTCGATGCCCGGGGGCTCGGCGGCCAGGTGATCGGCACAGTCAGGAGCAGTCGCGACGGGCTCGTTCCCAGCGAGGTCGAGGTGCTGGAGACCGGCCGCCGGTACGCCGGACGCGCCGGGGACGGAACGTTCCTCGTCCCGCTACAGCCCGGAACGTGGACCCTCGAGGTCGGCTCGTTCGGCCACGCGAGTGAGACCATCGAGGTCACCGTCGCCGCGGGCGAGTCGGTCGCCGAGGACATCACCCTGACCGCGTTGCCGGCCGGCAGCGTCACAGGGACCATCTCCGGACCGGCTGGTGAGCCGGTCGGCGGGGCCGAAGTCGAACTCATCGGCACCCCGCTGGACGCAACGTCGGAGGCGGCGGGTGGATACGTGATCGGCGACGTGCCCGAAGGGGAATGGACACTGCGAGTCGAGGCCGACGGGTTCCGTGCTTCGGAGGTGCCGGTATCGGTGTCCGCCGGGGTCGCCACGCGGACGGACGTCCAGCTCAAGGCCTCCTCGCGGGTGGCGGTGATCGACACCACGGGCTCGAGCACTCACGGCCGGTCTCTGTCGGCGCTGCTGAGCGGCGAAGGGTACGAGGTCGAACTGGTCAGCCGGTCTGGATTGACCGAGTTCGCTGGCCGGGTTTCGGACTACGATTTGGTCGTCTTCAATTCCACCCTGCTCAGCTCGCAGCAGCAGCCGTTCCTGCAGGCGCTGGACGCAGCGCGCGCGGCAGGAGTCTCGACCATTCTGCCCAGCCAGTACGGCGGCAGCCATGCGATCCCTGTGCTGTCGAATCTGCGTGGCGACCCTGCCTCGGCGGACTGGGGCTTCGTCAGCGTGGGCGTCGACTACGTGCCGACGACTCAACACCCGATCTTCGCCGGGTATCCGGTCGGCGAGCCGATCGAGTTGCTGACCAGCACCCTGAGCAACCTCAACCAGCAGTATGGCGCCTTCTCAGGCTGGAGCGGTGTGACTATCGGGCGGCTGCAGTCTCGCGTGGAAAGTACCTCCCTCGGTGACGCCGTCGGCTACCGGTTCAGCTCGCCGGCCAGTGTCGACGTCCTGCTGGGCAGCCTTGCCGCGTCGACCTATGGCCGGCCGGACGAGCGCTGGACCGACGACGCGCGCAAGATCTACCTGAACGCGGTGGCGTGGGCCATCGATGCCAGGCAGGCGGAGCTAACGGGCGTGGTGACAGGGGACGGGTCGCCGGTCGCCGGCGCGACTGTGTCCGCGGTAGAGGCCGGGGCCGTCGCTGTGACCGCTACGGACGGGACGTACGCCCTCGGCCTGCCGGGCGGCAGCCACACGATCTCGGTAGAGGCGCACGGCTTCGCGCCGCACACCGAGGTCGTCGAACTGCCACCGGAAGGCTCATCGCGGCTCGACATCGACCTGGTGCCGCTGCCGCGAGGTTCGGTCGCCGGCAGCGTGACGTCGGTCGACGGAGCCCCGCTCGCAGGGGCCGAGCTGGAGGCGTCCGGGCCGACGCCGTGGTCCGCGAGGACGGGGGAGGCCGGAGAGTTCACGGTGGGCGGGCTGCTCGAGGGTTCGTACGACGTGACTGTGACGGCGGACGGTTTCCTGCCCACGGAGACATCCGTCACGGTGGTGGCTGATACGACGGCGCAGCTCGACATCACACTCCGGCCACTGGACGTCGGCGTACTTGGTGATGTGGATTCGACGCTGACCTCGTATCTGCGTGACGTCGGCGTGGCGGCCGGGCAACTCGAGTGGGGCGCCGACCCTGACGCGTACCGAGTCGTGATCGTCAACGGCGGCTCCCCCGATGCCGAGACCTTCGACGCGTTCCTGGCGGCCGCGGACGACGCGCAGGTCAGCCTGATCTTCACCGGGACATGGGGTGTCGACAGGGGCGGTGTGCGGTTGCTCGAGCGTTACACCGACCGGGTGACTGTCGGAGAGCAAGGCTACGGGGACGGCGCTGTCATGCTGACGGAGTTCGATGCGGCACATGCCCTGTTCGCCGGGCTGAGCGATCCGGCGGAGCTCGTTGTCGAGGGCGGGTACTACAGCGTTCTGGACTCGTACGTCGGCGAGTCGCTGGCCTCGTTGTCAATGGGCCAGGCCGGTGGCGCGACGGTGACGGGACTGGCCGCCGGCTGGGATCGCCGTACGCCCGGAAGTGTGGAGATCGTGCTGTCGGCGAGTGCGGCATCAGAGGTGCAGGGACCAGGCCTGGGCTGGACGGCCGATGCCGGCCGGCTGCTGGTCAATGCGGTTGAGTGGGCCCAGTTCGTGTCCGGTGCCTCCTGGGAGATCACCGGGAACGGCAGCGCAACGACGCTGATGCTGAGCCTGGCCGGCAGCCAGGCTTGGCCGCCGCCGGCTGATTCGGCCACCATCGTGGTGCGTGACGCCGCCACCGGTGAGGAACTGGTTCGCCAGCAGATGACCTGGGCCGGCCTGTTCTACATCTCGACGCTGCGGCCGTTGGGCCCGGGCGAGTACACCGTGACCGCCGACGTGGTGGTCGAGGGTATGCGTTACCAACTCCCGGGCCCGCTGCTCTCAGATTGACCCCACGCCCTACCCGCGTAGATCGCCGCGATCTACGCGGGTAGGGGTCAGGTGGCGGGGGCGCGGCGGTCGGCGATGTCGTCGATGCTGCGGGCGAGTTCGACGTCCTTGGCCGTCACGCCACCTTCTGAGTGCGTCGAAAGCGTGAACTTCACGGTGCGCCACCGGATGTCGATGTCCGGATGATGATCCATCGACTCGGCGACCTGAGCGACGTCGTCGACAATCCGGATACCGGTGAGGAAGTCGGGCGCCTCAATGCTTCGTTCAAGCTGGTCGGCGTCGCCCCTCCACGCGGGCAGTTCGGTCAGAGCAGCGCGAACGCCGTCGTCGCCCAACAGTGCCATGGCGATCCTTCCAAGAGTCGATCACAGGAGATCTATGCCGTCAAGGCTCGGCATACCACCGACCACCCACGGTCAAACCTGAACCGGGTCACTCCGCCGTGGTGGAGGAAGTGACATCCGGCTCGCTCCGGGTGTCCCGCCGGCGGATCTTCGAGCCAAGCCACACGACCGGGTCGAACTTGCGGTCGACGACCCGCTCCTTCATCGGGATGATGGCGTTGTCAGTGATCTTGATGCCTTCGGGGCAGACCTCGGTGCAGCACTTGGTGATGTTGCACATGCCCAGTCCGGCTGCCTCCTGCGCCAGCCGCCGCCGGTCGTTGGTGTCGAGCGGGTGCATGTCCAGCTCGGCGTACCGCAGGAAGAACCGTGGGCCGGCGAAGGACTTCTTGTTCTCCTCGTGATCGCGGATTACGTGGCAGACGTTCTGGCACAGGAAGCACTCGATGCACTTGCGGAACTCTTGGCCCCGCTCGACGTCCTGCTGCTTCATCCGGTACGTGCCGTCCTTCTGCCGTGGTTCGGGGGCGAATGCCGGCAACGCCTCGGCCTTGCGGTAGTTGTACGAAACATCGGTGACCAGGTCACGCACCACAGGGAAGGTGCGCATTGGCGTGACCGTGATCGTCTCCGCCGGCTCGTATTCCGACAGGCGGGTCATGCACATCAGCCGCGGCCTGCCGTTGATCTCGGCACTGCACGAACCGCACTTGCCCGCCTTGCAGTTCCACCGGATGGCCAGGTCCCCGGCCTGGGTCGCCTGCAGCCGGTGCAGCGCGTCGAGCACGACTTCGCCCTCCTCGACCGGAACGACGTACTCGGCCAGATCACCGCCTGACGCGTCGCCCCGCCACACGCGCATGGTCAGGTCGTAGCCCATCTATGTCAGCTCCTCACAATCATCTGGCTGGGCCCGCCCAGTCGCACCGTTCGGCGCTGACCGAGGCGGGGGGTGTCACCCGCGTGGCGTGATCGAACGTCACTTGAACAGCTCGCGAAGGTCGTCGGGCATCTGTGGCAGTGGACGCCGCTCGATGGCGACGGTTTCGCCGTCGAGCACGCAGTGCAGGTTGATGGTGCCCCAGTCGTCGTCGGTCGTCGGGTAGTCGTCGCGGGTGTGTCCGCCACGGCTCTCGGTCCGCTCGAGAGCCGCCCGGGCGATGCATTCGGACACGCGCAGCATGTTCTTCAGGTCGAGCGCGAGGTGCCAGCCGGGGTTGTACTGCCGGTGTCCCTCGACGGTGACGCGGGATGCCCGCGTCCCGAGCTCGGCGATCTCCTTGAGCGCGTTCTCCATCTCCGCCGAGGTTCGGATGATTCCGACCAGGCTGTGCATCACGTCCTGCAGGTCGGATTGAACCGTGTACGGGTTCTCGTCTCCGATTCCCGCGAACGGAGCCACCGCTGCGTCGGCCGCTTCACGGATCTGCTCGTCCGAAGCCCGTGGCCGCTCGTGCAGCCGTCCGGCCCGATAGGCCGCGTTGAGCCCCGCCCGCCGGCCGAACACCAGCAGATCCGACAGCGAGTTGCCGCCGAGCCGGTTGGCTCCGTGCATGCCGCCTGCGACCTCACCGGCGGCGAACAGGCCCGGCACCTCCGACTCGGCGCTGTCCGGCTCGACCGCCACGCCGCCCATGACGTAATGGCAGGTCGGCCCGACCTCCATCGGCTCGGCGGTGATGTCGACGTCGGCGAGTTCCTTGAACTGGTGGTACATCGAGGGCAGCCGGCGTTTGATGAACTCCTCCGAGCGCCGGGAGGCGATGTCGAGGTAGACGCCGCCGTGGGGAGACCCGCGTCCGGCTTTCACCTCGGCGTTGATGGCCCGCGCGACCTCGTCGCGGGGCAGCAGTTCCGGTGGGCGCCGGTTGTTCTTCTTGTCGGTGTACCAGCGGTCGGCTTCTTCTTCGTTGTCGGCCGTCTCCGCCTTAAAGAACTCGGGGATGTAGTCGAACATGAACCGGCGGCCCTCGCTGTTGCGCAGGACCCCGCCGTCACCGCGAACCGATTCGGTGACGAGGATGCCCCGTACCGACGGGGGCCAGACCATGCCGGTCGGGTGGAACTGGACGAACTCCATGTTCACCAGCGATGCTCCGGCCTCGAGTGCCAGCGCATGACCGTCGCCGGTGTACTCCCAGGAGTTCGACGTCACCTTGTACGACTTGCCGATGCCGCCGGTTGCCAGCACCACGTTGGGTGCGTCGAAGGTGATGAAGCGGCCCGACTCGCGCCAGTAGCCGAAGGCGCCGGTGATGCCGTTCGAGTCCTTGAGCAGCCGAGTGATGGTGCATTCCATGTAGACGTCGATGCCGAGTGCGACGGCGCGCTGCTGCAGCGTGCGGATTAGCTCGAGGCCGGTGCGGTCGCCGACGTGGGCGAGCCGGGCGTAGCGGTGCCCGCCGAAGTCGCGCTGGCTTATCAGCCCGTCAGGAGTCCGGTCGAACAGCGCTCCCCACTCTTCGAGCTCGTGGATGCGGTCCGGCGACTCCTGGGCGTGCAACTGCGCCATCCGCCAGTGGTTGAGCATCTTGCCGCCGCGCATGGTGTCGCGAAAATGCACCTGCCAGTTGTCCTCGGGGTACACGTTGCCCATCGCGGCGGCCGCACCGCCCTCGGCCATGACGGTGTGCGCCTTGCCGAGCAGCGACTTGCAGACGATGGCGACGTGCGCCCCTGCGTCGTGGGCAGCGATCGCGGCCCGTAGTCCGGCGCCGCCCGCACCGACGACGAGAACGTCGTAGGAATGCCGCTCGATGGTGCTGGGGTCGGTCATGAATGTCTCTCCGGGTTGTCTGGTCGAGCTCCGTCTCTCCGCTTCGCTCCGAGCACGGCACTCTCCGGGTTGTCTGGTCGAGCTCCGTCTCTCCGCTTCGCTCCGAGCACGGGCTCTCCTAGTTGATGAACCGTAGGTCGGTGATCCAACCGGCCGCTACAGCCATGATGTACGCATCGGTGATGAACAGCGTGCCCAGGGTGATCCAAGCGAACTGGGCATGCCGCGTGTTGATCCTGGACACGAACGTCCACCACCGATAGCGGATCGGGTGCTTGGAGAAGTTCCGCAATCGTCCCCCGGTGACGTGCCGGCACGAGTGGCAGGACAGGGTGTAGAACCACAGCATGATCACATTGGCGACGAGGATCAGGTTGCCGATCCCGATGCCGAAGCTGTAGTTCTCGCCGCCGAACGCCAGGATCGCGTCGTAGGTGTTGATGATCGTGATGACGAACGCGGCGTAGAAGGTGTACCGGTGAATGTTCTGGAAGATCAGCGGGAACCGTGTCTCGCCGGTGTACTTGCCGTGCGGCTCGGCGACAGCGCACGCAGGCGGCGACAGCCAGAACGCCCGGTAGTACGCCTTGCGGTAGTAGTAACACGTCAACCGGAAGATGAGCAGCAGCGGCAGGCTCAACGCCGCGTACGGGATCAGGGGATGATCCGGCAGGAACTGGCCGAAGTGCGACGCATCCGGAATGCAGCCGTCCGAGAAGCACGGCGAGTAGTACGGGGTCAGGTAGTGATGCTCGCCGACCCAGTAGTTCTCCTGAAGAAACACCCGCACCGTGGAGTAGGTAACCCACGCGGTCAGGCCGATGAACGTGAGCGCCGGCGGTAACCACCAGCGGTCTTGACGAAGCGTACGGGCAGAGATGCGCGCCCGAGCGGGCGATCGGACTCCGTTGGCCATCGCGCGCTACCGGTTGTGCCGGTCTGGGGCGCCGAAGCCCTCGACTTCGGCATCGGTCAACGGGCTGCGGTCGTACGCCACCTCAGGAGTCTCCTCGAAGCTCGTGTTCTTTCGCTGGGGTGCCGAATCAACGGGCACCCGTCAGCCATTCGACACGCGGCATCCTGGCACGACGTGGCTGTCGGGTCCAGGCATCTCGTTGTGGGGTTCCGCACAGAACCCGACTACTCGCCCGATTGGGACATGGATCAACTGCCGGTTGCAGCGGTGCCGCTGCCGGCCATTGGACCTGCTCGGTTGCTCGCTGTTCTGTTGCTTGCGCAATCAACGTGAAGAACGTCGGCACGATCTCAATGAGAATCCAGCTATGTCGCTTAAATCGGGCGGCAAATGCAGATCGTGCCGCTGCTCTTCACGGCTGAGCGCTACAAGTCCGTAGCTTCCCGTACAAACCAGGCGTATCGGCAGACCAGGGTGCGGGTGTGCTTGCGACGCGCTAGGTGCGTGCGTGCTTGCGACGCGCTAGGTGCGTGCGTGCTTGCGACGGGCCGCGGTGCGGGCCCGTTCGGTTGCGTCGAGCACGACCTTGCGCAGCCGGATGGTCTGCGGGGTCACCTCGACGCACTCGTCGTCGCTGCAGTACTCCAGCGCCTGTTCCAGCGAGAGGCGGCGGGGCGGGATGAGCCGCTCGAGCTCCTCGGCCGTCGAGGAGCGCACGTTCGACAGCTTCTTCTCCTTGGTGATGTTGACGTCCATGTCCTCGGGCCGCGAGTTGGCGCCGACGATCATGCCCTCGTAGACCTCGGTGCCGGGCTCGACGAACAGCGTCCCGCGCTCTTGCAGGTTGAACATGGCGTACGACGTCGCGACCCCCGTGCGGTCGGCCACCAGCGAGCCCGTCGGCCGGGTGCGCAGATCACCGAACCAGGGCTCGTACCGGTCGAAGACCTGATGCGCTATCCCCGTACCGCGGGTTTCGGTGAGGAAGTCGGTGCGGAACCCGATCAATCCACGAGAAGGGACGCCGAACTCCATCCGCACCCATCCCGTGCCGTGGTTCGTCATGTGTTCCATCCGGCCCTTGCGCGCGGCGAGCAGCTGGGTGATCGCGCCGAGGTACTCCTCTGGGCTGTCGATGGTCAGCCGTTCGACCGGCTCGTGGATCTGGCCGTTGATCTCCCGCGTCACGACTTGTGGTTTGCCGACGGTCAGCTCGAAGCCCTCGCGGCGCATGGTCTCGACGAGGACGGCCAGCGCCAGCTCGCCGCGGCCCTGCACCTCCCAGGCGTCGGGACGCTCGGTCGGCAGCACCCGCAGCGACACGTTGCCCACCAGCTCGGCGTCCAGCCGCTCCTTGACCATGCGGGCGGTGAGCTTGGTCCCGCCAGATCGACCGGTCAACGGCGAGGTGTTGGCGCCGATGGTCATCGAGAGGGCCGGCTCATCGACCATGATCAGCGGCAGCGGCTGCGGATCTTCGAGGTCTGCGAGCGTCTCGCCGATGGTGATCTCCGGAATGCCGGCGATGGCTATGATGTCGCCGGGCCCGGCAGCCTCGGCGGGGACCCTGTCCAGGGCGGAGGTCATCAGTAGCTCGGTGATCTTCACTGACTCGATGGACCCGTCCCTGCGGCACCAGGCCACCTGCTGGCCCTTACGGATCTCGCCGGCGTGCACGCGACATAGGGCCAGCCGGCCGAGAAACGAGGAGGCATCCAGGTTGGTCACCTGAGCCTGCAGTGGCGCCCCGGCGTCGTACGAAGGGGCCGGGATCGTCGCGAGGATGGTGTCGACCAGCGGCTTGAGGTCGGGAGAGTCGGGCATGGCACCGTCGGCCGGCCGGTTCAACGACGCCTTGCCGTCGCGAGCGCACGCGTAGACGATAGGAAAGTCCAGCTGATCCGCACCGGCTGCGTCGTCGTCGAGCAGATCCATGAACAGCTCGTATGTCTCTTCTACGACCTCCGCAATCCGTGCGTCCGACCGGTCGGTCTTGTTGACGACGAGCACGATCGGCAGCCGAGCGGCCAGTGCCTTGCGCAGGACGAAGCGGGTCTGCGGCAGCGGCCCCTCCGACGCGTCCACCAGCAGCACGACGCCGTCGACCATGGCCAGACCGCGCTCGACCTCGCCGCCGAAGTCGGCGTGCCCTGGGGTGTCGATGATGTTGATCGTCGTCTCGCCCCACCGCACGGCGGTGTTCTTGGCCAGGATCGTGATGCCCTTCTCCCGCTCGAGGTCCCCGGAGTCGAGCACCCGATCAGCGACGGCCTGGTGAGCGCCGAACGCGCCGGACTGCCAGAGCAAGGCGTCGACAAGCGTCGTCTTGCCATGGTCGACATGAGCGACGATGGCGATGTTGCGCAGCTCGCTGCGGACCGGCATGCGGGGGTGCTCGTTTCTATGTGAAGGGGATGACGGTCAATGATACGGCGCTCGGGCCGCCGACCGGATTGACCGACGGGCCGCCGCACGGGCAGAGCGCCCGAGCGCGGTAGTGGCCGTCCGAGTCCATTCCGGCTCGCCCGCCGAGTGTCACCCGCCGTACCGGTGCCATACGGCGGCCAAGTCGAGGGTTGACGGGTTACAAGATCCGGCGTTCTATGTCGGGAAGATGTCACATGTCAGACGGTGGGGGCGCCGTGGTCGCGATCACCACGAGGGCGTCAGCGCCCGGCCAGGATGGCTGTACGTGCCCCGCGTCCACGCGCCGAGTAGCCCCGAGCGGCCGTCGATCAAACGATCACGCCGGGCAGCCAAGGTCGCCTCCGAGCGGCATCTGCACGTGCGACTGCCTGACCGTCCGCCGCATCCGGGATGACCCTTCGGACCAGCCGCTGGCGGCCGGGCCGGCCAATGTCACCAACCACATCAACGGAGAGGAAGGTCGGTCATGGCGTCTAGACGTCTTCTCACCATCGCCGCAGCCGCGACCCTCGTGATCTCGGGTGCGGCGTTCTCAGCACCCGCCGCGAGTGGTGGCGTTATCGCTTCCGAACAGGATGCGGCCGCCGCGGCCGATCCTGAGGATCTCGCGATAGACCATGTCCAGCAGCATGCCGACGATCTCGGCGTGAGCTCCAAGGACGTGATCGACGTCGTTGTACTTTCCAGTTACACCAGCCGGCACACCGGCGTGACCCACGTCAATGTCCTCCAGCAGTTCCGGGGCTTGGAGGTCTTTGGGGGTCATGCCACGGTCAACATCATGCCCGACGGAAGCGTCCTGTACGTCGGCAACAGCCTGGTAAGCGATCTGCGAGAGGCGTCGCCCGACACCACCGAGCTCGACGCCGTCGAGGCAGTCGAGGCAGCCGCCGAGGAGCTCGATCTCGCAGAGCCCAGCAACCTGCGCGTCATCCGTGCGGCTCGCACCGCAGGCGGGGAGACGATCCTGACTGGTGGTGGGATCTCCGATGAGCCGATCCCCGCGACGTTGGGCTGGCAGCCGACGGACGACGGGCTGCGGCTTGCCTGGCGGCTCGTGATCGACGACTCGTCGGACGTGCACCTGTTCGAGGCGACGATCGATGCAACGACGGGAGAGCTCCTTTCGGTCGAGGACTGGACGTCGGATCACTCCGTCAGCCAACTTGCCGCCCAGCTCGGACGGGCACCGTCGGCGCTGGCCGGAGGCCTCGCGGCGCAGACCACGTCGATCACTCCTGGCACCACGGACCCGGTCAACGACGGGTCGAGCTACCGGGTCTACGCACCGCCGAAGGAAAGTCCCAACGACGGCGGCCGCACGCTGGAGACCAATCCGGCCGACGCAACTGCATCGCCGTTCGGCTGGCACGACACCGACGGCGTCCCGGGACCTGAGTTCACCATCACGCGTGGGAACAACGTCCACGCCTACACTGACCACAACAACAGCAACTCGCCAGAGGGCGGGATCTCCCGCTTCGTCGTCGATCCGCCGTCGCCGGCCGCCGGCGAGTACAGCCACACCTTCGCGGCCTTCGGCCCGCGTGCGGCGCCGGACAACTTCGCCGGGGAGATCGTGCTCGTGGACGACGGGGACGGGGACGGCTTCCCGAACAACGGCTGCCAGCCGTTCACTGTCCCGGCAGATGCGATTGCGTTGCTGGATCGCGGCGAGTGCAACTTCACCGTCAAGGTCGCCAACGCCCAAGCCGGCGGCGCCAGCGCCGTGGTGGTGGCGAACAACGTGCCGGGCAACCCGATCACGATGGGCGGCGCCGACCCGACGATCACCATTCCGGCCATCATGGTCTCAATGGCCGACGGGAACACGATCAAGGACGGGCTGCCCGCGAGCGGACGTATTGAGATCATCGACCCCGGTCTGCCGACCGAGGCCGACGGCGGGCCCGGCTTGACGTTCGACTTCCCGCTCGACCTGGCCGATCACCCGCACGAGTACGTTGAGGCGGCGACGACCAACTTGTTCTACTGGTGCAACACCGCCCACGACCTGTTCTACAAGTACGGATTCGACGAGCCGTCGGGCAACTTCCAGGCCAACAACTACGGACGCGGCGGGGTCGGCGGTGACTACGTCCGGTGCGAGGCCCAGGACGGTGGCGGCACCAACAACGCCAACTTCTCCACCCCGGCGAACGACGGCGGCACGCCACGAATGCAGATGTACCTGTGGAGCATCGGGCCCGACCCGCAGCGTGACGGTGACCTCGAGTCCGGGATCATCTTCCATGAATACGGCCACGGGCTGTCGCTCCGGCTGACAGGCGGTCCGGGAGTCAACTGTCTGGCCGGCGTCGAGCAGATGGGCGAGGGCTGGTCGGACTACGTTGCGATCGCGGGTCTCATCGATCCCGCGCTCGATGACCCGCAAGGGCCGCGCGGCATGGGTACGTACGCGCTGTGGCAGGACGATCCGCCGCGGCAGGGTGCGGGCATCCGTCCGCGTCCGTACTCGCGCAACATGGACATTCAGCCGTTCACGTACGACAGCATCAAGACCGGCGCCTGGTTCGGCGGCTCGCTGGCCGTCCCGCACCACATCGGTCACGGCTGGGCGTCGATCCTGTGGGACATGACGTGGGACCTGATCGACAAGCACGGGTTCAGCGACAACATCTACGAGGGCTGGCAGGCCGGTGGCAATAACCTCGCCTACCAGCTCGTGATCGATGGCCTCAAGCTCCAGGGCTGCTTCCCCGGCTTCGTGACCGGCCGGGACGCGATCCTCGCTGCGGACGTGGCCTTGACCGGTGGCGAGAACCAGTGCACGATCTGGGCGTCCTTCGCCCGCCGCGGCCTCGGCTACAGCGCCGAACAGGGCGCGTTCAACGACCGCAACGACAACGACGAAGCGTTCGACACCCACCCGGACTGCCTGAACGGCTTCCAGTCGCCGTTGCACGCCATGTACGGGGAGCTGAACACGGCGATCGCCGGCGACGTCGTCCCGTTACGGTTCAATGCCGGCGGAGGCAGCGAGCTCGACATCCTGGCCTCCGGCTCGCCGTACTCGCGAGAAGTCGACTGCGAGTCGCTGCATCCGGTGAGCCAGTTGGAGGACTCGCTGACCCCGCGGTCCGTTCCCGTCGCGGCGGAGACACCGGGCAATACGGGTCTGACCGTGAACCGGCAGGGCGTATACACCTACCCGTGGCAGACGGATGAGCAATGGGCCGGCACGTGCCAAGAGCTCGTGCTGACCCGCGACGACGGCGACCAGCACCGGGCGTTCTTCGCGTTCGTCGAAGCCGACTGAGGGGAGTGAGACCCGACAAGTGCTGAAGCCGGTTGATCACGTTCAGCAGGCATATTGGTGCTCTACCAGGCGCACGCACCTGGTAGAGCACCGACAGACCTGCTGAACGTGATCAACCGGCGGAGTCTTAGCGGAGCCTCGGATCCAGAGCGTCACGTAAGGCGTCGCCCATCAGGATGAAGGCCAGCACCGTCAGGAACAGCAGGCCGGCCGGGAACAGCAGCAGGCCGGGCAGTTGCAGGAAGTACACGTCATGCTGCGTGATCATCACACCCCACGTGATGGCAGGCGCCTGCAGACCCACGCCGAGGAAGGTAAGGGTCGCCTCCGCAGCGACGAAGCTGCCGAGCAGGATCGTCGCGTACACGACCACGGGCGCGACCGCATTCGGGAGGATGTGCTTGAGCATCAATCGTGAGTTGGATCCGCCGAGAGCGCGAGCGGCCTGGACGTAGTCGAGCGTCTTGGACGACAGCACGCCACCGCGCATGATGCGGGCGATCGTCGTCCACCCGAGCAGGATCAGGACGAGCGCCACCGTCCAAACGGTGCGGATCTTCAACACTGTGAGGAACACCACGGCACCGAGCAGGAACGGCACGCCGAGGAAGATGTCGACGGTGCGGGAGATCAGCGCGTCGGTCCACCGGCCGAAGTATCCGGCGAGCATGCCGAGTACTCCACCCAGGACGACCACGCCGACCGTCGCGGCCACGGCGATGATCAGCGATTGGCGGGCACCGTAGATCGCGTGCGCGTAGTAGTCACAACCGACGATGCTGGTGCCGAACCAATGCTCGCTGCTCGGTCCGAGCCGGGCCTGAGAAACGTTGCAGGCCAGGGGGTCGGTGCTGGTCCACAGCCCGGGAACGACGGCCATCGACGTGACGATCAGCACCCACCCGAGGGAGAGCAGGAAGATCGGGTTGCGGCGTAGAAGGCGCCACGCGTCGGCCCACAAACCCGCGCTGCGCTCGCCATCGGGCGCGGGCGTGCCCGACGGCGACTCGGTGGCCTCAGTGGCAGCGGTCGTGATGTCACTCATAACGAATCCTGGGGTCGAGTACGGCGTAGAGGATGTCCACCAGCAGGCTCGTCAGGAGATACACCAGCACGAGGAAGGTGGCCCCACCAATTACGACGGATGCTTCTCCAGTGCGAGCGGCCAGGATCACAAGGCGGCCGATGCCCGGCACATTGAAAATGGTCTCCGTGATCAGCGCTCCGCCGATCAGATTTCCGAGGTCGACGCCAAGGAACGTGACCACCGGGATCAACGAATTGCGAAGCGTGTGGACGCCGATCACGCGATTGCTGCCAAGGCCTTTCGCCCGCGCGGTGCGCACATAGTCTGACCGCGTGTTCTCAAGGATGCTGGTTCGGGTTAGCCGCGCCGCGGCCGCAAGCGAAACACTCCCGAGAACGAGTCCAGGGATGACGAGGCTCGCCCACGGATAGTCGTTCTTGTAGACACCGGCAAAGATGCCCTGTGAGATGAGATCAGGTATCCAATCGACACCCTTGACGACGTTCCCGAATTGGACTCCGACGAACTCGCGCACCAGGAAGCCCAGCACGAAGATCGGAATCGCGATCACGGAAACCGTCGAGATCTTCACAAGGTAGTCCCAGAAGCTGCCGTTGCGCAGGCCGGCGAGCACGCCGGCCGTGATTCCGACCAGTGCCTCGAAGATCAGCGCAATCGCGGCGAGACGTATCGTGTAGGGCAACGCCTCTGCGATCAGCTCGGTGACCGGCCGGAGGCGGAAGTTAACCCCGAAATCCCAGCTCAGGAAGATGTTCTCCAACCGGTCGACGAAGAGCCCGAAGCACGGATCTCCCTTGCGCTCCAAGCACGCATCACCCAGGCCGAGCCGCTCGCTCAGATTCTGCAGCAGTGTCTCCGACGGTTGCCTGTCACCGAACAGCGCGCGGACCGGGTTTGCGGAGAACTGGATTCCTACCGATGTCAGATAGTGCAGCAGGAACATCGCGCCTAGCACGGTCGGGATGAACTGGAGCAGCCGCCTGACGACGTAACGCCCCACGGGCGTTCCTCCTCTCGACGTTCGGGGTGGCGGCCCGAGCCCGTAAGCCCAATGCCGCCACCCCGGACGCGTTGACTATGACTCTCTCAGCAATTGGCTGATGGAGTCAGGCTTACTCCGAAGCCACCACCATCTGACCGTACTCGGGGTCGTTGATGGGGTTCCACACGAACTGCTCGACGTTCTCCGACCAGATGGCCGCCACCCGACCGAACCACATCGGGATCACCGGCATGTCCTCCAGGACCATGTCCTCGGCCTGCTGGTACAGCGGAATGGCCTCTTCCAGCGACGCCGCCGAGTCACCCTGGCGGATGAGGTCGTCGAACTCCGGGTTGTCGTAGCGGGCGTTGTTGGAGCTGCCCCCGGTGCCGTACAGCGGCGCCAGGTAGGTCTCCATCACCGGGTAGTCCGGGCCCCAGCCGAGGCGGAAGGCGCCCTCGAACTCACCGGCGTCGGACCTAGCCAGGTACTCCGGGAAGTCAAGGTTCACCTGGAGCTCGTAGTCAATGCCCAGGTTCTCCCGCCACTGGTCGCCGACCGCCTGCAGCCAGTCCTCGTGACCGGCGCCGGCGTTGGCCTCGAGGATGACGGTGCCGCCCTGCCAGCCGCCGGCCTCATCGAGCAGCTGCTGTGCCTGCTCCGGGTCGAACATGCAGGTCTCGCAGGCACCCTCGCGGTAGCCGTCGAACTGCGGGCTCACCAGGCCGTCGGCGGGGGTGAAGCGCCCGTCGTAGACCGCATCGATGATGGCCTGACGATCGATTGCCATCGAGAGCGCGCGGCGGACGTTCACGTCCTCGAACTGCTCGAGGTACAGCGGCAGGCCGAGGTACGTGAAACTGTGACTCGGGGCCTCGTAGACGCGGTCACCCTGCTGCGCGATGACCTCCTGGTACCGCGCCGGCGGGATGGTGTACATCACGTCGATCTCTCCTGCCTGGAACGCCGCGTAGGCAGCATCCACGTCGGAGAAGATCTGGTACTCGAGCGTGTCCGGGTTGGACTTACCCTCGTCGGGGTAATCCTCGTACCGCGTCAGGGTGACGCCGACATTGTGCTGCCACTCACCCTCGACCTGATACGGGCCGTTGCCGATCGGCGTCTCGTTGCAGGCGTCGAAGTCGGCCAGGCACTCCTCGGCCACCGGGAAGAAGCCGGAGTAACCGAGCACGGCCTCGAAGCCGACGAACGGCTCCTTCAGCTCGACCTCGAGCGTCATGTCATCGACCTTGGAGACGCCGGACAGCTCGTCGGCGCCGTCCTCCTGGGCCTCGTCGATGCCGACGATGCGCGACATGAAGTACGCGTTGTTCTGGGCGTTGTCGCCGTCGGCCGCGTAGTTCCAGGCCCGGATGAACGAGTCGGCGTCGACCGGCTCGCCGTTGTGGAA
>DASUUU010000152.1:0-14522 GCA_036373915.1 Jiangellaceae bacterium | reverse complement strand
GGCACCATCGAGACCGAGTTCGAGCTGCACTTGGACCAGTTCCCGGAGCGGCACCCGAGGGTGTTCGCCTGGGAGGCCCGGCCGGGCAATGGGCAGGTGGCCGCGGACGGGACGGTCGCCGGCGAGGTCACGGTCGCGCAGTTGCTGTACAGCTCGCACCGGTACAACCTGTCCCGGGTGATCGTGGGCGAGGTGCGTGGCGGCGAGGTCACCACCATGTTCCAGGCCATGCAGGCTGGTGCCGGATCGATGAGCACGATCCATGCCGATGACGCTAAGGCCGTTGTCGAACGGCTGGTCACCTTGGCGATCGACGGCAGTACTGGTGGGGCGGAGTACGCGTACCGGCAGGTGGCCCACCACATCGACGTGATCGTGCACATCGCCGTGCGTGATGTGCCCGTGAGTCGGACGGGTTCCGCCGTCGTCACCGGTTCGTCTCCGAGGTGGTGGCCGTCGACCTCGGCGAGGAGGGCCGCCCCGCGCTCACCGACGTCTTCACCCGTAAGGGTGGAGCGCTGAGGCCGGGGATTGCTCCTCGGTGGTTGGCCGAGCTCGCCGAGGTGGGCTACGACCCGTACCGGTTCAACGGTCACGGCGGTGAGCGATCATGACGGCGCCGCTGTTGGCTTCGGCCGGTGCAGTGCTGATCGGCGCCGGGCTTGTGATCATTGTTTCCGCTTTCCGCGCACCTGCGGGAGTAGCGACGCCACCACGCTTTCGGGTCATGCACCGCCGGCTCCGCGCAGCAGCCACGTTGGGCCAACGTACGAGACGAGTGGGCGTCGCCGTGGCGACCGTGGCTGGTGTTCTGGTCTGGCTGCTGTCGGGGTGGGCGGTGGCGGCGGTGATTCTGCCGGCAGCTGCGGCGGTCCTGCCGTCATTGCTGTGGGTACCGGACGCGAAGCGGACGATCAAACGGCTGGAGGCGATGGAGGAGTGGACCCGCAACCTGGCCGGCGTGCTCACCGTGGGTGTGGGCCTCGAACAGGCGGTGATCTCTAGCCTGCGCACGGCGCCGGAGGCGATACGGCCCGAGGTGGCTGCGCTGGTGTCGCGGCTGTGGGTGCGGTGGAACACACCGAGCTGGCACTCCGCGCGTTCGCCGACGATCTCGACGACGCAACTGGTGACCGCATCGCCACGGCACTGATCGTGGGTTCGCGTAGCCGCGCACAGGGCCTGGCGATCGTGCTGGAACGCCTCGCCGAGACGGTCGCGGACGAGGTGCGGATGCGGCGGCGAATCGAATCGGATCGGGCCAAGCCGAGGGCTGCCGCGCGCTACGTCACCATCATCGTGCTGCTGACCACCGTTGCCCTCGCGTTGATGGGGGACTATGTCGCCGCCTACGGCACCGGCCACGGCCAGGTGCTGCTCATCGTCTGGCTGGGCTTGTATCTGGCGTGCCTGCTGTGGATGCGGCAGATCACCGCCGCCAGGCCGATGCCACGCTTCCTCGGCCCAGCGGCGAAAGCCACGGTGGGAGGTGAGACGCGGCCATGACAGCGCTGCAGCAGCTCGCCGTGATCTGTGGCGCCATGGTCGGCGGACGACTACTGCTCGTCGACCGAGCAGTCAGATTGGGTAGGGCGGCTAAGCCGGGACCGGCGCCATCGCCTCGTACGCGTTGGCGAGGGCGCGGAGTTCGGCCGACGCGTCGCCGGCGAACGACGAACCGTGCATGATCGCCAGCCTGTCAGGGGACAGTTCCGCGAGCTCACGGAGCGTCGCGGCTGCGGCCACCGGCGAAGAGAGATAGTGGAAGATGCTCTCGGCCCGGGCGGCCTGCTCCACGATGCTCGTTTGGACCACGGCGGCGCCGTCACCGACCTGGGTGCCGAGATCGCCGCAGAACAGCGTCGCCGTCTCCTCCTCGAAGACGACCTGCGCCTCCCAGTTGTGGGGGACGTGCGGCGTCTCGACCGACCGCATCCGCCGGGTGAGCACACGGCCACCGATGTCAAGCCGCTCGTCAGGCATCCAGGTGAGTGGCGCGCGGTCGGCCATGTCCGCGATGCTGAGCGTGACTCCGGTAGGACCGTGAGCGACCTGGGCATGTGGAGCGGCCGCGAGGAACTGGTTGAGTGCGCCGCACTCGTCGGCCTCGATGTGGCTGAACGCGATCCAGCGCAGCCGGTCCAGGCCGACGGTCTTGTCGACCGCGGCCGACACCAGCGGGAAGATCTGCCGCATGCCGGTGTGGTAGAGCATCGGCTCCTCCCCGTCGATGACGAACTGGTTGAACGTGAAGCCGGCAGGCGGCACGTCCGGGACGAATATCGAGATCCGCCAGATGCGGTCGGCGATCTCGTCGATGCGCGGGTCCATGGATGTCTCCTTACGGCTAGAACAGGATCCGGGTAGCGAGCAGCCCGGTACCGTAGGCGCGCCCGGACAGGATGCGGCAGAACTCGATCGCGTCGAGGTTGATGCGCGGGCCGGCCGCCGAGTCCCCCTGAGAGAACAGCCCACCTGCCGGCCCTGACAGGAACAGTAGGAATGGCTGCCCGTGCCGTCGGGCCCACTCGGCGACGGCGTCCTCGACGATGCGCCCGTCCACCGACCGCGCAGGGTCGAGCCGGCGGCCGGTTGCCCGGGCGATGTCGACGGTGTGCATCCACACGTCGCGGGTCCAGATGACCTCGCTGAGCTGCCCGACGGTCAACCGATCTGGGCTTCCCTCGGGGGTGGAGCCACCCGGCGGGTTCGCGATCGGCACCCGCCGCAGCAAGGTCCGTGACAGGTTCGTCCGGCCGGCTACGGCGCGTGGCGCGACCTGCCGCAGGAGCGTGATCCGCTCCTGCGGGCGCAGGTGGGCGTGCTCGCGCACCTGGACGGCGTTAATGGCGTCCAGGAGGTTGCCGCCGTGCTCCGCCAGCAGCCGCCGCGCCTTCAGGGCCCGCCGGAGTTGCTGGCGGAGCGAGGTCGCCGAGCGGGCGGCACCGATGACGTGCCCCACCATGTCGGCGACCGTCCACCCCGGGCACTCGGTCGGCGACTGCCAGTCGTCCGAGCCGAGGCGGCCGAGGAGTGCGAGCAGCCGATCGTACGCGGCGAGAGCGACCGCTTGCGCGTCCGTCCTGGCGCCGATCCGCGGGATCAGCGCCACGTCGCGGGCCGGCCCCTCGGTCGTATCTATGCTCATTGCGTCCTCCGCACGTGGGTGAGGAACATCTCGGCGGCCTCCCGGGCAAGGCGGGCCCAGCGGTCACCTGCGGGGTCGTTGGCCAGTTGCTGCGCCGCCATTCCAGCACTCAGGGCCGTCCACAGGTCGAGCGTTTGCTGGTCGGTGATGCCGAGCCGCGCGAACTGCCCGGCGAGGCTGTCGTAGGCGGTCTTCGACACGGCGTACGCCTCGGGTGAGGGTGCCCAGTCCGGGACGACGCGCGTGAACATGAGCTGGTAGCGGGGGATCGAGGCCTGGCAGAACCTGAGAAACTCCACCAGGACGGTGGTCAACGTGTCGAGCGCGTCGCCAGAGTCGGCGTCTATCTTCGCCTCGGCTGCGGCGAGCTCCCTGTACCCTTCCGCGAACATCGCGTCGTAGATCGCGGCCTTGCTGTCGAAGTAGGTGTAGAGCGACGGCGCCCGCATGCCGACCTCGCGGGCGAGGTCGCGGAGCGAGAGGCTCGCAACTCCGTCCCTCCCGGCGAGCCGCCAGGCGGCTTCGAGGATCTCGCGCCGGGTATGCTCCCGGCGGCGAACCCGTACGCTCAGCTCTCTGTCGATGACCGCCACTACACGAACCTAACGTTGTTTGATTTTCCGAACGTCGTTAGGGAAATAGTGCTCCTACCCGGCGCATCGTGTCAAGCGGCTGAACCGGAACCGTACGTGCCCGGCTTGAGAAATCTCACCCATGCCGGGCACGGGGAGAGGGACACGCGATGTTGAGACGCCTCTCGACAGGCACCGGTGGGTTTGCTCTCGCCGGTTCGCCGTGGCTGGCGTCGGCGGGAGCCTCCGGCGTGACGTGGCCTGAGGCCGTCTCGCTATGCTGCCGGACCACTGCCGGGTACCTCTGACCGGGATCAGGCGAGACGGAGGCGGTGATGCTTGAGGCAGCGAATCTGAGCCGGTTGGAGGAGCGCGCATACCGGCTGCTGGTGAGCGTTCTGGAGGCGGAGCCGGCAGATCTGGTGCGCGAACTCGCCGTGAGCGCAGTGGAGGCCGCCGGCTTGTTGGAGTCGCTCCGGGCCAAGGGCCTGGCCAGCGTGCAGGACCACGCGGATCCGCCACGCTATGCTGCCACGCCTCCGGACGTCGGCCTTGGCCCGATGCTGTTGAGCACCCTGGAGTCGGTCGAGCAGGCACGCAGGGCGGTGTCCGATCTCGCCGACGAGTACCGCAGCAGTATCCGTCGCCGCGATGCCGGCCATCTTGTCGAGGTGATCGTCGGTCGACCCGCGATCCGTCAGCAGATTCGCAACCTTCAGCTCGGCGCGCGCAAGGAACTGCTGTGGTTCTGCCGATCGGGCCATGTGGCGATGCCCTCGGACGATAACGCCGAGGAGTTCGAGATGCTGGCCCGCGGCGTCCGTTACCAGGTCATCTACGAGCGGGCCCTCCTGGAGGAGCCCGGCATGATTCGTAACGTGGCCGAGGGCATCTGCAAGGGCGAACAGGCTCGTGCCGTCCCTCGCCTGCCAGTACGTATGGCGATCGCCGACCGCAACGTAGGGCTGTGTCCGCTGGTCACTGATCGGGGCGGGCCAGGGGAGCCCACGGCGGCTCTCATTCGCGATAGCCACCTGCTGACGGCGCTGGTGGCGCTGTTCGAGAGCTACTGGTCGAGCGCGTCGCCGCTGCACCTTTCCGGCAGAGGGGACGAGACTGCGCTGGTGGAGGACCATCGACAGTCGGTGAGCTCGGACGACCGGTACCTGCTGTCGCTGCTGGTCGCCGGGGTCAGCGACAAGGCCATGGCAACCCAGTTGAAGGTAAGTCAGCGGACCGTGCAGCGCCGGATCCGCGACCTGATGGATCGGGTGGGTGCCGACAGCAGGACGCAGCTTGCGTGGCAGGTCGCGAGCCGCGGCTGGCTCTCCGGAACCGTCCGCGACTCGCGAGTGCCGACCGGGCGTGATGCCTAGCCCTCTGCCAGGCCGTACGCGCGTATGACGGTCTGCTCGACGCGGTTGCCCGCCGTGTCCGTGGCCTGAACTCGAAGGGACACGTAGCCTGTCGAAGCCGACAGGGGTGGGTGTTTGAGGACGGCCTGGAACTTGCCCGGGCCTTCCTCGATCAGCTGGACGTCCTCCCATGTCGCACCGTCCTCGAATGAGACTTGCGCCGTAATTCCCGCAGGTTCGAGGTCACCCAGCCCGTCCTGATGCCGGGCGACCAGACCCAGTCGTACGGCGCGACCGGACGGTGCCCGGTTGTGCAGGTCGGTGTCGATCTCGTAGTCCAGCTGGAGCAGCGGCAGCAGGTCCCTCTCACCGTTCGGGCGAGTCGATCTGAAGGTCCACGAAGTGTCGGTTCGCGGTGAGAACTCCCACTCGGGCTGATCCCGTTCGACCGTCAGGTCGAGGCGGTACTCGGCATCATCGGCTGCTGCGGGGTACTCGCCCCACGCCTCGGATCCTTTTGCGATCAGCTCGCCGTTGCGGTACAGCCTGGCCGTGACGCTGTCCGGGCTCCACGGCTCCTGGGGATCCTCAGCCCGGCCATAGTGACCATGCGAGCCGTCCGCGAATTCGGGAATCCGGATTGTCAGGACGTCACCCTCTCGGTGGCTGGTCATCCCGACGGCTCCAGACGGAATCGCCGGCCGGATCACGGCGTCGAACCAGTTGTCTGCCGTTCGCTCACCGGCCCGATACGTGCGTGGCTGGTGGGTCATGCCGCCGCCGACAGGGACCATATTGAAAAAGGGGTTGAAATCGTGACGTACCCGCTGCTGCCACAGTGTGTCGCCGGTGCTCACGATCTCCTCCCGTACCTGCGGTCGCCGCAGGACGCGTTGGAACTGGTTTATCGCAGACCCCATCCACGGCTGCCAGCCGAACCGCTGCTCCTTGATCCACTCGCCGCCGCCGGTGTAGTCGTAGGCGCTCTTGGCGGTGGCGGAGTTGGACGCATCGACGGTGTGCACGATCTTGGGTGGCACCCGGCCGTTGGAGACCTGCATCACCTCGTACAGATAGGGGCTGTCAACGCTTCCCGTGAGCCGCAACTTCACCGCGTTGGCCTTCATCAGGTTGAGCAAAGGTTCTGCCTGGTAGCGCGGTATGAAGGCGGCCATGGTCGGCAGCCGGTCGCCGGTAGACACCCATTCGCTGTACCAGCTGTAGGTTCCCGGCGGCACGAAGACGGCCATCGCCGCCCCCGCATCGGCGGCCACTGCGGTGAGCCCGTCGAAGTCGGGATCGCCCTTTGGGGTGACGAGGGCGATCGAGCCGGCGACGTCCCGGCCCCTGTAATCGCGGGGGTTGCCCTCGCCGACATGGACGACAGGTAGTGTGCGGTTGCCTTCGAGGGCGGGTGAGAAGGCAAGGTAGTGCAGGTCGACGTCCAGGCTCGGAAGGCCGGCGATCTCGGCCATGAGCATTGGCCGGCGGAGCTGCCACCGGGAGCTGAACTCGTAGTCGCCGTGCGCCGGCTCGGCCGTCGGCGCGACGAAAAGCCGCTCGGTGTGCGGGAACTGCATGACGCCGTTGGCGACAGTGCGGGTGCCCAGGTCGCGGTAGGAGTAGTAGCTGTAGATGCCGGTCTGGCGGGCCGGCTTGGGCGTCCTGATCTCGACTTCGACGGTCTCGCGCAGGTCGATCTCGACGTCGGTGTCCTCAGATATCTCCAACTCCGGAATGGCCAGCACGTGCGCGCTCTCGCCGAGTTCATCTGTGTGGTGCGCGTTGGCGAACAGGTAGTACGTGCCTTCTCCGAACACACCGGTGATCGTCTTACCTGGCGGCCACAGGTCCGTGACCATGTCGAAACGAGAATCCTCGCCGAACACGACAAGCGGGGTCAGGCTTATCGGCTTGCCGTCCGGCCCGACCGCGGTGAAATTCACCGTGTGCAGCGGCGGCTCCTTGAGCAGCCAGAGCGTGCTGTGGACCGCGACGTCGCCGGACGTGGCGGTCAGGTAGCCGGTATACCTGCCCTGGTCGAGCACGGCCGGGTCGATGACGAGAGGTACTGATGCGGTTGACGACGGCTCCACCCGGACGGTGTCCTGCTCGAGGAGAACGGCACCCTCGGCAGGGGGTTCACCGCCGTTGGTGGTGAACGTGAGGTCCAGGTCGAGTTGGATGGCTTCGGTTGTGGTGTTGACGTAGGTGATCTCGGCGGTCGCCGGGTCGTCATCACCCGTGGTGAAGGTGCCGAGGTGCACCGTGCCTGAGCTGTAGACGCCCTGTTGTGCGGCGCGGGCAAGGTCCACGCGCCCGCCACCCTGCTCGTCGCCGGAGTACCCAACAACGGTGACGGCGGTGCTGATCAGGCCGTCCTTGAGATCTCCTGCCGCCCACTGCGGGTGCAACTGCTTCAGGATCGCCGCCGCGCCGGCGACGTGGGGGGCGGCCATCGACGTGCCGCTCGCCGCCGTGTAGTGGGCATCGACCGGGTTGCCCATCGATGTACCGGACGCGCGCGCGGCGACGATACCAACGCCCGGTGCGGTGATATCGGGTTTGAGAGCCAGATCGCCCCACCGTGGACCCCGGCTGGAGAAGTCGGCCAGTATGTCCTCGCGATCCACAGCGCCCACCGTCAACGCTGCGTCGGCGGCGCCAGGGGAGCCCACTGTGATCGCACCAGGGCCGGCGTTTCCAGCAGAGACGACAAAGAGAGTGCCGGTCTTCTCGGTCAACGCGTTGACGGCGAGGCTCAACGGGTCCGTACCGTCGGTCGGGTCACCGCCAAGGCTCATGTTGACCACGTCGGCGCCGGACTCTACTGCCCACTCCATGCCGTCGATGATCCACGACACCAGGCCGAATCCGCTGTCGTTGAGAACCTTGCCAGCGATCAGATCGGCACCGGGGGCGACGCCTGCGCGGGCGCCATCTGTTGCCGCCCCTGTTCCAGCAATCGTGGCGGCTACGTGAGTGCCGTGCCCGAACCGGTCGTCGGTGGAGCCGCTACCGCTGAAGTCGCGCGCCGCGATCACCTTGCCGGCCAGGTCGGGATGGCCGTCGTCCACACCGGTGTCGAGCACTGCGACCCTGACGCCAGCGCCGTCGAGGCCGTGCTCCCACGCAGTCGGTGCGCCGATCTGCGCGACGCTGCGGTCGAGATCCGGCTCGATCGGTGCGTCCAGCCAGATCTTGTGGATTGGCTGGTCGAATGTCGCGGCGGTGGTCCGCTCACTCCCGCCCCCTGCAAGGGAGCTCCACAACGATGCTGCGTCCTTCTTGTCAACGCTGACCGCGCGAGCGTTCACGCTCTCCAGCGTTGCCTCGAGCTCTGCCTCAGGCGGAACGGAAGTCGCTGCGAGTTCCGACACGTCAGCGGAGGGCTCATAGTCGAGAATGACCGGAAGCGAGTCCATGGCTGCGTCGTGGTAACCATCATCGATCAGCTGGTCCACGTTGAACAGCGCCATATCCAGCCGGCCGGAGCCGATATGCGATACCACGTCCGCCGGCAGCACATGCAACTCCCGGTCAAGCTCAAGCTGGTGGATACGGATCGACTCGCGGCCCGGACCCATCTGAACCGTCACTGCCTGCCGATCGTCAGTGACTCGTTCGACATGAACAATGTCCCCGGTAAGCAGCGTCACGCTGAACGAACGCTCAAGGCCGGCAAGTCCTTGGTGGCCGCCATCATCGCCGGTTGGCCCCACGGCAGTGACCGCGGAGCCCGACGGCGTCCCGATCGCAACTGCCAGTGCCAACGTCGTCCCGGCTGCTAACCCGACTGTGCGGAGTCTCGAGATCGAGGGCATTGACCGCGCCTTCCGTTGTATCGACAGAACCTGGCACTCCGTGCTGGGCTCCTAGATTGGGTCGCGGAATCGCGCGGCGTCACTACTTGATCTTGCCGGACTTGCGACATGTCGCTGTTTGGACAAGCTGCTGGCGGCCCTCGGCAGCGCATGTGAATCCTGCATGGTTTCGCCGAGACTGGTGATTTCACTGATCCGGACGGTGTTGTGGACGGCCTAGTGTGCGGGCGTGACTGAGATAGCCATGCCGCGGCGGACGAGACTGTCCGATCGCTGGCCGACGGCGCTGGCCCTTGTCGTCATCGCCGGTGCGGTAATGGTGATCGCGCTCATTGACCGCGAGGTGGAGTTGTTCGGCCCGGCCATCGCCACGATGGCCGGGATCTACCTCTTCGCGTACGCGATCGGCCGGCCGTGGACGGCGTGGTTGGCTTTCGTCGCGTTGAGCGCCGTGGTGTCGCTGTTGCACCTATTGCCGCGGCTCGATGTTTGGGACGTGGATCCGGCGGTCGGAATGGCCGTCGTGCTGGTGGTCCTGTGGTTGTGGGCGGTGGCCCGGCGCCGGTACACAGACGCCGCGACGTTCTCGCTCCAAACCGTCGGCATGCTCGGCTTCGGTGCGATCACGCTGGTGTGCGCGAGCGTCGAGCCGCGGCTCGGCGTTGCGTTGGCCGGTGCCGGCATCCTCGCGCACGGGGCGTGGGACGCGTACCACTTCACGGCGGACAAGGTCGTGAACCGGCCGTGGTCGGAGTTCTGCTGTGTTGTCGACGTGGGGGTCGGCGTGGCCCTGATCATCGCCGCTGTGGCGAGAGCCCTCGGCTGAGCACACCGCCACCGTTCTGTCCGCATACCCCATGCCGCCGACCTGACCCTGGCAGCGCGCCGGGTCAGGTCGGCGGCAAACTTCAACAGGTGCCGCTGGACGACATGTGCGCCTGGACGGCGCCGGATCAGGCGTCGGCCAGGCCCTGCTGCCACTCCATCAGGTCGCCGATCTTGCCGGCCAGCGTGGCGCTGTCCTCACCGTCCTTGACGAGAGCGCCGGTGAGCACCTGAGCGGTGTGAAGCTCCTCGAGCGCCAGCGCATGGTCGCCCGAGTCCGCGGCTGCCTCAGCGAGGTCCAGATGCTTCGTGATGTTCTTGGCCGCCACATCGTTCAGCACGCCACCTGCGGCTGCCAGGTCGTCCACCAGGTTGGACACCTCGTAGAACGTGACACAGTCACCGCCGCCACTGGCCACGCCGGCGGTCCACTCGATACCACCGAGCAGATGGGCCCTGAACGTCGGATCGGCGAGAGTGTCCTCGCGGTGCCCGAGAGCGGTGTACCAGGAGCGACCGCCGTCGTAGTTGTGGCACCAGCTGTACGGGTGATCTTCGCCCATGGCGCCGAATCCGGGATTGTACGAAGTCTCGTCGAGCGTGAGCAGGACGCGGACGACGTCACGCGGATTGTTCTTGAAGTTGTACCACTCCTCGAACAGGGTCCACTCGGCCGGAATCGACCCCGTCGACGGGTGCGTCGGGTCCTCGAGCCGGAGCGTGGCCGTCTGCTGCGCGGGGTGGTTGCGGAAGTACGCGTCGCCTCCGACCAGCCCGCCGTACCAGGGCACGAAGTGCATGGAGTCCGACGCGCCGTGGACGCCGACGAAGCCGCCACCGGCCTGGATGTAGCCCTGATACGCGGCCAGCTCGTCCTGGTTCAGCAAGGTGGCCCGATTCGGGTCGAAATTGGTGCCGTCGACAGTAGAGATGAACACCACGGTCGCGTACTGCGCTAGGTCCTCCGCGCTGGTGAACGGCGTGCTTGGGAGCGTGAGGCCGGGTTGCGCCGGGTCCCACACGTCGACGGTGAAACCGTTCTCCTGGCCGAGTTCTATTACGGCTGCCGTCCCCTCGTCGATGCTGCTGTGTCGGAAGCCGAGCGTCTTGCCGACGACAAGAACCTTGTACTCGTCGTCGGCTTGACTGGGCGGAGCCACGGCAGCAGCTAAGCCAAGGACGAGCAACCCTGAACCGAGAGCGGCGATCAGGCGGCGAACCGTTTGCTTCATAGGTCTTCCTCCTCATTGAACGGACCTGAACGGCGTTCGTTGATTGCATCGACCCGAGCTGACAATCATTTAGTTCACGCCTAAAACAAAATAAAACATAGTCCCGCCCCAGGCTGGCTGTCAATGGTTCTGGAGAGGTCGCGACGGTCTTGGTCAGCCTTGCTGGGGCGGGAATCCGGGCGGTGGGCGAGCAACCCAGCGGCCGGAATTGGCAGTCGTGCTGGTGATCGTGGGGTGGTGGCGCGGCGCCGATGCACCAACGCGGGTATGCCCCTCACCAGCGAGGCGATTCGCCGAGAAACCGTCCGGTTCCTGAGGGCGATCGATCCCAGGAACTCCACGACGTGTCAACCCGGCTGACCGATTCGACGGGCCGGTTGTGCTGGTGTGGGGCATGGCTGACCACGCCTCCACACCAGCACCAGGACGACGCCTCCACGATGCGTTCGGTCATACCCGGTTCGTCGAAGTGCCCGAAGCCAAGACCCTCCTCTCATCGACGCCCGGACGTACCGGCCGAGGAGGTCGGCTCGGGGTCAAGATCGCCCAACTTGGGGTAGGGCAGGTGATGTCGCGGCTGGACTCTGACATCCGTATGCCTGCGGCGGGGCTAGGGGCAAGGTGTCGCCTGGAAGATCCCTGTGGGAAGGCCCGTCTGGGTGTGCGCCTGGTGAGCCGTCCCAGCGATGATCAGGTCGAACGCCCCCTTGCCCGACGCTGGTAGTACGTAATGGCAGTGGGGCCCCGGGGCACTCGCGCCGCGATCGGCGTTGGCCACGTTCCCGAGGTTGGCCGGCTGGGTGTCGGCATGCGCGGCACCCACGGACAGGCCAAGGCCGGCGAGCGCGAGAGTCGACGCCGCCAGAACTCGTTTGATCATGTCGGTCTCCTCCATGGTGGACGGGTCATCCGCGAGAGCCGTCCGGTGCGGCACCGGGCTTGCCTCGGATGACTTTCCATTTCTGTACGGTTCGGACCGCGAGGCGGTTCACCACCGTATGCGCAGGATCGCGTAGCTCGCGCCGTGACGGCCCTCTACCTTGCACCGGCTGATCGGCGCCGGCCATGGCAACCGACTCTGTGAAATCTCCGGCACGTCAACGGCAGTCATCTCGGCTGCTGCCTCTCGTGCGCTGCACCGATGAGTTTGGCCGGCCGCGGCTGTCTGTACGGATGTCGAGAACGAACGGCCGGCATCGACGTAGTCCCACACGATACGGATTTGGTTGAACGGAGAATCACGATGACCACCACTGATCCCGTGGCCGCGCGGGCCGGTCGCCGCGAGTGGATCGGACTTGCTGTACTCGCGCTTGCGTGCCTGTTGTACGTCATGGATTTGACGGTCCTGCACCTGGCGGTGCCGGCCATTACCGCAGAGATGAAGCCCACCAGTTCGCAGATGCTGTGGATGATCGACATCTACGGGTTCTTCGTCGCAGGCGCGCTCGTGACAATGGGCACGCTGGGTGATCGCATCGGACGCCGGCGGATGCTACTGATCGGTGCCGCCGCGTTCGGCGTGATCTCGATTGTCGCGGCGTTCTCGATGAACCCCACGATGCTCATCGTCTGCCGAGCGTTGCTGGGTATCGCGGGAGCGACCCTCGCGCCATCGACCCTCTCATTGATCTTTCACATGTTCCAGGACCCCAAGCAGCGATCGGTTGCGATCGGCGTGTGGATCGGGGCGTTCTCCGCGGGCAGCGCGGTGGGCCCGGTTCTCGGTGGGATCCTGCTGGAGATGTTCTGGTGGGGCTCGGTGTTCTTGCTGGCCGTGCCCGTCATGGCCGCCCTGCTGATCCTCGGGCCGAAGGTGCTGCCCGAATACCGTGACCCCGACGCCGGCCGGCTCGATCTGCCGAGCGCGGCATTGTCGATCGTCGCTGTGCTGGCTGTCATCTACGGCTTCAAGGGGATCGCACAGGACGGCGTGCAGGCCGGGTTTGTCGCTGCCATCGCCGTCGGAACGGCGCTGGGTGTGGTGTGGGTACGGCGGCAGCGGCGCATCCCGGACCCGATGATCGATATAAGCCTGTTCCGGATCCGCGCCTTCAATGCGGCCCTGTCGGTGAACTTCCTGGCGATCTTCGTGGCGATCGGGTACTTCCTGTTCATCGCCCAGTACCTGCAACTCGTCGTCGGTCTCTCGCCACTCGAGGCAGGTCTCTGGTCGCTGCCGTCGGCGGTTGGATTCGTGGTCGGATCGCAGATCACACCACGGATCTCCGGCCGGGTCGGACCGCGAAACCTCATTGCCGGCGGCCTGGCCGTCGCCGCCGTCGGAATGGCCATGCTCACCCAGGTCGGCGGCACCAACGGGCTGCCTCTGCTGGTCACCGCATCGCTGGTGATCTCGCTCGGCTTCGCGCCGGTGTTCGGCCTGACCACCGAGCTCATCGTGGGATCGGCACCGCCAGAACGGGCCGGCGCCGCTTCGGGAATCTCCGAAACAGGTGCCGAGCTCGGCGGAGCACTCGGCATCGCTCTGCTGGGAAGCATCGGCGTCGCAACGTACCGACGGCAACTTTCCGACTCCCTGCCGACCGCTACCCCCGCCGATGTCGTCGACACCGCCCGCGACACGTTGGGCGCCGCCATGGGAGTGGCCGGCGAACTGCCAGGGCCGTTGGGTGCCAAGGTCATCGAGGCGGCACAGACCGCGTTCGTTAGCGGTATGCACGTCGTCGCGGCTATCGGCACGGTCCTCGCGGTCGGTGTAGCGGCCATGGCGTGGCACGCGCTGCGCTCCCACGGCGGGAACACCACCGGGCCGGACCAGGAGGCCACGGCTGCTGCGCTCGAACCGGTGGCCGAACCTGCCGGATGACCATCCCGGTGTGAACAGGAGGTCAGGCCACGCTTGGCCTCCTGTTCGCGTTGCTGGACGCGGCGCTGAGCGGCGCGGGCGGGCTGGTCATTTTCGAGTCGGCATCAAAGATGTCCATCAGGGGCTGATGTTCATCGGCCTTCGCGTTGCCCCCCGAGGCCGCCACGGCGCCAGACTAGGAGACTCGATCAACGAGCCATCTACCGTCGCGTACGGTGCGATCGCGAGGGTGATCCAGTGCTGTATTCATAAATGATCTCGGGCATCCCCGCCCATATCACCGGCTCACGACACGCACCAGATCCCTTGGAATAGATCATCCAGTACGGAGCAGGCACGCCTAGGAGGCGGCGCATGGTTTGCGCCGCCTTCTGGGCGTGGTGCTCAGGTGTCTGGAAGGCTGATTGTTTGCTGGTGTCGGGGTCGGGTGTTGCGGCGGGGTGCGCGGTCGGGGTCGATCCAGGGTGGCGGGTAGAAGTCGGGTAGTCGATCAGACCCGAGTCGTACCTGCCAGCCGTGGTGGTGCACGACGGTGTGGTGCCAGGTGCACAGCAGGACCAGGTTGTCCAGGTTGGTTTGGCCGCCGTCGGCCCAGTGGCTGATGTGGTGGGCGATGCACCACGATGCCGGGCGGGTGCAGCCGGGGAACGCGCAGCCGCCATCGCGGGCGATCAGCGCCGCGAACTGCGCCGGGGTGGCGGTGCGGTACTCCCGGCCGACATCGAGCACGGCGCCG
>DASUUU010000151.1:0-5833 GCA_036373915.1 Jiangellaceae bacterium | reverse complement strand
GTGTTCGGCCAGAACGAGATCATTCTTCCCGGTCAAGCCGAGTTTCGTTAGCAGATGCCATTCAGCCGCCTGCACTGCGAACGGGTATCTGCCGCGTCCACGCAGGTGTGCCAGATCGAGCCGGCCGTCGAGGTACTCGCGAGCGATCGTCGGCGCATCCTCCGGAGCGACTCGGCCGTAGGCGATGCCGTCTGGCAGGCAGAGAAGGTTGCCGGCGAACCGATCGCCGCCCATGTGTGAGCACTCCCAGGTGTGCTCCGGGTAAGCCGCGGACAAGGCGCTGGCAACCGGTCGTCCGCGTTCGGCGCAGCACGGGTCGTGCCGCCCGTGGGTACAGACGAGGAACAGCGGCTCGCCGTGCCGGTCGAGATTCGCCCGCGTGTCGGGAGTCGTGCTCCACAGGCTCGGGTCAAGGACATCGCGAATGTCGGTGAGCTGCCCGCCGACAGATGCCGGCGGAGTGCCGGTGTCGACGACGTAGACCTGCGGGTGGCGCACTGTGCGTGGACCGCCGAACCGCCGGATAAGTAGAACGCGTACGCCAGTGGATCTACTGCGACGCCGCAATTCGCGCTTCAGACCGTCTGGCAACCGAGAATCGCGGAGCGCCTCAACGCCCCACGGCCCGGGAGCTTCTACGAGCAGGTAACGGCGAACCCGCGAAGCAGTCCCCTGCATGGGTTCGCCGAGCAAGGCGCTGCGCACGGAGCACCGCGCGACCGTCAACGCTCTACCTCGAGCAATCCTTCACGAACCAGGCGACGCATCAGCACGAGCCGACTCGCTTCGTCGAGCCACTCGGCAAGGTCCGTGGGGCGGATCCGGTCGGCGCTGCGGACCGCTTCGAGCGGTTCGGCAAGCCAGCCCGGAACCCGCATCTCTCGATCGCCGAGCAGCACCCGTAGCCGTTCGCCATCGGGTCGCAGTTCGCAGACGGACCCGGGGCGGCGCCGAAGCCAGGAGCCATCGTGGAGTGAGCTGATGCGCAGCCGGTCGACGAGTCCTCCGCGCAAGACCGAGGCGCGACTGGTCACGAAGCGGTCGATCTCGCTGCCTGCCAACGCATCGGCATCGGCGTTATCCACTAGGCCACGGACTCGGTCGACATGCGCAGCCAACATTGCAGCGAAACCCGCCGGGTCACGGTGGTAGCCCGCGGGCAGTGGCTCGTCGAAGGCGGGTTCGGCCAGCAATCGGTTCAGCTGGCGCTCGAGCACCTCCCGCCAGGTCGTGCGGTTGATGCCGATCGTCACATGGAGCGACGCATCGGACTGAGTGCGCGCCGCGTGGGGCGTGCCTGTCGGGAGGTACATCGAGACGCCGGGCTCCATCCGGATCCGGTTGACCTCGTGGCCGTCGTGGACCTCCCAATCCTTGGTGCCGTGCGTCTGAATCACGAATACATCATGGGTGTCCGAGTGCAGCCCGAAGCCCTGCGATCCCGGTGGCGTGAGATACGCGTTGGCCTGGCAGGCGTGCCCCAGGGTCAGTTCGAGGTCCCGTACCAGCTCGGTCAAGGGCGGCCAATAGCGGTGCAATCCCTGCAGCACGACGCTGGCTCCGTCATCGAAGAGGGCGAGCACCTTGCGCGCATCAACCAAACCGGTCAGCGCAACACCGGCCATCGTCGCCGAGCGTGTGTAGCGCGCCGTAGGGAGCACCGATCCGTCCTGAACCATCCGCAGTGCCGGCGTCCGCAGCGCACTCGACGTGAGCAGGTAGTCGACGTCAGCTGTGCTCAGCAAGCCGGCCAGATCGCTCGCCGCTGCATGGTGCACGTGAATGCGGTGCGCCCAGACTTTCTCGGCAAAGCCCTGTGCATCACCCGAGAGGCGGGTCAGTGCGTCCAATGCTCAGCTGTCCGTCCGTCACCGCTGCTCATCGCGCGTCTACAGCGTCCACGCCGTCGGAGTCGCTCTCGTCGGCGTCGGCCGTGTCGGTCCCGTCCGCATCAGTCGTGTCGGTCCCGTCCGCATCGGCCGTGTCTGTGCCGTCCGCATCGGCCGCATCCACGCCATCCGCGTCCCGGGCGTCGACACCGTCGGCATCTTTGCCCGCCGCGTCCTTGGTTGCACCTACCGTCTCCATGTCGTCGTCGTTCAGCCGGTCGTTCGGGTTGACGGTCATGGCCCGCTCCAATCTCAGGTGGCAACTCCCACCGTTCCCACGATCCAACACCGTAAGCCCGATCTCTGAGATGAAATCGGCCAAGTTGATCGCATTGGCGTCGACGCGGACAATCAGGAGACGCAGCGCGCCTCAGGTTAGCGACATCAGTCGGGAGGACGGGTATGGCCGGAGCACTTGCGGAGTGGATCGAGGGCTATCGGGTCGCCTGGGAAAGCCGTGACGCGGAGGCCGCACGCGGCCTGTTCACCCCGGATGCCACCTACCGGTCCAACATCGTCGAGCCGGCGCACCAAGGCCAGGAAGGCGTACGCGCCTACTGGGAGTCGGTCACCGCCTCACAAAGCGACGTCCAAGTCCGCATGGGTCGTCCGTTCGTCGACGGCACCAGGGTAACCGTGGAGTTCTGGACCACCATGAAGGTGGACGGCGACGCCGTTACCCTGCCCGGATGCCTGCTACTGGACTTCACGGACGAGTGGCAATGCCGGCGCCTACGCGAGTACTGGCATTTCGTACCGGGGTATCACGAGCCACCGGACGAGTGGGGGCAGTAGTCGATCTGCCGTGTGGCGAATCGCCGACCTCGCGGGTCAGCGGGCGACCCGTAAGGCTCCCGACGCAGGGGCCGTTCGTCCTCCTCGCTGGCAGAATCAGCACCATGCCCGGCCCGTTGCGCATCCGCGGCTCGGTCGTGATCCCGGAGGCCGAGCTGAACTGGCGCTTCTCGCGCTCGTCGGGTCCAGGCGGTCAGTCGGTCAACACCACGGACAGCAGGGTCGAGCTCAGCTTTGACGTGGCCGCGTCCACGGCCCTTGGGCCAACCCATAAGAAGCGCGCGCTCCAGCGGCTGGCCGGCCGGCTCACCAACGGAGTACTCACCGTCACCGCCTCCGAGCATCGCTCCCAGCTGCGCAACAGAAAGGCTGCCGAGACGCGCCTCGTCCACACGCTGGAGCAGGCCATCGCACCACCGCCACGAGTACGCCGACCGACCAAACCCAGCCGCGCCTCGACCGAACGGCGGCTGGCGAGCAAACGCCGCCGCGGTGACGTCAAACGGCTACGCAGGGCGACCGATGACTAGCCGGACGCTCGCCGTAGGCGCCGTCGATCTCGATCACACGGTTTCGAAAGACGCCATCATTGCCATGTCCTCGTGTTCGAGGTTGTGGCAATGCAGCATGTACGGTCCCTGGTAGTCGGTGAACCGGACGGCGACGTCGACGATCTCCGCAGGGCGGACGTCGACCGTGTCCTTCCAGCCGCTGTCGAACGGCCCCGGCCCCCTGCCTCGCCGGTCGACCACCTGGAACGGGTCCAGGTGGACATGCACGGGATGGTGCAGGTCCGTGGCGAACCGCCAGATCTCGATCTCTCCCAGCCGGGGACGTGCATCCATCCGGTTCGGGTCGAAGGCCTTGCCGTTGATCGTCCAACCGGCGTGACCGCCGACCCTGCCCCGCCGGAACTCCCACGTCCGGGTTCGGACCGCTTTCGCCGGGTCGAGCCGCTCGATCCGGCTCAGTGTGTCCGGTATCCGGCTGTCGTCGGACGTCCGTCGGGTCACCCGAAACCGCATGACGCGAGCCGTGCCGTCCTCGCCGAGGCGATTGACGAGGGTGACCTCGGTACCAGGCCGGAAACCCGAGAAGTCGACGACGACGTCGAAACGTTCGGCCGGTGCGATGTCGATGGCGGCGTGATCGACCGGCCGCTCGAGCAGTCCGCCGTCGGAGCCGATCTGGACGAACGGCGCTCCCTCGGCGGGCGCCGGTTCGAGAGCGAGCCGGTATCGCCGGGCGTTCGAAGCGTTGAGGATGCGCAACCGGTACCGAGCGGCGTCGACTTCCAGGACGGGCCACGGCGCACCGTTGACGAGTATGACGTCGCCGAGAACGCCTTCCATGAAATCGGCTTCGACCCCGGGAGTCGAGCGCAGGTCCGGGTCGAGCGCGGGGTACCGGAAGGACCCGTCCTCCTCGAAGGCCCGGTCGCAGATCATGAGCGGGATGTCGCGCTCCCCCTTCGGCAGGGGCAGTGCGTCCTCCTCGTCGTCGTGGACCAGGTGGAAGCCGGCGAGCCCGCGGTACACCTGCTGGCCGGTGAAGTCCATCCGGTGGTCGTGGTACCAGAGCGTGGCCGCCCGCTGCTGGAGCGGGTACACGTAATCACGCTCGCCGTCCGACGTGTCGCCGTGCATGTCGTGCATCGCGCGCCCACCGGCCGGACCGCTGGTCGGACGCACCAGGTCGATCGGGTAGCCGTCGCTTTCAGGTGGGGTATGGCCGCCATGCAGGTGAACCGCGACCGGCACGGGCAGCTCGTTCCGGTGGCGGACCACCGCCTGCCGACCGCTTCGGGAGACGATCGTCGGCCCGGGGAAGATCCCGTCGTATCCCATGATCGTTGTCCGCAGGCCGGGCAGGATATCGACGCTGGCCTCGCGCTGGACAATCTCGTAGTAGTCGGCGGTGCCGTCACTGCGGATCGGACGCGCGACCGGCGGGATGGGCAGCGGAACCCGGAACGGCTCCGGGCGCGGCGCCCGGCTGCGTAGTAATTCGGCGGTCTGACCGGCCCGCAGGTCGATGCCACCTACCCCGCAGCCGGTTAATGCCATCGCGGCTCCGGCACCGACCACGCCGAGGAAGGCTCGTCGCGACAGAGTCATCGGCGCCGTCCCCACGTACGGGGAGCCTTGGCGCCTGACCGTAGCGCCCAGACGGTCAGCAACCACTGGCTCACGATGATCGTGACGCCCAGCGGGATGTGGATGGGGAGGTTCGCGCTGTAGCCCATGCCGATCTGGACGACCTCGGCCATGAAGACCGCGACGCTCACGCCCAGCGGCCACAGCCGGCCACCGCCAGGCCACACGTACAGGATCGCGGCCAGTACCTGGACGAATGCCAGGGTGGTCACCAAGCTGGCGTTGCCGCCATGGACACCGATGGCATCCACGTCTCCACCCAGGTACATGCCCGCGAGCACGGGCTGGAGTACGACCGCCATTGCGTGCAGCACCGCCGTCGCGCGCAGCACCGACAGCGTGGCACGCGGGCCGGCCTGCACACCGGCCGGGGCGTACTCGGTCTCGACTTGCATCACTCCTCCGCTTGGTCATGCCACAAGTGCGGCACCGCGCCGCACCGGTCATGACGCTAGGGACGGCACGCCTTGACGGGAATCGGGGAAGCCACTGATTCACAGGTGCAGGGATCCCTAGGGATCACGCCGTGATCGCAAAGGAGCCTGGCTCCCCAACCGGCGTAGCCGACACTGCGATGCGGACCGGATACCACCGCAGGAGGGCTGCGAGTCGTCGGCGATTCAGGATCCGGCCACGAAGTCCGCACAGGCGGCGAGCAACACTTCGCTGCCCTGCCGGCCTCCGTCCCGCTCTTCGGGGGATCGGCAACGCTGCCGGACTTGCACTCGGGTGCCACCGGCGTGGTCGTGGAAGCTCATCTCCATGACCGTGTCACCACCGGTGAAGCTGGTCTCCATGACCAGGAGCCGGCCCTCCACGACATCGAGGTAGCGGCCGGATAAGGCTTCTCCGGGCTTGCCCTCCTCGTCGGTGCCGACCCGCCACCGTCCTCCCGGGCGAACGTCAAGGGTGACGGTCTCTGCCGTCCCGCCGAACCACGAAGCGAACGCCGCAGGCTCGGTCCACGCCTGCCAGACCCGGTCTCGAGGCGCG
>DASUUU010000150.1:0-17899 GCA_036373915.1 Jiangellaceae bacterium | reverse complement strand
ATGCGGCGGGCGCTCGAGTACGTCAAGGCGTTCGACGGCGTCGTTGCCCAGCACGCCCAGGAACCGCGGCTCACTGAAGGCGCACAGATGAACGAGGGCGAGCTGTCCGGCCGGCTCGGATTGCGGGGCTGGCCGGCGGTGGCCGAGGAGGCCATCATCGCCCGGGACGTCCTGCTGGCCGCGCACGTCGGCTCGCGAGTGCACATCTGCCACGTGTCGACCGCAGGATCTGTCGAGATCATCCGGTGGGCCAAGTCCAAGGGCTGGGACGTCACCGCCGAGGTGACCCCGCACCACCTGCTGCTCACCGACGAGCTCGCCGCTACGTACGACCCGCGGTACAAGGTCAACCCGCCACTGCGCACCCAGGCCGACGTCGCCGCCCTGCGCGAGGCACTGGCGGACGGCACGATCGACATCGTCGCCACCGACCACGCACCGCACCCGGTCGAAGACAAGGAATCCGAGTGGGACGCCGCGGCGATGGGGATGCTGGGCCTGGAGACCGCGCTGTCGGTCGTCCAGGCCGCGATGGTCGACACCGGATTGCTCGACTGGGCGGGCGTGGCCGACCGGATGTCGTACCGGCCGGCCCGAATCGGGCGCTGTGACACCGGCTCGCACGCGCAGGGCCGCCCGATCGCTGCCGGCGAGCCGGCCAATCTGGTGCTCGTCGACCCCGCGCACACCCGCACGATCAGCGGACGCGAGATGGCCTCGTTGTCGCACAACACGCCGTTCGAGGGCATGAAGCTGCCCGGCCGGGTGGTCGCCACGTTCCTACGCGGCCGGCCCACCGTCTTGGATGGAGCCCTGCAATGACCGCGTTGCTCGTCCTGGAGGACGGCCGGACGTTCTTGGGCGAGCCGTACGGGGCCGAGGGTGAGACTTTCGGCGAAGCGGTCTTCGCCACCGGCATGACCGGCTACCAGGAGACGCTCACCGACCCGTCGTACCACCGGCAGGTCGTCGTCCAGACCGCGCCGCATATCGGCAACACGGGCGTGAACGACGACGATCCCGAGTCCGCCCGCATCTGGGTAGCGGGATACGTGGTTCGCGACCCGGCACGGCGTCCGTCGTCGTGGCGGGCGCAGCGGAGCCTGGACGAGGAGCTTGCCCGGCAGGGAATCGTCGGCATCAGCGGCATCGACACCCGGGCGCTGACCCGCCACCTGCGTGAGCGCGGGGCGATGCGAGTGGGCATCTCGACGACGGAGACCGATGCCGACGCCCTGCGCGAGCGGGTGCTCGCGTCGCCGTCGATGACGGGAGCGCACCTGGTAGACGAGGTGACCACGGCCTCGCCTTACGTCGTGCCGGCGGCCGGAGAGCGGCGGTTCACCGTGGCCGCGCTCGACCTGGGGATCAAGTCGATGACGCCGCTCCGGCTGGCCGAGCGGGGCGTCGAGACGCACGTACTCCCCGCGACGTCCTCGCTGGACGACGTGCTGGCGGTCCGAGCCGACGGCTTGTTCTTCTCCAACGGGCCCGGCGACCCGGCGATGGCCGGCCATCAGGTCTCGCTGCTGCGCGGGGCGCTCGAACGAGGCGTCCCGTTCTTCGGCATCTGCTTCGGAAATCAGCTGTTCGGCCGGGCGCTGGGCTTCGAAACGTACAAACTTCGCTACGGCCACCGCGGGATCAACCAGCCGGTGCAGGACCGCACGACCGGCAAGGTTGAGGTCACCGCGCACAACCACGGTTTCGCGGTGAACGCCCCCCTCGACGGCGCGGTCGAGACGCCGTACGGACAAGCGTCGGTGAGCCATGTCTGTCTGAACGACGGCGTGGTGGAAGGCCTCGAGCTTCGCGGTGCTGGCGGTGAGCTGCGTGGGTTCTCCGTCCAGTACCACCCGGAGGCCGCCGCCGGCCCGCACGATGCCGCGTATCTGTTCGACCGGTTCGTCGAGATGATGGGGGCCGGCTGATGCCGCGGCGCACCGACATCGAATCGGTCCTGGTGATCGGGTCCGGGCCGATCGTGATCGGCCAGGCGTGCGAGTTCGACTACTCCGGCACTCAGGCCTGCCGGGTGCTGCGGGCCGAGGGGATGCGGGTCGTACTGGTCAACAGCAACCCGGCGACGATCATGACCGACCCGGAGCTGGCCGACGCCACCTACGTCGAGCCGATCACCCCAGAGTTCGTCGAGCGGGTCATCGAGCTCGAGCGACCCGACGCGCTGCTGGCCACGCTCGGCGGGCAGACGGCGCTGAACACGGCGGTGGCGCTGCACGAGCGGGGGGTGCTGGACAAGTACGGCGTCGAGCTTATCGGCGCATCCATCGAAGCCATCGAGCGCGGCGAGAACCGCGAGTCGTTCAAGCGGATCGTCCACCAGATCGGGGGAGAGGTCGCCGTATCGGTGATTTGCCACACGATGGACGAGTGCCTGGCCGCCGCGGGTGAGTTGGGCTACCCGATCGTCGTCCGGCCCTCCTTCACCATGGGCGGCGCGGGCTCGGGCATGGCCTTCGACGAGGCCGACCTGCGCCGGATCGCGGGAGCGGGCCTTGCGGTGTCTCCCACCGCCGAGGTTCTGCTGGAGGAATCGATCCTCGGTTGGAAGGAGTACGAACTCGAGGTCATGCGCGACCGGGCGGACAACGTAGTGATCGTCTGCTCGATCGAGAACGTCGACCCGATGGGTGTGCACACCGGCGACTCGATCACGGTGGCGCCGGCGATGACGCTGACCGACCGCGAGTACCAGGTGATGCGCGATCAGGCGATCGCGGTGATCCGAGCCGTCGGAGTCGACACCGGCGGCTGCAACATCCAGTTCGCGGTCGATCCGGCGACCGGGCGGATGATCATCATCGAGATGAACCCGCGGGTTTCGCGGTCGTCGGCGCTGGCGTCGAAGGCGACCGGTTTCCCCATCGCGAAGATCGCGGCCAAGCTGGCGCTCGGCTACACGCTGGACGAGATTCCCAACGACATCACCGCCGAGACGCCCGCATCGTTCGAGCCGACGCTCGACTACGTCGTGGTCAAGGCGCCGCGGTTCGCGTTCGAGAAGTTCCCGATGGCCGACCAGCGCCTGACCACGCACATGAAGAGTGTCGGCGAGGCGATGGCGATCGGCCGCAACTTCACCGAAGCGCTGCAGAAGGCGATGCGCTCGCTCGAGAGGCCCGAGGCGCTGCTGCGCTTCTCCGGCGACCCGGGTGATGCCGGTGAGCTGCTGGAACGGATCCGCACGCCGTACGACGGCCGCCTCGGCGATGTGCTGGCCGCCCTTCGAGCCGGCGCCGGCGTTGACCAGGTGGCCGACGCGACCGGGATCGACCCCTGGTTTGTCGATCAGCTGCTGCTGCTCGTCGAGGTCGCGGAGTCGGTGCGGGCGGCGCCGGCTCTGGCTCCCGAGCTGCTGCGCAAGGCCAAGCGTCATGGCTTCTCGGACCGCCAGCTGGCAGAACTTCGCGGCATGACCGAGGCCGTGATGCGCGGTGTGCGGCACGCGCTGGGTGTCCGACCGGTCTACAAGACGGTGGACACCTGCGCGGCCGAGTTCGCCGCCCGCACGCCGTACCACTACTCGTCGTACGACGAGGAGACGGAGGTAGCCCCGCGCGAGCGGGCCGCCGTGATCATCCTGGGCAGCGGGCCGAACCGGATCGGGCAAGGCATCGAGTTCGATTACTCGTGTGTCCATGCCGCTATGGCGCTCGGTGGGGCCGGCTTCGAGACGGTGATGGTCAACTGCAACCCCGAGACCGTGTCGACGGACTACGACACGTCCGACCGGCTGTACTTCGAGCCGCTGACGCTGGAGGACGTGCTCGAGGTCGTCCACGCCGAATCGCAGGCCGGGCCGGTCGCGGGTGTCATCGTCCAGCTCGGTGGGCAGACTCCGCTCGGCCTGGCGCAGGGCCTGGCCGACGCGGGGGTGCCGATCGTCGGCACGTCACCCGAGGCGATCCACCTGGCCGAGGAGCGTGGCGCGTTCGGCCGGGTTCTCGCCGCGGCGGGATTGCCGGCCCCGAAGCACGGCACGGCGACCTCGTTCGAGCAGGCTCGCGAGATCGCGTCCGGCATCGGCTACCCGGTGCTGGTCCGTCCGTCGTACGTCCTCGGCGGGCGCGGCATGGAGATCGTGTACGACGACGAGACGCTCGAGGACTACATCACCCGGGCGACCGACGCCAGCCCGGAACATCCGGTGCTCGTCGATCGATTCCTGGACGATGCGGTGGAGATCGACGTCGACGCTCTGTTCGACGGTGAGGAGCTGTTCCTCGGTGGCGTCATGGAGCACATCGAGGAGGCCGGGATCCACTCGGGCGACTCGGCCTGCGCATTGCCGCCCACC
The DNA here is from genome assembly GCA_036373915.1 of Jiangellaceae bacterium. Taxonomy (GTDB): domain Bacteria; phylum Actinomycetota; class Actinomycetes; order Jiangellales; family Jiangellaceae; genus JASLBX01. Next base: position 13,581 of record DASUUU010000150.1, on the reverse strand, counting down.
ACGCTGGGGCGGGAGGACCTGCTGCGGATCCGCGCGTCCACCGAGGCGATCGCGCGGGGTGTCGGGGTGCGCGGGCTACTGAACATCCAGTACGCCCTGGCCGGCGACGTGCTCTACGTGCTGGAGGCGAACCCGCGGGCGTCGCGGACGGTGCCGTTCGTGTCCAAGGCGACCGGGGTGCCGCTGGCCAAGGCCGCGGCGCGGGTGATGCTGGGCGCATCAGTGGCGTCACTGCGTGCGGAGGGCTTGCTGCCGGCGGGGGACGGCTTGGACCTCGGGCCCGATGCGCCGGTGGCCGTGAAGGAAGCGGTGATGCCGTTCAACCGGTTCCGGATGCCCGACGGGCGGGTCGTCGACACGATACTCGGGCCCGAGATGCGCTCGACCGGTGAGGTGATGGGCCTCGACGCACTGTTCGGAACGGCATTCGCCAAGTCGCAGGCGGCCGCATTCGGGCCGCTGCCCACCGCCGGAAGGGTGTTCGTCTCGCTCGCCAACCGCGACAAACGGCACATGATCTTTCCGATCAAGCGCCTCGCCGACCTGGGCTTTTCCATCGTCGCGACGGCGGGGACGGCGGACGTCCTGCGGCGCAACGGAGTCGACGCCGAGGTCGTCGGCAAGCTGTGGACCGGGCACGAACCGGACGGCTCCCCGGCGATCGTCACGCGCATCCTGGGCGGAGACATTGCGCTGATCGTGAACACGCCCAGTGGGACGACCTCCGGTGGGAGTCCTCGCAACGACGGGTACGAGATTCGGCGGGCGGCCATCCAGGCGAACATCGCGTGCATCACGACCGTCCAGGGCCTGGCCGCCGCAGTGCAGGGCATCGAGGCGCTGCTCACCGGGCCGCTGGGTGTGCGGTCGCTGCAATCGTGGTCGACAGCGCTGCGATGATCTCGTCCGGAGATCTGCGAGTCGCCGCCGGCGCCGACGATCAGGTGACCTACCGGGCTGCCGACCTGCGGTGGACCGCCACCCTTTGTCACCTGATCGTTTTGTGTCCGCATCCTGAGATGCGATCAGGTGACCAACTGTGAGGATCTACGACAGGATCCTGCGTACCGTCGTCCGCCGGGTGGACGCGGAGTTCGCCCATAAGTGGAGTTTCCTGACCCTTCGCGCGCTCGCCTCGACACAGGCGGGGGAGCGGCTCGTCCGCCACGTCTGCGAGGCTCCCGATCTTCCGGTGCGGGCCATGGGCATCCAGTTCCCGAACCCGCTCGGGCTGGCCGCCGGCTTCGACAAGGACGCGGCCGGGATCGATGGGCTGGCGGCCCTGGGTTTCGGGTTCATCGAGGTCGGGACGGTCACGGCCCAGCCCCAGCCGGGCAATCCGAGACCTCGCCTGTTCCGCCTCGTCCGGGACAGGGCGATCGTCAACCGGATGGGCTTCAACAACCAGGGCGCGGCAGCCGTGGCCGAGCGCCTGCGCCGACGACACGCGCGGCGTGGCCCGAGCGGTCGCACCATCGTGGGCGTGAACATCGGCAAGACCAAGCTCGCGCCGGCCGATCGGGCCATCGACGACTACGTCGCCAGCACGCGGCTGCTCGCCCCGTACGCGGACTACCTCGTGGTCAACGTCAGCTCGCCCAACACGCCCGGCCTGCGGGACCTGCAGGCAGTCGGCCGGCTCGGACCGTTGCTCGAGGCGGTCCGCCGCGCGGCCGACCAGGTGGCCCGACGTCACGTCCCGCTGCTGGTGAAGATCGCTCCAGACCTGGCCGACGACGATCTCCGGGCCATCGCCGACCTCGCCACCGAGTCCGGACTCGACGGGATCATCGCCACGAACACGACGATCGGCCGCTCGGGCTTGCAGTCCGATCCTCGCGAGGTCGAACTCCTCGGCCCCGGCGGGCTCTCCGGCGCGCCCCTGAAGGAGCGATCCCTCGAGGTTCTCCGGCTGCTCCGCCAGCACGTGGGCGACTCGCTCACCCTCGTGTCGGTGGGCGGCGTCGAATCGGCCGAGGACATCATTGAGCGCAAACACGCAGGTGCGACGCTCGTCCAGGCCTACACTGGACTCGTGTACGGCGGCCCGCTGTGGCCCAGTCGCACCCTGCGGCGGTTGGCGGCCGAACGCGATGGAGGACACAGATGAGCTTTGGCGGCCGGCTACGCACCGCCATGGACACGCGTGGTGCATTCTGTGTCGGCATCGATCCGCATCCGGCTCTACTTCAGACCTGGGGACTTCCGGACGATCCGGGCGGGCTGGAGCGGTTCGCCAGGACGGTCGTCGAGGCCATCGGCGAGCGGGTAGCGGTGCTCAAACCGCAGGCCGCGTTCTTCGAGCGGCACGGCTCGCGCGGTATCGCCGTCCTGGAACGCACGATCGCGGCCGCCCGAGATGCGGGCGCGATCGTGCTGATGGATGCCAAGCGGGGTGACATCGGTTCGACCGTCCAGGCGTACGCCGATGCCTTCGTGAGTCCCGCTTCATCGCTGTGCTCAGACGCGGTGACGGCCACGCCCTATCTCGGTTTCGAGTCGCTCCAACCGCTCATCGACACCGCGCTGGCGCACGACAACGGCGTGTTCGTCGTCACAATGACCTCCAACCCTGAGGGCGTGGAGGTCCAACAAGCACGCCTGCCGGACGGCCGGACGGTCGCCGGCGCCGTGCTGGATCATGTCCGCAAGCTCAACGCCGGCGCGCCCACCATGGGCAGCGTTGGTTGCGTCGTCGGTGCCACAGTGGGCTCGACAAGCGAGGACCTCGAGGTCGGAGGCCCGCTGCTTGCTCCTGGCGTCGGCGCACAAGGCGGCACTTTGGATGGTTTGCGGCGCATTTTCGGTAACGCGCTGCCAAATGTCCTGCCGTCCAGTTCTCGTGAGATCCTGCGAGTGGGGCCCGATCAGGACGCCCTGCTCGCGGCTACTACACGAGCGATTGGCGAGTTCACGTTGCTCTCAGGGGCGAAGACTCGCTAGGTTCCCGTTGTCCATACCCGTATTTCGAGTGAAACCAGAGGTGAACCGCCCGTGGCGCTCCCTTCCCTGACCCCCGAACAGCGCGCTGCCGCGCTTGCCAAGGCAGCTGAAGCCCGCCGGGAGCGTGCGGAGGTCAAGAATCGGCTGAAGCACTCCGGCTCCTCCCTGACGGAGGTGCTCAAAGAGGGCGAGACGAACGAAGTCATCGGCAAGATGAAGGTCTCCGCGCTGCTTGAATCCCTGCCCGGCGTCGGCAAGGTCCGCGCCGCGCAGATCATGGAGCGGATCGGCATTGCCGAGAACCGCCGCGTGCGCGGCCTCGGCGCCAACCAGATCGCTGCCCTCGAGCGCGAATTCGGAGGCCGCGCCTGAACGGCACGCCCGCGAATCACGGGGGAGCGGGTCGGCTGGTGGTCCTGTCCGGGCCGACCGCAGTGGGCAAGACAACGGTCGTCCGGCGGCTGCGTGCGAGCCATCCAGAACTGTGGATCTCGGTGTCCGTCACCACCCGCTTCCCCCGTCCCGGCGAGATCGACGGGGTGCACTACCACTTCGTCGACGAGACCACGTTCGACCGAATGGTCGCGGCCGGCGAGTTCCTCGAATGGGCCGTCGTCCATGGTCACGCCAAGTACGGCACGCCACGCCGGCCGGTCGACAAGGCCCTCGCCGAGGGACGGTCGTGCCTCCTCGAGATCGACCTGCAAGGAGCGCGGCAGATCCGCGACAGCGGACAGGACGCGTTGTTCGTGTTCCTCGCCCCGCCTACGTGGGACGAGATGGTGCGCCGCCTGGTCGGGCGGGGCACCGAGAACGCCGCCGAACGCGAGCGCCGGCTGGCCACGGCCAAGGAAGAGCTGGCGGCGGAGGACGAGTTCGACATCACCATCGTCAACCACGATGTCGAACAGGTGTGTAAAGAGCTGGTAACCTTGATGAGTTCGTCAGTGCCGCCCAGCGCGGGCTGAGGACGCCAGTCAGCAGTCAACCCCTTCTGAGCCCGGAGGCAGCAACGTGTCCGGAACCCACGGCGTGGCCGAGGGCATCACGTACCCACCCATCGACGACCTGCTCGAGAAGACCGACTCCAAGTACGCCCTTGTCATCTACGCGGCCAAGCGCGCGCGGCAGATCAACGCGTACTACTCCCAGTTGGGTGAAGGCCTGCTGGAGTACGTCGGCCCACTCGTCGAGACCCAGGTGCAGGAGAAGGCGTTGTCGATCGCGCTGCGCGAGATCGACCAGGGCCTTCTGACCGCCGAAGAGCCGGCGGCATCCCCTCAGGCCGAGCAGGAGTAACAACCTCTCGTGGCGTCGCTTGCCGAAGGCGCGCCCGAACGCCCCCGCGTCGTTGTCGGCGTCAGCGGGGGCATTGCCGCGTACAAGGCCTGTGAGGTGGTTCGCGGCCTCACCGAAACCGGCCACGACGTGCGCGTGGTGCCTACTCCGGCGGCACTGCACTTCGTCGGCTCGGCGACCTGGGCCGCATTGTCCGGACACCCGGCCTCCGCCGAGGTGTGGGACGAGGTCCACGAAGTGCCGCATGTGCGCCTCGGCCAGCGGGCCGACCTCGTGCTCGTCGTGCCCGCCACGGCCGACCTGATGGCGCGCGCCGCGCACGGGCTCGCCGACGACCTGCTCACCTCGACCCTGCTCACGGCCCGCTGCCCGGTGTTGTACGCCCCGGCAATGCACACCGAGATGTGGGAGAACCCTGCGACCGTCGCGAACGTCGCGACGCTGCGTGACCGTGGCGCGATCGTGCTCGAACCGGCTGTCGGCCGGCTGACCGGTGCCGACTCGGGCAAGGGCCGGTTGCCCGAGCCGGACGAGATCGTCGCCGTGGCCCGCGATCTGCTCACCAGGAAGTCGGCGGTGCCCGATCTGGCGGGCCGGCATGTGGTCGTCTCGGCCGGCGGCACCCGCGAGTACCTGGACCCAGTGCGGTTCATCGGCAACCGCTCGTCCGGGCGGCAGGGCTACGCGCTCGCCCGAGCGGCGGCCGCTCGCGGCGCCCGGGTCACCGTCGTCGCGGCGAACGTCGCCTTGCCGGATCCGGCAGGTACAGACGTGGTAGCTGTCGAAAGCGCCGCGCAACTGCGGGATGCGGTCCTTTCCGCTGCCGAGACCGCCGACGCGGTCGTGATGGCCGCGGCCGTCGCAGACTTCCGGCCCCGAACGTACGCGGCGGCGAAGATCAAGAAGACCGAAGAGCGGGCTGTCCCGGCCGTCGAGCTGGAACGAACCGCCGACGTGCTTGCCGAGTTGTCGACCTCGCGCCGGCGCGACGGGCAGGTCGTCGTCGGTTTCGCTGCTGAGACCGGGGACGAGTCCGGTACCGTGCTCGAGCACGGTCGCGCCAAGCTGGCCGCGAAGGGCTGCGACCTGCTGGTGGTCAACGAGGTCGGACCCGACCGCGGATTCGAGAGCGAGCAGAACGAGGCCGTCGTGCTGGGCGCGGACGGCTCCACCACACCGGTACCATTCGGGCCGAAGTCGGCATTGGCGCACGTGGTGTGGGACCTTGTGGCCGAGCGGCTCAAGTAGACTCGCGGCACGTCGTCGGCCTGGGACCAGCGAGCGGGGACCGATTAGTCGGACCCAGTGGGCCAAGGTCGGTGAGATCGCATAATGTTTCGTGAGCGCGTGGGCCGCAAGCCCCGCTGTTCATCGCTACCCCGACAGGAGAGCACCCAATGTCGCGTCGTCTGTTTACGTCGGAGTCGGTCACCGAGGGCCACCCGGACAAGATCTGCGACCAGATCAGCGACTCGGTCCTCGACGCGCTGCTCAAGGACGACCCCAACAGCCGGGTAGCGGTCGAGACGTTCGTCACCACCGGATTGGTTCACGTTGGCGGTGAAGTCACCACGCAGGCCTATGCCGACATTCCCGGCCTGGTCCGCGAGACGATCCTCGATATCGGCTACGACTCGTCGACCAAGGGATTCGACGGCAACTCGTGCGGCGTGTCCGTGTCGATCGGCTCGCAGTCGCCGGACATCGCGCAAGGCGTCGATGATGCGTGGGAGCACCGGGTCGACGCCTCGCATTCGGCCGATCCGCTCGACCGGCAGGGTGCGGGCGACCAGGGCCTGATGTTCGGGTACGCGTGTGACGAGACCCCCGAGTTGATGCCGTTGCCGATCATCATGGCCCACCGGCTCGCCCAGCGGCTGTCCGAGGTCCGAAAGGCCGGGGTGGTGCCGTACCTGCGGCCCGACGGCAAGACACAGGTCACGATCGACTACGACGGCGATCGCCCGGTGCGCGTCGACACCGTCGTGGTCTCGAGCCAGCACGCCGCGAACGTCGACCTCGACAACCTGCTCACCCCCGACATCGAACAGCACGTCGTCAAGCCGGTGCTGGACACCTTCGACGTCGACAGCGACGGGTTCCGGCTGCTGGTCAACCCCACGGGCCGGTTCGAGGTCGGAGGTCCGATGGGTGACGCCGGCCTCACCGGACGTAAGATCATCATCGACACGTACGGCGGTATGGCGCGGCACGGTGGCGGCGCGTTCAGTGGCAAGGACCCGTCCAAGGTCGACCGCTCCGCCGCGTACGCGATGCGGTGGGTCGCCAAGAACATCGTCGCTGCCGGGCTGGCGACACGCTGCGAGGTCCAGGTCGCGTATGCCATCGGCAAGGCGCACCCGGTCGGCTTCTTCGTCGAGTGCTTCGGCACCGAAAGGGTCCCCGGCACGCGGATCCAGGACGCTGTGACCGAGGTCTTCGACCTTCGTCCGGCGGCCATAATTCGCGACCTCGACCTGCTGCGGCCGATCTATGCCGAGACGGCGGCGTACGGACACTTCGGACGCGAGCTGCCCAACTTCACGTGGGAGCGCACCGACCGAGTGGACGAGTTGCGCGCTGCGGTCGACTAGTCCACAGTCGCGCCGGGCCGACGTCCTTCTCATGCGATAGGAACGGCGGTGTGACCACGCCCGACGAGCCGGACCAGCCGGCGCTGACCCGCTCACTTGGCCGACCCGCCGCTCGGCCGCGACGGCAGCCCGAGCCGCTGGCCGCAGTGTCACCCGTCGCGAAGGTGCTCGTCGACGTTCCCCTACCGCACCTTGACCGGCCATTCGACTATCACGTCCCAGAGTCGATGGCCGACACCGCCGTAGCGGGCGTCCGGGTCTCGGTGCGGTTCGCCGGCGCGCTGCACGACGGGTATGTCATCGAACGTACGGCCGGCAGTGATCACCCGGGCCGGCTCACCAGGCTGCGGCGGGTCGTGTCCGGCGAACCGGTGCTCGCACCCGAGATCACCGAGCTGGCCCGTGCGGTCGCCGACCGGTACGCCGGGACGGTCGCGGACGTCCTGAGGCTGGCGGTGCCACCGCGGCACGCCAAGACCGAACTCGTCGAGTCGGGAACCGCGCCCGAACCGCCACCGCGTCCGAGCCCGGGCGGCTGGCTGGACCACGAGGACGGTCCGGCCCTTCTCACGGCGCTCGCCGATGGCCGCACGCCGCGAGCGGTGTGGAACCCCGGCCCGGCGGCCGACTGGCCGGATCTGCTCGCCCGTCTCGTCGTGGCCACCTCGGCCGGCGGCAGAGGATCGATCGTGGTGCTGCCCGACGCACGTGACGTCGAACGGGTCGACTCAGCACTCCTACAGGCGGCCGGCCCAGGCCAGCACGTCGTGCTCGCGGCCGAGCTCGGCCCGTCCGAGCGGTACCGCAGGTGGCTCGCCGTCCGCCGCGGTGCGGTCCGGGCGGTGCTCGGAACCCGGTCGGCCATGTTCGCGCCGGTCGCCGAGCTTGGCCTGGTCGCCATCTGGGACGACGGCGACGACCTGCACGCAGAACCGCGTGCGCCGTACGTCCATGCTCGCGAGGTGCTGCTGCTGCGTGCGCATCAGCAGGGGGCGGCGGCCGTGGTCGGTGGATTCGCCCGGACCGCCGAAGTCCAGCAGCTCGTGAGTTCCGGGTGGGCGCGTACCGTCGCTCCGTCCCGTGACCGGGTCCGCGCAATCGCCCCGGTCGTGCGGGTGTCCGGTGACGATTACGAGCAGGTTCGCGACCCTGCGGCGCGGACCGCCCGGATCCCGTCGCTGGCGTGGCGGACGGCCAAGGACGCGCTCCAGCACGGGCCGGTTCTGGTACAGGTCGCGCGTTCCGGGTACGTCGCCGCACTCGCCTGCCAGCGGTGCCGTGAAGCGGCGCGGTGTTCCGCGTGCCACGGGCCGATCCGGGTGGTGCGAGGCGGAGCCGAACCCGAATGCTCCTGGTGCGGAAAGACCGGGTGGGTTTGCCCTGCCTGTGGCGGTACCCGGGCACGGGCCACCACGCCGGGCGTGCGCCGCACGGCCGAGGAGCTGGGCAGGGCGTTTGCAAACGTTCCAGTGCGGGTTTCTCGCGGCGACGCGGTCGTTTCGGCCGTCGAGGCCACGCCGGCGCTGGTCGTGGCGACGCCGGGCGCCGAACCGGTGGCCAAGGGCGGGTACACCGCCGCGCTGCTGCTCGATGGGCAGCTCATGCTGGCGCGGCCGGGCCTTCGAGCCGGCGAGGAGGCACTTCGGCGCTGGCTGATGGCAAGCGCGCTGGTTCGAGCCGGGCCAGAAGGCGGCCGGGTGGTCCTGGTGGCCGATTCGGCCGCGCGTCCGGCGCAGGCTCTCGTGCGCTGGGACCCTGCAGGGCATGCCGAGCAGGAGTTGGCGGACCGGCAGGAATTGCGATTTCCCCCGGTCGCCAGGGTTGCAGAGCTGACCGGTGAGCCCGAGGACGTGGCCGCGTTGCTGCGGTTGGTGGAGTTGCCGAGCGGCGCCGACGTCCTCGGCCCGGTGCAGGCAGGCGATGACGGCACCGAGCGTGCCGTCATAAGGGTGCCGCGGCGGCTCGGCCTGCGGTTGGCGAGTGAGCTCAAGGCCGCCCAAGGCGTGCGGTCGGCCAAACACGCCGGGGGACCGGTCCGGGTGCGGGTCGACCCGGTCGACCTGGGCTGAGGCTCGCCCGCTATCTCAGTCGTCCACACCGCGGGCGACGAGTGCGTCGCCTAGGGCATCGGAATAGCGCAGGGAGCGCACCACGAGCGGGACCCCGTAAGCGCGGACATCAAGACCGCCGCCTCGAGCCCGCTGAGCATCCCTGATCTCGGCCGCCAGGGCCGCCACGACCGGGATGGCCCGTATCGCGAGCGTGAACACCAATGCAGCACGCTCGGCGTTCACCCCTGGCACGCGTCGCATCACCCGCTCGATGACATCGAGCAGTTCGGACACCTGGGTCGTCAGTGTGAGCAGCCCGGCCAAAGCCACGGTGATCGCTAGTTTGCCGGTCACCGCGGCTGCGGTGTCCCAGCCGCGTGTTACGCCGTGGAATACGAGCAGGACAACCAGGACCCAGCGCAGCGGGCGGACCTGCGTCCACGCCACGACAGGCGGCAAGCCGGCGACGGCGTACAGCCCGAGCAGCCCGATCCCGGCCAGCCCGACGACCGGCGCGGACGGCAGTGCCAGCACTCCGGCGGCCAGCAGGGCCAGTCCGGCCAGCTTGGCCGACGCCGGTGCGCGTCTGATCCACGTGCCGGCCCGGAGATTCATGCCACCAGCGCCCGGTAGGACTCCACTGCCGGGCCGGGCGCGTCGTCGGCGACCAGCCGCCCCTCGTGAAACACCAGCGCCCGGTCGTACCCGGCGACCGCATTCAAGTCATGAGTGACCATCACGACCTGCTGCGGGAGCGCCTCGATGAGCTCAAGGACGCGCCTGGTGTTCGGCAGGTCGAGCAGGGTCGTCGGCTCGTCGCAGACCAGAATCCTCGGTTCGGTAACGAGCACCGAGGTGAGCGCCAGCAGTTGCTTCTGTCCGCCGGAGAGCAGGTGTGCCGGGTGTTCGGCGTGATCGCTCAGACCGACCCGTGCGAGGGCCTCGGCGACCAGCCGTTCGACCTTGTCCTTGCCGAGCTTGCGCTTGCGGAGGCTGAACGCCACGTCCTCGGCCACGGTGGGCATCACTATCTGCGCGTCGGGGTCGGTGAACACGAAACCGACCATCCGGCGCACCCCGGCCGCATCGCGGGCCGTCGATGCGCCGTGGACGCGCACCGTTCCCGCATCCGGCACGACGAGCCCGTTCAGCAGCCGTGCGAAGGTCGACTTGCCCGACCCGTTGGCGCCGATCACGGCGATCCTGCGCTCGGCGAGCGTCACGCTGACCGAACGCAGGACGACCCGCTCCCCGAAGGAGTGGGTGACGTCGTGGACCTCGATCAAGCGGTGCTTCCAGCCCGCTCGGGTTCGGCCGCGCGAACGGCCCGCAATGCGGGATAAGCCCGGTGCACTCCGAGCGCGATGTAGGTGGCGAGCCCCGCCTTGAGCAGGTCGCCGGGCAGGAACGCGACCGCGCCGGCCAGGACCGCCTCCTCAGCATCCATGCCGAGCCGCCACGCCAGCCACGGTACGCCCGCCAGGTAGATCACCCCGATGCCGCCGAGCACGCTGGCCGTGAAGGCCACCGAGCCGCTCAGGTGCCGCCGGACCAGGAGCCCGATGGCGAACGCCGCCAGCGGGAACGCCAGGAGGAAGCCCCCGGACGGCCCTGAGATCACGCCCATTCCGCCGGTGCCGCCGGCGAAGATCGGCAGGCCGACCGCACCAAGCACGACGTAGACAAGGGCGGCCAGGCCGCCTCGCACCGCGCCGAGGACCAGCCCGGCGAGCATGATGCCGAGCGTCTGCCCGGTGACCGGGACCGCATTGCCGAACAGGTGGACCGATGCCTGTGCCAGTGCCGCGATGAGCGCGGCGAACACCGCTATCCGGGCCAGATCCACGACGGTGAGCCGGGTCGCTGTGATTCGAGCCATGGCGCTTACCGTAGGGCGAGCGGTGGCGCCGCTCACTGCGGAGCGCGACAAGGTCTGGCCGTGACAGTTGTCCGCACCGCTACAGCTCGGCCGCCGAGAACGTGTCGCACGCCTCGAGCTGTCCGGTCTGCAGGCCGGTGGCGAACCACTGCTGCCGCTGCTCACTGGACCCGTGGGTCCACACCTCGGGCGTCACGGTGCCCTGGAACCGCTGCTGGATGTAGTCATCGCCCACCGCGGCAGCCGCCGTCAAGCCCTGGCGGACGTCCTGTTCGGTCAGCTCCAGGATGAGCGGCAGACCGTCGTCGGCCGGGGTCGTCGTGGCGTGGTGCGCCCAGGCGCCGGCGTAGCAGTCGGCCTGCAACTCGAGCCGGACGGCGTCCGAGGTCGGCCCGCTGCCCTGCCTGAGCTGCTGCATCTGGCCGGTGAGGTTCTGGATGTGGTGGCCGTACTCGTGCGCCAGCACGTACGCCTCGCCGAAGGCTCCCGTGTCGACCCCGAACCGGTTCCTCAGCTCGGAGAAGAACCCGAGGTCCAGGTACACGCCCTGATCGGCCGGGCAGTAGAACGGGCCGACCTGGGACGATGCAGCGCCGCATGCGGTGCGCACCCCATCGGAGAAGAACGTGGTCACCGCCGGCTGATACCGCGCACCGCGGCGCGCGAACTCCGCGTCCCAGTAGTCCTGGATGGAGTTGACGTACAGCACGAACCGGCAGTCGGCGTTGTCGTCGATATCCGCGACGACCTGGCACTCCTGTTCCAGATTGCCGATATCGCCCGCAGGGGCCTGCACGGGTGCGTCGTCGGCGAGCAGGCCGGCAGGGTTGGCACCGGTACACATCGCCAGCACCGCGAGCAGAACAACACCAATGCCACCACCGGCCGCGATCGTCCCGCCGCGACCCCGGCTGCGCTGGTCGGAAACCTGCGATGGGTCAAGCCGCCCCCTGCGGTTGAACCTCATCGCCGTCCCCTCTCCGGTTCCGTACAATGGCATCCATGATGCCCGTGGCGAGCTGATCGTGCGTGCCGAATCACAGCCGCAGTCTGCCCAATTCCAGCCACGGAGAACCGTCCCGACATGATCACCGCCACGAAGCTCGAGGTGCGCGCCGGCGCGCTGCTACTGCTCAACGAGACAAGCTTCCGCATCGCCGCCGGCGACAAGGTCGGCCTGGTTGGCCGCAACGGCGCCGGCAAGACCACCCTCACCCGGATTCTCGCCGGAGAATTGCAGCCGGCCGCCGGAACCGTCACCCGCTCCGCCGGAGTCGGTTACCTGCCACAAGACCCTCGCACCGCCGATCCCGGCACGACCGCACGAGATCGCATCCTCGCCGCCCGCGGGCTGGACGTCATCATCGCCGGCATGCGCCGGGCGGAGAAGGAGATCGCTGCATCCGACCCGGACACTCACGAGAGCGCAATGCGCCGCTACGCCCGCCTGGAGACAGCGTTCCTCACGCACGGCGGTTACGCGGCCGAGAGTGAGGCGGCCACGATCGCGGCCAATCTCGGGCTCGACGAGCGGGTGCTCGGCCAGCCGCTCGGCACGCTGTCCGGCGGCCAGCGCAGGCGGATCGAGCTGGCCCGGATACTGTTCTCGGGCGCCGAGACGCTCCTGCTCGACGAGCCGACGAACCACCTGGACGCCGACTCGATCCTGTGGCTGCGCGAGTTCTTGCGCTCGTACTCCGGCGGCGTCGTCGTCATCAGCCACGACGTGACCCTGCTGGATCACACCGTCAACAGGGTCTTCCACCTGGACGCCAACAGGTGCGAGCTGGACGTCTACAACCTCGGCTGGAAGGCCTACCTGGAACAACGCGAGACCGACGAGCGACGGCGCCGCCGCGAGCGGGCCAATGCCGAGAAGAAGGCAGCCGCCCTCAAAGCCCAGGCCGACAGGATGCGCTACAAGGCCACCAAGGCGACGGCCGCACAGAACATGGACCGCCGGGCCGAGCGGCTGCTGGCCGGGCTCGAGGACGAGCGCCGGGCCGACAAGGTGGCCAAGCTGCGATTCCCGGATCCCGCTCCGTGTGGCCGGACTCCTCTTTCGGCGTCGGGGCTGTCCAAGTCGTACGGCTCGCTCGAGGTGTTCACAGACGTCGACTTGGCGATCGACCGCGGCAGCCGGGTGGTGGTGCTCGGACTCAATGGAGCCGGCAAGACCACGCTGCTGCGCCTGCTCGGCGGGATCGAGCCGCCGGACACCGGCGTCGTCGAGGCCGGCCACGGGTTGCGGCTGGGCTACTACGCGCAGGAGCACGAGACCCTCGACCCCGGCCGCACGGTCCTGGAGAACCTCAGGTCGGCCGCGCCCGATTTGCCCGAGCTCGAGGCAAGGCGGGTGCTCGGGTCGTTCCTGTTCTCAGGCGACGCGGTGGACAAGCCCGCGCGCGTGCTGTCCGGCGGTGAGAAGACCCGGCTCGCGCTCGCGATCCTGGTCGTGTCGAAGGCCAACGTTCTGCTGCTGGACGAACCGACCAACAACCTTGACCCATCTTCACGTGAAGAGATCCTATCCGCGTTAAGATCTTTCACGGGTGCGATTGTGCTGGTGACGCACGACGACGGGGCAGTGGACGCGCTCGGGCCCGAGCGGGTGCTGCTGCTTCCAGATGGTGTGGAGGATCTATGGAACTCCGAATACGCCGAGTTGGTAGCACTGGCATGATCGTGCACATGGTGGACCGGATCTTGCATTCTGGTGGCGTAAGCCGGTAATGCGGCGGATCATGGTCCGCAGCACCACGCACATCAACCAAGGGGAGGACGCGTGGCCGAGAAGCTAGCGAAAGGCGCGCGG
>DASUUU010000149.1:0-12550 GCA_036373915.1 Jiangellaceae bacterium | reverse complement strand
GCCCGGATCTTGCCGTCGCGCACCAGGTCGGTGAGGACGGACAGCGTCTCCTCGATGTCGGTCGTGTGGTCCGGCCGGTGAATCTGGTAGAGGTCGATCCAGTCAGTGTCGAGGCGCCGAAGGCTATCCTCGACGGCTTTGAGGATCCAGCGTCGCGAGTTGCCGCCCCGGTTGCGACCCTCCCCCATCTGAAAGTGGACCTTGGTCGCGAGCACGACGTCGTCACGTCGACCCTGAAGGGCCTTGCCCACGATCTCCTCGGTCTCCCCGTCGCAGTACGCATCCGCGGTGTCGACGAAGTTGATGCCCCGGTCGAGAGCAGCGTGGATGATCCGGACACAGTCGTCGTGGTCGGCGTTACCCACGGCGCCGAGCATCATGGTCCCTAGGCAGTAGGTGCTCACCTCCATGCCGGTGCCGCCCAATGGGCTAGAACGCATAGTCATGGGCCGAACCTAGCCTGAATCCGCTGGGCGAATCTTGGTGGTTTGGTAGCAGTCGACGAGTTCCTTGCCGATCCGGACCAGCTCTCTCTGGACCGCGGGCGGTTCGAGCACTTCGACCAGGCCGCCCCAGCCGGCCACGTTCCGGGCGATGTCCAGCGGCGTCGGTGCGCCGAGAAGTACCCGGGCACGTCCATCGGCCGATTCGCCGTCGACATGACAATGACGGCCGAAGTGATCCCGCAGGATCGGCACGAACCTCGCCTGGATGAGCACGGTGGCCCAGGTCTGAGACCGCCGCTGCTCCATTTCGCCTACGATCCGCCGCCACGCGCCTGCGAGGCTGAAGTCGTCGGGCCGCTCGGCGGGCAGGCCCGTCGGCTCGGCAGTGACGATTCGGTCGATGCGGAACGTTCGCTGCCCGCGTTCGGTCCCTGCGACCAGATACCAGACGTCGTCCTTGTCGACCAGTCCCCAAGGGTTTACGAGCCGCTCGGTCCGCTCGCCGGTTCGGCTCGTATAGATCAGGCGCACCTCCTGCCGTCGAACCACCGCCGTCTGTAGCTTGTCGACCAACTCGGGCCGGCTACGTTGTCGTTCGCCCCAGCGGGTGGGATCGATCATTGTGGCGCTCGCCGCCGCCTCCGCATCGGCGCGAAACGTCTGCGGCAGCGCCCTCACCAGCTTGCGCAGCGCCGCCTTGACCTCGTCGGAGGCGGCGGCTGCCGGACCAAGGAGCAGAAACAACGCTTGCGCCTCGGTTGCGGAAAGGCCACTTAGGTCGGTGCGGGCTCCTCCGACAAGCGACCAGCCGCCGCCACGGCCTGGTTGCGGGTACACCGGGACGCCGGAGGCGGACAGCGCCTCTAGATCGCGACGCGCGGTCGCCACCGACACCTCCAGCTCGGCGGCCAGCTCGGGAGCGGTCACCCGCCCCCGAGACTGCATGAGCAGCAAGGCAGCGACGAGGCGATCAGCGCGCATGTTCTCCAAAATCTGCCATCAAAGTGCTCAATTGGTGAGCACTTTAGCCGGAAAGCTGGTGACTGTCACCAACCAGACGACCGAAGGGAATCTCCCATGTTGCGTGGGCTCACCACCACCACCTTCTTTGCCGACGACGTCACCGCAGCGGTGAACTGGTACACCGACCTGTTCGGAATCGAGCCGTACTTCGCCCGCTCGCTCGACGACAGTCCGGCGTATGTCGAGTTCCGCATCGGTGACTACCTGCACGAGTTCGGCATTCTCGACAGTCGGTTCGCTCCACACCAGCCGACGGCCAAGCCGGCGGGGGCGCTGATCTACTGGGCGGTCGACGACGTCCACGATGCGTTCGAGCGGCTCATCTCGCATGGTGCAACGGTCCACGACGAACCTACCGAGCGCGGGCCGGGGTTCATCACCGCATCCGTGGTCGACCCGTTCGGGAATGTCCTCGGAGTGATGTACAACCAGCACTATCTCGACGTGCTCGGCTCGCGGAGATGAGCTGGGCGGTTGTGAGGGAGTTCGGCGGTACCGACGATGACGTGAGGAGTGGACGAGGTGCGAACAGCAGCAGAGAAGGCCGAGATCCGCGCCCGGTTCGATGCGGTGGATACGTCGAACGTCGCCGACGTGCTCGACCGGCTCGGGCATCCAGATCAGGGGCTGTCCCCGGGCTTCGCCGCAATGAGCGGCAGCCGGGTCGCGGGATGGGTTTACACGCTGCGCGGTCAAATGCGGCCGTACGGCGGATCCGGCGACCCGGCGAAGATGGAGGCCTGCCAAGGTGTGGGCTCGGGCGAGGTGACGGTGTGGGCGGGCGACGGTCAAGGAGTGGGCTACTTCGGTGAGCTGATCGCCCTGGGCATGCAAGAACGCGGTTGCGTTGGCGCGGTCGTCGAAGGTGGAGTCCGCGACCTGCGCTGGTTGAGGCAACACGATTTCCCGGTATTCGCCCGGTACCGAACGCCGGTGCAATCGATCGGGCGGTGGTCGGTCACCGGCTGGCAGGAGCCGGTATCGATCAGCGGCGCCACAACACGGCGGGTCCGGGTCGACCCCGGCGACTTCATCCTCGGCGACGAGGACGGTGTCATCGTGGTGCCCGAAGCGTTGGTCGACCAGGTGCTCAATGCGGCTGAAGAGTTGACCGCGACCGAGGTAGCGGTGCGCGCCGCCCTGCGCGACGGGCTTTCACTCTCAGAATGCTTGACCAGGTTCGGCCACGTATGACCCGATCGTTCCACCACTGACCGATGGAGTCACTTACCGATCGCCATGGGTGTCAGCACGGCGATCTGGTAGCCGTCGCGGCCCTCCACGAGCTGGTAGCAGAAACGTTCCCGCGCCCTGCCGTGATAGGTCCAGGTGACGTCGGCCCAGATGCTGCCGGGCGCCTCGGCCATGATGGTGATCTGCTTGTCCACGTCGTCAACACCGTCGTACTGACTCCAGGACGAAGCGAAGAACTCCTCGGTCTGGCGAACGTCTGTGACAGGGATGGAGTTGCCTGGAAAGAGGATCAGCGAAGGTACGGCATACATGCCCGCTACGGCCTTCTCGTCCCGAGCCAGGAGCGCGGCTTCGTAGCGATCGAAGAGCTGGCGTGCGACGTCGTTGCTGGATGTCATGACAAGGACGATACGAACCAATGCCGACAGGCCGGTGTCATCTTTAGAGTGTTGTCTCATGGACCAGCGGATCCGGTTGGCGGCAGCGTCGCGCGACGGGTTTCTGGCGCTCCGGCGGGTCGAACGGCAGCAGGCGTTGATCGAGAGACTGCACGCCGCGCGCGCTGAGCGCATCTCGCTGGACACACTGGCGAACGAATTCGGCGTATCGGCTCGAACAGTCGCCCGTGACGTGGAGCGACTTCGATTCAGCGGTGTTCCGCTAGATGTTCGGCGTGGCCGCGGAGGCGGCGTGAGCCTGCGGCCGGCCCCTGCCGAAGTCGCGATCGTGTTCGACCTGCCCGAAGCTGCCGCACTGATGTCCAGCCTGACGACACTGGGCCCGACAGTGACAGAGAGCGCCGCATCCGCGATGCGCAAACTGGCTGCCGCAATCGGGCCCAGTGACGCCGACAGCTAGCCAAGGTATTCGGCGAGGATCCGGCGCCGCGTGGCGCTGGCCGCCGCGTGCCGCTGACGACCGGTGTCCGTGGGGTTCACGAAGATGGACCGGCGGTCGTTGTCGCACATGGAGCGCTCGACGAGCCCCTGCCGCTCGAGCCGGTCAATCGCCCGAGACAGGGCGCTCTGGCTCAGGTACATATCCGAGCCGAGCGTCTTGAGGATGCACTTGTCGCCCACCTCCACCAGCCGATCAAGGGCTTCGAACTCGCTGAGGCCGATGCCGTGTTCACTCTGCAACGCGTGATCAAGCGCGTTGGCCACGGTGTTGTACGTGGTCAGAAGTTCGCGCCACCGATCGACGAGTTGTCGCTCTCGCAGCGCTGTCATGCGGCGGAGCGTACTACGGCCCGTGCATCAAATGCAAGCACAATTAATGCTTGCACATTGAATGCACATGCATGTAACGTCCCCGAACATGACCACCACGACATACCCATCGGCGCCCGACGCGCCGTACACCGAGCAGCGCTGGAGTCCACGACTGTGGGGCCTGCTGACGGTTGTCTGCCTCGTCCTGTTCCTCGACGGGCTCGACGTTTCGATGGTCGGGGTCGCGCTGCCGTCCATCGGCGCGGACCTGGGCCTGTCCACCTCCAGCCTGCAGTGGATCGTCAGCGGCTACGTCCTGGGGTACGGCGGCCTGCTCCTGCTCGGCGGGAGGATGGCCGACCTGCTCGGGCGGCGCCGGGTGTTCCTCATCGCCGTCGCGGTCTTCGCCCTCGCGTCGTTGTTGGGCGGGCTCGTTGACAACGGTGCGCTGCTGATCGCCACGAGGTTCATCAAGGGGGTCAGCGCCGCTTTCACCGCGCCGACCGGATTGTCGATCATCACGACCACGTTCCCTGAGGGCAGGGCCCGCAACAAGGCACTGTCGATCTACACCGTGTTCGGCGCCACCGGCTTCTCGTCCGGCCTCGTGATCGGCGGGCTGCTCACCGGGATCGGCTGGCGCTGGACGTACCTGTCACCGGTCCCGATCGCGATCGCCGCGCTCATCGCGGGCTTCGTGCTGATCCCCCGCGACCGTCCGGCCGCTACCGGAGGCCACGACCCACTCGGCGCGATCACCCTGCCGGCCGGGATGCTGCTTCTCGTCTACACCGTGGTGCGGGCACCTGAAACCGGATGGACCGCGCCATCGACGATCGGTCAGTTCGGCCTAGCCGTTGCCATCCTCACAGCCTTCGTCGTGATCGAGCGGCGGGTCGCTCACCCGCTGGTCCGGCTCGGCATCCTGCGGCGCGGATCTATCACCCGCGCCAACATCGGGTTCGTCGCGATGTTCGGCTCGTACCTGAGCTTCCAGTTCATCGTCACCCTTTACCTACAGGACGTGCTGGGTTGGTCTCCGTTGAGCATGGCGCTTGCGTTGCTGCCGGCCGGTGTTCTCGTAGCGCTCAGCGCCCCCTACGCGGACCGCTTGATCAACCGGTTCGGCACGCCGCGGCTTATCGCGACGTCGATGGGCGTATTCGCGGTGGGCTACTTCCTGTTCATCGACATCGACACGAGTCCCGCGTACGCCACCGCAATCCTGCCCAGCGTCCTGCTGGTGGGAATCGGTTTCGCCATCGGATTCCCGTCCATCAACGTCCAGGCCACGTCGGGCGTGGACGACTCCGAGCAGGGCCTGGCGTCCGGGCTGGTCTGGACGTCCGGCCAGGTCGGCGGAGCCCTGGTGCTCGCAGTGACGACCGCGATGGTCACGTCGGGGGCATCTGAGGGGGTGTCCGCGAGCGGAATGCTGGCCCAGTTCCGACCGGGCATCGTGCTGGTGGCCTTCGTCGCGCTCGGCGGTCTCGCTCTAACCCTGGTACCGCTCCTTCGCCGTGCGCCCACTACGGACCAGGCCGCCGAAGCGGTCGCACTCGAACCTGCCGGCAACTAGCGCGGAGTTCCGGTCGACGGACGTTGCGGCCACCCGGTCAGCATCAGAACCGGGTGGCCGCCGGCATTTCGCGGTCACACGACGGTCACGCCCGAGTCACGCTCCTCCTGGTCCACTGGGCGATTGATGCAACGGATGCAGGAGAGGACCACCGCAATGACTCCCACATTTCGCCCCCAGACTTGGCTGTGCCGGCTCGGGAGGCGGCGATGAGGGCGCTCGTTACCGGAGGGGCCGGCTTCATCGGGACGCATCTGTCCGAGCGACTACTCGACAACGGGCACCAGGTGCTTTCCGTCGACGACTTGTCGACGGGTGATCCCACGAACATCGCCGATCTGGCGGACCGGCCCGGCTACGAGTTCACTAAAGGTTCCGTTCTGGACACGGAACTCGTCGACAGCCTGGTATCCAGGGTGGACACGGTCTTCCACCTCGCCGCGGCCGTGGGCGTCCAGCTCATCCTGGAACAGCCGTTCGAGGGGCTACGCACCAACCTCCAAGGGACCGAGATCGTGCTCGATTCCGTGCACCGCCATGGCACTCGTGTTCTTGTCGCGTCCACCAGCGAGGTGTACGGCAAGAGCGCTGCCCCGGCTCTGGCCGAGGACACGGACCGGATCGTTGGATCACCGCTGACCACACGATGGTCCTACGCCGAGGCCAAGGCGCTGGACGAGACGCTCGCCTACCTCTACTGGCGGGAGAGAGGCGTTCCCACGGTCATCACCCGCCTGTTCAACGTGGCCGGCCCGCGACAGTCCGGTCGGTACGGCATGGTCGTCCCGCGCTTCGTCGACCAGGCGCTCCGCAACGAGCCGCTCACCGTGTTCGGCGACGGGCGGCAGACCCGCTGCTTCTGCCACGTCCGCGACGCGGTGAGTGGGCTCGCCGCCCTTGTCGAGCATCCGGATGCCTACGGCAAGGTCTTCAACATCGGGTGCCCGGAGGAGGTGACCATCCGCGAACTCGCCGAGCGAGTCATTGTCCTGTCCGATTCGGTGAGCCCGATCCGGCACGTGCCCTACCAAGAGGCATACGGCGACGGCTATGAGGACATGAGGCGTCGGGTGCCCGACATCTCGCGCGCTCGTGAGCTGGTCGGGTTCGAACCCAGGCTGGGCCTCGACGAGATCATCCAGAGCGTTATCGCGGACCGCCGTGGGCGGGCCACGAAGTCGGCCGCGGCCTGATGGGAGGTGAGTCGGTAATGTACGGAGACGACTTCCTCTCCCGCCAACGGCTACTTGTCATCACACCCCATGCCGACGACGAGACCTACGGCTGTGCCGGCACGATGGCACGCATCAAGGCACTCGGTGGCGAAGTCTACGTCGTCCTGGCAACGGCCGGCGACGTGGCTCAGTTCGACGAAGGTCACACGAAACTCGTCGATCACGAAACCAGGCTGCGCGAGTTCGAGTCGGTCATGCAATTGCTCAAGGTCGACGACTGGGACCTGCTGTTCACAGATCCCGAGGCCCACCTGGCGCTCGACATGAAACCGCGCAAAGAACTCGTCGGGCTGCTGGAGAGCGGTGGCAAGCTCGCCATCGATCGGATCCGGCCGACGATGGTCATGATTCCCGCGGTGAGCTACAACCAGGATCACGAGGCACTGTTCCGGGCGTGCGTCACGGCTACCCGGCCGGGTGTCCGTGGCCAGCGCCACCTGGTGCCGACGGTGCTGTCCTACGACAACACGTCACTGTTCTGGTCGTTCGGCACGGATCGGTTCCACCCGACCTGGTACGTCGACGTCTCCGAGTATCTCGATGTCAAGATCGAGGCGATGCGGCTGCACGCATCTCAGGTGCGGCCGCCGGTGTACCACGGAAGCCCGGAGAGCCTGGAGCTGGCGACCATGCTCCGCGGCCGCGAGGTGAGTGTGGACGCCGCCGAAGGCTTCGAAGTGCTCCGCGCTCTGTTCTAGAGGACGTGCTCTGCTTATGAACCCCGTCACAGTATCCATACACCAGCCGAACTTCATGCCCTGGCTCAAGCTGGTGGACAAGATCCTCGCCAGCGACGTGTACGTGGCCTATGACACGGTGCAGTACACCAAGACGGAGTACCACGCCAGACAGAAGGTGAAGTCGCTGTCCGGAACGGTCTGGCTCTCCGTCCCGGTCCGGCATGTGCGCGGCGTCCACCAACTCATCAAGGACGTGCGGATCGACAACAGCCAGCCGTTCCGGCGCAAGCACCTGAAGTTGCTACGAACGACCTACGAAAGGGCGCCGTACTTCGAGGAGGTGTATCCACTTGTCGAAGCGATCTACGCCCGTGAGCAGGAGCGGCTGGTCGACCTGAACATGGGCTTGATCGAGGCGATCTGCTCGTACCTGGAGAGCCCGGTGCGCGTCGTGCGCTCGAGCACGGTGCCGCATGACGGTGACCGGGCCGGGCGGATCGTCGAACTGGTCAGAAAGACCGGCGGCACCGAGCACCTGACGAGCACGTACGGCGCCGACCATCAGGACGTGGACTGGTCGCGCTTCCCCGAAGCGGGCATCGGGATCCGGGCGCAGCAGTTCGAGCACCCGGTGTACGAGCAGGTCGGTCCCGGTTTCGTGCCCGACCTCGCGGCGATCGACATGCTGTTCTCCTGCGGCCGGCGCACTCGGGAGATTCTCGAGCGGAACCGGCGGCTGGTGGCCGTCGATCTGGCCCTGGCGGGCACGGCGGGCGGGTAGGCCGGCTGCGATGGAGTGGGTACTGGTCGTCGCCTTGATGGGCGTCAACCTCGTGCTGTGGACGCTCGTCGGTGGGCTGCGGTTCACGTCCGAAAGCTTGGCCGACCCGGCGGACACCGACACGCCGTTCAAGTTGCGCCCGTCCGATGTCGCCGTACTGATACCTGCCCACAACGAGGAACCGGTCATCGCCGCGACGATCCAGTCGGCACTCCGGCTCGTTCCACCCGGCAACGTCCACGTGGTGGCCGATGGCTGCGACGA
Source organism: Jiangellaceae bacterium (assembly GCA_036373915.1). Lineage (GTDB taxonomy): Bacteria > Actinomycetota > Actinomycetes > Jiangellales > Jiangellaceae > JASLBX01. Next base: position 4,137 of record DASUUU010000149.1, on the reverse strand, counting down.
CGCCACCGCCGAGATCGCCCGGGCGAACGGGGCCGATGTCCTCGAACTCGAGCCTGGGCGCGGCAAGGCGGGCGGCATTGAAGCGGGGATAGAGCACTTCCAGATCCCTGGACGATTTCCCGTAGTGCTCATCCTGGACGCCGACACCGAACTCGACGAGCACTACCTCGAGCGCGGCCTGCCACTCCTCGACAAGCCCGGCGTCGTCGCCCTGGCGGGGTACGCCAGAGCCGGATGGCGCCCGCAAGAGCTCTCGCCGGTCGGCCGGTTCATCGCCGCCTACCGCACCCGCCTCTACGCGGTCATGCAGTGGCTGAAGTACGGCCAGACCTGGAGGTGGACGAACGTCACCGCCATCGTCCCCGGTTTCGCCAGCATGTACTGGACCAGCACTCTTCGGCGGATGGATCTCAACCCGCCGGGCCTGGTGATCGAGGACTTCAACATGACGTTCGAGATCCATCACCGGCGCCTCGGCAAGATCGCTTTCCATCCCGGCGTATTCGCGACCACGCAAGATCCGGACAACCTTCGCGACTATTACCGCCAGGTACTCCGCTGGCATCTCGGTTTCTGGCAGACCCTTCGCCGGCACGGATTCTGGTTCAGCGGGTTCTCCGCCGCCCTCGCCCTCTTCCTCATCGAGGTCGTCACAGCATCAGTGGGGCTGGTTCTCCTCGCGGCGGCATTGGCGCTGCTCACGCCACTCGTGCTCGTCGACTATTTGACACTCGGGTGGGACATCGACCTCGGCGGCGTGGTCGATGTGTACACCGTCCTGGTAATGGTGCTGCTGCTCGCGTTGGCGATCGACTATCTGCTCACGTGCCTCACCGCACTGGCCTTCCGGCGACCGGCTTTGCTGCTGTACGGCCTGGGTTTCCTTACATTGCGGTTCGTCGATGCCACCGCCGCGCTCTGGACGATCCCGCAAGCGTGGCGAGCCCGTTCCGACGGGCGGTGGACCAGCCCCAAGAGACGCCGCTCGGCTCGCAGTCCGCAGCCCACGGCACGAGGTCAACCCTCGTGACATCCCGAGCGGAGCGTCGGCACCGACCAAGCATCGTCGTCGTGGTGGCCTGGGCAGCCATCGTGGGCGCGATGGTCGCTGCCCTCCTGTCCGCGTGCGAGTCAGGCGAACCACGTACGTCCCCCGACCCGGAGACAACTCCCATGCGAATCGGATACGTACCGTACTGGGACCAGGACCGCGCCTTCAGGGTGGTCCGCGACAACCCCGAACTGTTCGACCAGGTGAGTCCGGTCTGGTATGCGCCGGACTCGCAGGGCCGCGTCGAACTCGCCGATGCCGACAACACCACCATCGACCTGGAAACGGTCAATTCTCTCCAGGCGGATGGCATCGAGGTCATACCCACCGTCACCAATCTCCGCGACGGGGAATGGGATCCCGAGACAGTGCAGGCCGTGCTGCACGATCCGCAAGCCCTGGACAACCACGTCGATGAGCTTGTCGAGCTGGCCGTGGCCAACCGGTACGACGGCATCGACATCGACTACGAAGATCTGAGCGGGCAAGACCGTGATGTGTTCTCGGAGTTCCTGACCGAGCTGGGTACTGCGTTGCGCGCAGCGGAAAAGCAGCTCACCGTCGCGGTCCACCCCAAGAGCTCGGACGAGGGCGACGACGAACGGAACGTGGCGCAGGACTACCGGGCCATCGGCGCTGCCGCAGATCAGGTGCGTGTCATGACGTACGACTACTCGTGGGACACCTCAAGGCCCGGACCGGTGGCCCCCGCCGACTGGGTTGACGACGTGATCGCCTGGACGGTAACCCAGATCCCGCCGGAGAAGGTCGTCCTCGGTATCGTCCTGCTCGGCTACGACTGGGGAGACGGACCAGGCATCACCGTCGACTACGAGCAAGCACACTCTATTGCGGAGGCGCACGATGCCACCGTCCGGCGATCCGAAGACGGCTCGCCCTGGTTCGCCTACCGTGACTCGTCCGGTACCCGGCACGAGGTCTGGTACGAGGACGCCCAAAGCGCTCGCGCCAAGCTCACGCTGGTGTCCGAGTACGGCCTTGGTGGTGCCTTCTTCTGGCGGCTTGGTGGCGAAGATCCGAGCGTCTGGCCGACGGCGCGCGACACGTTGCACTAGGAGGTTCGCCCAGCATGACACCCCCGCCCGGAATCTTTAGTCTGGGACCGATGCCTCCGCAGACATCGGCAGACCCACCCCGCGACAGAGCCGGCCTTCTGGTGGTCCGGGCCTGGCGCGAGGACCCGGCCGAACCGTCGCTGCGAGCGCGCATCACCGAGATTGCGGACCTCGAATCCCCCGAAGAAGTCGTCCGATTGGCCGGCACCCGTGAGGAGTTGCACGCCGCGCTTGACCGGTGGCTCGACCGGCTACTCGAGGCGTAGCCCTTTGGCGGCGGCTGACCCGCAACCCCCCTGGTTTAGCCCACAGAGTCGCGGGTAGCCGACTTAACACTTCAAGTTCTCGAGCCGTATGGGGGCCCCGAGCGGGGAGCTACGAGATGCGCCAGCCTCGAACACTGCAGCTAAGGCTGTTCAACTACTGGTATCTCGACAGCGACCGCCAGCCGATTCACGTCCCATCACGCAGCCAGCGTCTGGTCGCTCTGCTCGCCCTCCGCGGCCGCCAGAATCGCGCCCGACTGGCCGGAACCCTGTGGCCGGACACGGACGAGCACCGTGCCCAGGCCAGTCTGCGCGCAGCCATATCCGCGCTCCAACGTCGCGCCCCCGGCCTTGTTGAGAAGGATCACGGCGATGTGTTGCTCAGCGAACACGTCGCGATCGACATCGTTCGGTTCCGCCGCCACGCCGACCACGTGCTCGCCGGCCGGCTTGGTGTGCCGCCTTCCACTGTCGATCACTCCGACGTGAGCGGTGGCGAACTCCTTCCCGGGTGGTACGACGACTGGGTTGTCGTGGAACAGGAACGGACTCATCAGTTGCGGCTGCATGTTCTCGAAGCCCTCGCGCGAGAGCTCGCGGAGCGCGGAGCACACGCACATGCCTTGCAGGCGGCGTTGAAGGCAGTCGAGATAGATCCGCTCAGGGAGACCGCCCGCCGGGCAGTGATCAATGTGCACCTCGCCCAGGGCAACACCGCAGATGCGCTCCGCGAGTATCAACGGTTCCGGGACCTCTTGCAGCAAGAACTCGGCGTCGGGCCCTCCCGCCATCTGACCGAGCTCATCGCGCAGATCACCCGGCCATCACGTACGTGAAACCAGCGTCAGCCGTGGAGCTGGACGCAGCAGAGCCCACTCTGTGGTGCAAGTTCAGGTGTCACGCCGCGAATCCGCAGCCCATCGATCACGCCACCGATGAGGGCGAGGTTCAGACCGCAGACCAGGTCGGTGTGATCGGTGGCCAGGCGGTCGAAAGGACAGTTGGCCAACCGGACCCTGTTGCCTGAGCGCTGCGGCTCGTAGCCGTGGCGTGCCAGCACATGTACCGCACGCTCGAGGTCCTCGGGCTCGGGATCGCTACGGTCGTCATCCGCGAGAACGCCGGCGGCCAGCCGGCGCCCCGCCTCCGCGGCCGCGTCCCGCACCGATTCGGCGATGGGAGCGCCGTCCCGAATCGACCGGTCGACAGCAGTGGCGAGCACGTCACCTGCCAGCTCGTACCGGCGCTCCGGCAGCGAGATCGAGAACTGGCGAGTCGACCGCCGGTAGAGCTTGGAGGGACGGCCTGCCCCCGGGCCGGACCGGCCGGAGAGGCGGCGAAACTCGACCTCGAGCAGCCCGTCCTCAACCAGGCGATCCAGGTGGAACTTCGCCGTGTGCAGCGGTAGGTCGACGGCCCTCGCGGCTTGCTCCCGGCTGACCGGTTCCTGCTGGGTCGCAACATACCGGTAAAGCGCCCGCCGATTCGGCTCGGCCAGCGCGCCGACCGCGGCGACGTGATCGGCAAGCTCGTCAGGCACTCGGCTCCTTTCTAAAGGACAGATCTATTGACGAAACCCCTTCTTCCGTTCTAACGTCGAGCTTACTCCCTTTTAGAAGGACTTGGAGGATGTCATGTCTCAGAATCCCGCGCCCACTGCCCTGCCGACCAGGACGAGCGACGGCGCACACCAGGCGTTCCTGCTGCTTCGCACGGTCTTCACCGTCGCCCCCATCCTGTTCGG
>DASUUU010000148.1:0-9569 GCA_036373915.1 Jiangellaceae bacterium | reverse complement strand
TGGGGCCGCCGGGGCGCCACATCCCCGGGACTTGTCGCCACCGACGGGCGGTCGTGGACGACGGGCACGACCCCAAGCTGTTCCCCCGACGGCGCCCCTACACTCCGGCGCATGACCCAGGCCCCCGACATCAAGCCCCGCAGCCGCGACGTCACCGACGGCCTCGAGAAGGCTGCGGCGCGCGGGATGCTGCGGGCGGTCGGGCTCGGTGACGACGACTGGGTCAAGCCGCAGATCGGCGTGGCCAGCTCGTGGAACGAGATCACGCCGTGCAACCTCAGCCTGCAGCGGCTCGCGCAGGCGTCCAAGGAGGGCGTCCACGGCGCCGGCGGCTACCCGCTGGAGTTCGGCACGATCTCCGTGTCCGACGGCATCGCCATGGGGCACGAGGGGATGCACTTCTCGCTCGTGTCCCGGGAGGTGATCGCGGACAGCGTCGAGACCGTCATGCAGGCCGAGCGCCTCGACGGCTCGGTGCTCCTCGCCGGCTGCGACAAGAGCCTGCCCGGCATGCTGATGGCCGCCGCGCGGCTCGACCTCGCCGCGGTCTTCCTCTACGCCGGCTCGATCCTGCCCGGCAAGGCCAAGCTCTCGGACGGCAGCGAGCGCGAGGTCACGATCATCGACGCGTTCGAGGCCGTCGGCGCCTGCGCCCGCGGGCTCATGAGCCGCGCGGACGTCGACGCGATCGAGCGCGCGATCTGCCCCGGCGAGGGTGCGTGCGGCGGCATGTACACCGCGAACACGATGGCCAGCGCCGCCGAGGCGCTCGGCATGTCGCTGCCCGGCAGCGCCGCGCCGCCGGCCACCGACCGCCGCCGCGACGGCTACGCCCGCAGGTCCGGCGCGGCCGTCGTCGAGCTGCTGCGCCGCGGGATCACCGCCCGCGACATCCTCACCCGCGAGGCGTTCGAGAACGCGATCGCCGTCGTCATGGCCTTCGGCGGCTCGACGAACGCCGTCCTGCACCTGCTCGCGATCGCGCACGAGGCCGACGTCGACCTCTCGCTGGAGGACTTCACCAAGATCGGCCAGCGGGTCCCGCACCTGGCCGACGTCAAGCCGTTCGGCCGGCACGTGATGACCGACGTCGACCGCGTCGGCGGCGTGCCCGTCGTCATGAAGGCGCTGCTGGACGCCGGGCTCCTGCACGGCGGCGCGCTCACCGTCACCGGCCGGACGCTGGCCGAGAACCTCGCCGACCTCATGCCGCCGGCGGTGGACGGCACCGTCGTCCGCACGCTGCAGCAGCCGATCCACCGGACCGGCGGCATCACGATCCTGCACGGCTCGCTCGCCCCGGAGGGCGCGGTGGTCAAGAGCGCGGGCTTCGACGAGGACGTCTTCGAGGGCACCGCCCGGGTGTTCGACCGCGAGCGGGCCGCGATGGACGCGCTGGAGGACGGCACGATCGCCGCCGGGGACGTCGTCGTCATCCGCTACGAGGGACCCAAGGGCGGTCCCGGGATGCGGGAGATGCTGGCGATCACCGGCGCGATCAAGGGCGCCGGCCTGGGCAAGGACGTCCTGCTGGTGACCGACGGGCGGTTCTCCGGCGGCACGACCGGGTTGTGTGTCGGGCACGTCGCGCCCGAGGCGGTGGACGGCGGCCCGGTCGCGTTCATCCAGGATGGCGACCGCATCAGGCTCGACGTGACGGCGCGCACTCTCGACCTGCTGGTCGACAAGGACGCGTTGGAACAGCGAGCTCAGGCCTGGCAGGCGCCGCCGCCGAAGCACCAGCGCGGCGTCCTGGCGAAGTACGCCAAGCTGGTGGGCTCGGCCGCCCGTGGCGCCGTCTGCGACTGAACCCAGCCATCGTCGCTCGCCATGATCGAAGTGGAATTCGATCCGGATTCCGGTGCGTACGTCACTTCGATCAAGGGCAGATCGACTGATCATTACTTGACGGCGATGCCCCAGGCGGCGGTGTTGACCGGGTAGAACACCGAGTGGCGAAGCTTGCGCCGCTCGACAAGTAGGGTCCGGAAGCCGGCCGAGGCTACGGTCTCCGGTGTGTTTCGCGTGGGGTTGCACCCCTCGAAGATGTACCCCCATGGCCTCCGCAGGGCTCGCTGCACGCGGTATCGGAAGCTGCCCGGCTCGGCGGCGACGTGCTCGGCGAACCTGAACTTGCCGCCCGGACGCAGCACTCGCCGCACCTCGGCCAGTACTCGTTCCGGATCCGGCACCGTGCACAGAACGAGCGTGCAGATCACCTCGTCGACGGACTCGTCGGGCAGCGGAATGGCTTCGGCGCCGGTGCCGAGGAGGGTCAGAGGCACGCCTGCCGCTGCCGCGCGTTCGCGCAGCTTGGCGTACATCCTGAGGTTCGGCTCGACGGCGTACAGCTGGGCACCTCGCGGCAGGTAACCGAAGTTGGCACCCGTGCCGGGGCCGATCTCGAGCACAGCCCCTGACTCAAGTTCACTGAAGGCGGCTCGCTTGTGCGATCGGGCGATGTGGGTGATGTATCGCGCGAAGGCCGTGAAGAACCAGGCGTTGAAGCGGCTGATGGCGCCGTTGTCGAAGGCGAGATCGTGACGGATGATCTGCGGATCAAGCGTCTGGCTGGCGTTCTCACTCTGGGAAGTCATCGCGTGGTTGTCCTCGTCTAGGAGTAGGGCGTTGAAGATCTACAACAGGTCGGCGAGCAGGGCGGCGGCGCGGTGGGCCCCCTGTCCGTCGACGCGCTCGTAATCCACCGTCCTGGCCAGCTCGTCCGCCATGGCCGACGCGATGTCCTCGGGCGACGCCAAGCCGTAATCCATGGCGCGTCCCGCTCGGTGCCGGTCCAGTCGATGCCGGACGTGGACCTGTTGCTCGAAGTGATTTCGCAGTGGGAAGTAGAGAAATGGCCGGCGCGCGGCGACGAGCTCCATCGTGGTGGTGAGACCGCCCTGGACGACAGCGAGGTCGGATGCGGCGAGGTGCCGGTGCAGGTCCGGCACGAATGCCCGTTTCTCGACGCCGTCGGCCGTCGGCAGCGCGTCCGGGTCGAGGCGCGGGCCGGTCACGACGACGGTGCGCAGGTTCGGGATCGCGGCTGCCGCCAGCGGATGGGCCTCGATGATGCGGCGCAGCAGTGGCGCGCCGACTCCGGAACCTCCGACCGCTGCGATGACCACCGTTTCATCCGGCCGGTATCCCAGTTCGGCGCGCAGGTCCTCCCGGCTGCCCAAGGCAACCGGGTCGAATCCGGAGATGTAACCCGCGAACTCATAGTGCGCTTCGGTCCACTCCCGGATGTCCGGTAGGCCGGGTCCGAACGGCATCGACACCACATCGGCCGACTCGCCGACGAAGATCGACGCATCCCGCACATGGGGAAGCCGTTCGATGTGCTCGATCATCTCCGCGTTGTAGTCGGCGGTGAGCATGCGCTCACGGTCGCCGCCTCGTGCCATCGGCACATATCCCACGAAGTCGGTGAGCCAGCCGAATCTGGTGTGCTTGACCGACGGGTCCTCGTGGAGGAAGTGGTCGACGTCCCACGCTTCATCGCCGATGACAAGGTCGTACCGCTCGGTCTCGACGACGTCGAGGAAGGTCATGAAGTTGGCGATCAGAATCTCGTCCATCCGCCGGACCGCCTCGAACACGTGCAGGTCGTGGTCGCCGGACTCGCCCTCGATGTGTGCCGACTCGCTCGCCAGCCGGGCGCTGGCGGGGTGGATGCGCTCGTCACGACCCCGGAGCACGCGGGTGACCGGATCCTGGGCAAGCCAGTCGATCTGAGCGTCCGGCACCAGGCCGCGCAACTCGTCCGCGATCGCCAGATCCCGCCGCGCGTGGCCCAGTCCGATCGGCGAGGAAAGGAAGAGCACTCGCGGATTCGGCGCCGGCCGCCTGATCAGCTCGGGCGTACGAGCGGTGACGGCGGATCCTGCCGCAATGTCGCGACCGCGTTCGGCAGCTGTTCGGTCGATGAACTCGCGTAGCAGCCGGTTGACCTGCACCGGGTAGCGTGCCTGCGGGCAGTGACCGGCACCGGCGAACTCGACGATGGGGGTGTCGAGCAGCTTGGCGACCGATCTACCCAAATCGACCGGGGCGACGGCGTCCTGGTCACCGTGAATGACCAGCACCGGGCAGGAAATCTGTGGAGCAAGAGCCCGGATGCTGGCCGCCATCGCCGATGGCGGCATTCCCGCCCGGGTGCCCAGCGTGGCCGCCAGCACTTCCGGCGTCGTCTCGAGCCCCCATGAGACGCCGTCCTCGATGTGTTTGGTCGAGTGGGGATCGTTGAGCGCCTGGCCGATGAAGAACCCGACGAACCCAGCGAAGTCGCGGTGGAACGAGTGCCTGTTGTAGCGGTCCCAGCCCTCATCGATGCCGCGATCCTCGTTGAACGTGGCAAGCATTCGAGCCATGGGGTAGTCGTCACGGCCTTCGACGTTGAGCGTCGTCCCGATGAGCACCGCACCGGTCACTCGGTCCGGATGCATGGCGGCGAAGATGTACGCCAAGATCGTCCCGAACGAATTGCCGACGAGCACCGCTCGGTTCGCACCCACCGCGTCAAGGACCGCGAGCACGTCGCCGACCTGGACCTTGGTGTCGTATGCCGCCGGGTCCGCTGGCCGTCCCGACAAGCCATTGCCGCGCGGGTCGAATGTCACCACGCGGTAGTGGTTCGCGAGGTACGGAACCTGCGCCTTCCAGAGCCGGCTGTGCACGATCGCCCACGCCGGAAGTAGCAGCACGGTAGGTCCGTGGTCGCCGTGGACCTCGTAGTGGATCTGGACGCCGTCACGGTCGACGACTCCGGTCCGGTCAGGTTGCCGGGCGTGCATGTAGTTCTCCTGGGTGGTGGTTCTCGAGCGCGCGGTCGAGTGCCGCGGTCAGTTCGGCATGGCCGATGTCTATGTCGGCCAGGCGCTCGACGAGGATGCCGATCTGGAAGGTGCGGATCAGGGTGGCGACGGCGAGCACGTCATCGCCGCTGAGGTCGAGTTCGTACTCCTGGGCTGCGCCGGCGACCGCATCGGCCAGCATGTCGGTGAAGGCGGCCATGGTCTGCCGGAGGCCCTCGCGAAAGGCCGGTTCGTTCCACGCCTTGGCGAACAGCTCGGCAGTGATCTTGGGAAAGCCGTCCGCGAGGTCGGTTTCGATATATCCCATGGCCTGGCGCCACTTCTCCACGAACGAGCGGTCGCCGCCGTACAAGGCGCGCTGGCGCTCCAGGATGCGGCTCGAGGCTCGTTCCAGCACCTGCAGCATCAGCGCTTCTAACGAGCCGAAGTGGTATCGGATCAGGCCATGTGGTTGGCCCGCTTCCTCGGCGACGCGCCGGGTCGACACACCGGCCTGGCCGGCCGTGACGAGCAGCCGCTCAGTGGCGTCCAGCAGTGCCTCGGCGGTCGAGTGAGTGGTCGCGCGCGCTTGGGAAGTCACCTTCAGGCCTCGTTTCTACAAGTGGAGAACTGAGTATTTCTCCGACTGTAGAAGGATGGGCGGCCAGCGTCAAGCCCTTAGTGCAGTGAAAGCAGTCAATGCGGTCCGGTTAGCGGACGTAGGTCCCGGATAGTGAGACGCAGGTTGACGAAAGGCGCAGTGTGGTTCAGGCTCACATACCGTGCGCGGAAGCATCATCGTACTTAGTGAGCGCGTCGGCTAGACGTCCAAGACTGCCGACGCGCGACCCCTCGTGAGCCCTCGGGCCGAGGGGTTTTTTCGTGCCAAGAACCCATTCCACCGAGGAGAAGGACGAAGAGGCCACGGTCATGTCGGAGCCACCACGGCCGCACGATCCCGCCCAGGCGGGGTCGCGGCCATACCCGAGCCCACCGCCTGCGCGGATCAGTGCGCAGGCAGAGCCGATGACGGGCGCGGCGAGCTTGATCCGCTCGCTCGAAGCCGCCGGTGTAGACACGGTGTTCGGGATTCCGGGCGGCGCCATTCTGCCCGCGTACGACCCGCTGATGGACTCCACCAAGATCCGGCATGTCCTCGTCCGCCACGAGCAGGGCGCTGGCCACGCGGCGGAGGGGTACGCCCTCGCGACCGGCAAGGTCGGGGTGTGCATGGCCACCTCTGGGCCGGGCGCGACGAACCTGGTCACGCCGATCGCCGATGCGCACATGGACTCCATCCCAATGGTGGCGATCACCGGGCAGGTGGCAAGTGCGGCCATCGGGACCGATGCGTTCCAGGAAGCCGACATCCGCGGCATCACGATGCCGATCACCAAGCACAACTTCCTGATCACCGACCCGGCTGAAATTCCGCGCGCGATCGCCGAGGCGTTCCATATCGCCGGGACGGGGCGCCCCGGTCCGGTGCTCGTGGACGTGTCGAAGGACGCCTTGCAGGCGATGACCTCGTTCTCCTGGCCGACCAGTCTTGACCTGCCCGGATACCGGCCGACGACTCGACCGCACGCCAAGCAGGTGCGGGAGGCCGCCCGCCTCATAGTGGAGTCCCGCCGTCCCGTCCTGTACGTCGGCGGTGGCGTGCTGAAGGCGCGTGCGACCACCACACTGGCGGCCCTCGCCGAACTGACCGGGCTGCCCGTCGTCACGACGCTGACCGCGCGGGGTGCGTTCCCGGACAGCCACCCGCAGCATCTGGGCATGCCGGGCATGCACGGGACGGTCGCCGCCGTGACGGCCTTGCAGAAGTCGGATCTGATCGTCGCGCTCGGTGCGCGCTTCGACGACCGGGTCACCGGCAAGCTATCGAGCTTCGCGCCCGACGCGAAGGTGGTGCACGCCGACATCGACCCCGCCGAGATCTCCAAGAACCGGGTCGCGGACGTGCCGATCGTCGGCGACTGCCGCGAGGTGATCGCCGACCTGGTGGCCGCGGTCGAGGCAGAGCACGCCGCCGGGCGGCAGGGCGACTACGAGGCCTGGTGGGCGCAGCTCAACCATTGGCGCAGCCGCTTCCCACTCGGTTACGCGGAGCCGGACGACGGATCGCTGGCGCCGCAATACGTGATCGAGCGGATCGGCAAGATCGCCGGGCCGGATGCCCTGTACGTGGCAGGCGTCGGCCAGCACCAGATGTGGGCCGCGCAGTTCATCGGCTACGAGAAGCCGGGCACCTGGCTGAACTCCGGCGGCCTCGGCACCATGGGCTTCGCCGTGCCGGCCGCGATGGGTGCCCAGGTCGGACGTCCCGACGCCACGGTCTGGGCGATCGACGGCGACGGTTGCTTCCAGATGACCAACCAGGAGCTCGCGACGTGCGCGATCGAGGGTATCCCGATCAAGGTGGCAGTCATCAACAACGAGTCGCTCGGCATGGTCCGGCAGTGGCAGACGCTGTTCTACGACGGCCGGTACTCGAATACCGACCTGCACCGGCGGATCCCCGACTTCGCCATGCTGGCCGAGGCGTACGGCTGTGTCGGGCTCCGCTGTGAGGACGCCGCGGACGTCGACGCCACGATCGAGAAGGCGATGGCGATCGACGACCGTCCCGTCGTGGTCGACTTCGCCGTGCACCGGGACGCCCAAGTCTGGCCGATGGTGCCGGCGGGCACCGGCAACGACGAGATCCAGATCGCCCGCGGCATGGCGCCGGACTTCGGCGACCGGGAGGACTGAGGTATGAGCAAGCACACCCTGTCGGTCCTTGTCGAGAACAAGCCCGGCGTCCTGGCCCGGATCGCCTCGTTGTTCTCGCGTCGCGGCTTCAATATCGACTCGCTGGCGGTGGGACCGACGGAGTACCCCGCGGTGTCACGGATGACCGTCGTGGTCGACGTCGAGGACCAGCCGCTCGAGCAGGTCACCAAGCAGCTGAACAAGCTGGTGAACGTCATCAAGATCGTCGAACTGGATCCGTCGCAGTCGGTGCAGCGTGAGTTGTTGCTGCTGAAGGTCAAGGCGGACCTCGATACCCGCTCGCACATCCTGGAGACGGTCCAGTTGTTCCGCGCCAAGGTGGTCGACGTCGTCCATGACGCGGTGACGATCGAGGCGACCGGGTCGCCCGACAAGCTGGACGCTCTGCTGCGGGTGCTGGAGCCGTTCGGCATCCGCGAGCTGGTCCAATCCGGCGTGGTGGCGGTCGGGCGAGGTTCCCGCTCGATCACCGACCGCACCCTCCGTCCGCTCGACCGCACCGCCTGAAACCCCCACCCCGTCGATCATGCAATAACGGTGCGACACGCCGATATGTCCGCTTTGCGCGGGCCGGGACAACCTGGTCAATTCGGCGTGTCGCACCACTCTTGCATGATCGACGCGAAGAGAGAGAGCTTGCGTGATCGCCGAAACGAGAGAGAAGGAGAGCCCACGTGGCTGAGCTGTACTACGACGACAACGCCGATCTGTCGATCATCCAGAACCGGGTGGTCGCGGTCATCGGCTACGGGAGCCAGGGGCACGCCCATGCGCTGAGCCTGCGCGATTCAGGGGTGGACGTGCGGGTCGGCCTCCGCGAGGGGTCGGGAAGCCGGGCCAAGGCCGAAGCCGAAGGGCTGCGCGTGGTGACACCTGCGGAGGCGGCCGCGGAGGCGGATCTGATCGTCATCCTGGCGCCGGACCACGTACAGCGGCACCTGTACACCACCGAGATCGAGCCGAACCTGCAAGACGGCGACGCGCTGTTCTTCGGCCACGGGTTCAACATCCGGTTCGGTTACGTCAAGCCGCCGGCCGACGTCGACGTGTGCATGGTCGCCCCCAAGGGCCCTGGCCATCTGGTGCGCCGCGAGTTCACCGACGGCCGCGGGGTCCCCGTGCTATTGGCGGTCGAGCAGGATGCGACCGGGGAGGCCTGGCCGCTCACGCTCTCGTATGCCAAGGCCATCGGCGGACTACGGGCCGGCGGAATCAAGACAACGTTCACCGAGGAGACCGAAACCGACCTGTTCGGCGAGCAGGCAGTGCTCTGCGGCGGGGTGTCGCGGCTGATCCAGACCGGGTTCGAGGTGCTGACCGAAGCCGGGTACCAGCCCGAGGTGGCCTATTTCGAGTGCCTCCACGAGCTCAAGCTGATCGTCGACCTGATGTACGAGGGCGGCATCGCGAAGCAGCGCTGGAGTGTCTCCGACACCGCCGAGTACGGCGACTACACCTCCGGCCCGCGGATCATCGACGAGTCGGTCAAGGATCGGATGCGACAAGTGCTCCACGAGGTGCAGGACGGCTCGTGGGCGGCCGGATTCATCGCCGACCAGGACGCCGGCGCCCCCGAGTTCAAGCGACTGCGCGCCGAGGGCGAGCAGCACCCGATCGAGAAGGTCGGCCGCGAACTACGCCAGCTCATGCCCTGGATCGAGAGCAAGGACGACGACTACACCGAGGGCACAGCCGCCCGCTAGGCCCGCCGGTCAATCGTCAGGTCGATCACGTTCAGCAGGCCCGTCGGCGCCGTACCACCCGCACGCGCATGGTACGGCAGGGATGCGCCTGCTGAACGTGATCGAACCGACCACTGGGGAGTGGGGCGGCGACGCGGCTTGCGCAGAGCCGGTAAGGTTAGGCTGCAAGGAACCGATCGGCCGGGGTGTCCTGTGCTCGCAGGGCTGAGATCACACCCGCCGAACCTGAACCGGGTCATGCCGGCGAAGGGAGCCGACACGGTCGCGCCCCGCTTCATAAGCGCACCGCAGC
>DASUUU010000147.1:0-57265 GCA_036373915.1 Jiangellaceae bacterium | reverse complement strand
GGTAAGCCATCGGCGGTACGACCGCCCGACCGCATTGAGATCCCAGGCTCGCCGGATCAGCGCTGCGTCGTCGTCCTGGTGCCGGGCAAGAAAGCCTTCCGCGGTGATGCGTTCGCTCTGCAGCAGAGCCGTGAGCTCCCGTGACGGGCGCGCGGCGAGCCACGTGCCGTCGCCCAACGGTGCGTACCCGAGGTACGCCAGCCCGCTGCGCAGCCGTTCGCGGGCCGCCCGGTCGTTCGGACGGTCGGGGATGATCAGGTGCCAGTAGCCGTCCCATTCGTCGTTGGAGGTGGTCCGGTAGATGCGTGCCGCGGCGTTGTCGAGACGGTGTTCGGCCCGCGGTGTGAGCGCATACCCGGCGGCCCCTACGAGCTTGACCGGCTGCAGCCAGCCCTGCTTGACCATCCTCGACACGGCGGTCCGCACCGCGGGAGCCGCGATGCCAAGCGGCGCCAGCAGAGCGACGAGTGAGGCGACCGGCGCCGACCCGCCGCGCGACCGCAGATGGTCGCCGTACAGGTCGAAGAGCGCGGATCTGGCATTCATGACCTTCATATCCTGCCTGGTCGGTCCGACATGATGTGTGACCGACCCGGGGGTGGTGGCTCCCACCGCACGGCCGGATCGGGGATAATGGGTGCCATCGTGACGCACGCGGGACCGTCGCCCGACGTCTGGGGGCCCGCGTGTGCGCTTGAAGAGGAAGGGGTGCGCGGATGGCGGCGATGAAGCCGCGGACTGGTGATGGGCCACTCGAGGTCACCAAGGAGGGTCGCGGCATCGTCATGCGCGTCCCGCTCGAGGGTGGAGGGCGGCTCGTCGTCGAGTTGTCTGCCGAAGAGGCCAACGCGCTCGGTGATGCGCTGAAGGTCGCCGTCGGCTGAAGGCGATGGCCCGAAGTTGCGAGGCCCCGGTCGGTGTGCGGCCGGGGCCACGCCGTTGAATCCCCCCGGACAACCATGGAGCCCGCCGTGTCGGCTGAGAAAACCGCGTCCGCAATGATCACCGTGACCCCACCGGCCGTGGAACACGATCCCGGCGGCCTGCTGGACGTCCGCGCCTCGGCGATCGCTGTTCCCGTGTGGCCCGATTCCGCTGACGGACCGCGAATCGGCGCCGGATCGGAGGTGCTGGCCGAGGTCCAGTCGGTCGACGCCGCGGAGGCGTTGCGCCGTGAGGACAAGACCGGAAGGGCCGGCGAGCTGCTCCGGCTGCCTGGCACCGGTGACATCTCGCGCGTCGTGCTCGTCGGCGTCGGCGACGGATCGCCGGCCGCGTTCCGCAAGGCCGGCGCCGCCGTCGCGAGGGCGGCTCGCGGCATGGAGCGGCTGGCCAGCACGGTCACCAGCGGAGGGGGGGACGCCGAGCTGCGAGCTTTCGTGGAAGGCGTCGTACTGGCTTCGTACGGGTGGCGGGTCCGCGGCCCGGCGAAGTCCCCGGTGGGGGCGTTGGTGCTCACGGGCTCGACACCAGAACAGGCGGTAGCGGTCGATGCCGCGGCCACTGTCGCCGGCGCGGCCTGGTTCGCCCGCGACCTGGTACACACGCCATCGAACATTAAGGATCCGAGCTGGCTCGCCGATCAGGCGCGGATCGCCGCTGATCGCCGCGGCCTCGACGTCCGGATCTGGGACGAGAACGAGCTTGCCGACGAGGGTTTCGGCGGCATCGTGGCCGTCGGAATGGGGTCAGAGCGCCCGCCGCGGCTCATCGAGCTGACCTACTCGCCCCCACACGCCGGCCCCAACACGCCGCATGTCGTGCTCGTCGGCAAGGGCATCACGTACGACAGCGGCGGGTTGTCGCTCAAGCCTCGCGATTCGATGGTCGCCATGAAGACCGACATGTCAGGCGGTGCGGTCGTCATCGGTGTGCTCTCGGCCCTGCGTGCGCTGGGGTGCCCACTGCGCGTCACCGGCCTCGTCCCGGCGGCGGAGAACCTACCCAGCGGCAGCGCGCAGCGCCCGAGCGACGTGATCCGGCAGTATGACGGAACCACCGTCGAAGTGCGCAACACCGATGCCGAGGGCCGCCTCGTGCTGGCCGATGCCATCGGTTACGCGGTCGCGACGAAGGACCCCGACATGATCGTCGACGTGGCCACCCTGACCGGAGCGGCGACGGTCGCCCTCGGCCGCCGGCACGCCGCGCTGTACTCCACGTCGGACTCGCTCGCCGATGAACTCGTCACGGCGGGCGCGGCGGGCGGCGAGAAGCTGTGGCGGATGCCGCTCGTACCCGACTACCGCGAAGCGCTGGAGTCGGACGTGGCCGACGTGGCCCACATCGAGACTCGCAAGATGGGTGGCGGCTCGATCACCGCGGCGTTGTTCCTCGAGCGATTCGCGCGCGACGTGCCCTGGGCGCACCTGGACATCGCCGGAACGGGCCGCTCCGACGGGGATTCCGACGAACTCGTCAAGGGTGGTACGGCGTTCGGCGTCCGCACTCTTCTCTACTGGCTCTCGCCCAGCTGAACGATCACGTTCGGCAGGCGGTGCGACTTACCTACCTGCCCGCATGCATGTGGCTAAGTCGGCCCGCCTGCCGAACGTGATCGAACGGCAGCGCGCTCGAGGCGGACGACGATCGACTTCGACACCGGTGTGCCGCTGACCTCCGCCGTGTGGTCGAGAGGGACGAGGACGTTGGTCTCCGGGAAGTAGGCGGCGGCACACCCGCGAGCCGTCGGGTACGCCACGACCCGAAAGCCGGTGGCACGCCGCTCACCATCGGACCACTCGCTCACCAGGTCGACGGTCTGCCCGTCGCGGATGCCGAGTTCGGCGAGGTCGTCCGGGCTGACGTAGACGACGTGCCGCCCGCCCCGCACGCCGCGATACCTGTCGTCCATGCCGTAGATCGTGGTGTTGAACTGATCGTGCGACCGGATGGTCTGTAGCAGCAGCCGCCCTGGCGGCACCCTGATCACTTCCAGCGGGTTCGCGGTGAATCGCGCCTTCCCGGTCGCGGTGGGGAAGCGCCGCTCGTCCCGTGGTGGGTGTGGCAGGACGAAGCCGCCCGGCGCCTTCACCCGGTCCTCGAAGTCGTCGAACCCGGGAACGACCCGGGAGATGCGGTCCCGGATGACCGCGTAGTCGGACGCGAAGCTCTCCCACGGCGTCGGGTCATCGCGCCCGAGTACCCGACGGGCGAGAGTGCACACGATCGCCACCTCGCTCCACAGGTCCGGTGACGCCGGGGCCAGGGTTCCCCGCGATGTGTGCACAACGCTCATCGAGTCCTCGACGGTGACGAACTGCTCGCGACCGCCGGTCGTGTCGACCTCCGTCCGGCCAAGGCAGGGCAGGATCAGCGAACGCAGTCCCGGCACGACGTGCGTCCGGTTCAGCTTCGTGGACACGTGCACGGTCAGCGGTACCGACCGCAGTGCGTCCGCGGTCACCGCGCTGTCGGGTGTGGCGGCCGCAAAGTTGCCTCCGACCGCCATGAAGACGCGGATCCGGCCATCGCGCATAGCCCGGATCGTGTTGACGGTGTCATGGCCGGGAGTCCGCGGCGGTTCGAAACCGAACTCGGCCCCGAGCGCGTCGAGGAAGGCGCTCGTCGGCCGCTCCCATATGCCCATCGTGCGATCGCCCTGCACATTGCTGTGGCCACGCACCGGGCAGGCACCCGCTCCGGGCCGGCCGACGTTGCCGCGCAGCAGCAGGAAGTTGACGATCTCGCGGATCGTCGGCACCGCCTGCCGGTGCTGGGTGAGCCCCATCGCCCAGCAGACGATCACGCTGGACGCTTCGCGGACGTCGTGCACGAATTCCTCGATCTGCGCCCGATCGAGCCCGGTGGCGGCTGTCACGTCGGCCCAATCCAGGGCGCGCCACAGCGCTACAGCCTCCTTGAAACCGGTCGTATGCGCCTCGAGGAAGTCCCGGTCGAACACACCGCCCGGGGTCGACTCGTCCGCTTCGAGCAATAGCCGGTTGACCGCTTGGAAGAAGGCCAGGTCTCCGGCCACCTTGATCTGCAGGAACCGGTCGGCGAGGGGCGTCCCGCGCCCGGCAATCCCACGCAATCGCTGCGGGTTCTTGAACGTCATCAAGCCGGCCTCGGGCAGCGGATTGACGGCCACGATGCGAGCGCCACGGTCCTTGGCCTGCTCCAGGGCCGTCAGCATGCGCGGGTGGTTCGTCCCGGGGTTCTGCCCCACGATGACGATCAGATCGGCGTGGTCGGTGATGTCGGCGAGCGTCACACTGCCCTTGCCGACACCGATCGTTTCAGTCAGGGCGGCTCCGGACGACTCGTGGCACATGTTCGAACAGTCCGGCAGGTTGTTCGTGCCCAGCTTGCGGGCGAACAGCTGGTACAGGAAAGCGGCCTCGTTGCTCGTTCGCCCGGATGTGTAGAAGGCCGCCTGGTCCGGCGAGTCCATCGCAGCGAGCTCGTCCGCGATGATCTCGAAAGCCTCGTCCCACGACACCGGCGTGTAGTTGTCGGAACCGGCCTCGCGCAGCACCGGCTGGGTGATACGTCCTTGCTGGCCGAGCCAGTGGTCGCTGCGACTGGCCAGCTCGGTGATCGGATTCTCGGCGAAGAACGCGGCGTCGACGCGGCGGACGGTCGTCTCCTCGGCCACGGCCTTGGCGCCGTTCTCGCAGAACTCGACCAGGTGGGGCTTGCCCGGCTCGGGCCATGCGCAGCCAGGACAGTCGAAGCCCTGGTGCTGGTTGACCAGCCGGAGGGCCTGGTATCCACGCCCGGCGCCGGTCTGTTCCAGCACGTCGGCCAGCCCGTGCACGACACCGGGGATCCCGGCCGCAGTTCGCTTGGGTTTGCCTACGCGCAGCCCGTCGTCCGCCATACCTTGACGGTACGGCCATCGGCGGCCGTCTTGAAGGGCCGTCGGCACCCAGGTTGCACGGCGCCGATCCCCGCCCTGCCCGGCCGCGGCTGATCCGCGGACTCGGCCGCCAGGACAGGGCAGCCAGGACAGGGCAGCCAGGACAGGGCAGACTGGGGACCATGGGACGGGTGACTGCGCGCCACCGGGTCGTTCGGATCCGAGACGGACGTACCGCCGCCCGCGCGGACACGGTCGCCGTCGAGGAGCCGCTCGTCGTGCGGGTGGGCGAGGCCGCCGTGACGCTCACCATGCGGACACCGGGCGCCGACTTCGACCTGGTGGCCGGGTGGCTGGTCAGCGAGGGAGCGGTGACGCAGTCCGCCGACATCGTGGGCATGCGGTTGTGCCGCGACGAGCAGAACACCGTCGAGGTGGTCCTGGCCGATGGGATCGAACCGCCGGCCCCGCGGGCGTTCGCCACGACCAGCGCCTGCGGAGTTTGCGGCGCGGACACCATCGTTGAAACTCGGGACGCTCTTCGCTGGGCGGTCGGTGATGATCGGATGACGCTCGAACTCGATACTCTTGCCAAGCTGCCCGATCTGTTGCGGGCCCACCAGCGCGCCTTCGATCGGACAGGGGGCCTGCACGCCGCCGGAGTGTTCACCGTTACCGGCGAGCCGGTCTACGTGCGCGAGGACGTCGGTCGCCACAACGCTGTCGACAAGGTCGTCGGCGCGGCGCTGCGTGATGATCGGCTACCGCTCGCCGGTCATGTCGTGCAGGTCAGCGGTCGGGCGTCGTTCGAGCTGGTCCACAAGGCGGTGAACGCAGGGATTCCAGCTCTGGCAGCCGTCTCCGCGCCGTCCAGCCTGGCCGTCGAGCTCGCGAATGAGTGTGGGCTGACCTTGCTCGGCTTCGTTCGGGACGGCGGCATGAACGTCTACTCGCGCCCGGACCGCGTCAAGCTCTGATCCAACCGGGTTCCGCCGGAGGGTACCCAGAACCGGAGCTTGCCGTCGCGCCGATCCTCGAACTGCCCGCCTGCCTTCTCTATTACCCGCCGGGACGCGAGATTGTCGACATCACAGGTGACAAGGGCCGGATCGATGCCGAGGTCCCGGCACCAGGGCAGAGCCTGTTGCAGCATCGCGGTCGCGTGCCCGCGGCGCCGGGCCGACGGCCGCACGTCGTAACCCACGTGGCCGCCGTAGTCGCGGAGCCACGGGGTCAACCGGTGCCGGATCGACAGCCGCCCCACAAACTCGTCGCCCTCGACGAACCACAGGTACGTGGACGGAACCCATCCGGTCGGCCGTGGGGCGTCCTCGTCCGCCTCGGCAAGCTGCGAGGCCACGTATGCAGCGAACGCGGACTCGTCACGAAGCCGCTCGGTATCGAGGTATTCGGCCCAGGCCGGCTCGTACCCGGGCTCCTCGAGGGCCGCGAGCCAGGACTTGTGAACTGCCACCGTCGGGCGGATCAGGTGCGCCACACACCTATCATCGCCGACGCCGAGCGGAATCATCCCGCTCGATCGACCCGCTCGCCCGACGGGTCAGCTGTCGCGCTTGATGGCCACCAGCAGCCCATCGCCAACGGGCAGCAGCGCCGGCAGCAGCGACTCGTCGTCACGCACCGCCTTGCCGAGTTCGCGGATCGTGACGGTGTCGGGGTCGCGCTGCGCGGGGTCGGCGACGCGGTCGTGCCACAGCGCGTTGTCGAAAGCGACGATGCCGCCGAGCCGGAGCAGCCTTAGGGCCTGCCGGAGATACTCGGCGTACTCGGCCTTCTCGGCGTCACAGAACACCAGGTCGTATGCGCCGTCGGTCAGGCGCGGCAGGACGTCCAGCGCCGCCCCTGTGATCAACCGGGTGCGGTTGTGGGGTACGCCGGCCTCTGTGAACGCCTCACGGGCCAGCCGTTGGTGTTCGGATTCGATATCGACGCTGGTCAGAACTCCATCGGGGCGCATTCCGGCAAGCAGGTAGAGACCTGAGACTCCGGCGCCGGTGCCGATCTCGACAACGGTGCGTGCCTCGATCGCCGCCGCGAGCAGGCGCAACGTCACGCCCGCGCCCTGCCCGACGGGTACTGCTCCGACCTCGGCGGCCCGTTGTCGGGCCCGCGTGATGACCTTGTCCTCCTCGACGAAGCCCTCGGCGTAGGCCCACGACTCCGGGCTGATGCTGGCAGTAATGGCGGCCTCCTCGAATGAGAGCGACATGTCGAAGCTTAGACGCCATTCGGAACCGCGGCGTGCATCCGATGCGTTGCCGAGGCAGGTGCCGCCGGCGCCGTGGTAGCCGCTGGAACAGCCGTGCCTCTCCAATAGTTGGTTATGAAAGGAGTCATCGGTCACGATGGCAGTGGCAGTCCGGTCGGTCGAGGGAGGTGTTCCGGTGTCCGATGCCCAGGGAGGCAGGCCCGGCGACGCCGGCGTACCCGAACCGAGATCCCTCCCCGTGCCGCCGGACTGGACGCCCCCGAGCTGGGACGACGTAGTCCGCGAGCACTCATCCCGCGTCTACCGGCTCGCGTACCGCTTGACCGGAAATCAGCACGATGCCGAGGACCTCACCCAGGATGTGTTCATCCGGGTGTTCCGTTCGCTGTCCACGTACACTCCCGGCACTTTCGAGGGCTGGCTGCACCGCATCACCACGAACCTGTTCCTCGACATGGTCCGCCGGAGGCAGCGGATCCGGTTCGACGCTCTCGGCGACGACGCCGCCGAGAGGCTGTCCGGGCGTGAACCGGCCCCGGACCGCCTGCTGGCCGACCGGCAGCTGGACTCCGACGTGCAGGGCGCGCTCGATTCGTTGCCGCCGGATTTCCGGGCAGCCGTCGTGCTGTGCGACATCGAAGGCCTGTCGTACGAGGAGATCGCCGCGACCCTCGGGGTCAAGTTGGGCACCGTGCGAAGCCGTATCCACCGCGGCCGCGCACAGCTCCGGGCGGCCCTGGAGCATCGCGCGCCCCGCTCGATCGCAGTTGACGGCGCCGCATCGGAAGCCGATTCGGCCGAGTCCTGGGAGGAGGCCTGAGTGAAGCACCTCGGTGAACGCGTAACCGCCCTTGTCGACGAACAGCTCGACCACGACGACCGCGACGTCGCTCTCGCGCATCTTGCCCGGTGTTCAGCCTGCCAGGCCGCCGTCGCGGCCGAACGCGGTGTCGCGGACATGTTGCGAAACCTCCCCGACATCCAGCCTTCCGAACGGTTCGTGCAGATGCTGCACGAACTACCAGGCCCGGATGGCCCGCTTCCTCCAGACCGGACGGCCTTCCCTGGATCCGCACCCGCGCCGGCCCGGTGGCGCCCGGCGGCGATCCCGGCCGGTAGTGTCCCGCAGCCGCGAGAGCCGCACATCGACGCCACGCCAACCGCCCGCCGGTCCGGAGTGCGGTACGCCCTCGCCGGATCGGTGTCGCTGGGGGTCCTGGCAGCAGCGCTGGCATCGTTGGGCGCCGAACCCGAGGACCCGGTCGTACCTCCCATGCAGCAGTTCACCGTCGAGCACGCCCGATCATCTGGCGCCCTGCCGTTCGCCGATCCGTCGGCCGTCGTCGTCCCGGCCAGCAGCGTGCCGCAGGATCCGTAGTGACACCGACCCGATCCAACGCCGTCCGCCACATCACACCGACCATCGTTGTGGTGCTGGTGGCAGGGGCGCTCGTGGTGTGCGGGCTCGTGACTCCGGCGCACGGCCGCGAGCCGCGCAGCAGTCACGACGACTCGCGCGCGGTAGCCCTGCTCTACCGAGCGATGAGCGCGCCGGACCGGCTCACCTACACCGGCACCCAGTATGTGAGCTCGTGGTCGGTGCTGGACAGGTCGCGCTCGACAAGCGCGATCGTCCAGTTGAGGCACAGCGACGGTACGACCATGCTGGCTGTGGACCATGGCGAGCGGGCGGTCATGGTGCCCGAGCAGGCAGGATCATGGTTGGCCGGCGATGGCGGGCCGATCGGCCTTCTGGTCAAGGCGTACGAGGTCGAGTTCCTCGGACACGCGCGCATCGCCGGCCGTCCTGCCGACATCGTCGGAGCCCGCCGCCCGGACGGGTCGCTGGCCGCGCGCCTGTGGTTGGACTCCGAGTATGCGCTGGCACTGCGCCGCGAAGTCTACGACGAGGCCGGCCATGCCGTATCGGCCAGCGCATTCGTCGAGATCGACATTGCTCTTGCCGAGTCCCGATTCGTGGGCGTGGCGCCCCGAACGACGGCGGCGAGGGCAGGCCTGGCCCCGTCGGTGTCCGGGCTGTCGCACGCCGACCTGGCCGCTATGCGGGCGGACGGCTGGCGTTGCCCGTCCGAGCTTGCCGGCAACCTCATGCTCTACGAGGCCACGCGCCACGGCGGCGCCGTCCAGCTGAGCTATTCCGACGGCGTCGCGACGGTATCGGTGTTCGAACAGTACGGCCGGCTGGATCCGGACTCCCTCGACGGGTTCGACCGCACTGCACATGGTGACGGGGTTGTCTACACCTCTGCTGGCCCGCCCAGCCAATTCGTGTGGGCCACCGACGACGGCCGGGTGATCACTGTGGTGGCTGACGGATCACTCGAGGGTGTCGAGTCGGTGCTCGAGGAGTACCCGCCCGGCGAGGTGGGTACCTCCTCCGGACTGATCCAACGGATCGGTCGGGGGGCCAAGAAGCTCGTCTCTTGGCTGAACCCATTCGACTAGACGGCTGGGAGAATCGACACATGAGCCGTGAGCAGGGGTCTGCGAGTCCTGGCTGGTCGCGACCGGGACCGTGGCCCGAGGAGGGTCCCGCCCGGCTCACCGGAAGCGATGGCGACGAAACGCCGCTGAGCCCATCGCCGCCGGACCAGGTGCCGGAGATTCACGACCCGTGGGTCATCCCGGAGGAGCAGCCACCTGAGAAGGCCGGCCCCGGTTTCGGCGCGCTTGTAGGCGGTGCGGCGGCCATCGCTCTGCTGGCCGGCTCGGCGGGGGCGCTCACCGCGTCCTTGATCGACGACGATACCCAGGCGACGGGAACGCCGGTCGTGACCGTGCTCGGCGCTGATCCCGCGGCGCTGAGGGAGGTTCCGCCGGACTCCGTGGCGGGAATCGCCGAAATGGTGCTTGCAAGTGTGGTGTCGGTAGCCGCAGGCGACGGCACCGGCTCGGGATTCGTCATCTCCGATGACGGTTACGTCGTCACGAATCACCACGTCGTCCGGAACGCTGACAGCATCGAGCTCGGTTTCACTGACGGCAGTCGCGAAGAGGCGGAGATCGTCGGGACCAGTGCGAGCTATGACCTCGCCGTGCTTCGGGTGGATCGCGACGACCTCACGCCCGTCGTGCTGGGGAACTCGGCGAACGTGGCGGTCGGCGATCCGGTACTGGCCATCGGCAGCCCGCTGGGGCTGGAGGGCACCGTCACGAGTGGCATCGTGTCCGCTCTCGACCGCCCGGTGACCGCCGGTGGTCAAGGGGAGCAGGCATTCATCAACGCGTTGCAGACCGACGCCGCCATCAATCCCGGCAACTCAGGTGGCCCGCTGGTCGACCTTCACGGCCGCGTGATCGGGGTCAACTCGGCGATCGCGACGCTCGGGTTCTCGGGCGCCTCGGGCAGTATCGGGCTCGGCTTCGCCATCCCCATCGACCAGGCCCGGCGCACGGCGGAGCAGATCATCGCAACCGGTGTCGCGCAGTACCCGGTGATGGGCGTGCGGCTCGACCCGTCGTATGACGAGCCGGGCGCAAGGATCGCGGCGGACACCGACGAGAATCCCGGCGTGGTCCGGGACGGCCCGGCCGAGCGGGCCGGTATGCGTCCGGGGGACGTGATCGTGGCGATCGACGGCCATCCGGTTTCGACGCCGGACGAGCTTGTCGTCCTTCTGCGCACTCGGCAGCCGGGCGATGAAGTCACGCTGCGGTACGTCCGGGACGGGGTCGAGGCGGAGGCGACCTTGACCCTGGACTCGGAGACTGGCTGATTGCGCCGTACCCTGGAACGAGATAGCTGTCCGGGTAGTCGAGGGAGCCGCCGTGTTCGGCCTTGGGTTGGGCGAGATAGCGATCATCTTGGTCGTGGCTCTCATCGTCTTCGGTCCCGACCGGCTGCCCGAGATGGCCAAACAGGCAGCGTCGTTCGTGCGCGACATGCGCAAGATGGTCGCCAACGCCAGACGCGACATGGGCGTCAGCATCCAGGACCTCGGCATCGACGAAGAGGACCTTCGGACCCTGAAGCAACTACGCAACCCGAAGGCCTTTGTTCGCGACAAGGTGCTCGACGGCGTCGACCTCGACGAGCTCAACCTGGACGACGTCGCCTCGGGCGGCAAAGCGTCCGCCAACGCGAACGGAGCCCGTCAGCCGGACAGCACGGCCAGCGCCAACGGCGGCCGCCGCCCGAGCGCGGACCAGGAACCTGCGCAGACCGCAACGCCCGCGGCCGCGCAGCCCGAGCTGCCCTACGATCCCGACACCACGTAACCCCGTACGTTGATCATGCAATTGTGGGGCGACACGCCGAGTTGTCCCACATATGCGGTGGTCGCTAGGCAACAGGACATTTGGTACGTTACGGCGTGTCGCACCAGCTTTGCATGATCAACGTGAGGCGGGCGTCAGGTTGAGTGACATGCCGGCCAGGCCGCGCTTGCGGTGCGACAGGCGACGGGCGATCTCGCGCAGCGCCTTCGAGGCGGGCGCTTCGGGGTCGGAGACGACGAGAGGAGATCCGGCGTCGCCGCCCTCCCTGATCCGCGGATCGAGCGGGATCTCGCCGAGCAATGGCACCGTGGTGCCGAGCCGGCGCGCGAGCCCGTCGGCGACGTGCTGACCGCCGCCGCTGCCGAAGATCTCCAACCGGTGTTCCGGCCCGCAGTGGGGGCATGGCAGGTACGACATGTTCTCGATGACGCCGGCGACCTGCTGATGGGTCTGCAAGGCGATCGAACCCGCCCGCTCGGCGACCTCGGCGGCGGCCAGCTGCGGCGTGGTCACGACCACGACCTCCGCGGCCGGCAGTAGCTGGGCCAGCGAGATGGCGACGTCGCCGGTGCCTGGTGGCAGGTCGAGCAGGAGTACGTCCAGATCGCCCCAGTAGACGTCGGACAGGAACTGCTGCAAGGCCCGATGCAGCATCGGGCCGCGCCAAGCCACGGGCGCATCGCGGTCCGGTTTGAACATCTCGGTCGAGATGACTTTCACGCCGTGTGCCGGAACCGGCATGATCATGCTCTCGACGATCGTCGGGTGGCTGCCGTCGATGCCGAGCATGCGCGGTGCGGAGTGTCCGTAGATGTCGGCATCGAGCAGTCCGACGCGCACGCCGTCCTGGGCCATCGCGGCGGCCAGGTTGGCTGTGACCGACGACTTGCCGACCCCGCCCTTGCCGGAAGCCACCGCGAAGACCTTCGTCAGCGACCCTGGCTTGGCGAAGGGGATCTCACGCTCGGGCTGGCCACCGCGGAGCTTCTGTTTCAGCGCGCCGCGCTGCGCGTCCGACATGACGTCCAGCACGACGTCGACCGAGCTCACCCCGGCCAGGTCGGACACGGCCGCAGTGACGTCGCGGGTGATGGTGTCCCTGAGGGGGCACCCGGCGACCGTCAGGTACACCTCGACGCGGATCCGGCCGGATTCGTCGACGTCGACGGCCTTCACCATGTCGAGTTCGGTGATCGGCCGGCGGATCTCGGGGTCGTTGACCGTGGCCAGCGCGGCCATGACCTGGTCTGTCGTCGGGACGGAACTCATACTCACGATGCTACGTGCTGGGCGTCATCGGGCTACGATCGCATCGCGATGCAGACCCGGCGGAGCACCGACGAGCGGATCACACCTGAGCAACTCGAGGTGTGGCGGTTGTTCCTGCGCGTGCACGCCCGGTTGTTAAGGCGGCTCGAGGACGATCTGCAGAGCACCCACAACCTGCCGCTGGCCTGGTACGACGTCCTTGTCCGGCTGGTCGAGGCCGATGGGCACCGGCTGCGCATGAGCGAGCTGGCCGACCGGGTGATGCTGTCGCCCAGCGGGCTGACCCGCCTTGTCGACCGGTTGGTCGCAGAGGGTCTCGTCCGGCGCCAACATGCCGAGCAGGACGGCCGCGGCTTCTACGCCGTGCTCACCGACTACGGTTACGAGCGGCTCCGCGAGGCGTCGGGTACTCATTTGCGCGGGATTCGCGAGTACGTCATGTCCCGCTACTCCGACGAGGATCTGCGCGCCTTGGCCGCCTACCTCAGCCGCCTCGATCGCTGACGTTCGATCACGTTCGGCAGGCGGCCCGACGTACCTATAGGCCCGCAAGCATGTAGATCCGCCGACGACTCTGGTGGGCGGCCCACCCTCGCCGCAGCACGGCCCTCGTGCCTGCGTCAGGACAGCAACGGATCCCAGGCGCCCGTGGCGACCGACAGACCAACGGCGGCGACGGTGACGACGGCCGACGCCGCTACCAGCGCCGCGTCTCCTCGGTCGAACCGCTGCTCGCGGGCCGCCGTCCTGACCTGGCCGCTGTCGAATCCGCGTGCCTCCATGGCCGCAGCGAGCCGGGTCGCCCGTCGCACGGCGCCGACCAGCAGGGCGAAGACCTTGCCGGCGAACAGTCGTACCCCGCGCACCGGGTTGGCGCCCGCAGCCAGCCCGCGAGCCCGGCGAGCGCGTCCCAACGTCGCCCAGTCCGCGGCCAGCAGCGGCGCGAGCCGCAACCCGGCGAGGGCGCCGTAGGCGAACCTGGCCGGCACCCGCAGCCGCTGGACGAGAGCGTCGGCCAGGTCGACAGGATCGATGGTCAGGATCGCCAGGACGCCCGGCAGCGCGATGGCCGCGACCCGCAACCCGGCCGCTCCGCCAACACCGAGGCTCTCGGTGGTGAGCAGCGCCGGTCCGAGCTCTAACAGCGTCGTCCCGCCCTTGCGACCGGTGAACACCGCGTTGCCCAGGGCCAGCGTCACGACGGCAAGCGCCAGGGGCCAGGCCCGCCGGGCAAGGGCCCGCCAGGTGACGCCACACAGCGGGACGCAGAGCAGCGTTGCCGCCAATACCACCGCGGGCGCTACCGGGTCGATGCTGGCCAGCAGCACAAGTCCGGGCAGCAATGCTGCGGCGATCTTCGCCAGCGGACTGCGCCGGGCGATCGGCGCCCCGGAATCGGACACCACGGGAACCGCGAACCCGCTCACGACAGCCGTCCCGAATCCGCTATCAGACGGCGGTCCGCAAGGGCGTTTACGAACTGCTCGTCGTGCGTGACGACGAGCAGGGCGGTGCCGCGGTCGCGCAGGTCGGCACACAGGTCGACCAGCTCTGCCCACGTCCTTGCGTCCTGGCCGAAGGTGGGTTCGTCCAGCACGACGACGTCCGGCCTGGTCGTCAGCGCGGTGGCGACCGACAGCCGGCGCTTCTCTCCGCCGGAAAGGGTGAACGGGTTCGCTGCTGACAGCCGGTCCAGCCCGAGTCGCTGGAGCAACTCGTCGCGACGGCGCACCGCCGTTTCGGCCGGCACACCGGCCTGCCTGGGCGCGATCATCAACTCGGCGTCGACACGGGAGGTAAGGAACTGGTGCTCGGGATCCTGGAAAACCATGCCGATGCGCCGGCACAACTCGCGTGCGCGCCACCGGTGAAGCGGGCGCGACGGATCGGCGCGCAACGTGGCCGTCCCCGACGACGGCACGAGGAGCCCGGCCAGCAGCAGGGCCAAGGTGGACTTGCCGCTTCCGTTGGCCCCGGTCACCGCCACGGCCTCGCCCTCATGCAGGGTGATGTTCGCGCCCTCTAACGCTGGGGCGGCGCCGGGGGTGTACCGCGCGCTCAGCCCCCGGCCATCCAGCACAGCCGGCCCCGGACGGCGCCCGCGACGCGGCGTCGGTGGCGGGGGACCCCACGGCGCAGGAACCCAGACGCCGGCCCTTGCCAGATCGGTGCCCCGCCGGCCGAAGACGGCGTCCGGCGTGCCGTCGTCGATGATCCCCCCGCCCGGTTCGAGCACCACCACTCGGTTGACGAGGGGGAGGGCGGCTTGGACGTGGTGCTCGACCATCAGCAGCGTCGACCCGGTCTCGGCGAGCACCCGGTCGACGGCGTCCAGGACGGTGGTCGTACCGGCCGGGTCGAGGTTGGCCGTGGGTTCGTCCAGGATCAGCAGGGACGGGCCGCGGACGACGGTGCCGGCCAGGGCCAGCCGCTGCTGCTCTCCGCCCGAGAGCGCCGCCGTCGAGCGGTCGCCGCCGTACGGGAATCCGACCAGATCTAGGGCGGCGTCCACCCGTGGCCAGATCTCGCCGGTCGGCACGCCGGCATTCTCCAGGCCGAAGGCGACGTCATCGCCGGCCCGCGCCATCATCAGGGCCGATTCAGGATCCTGGAACAGCATCCCGACCAGGCTGCGATCGGTTCCCGCGGGTCGCCCGCCCACGAGAATCCCACCCTCCACCTCTGCGGCCGCCTCCCGGTCGAGCAGTCCGGCGATGCCGTGTAGCAGGGTCGACTTGCCCCCGCCGGACGGGCCGACGAGCAGTACCCGCTCGCCAGGCTCGATCCGAAGATCGACTCCGCGGCAGGCCCACGCTCGGCGTCCGGCGTACCGCCAGCCCCAGCCCCGGACCTCGATGGGTGCAGGGGGCGCGGCCGGCCAGGCGAGCCGGGCCCGGCGCTCGTGATCGGTGGGTCGAACGTTGGGCGTCCCGGCTGCGGGCCGGACCACGGCCGTCAGATCTCGGCCTGCGTGCGGCCGGACGCGAAGGACGCCAGCACTCCGGTACGGGCCAGCGAGCGCACCAGTAGCCAGCCCAGGCCGCCGGCGACCACAACGCCGGTGGCGATCGCCGAGCCGATGTACGCGGCCTTCCAGGGGGCATCGAAGCCTGGGTAGTACACGATCGTCTCGTAGACACCCATGGCGACACCCGCGCCGCCACCTGCCAGCAGCGCGGCGCCAAGTCCCCAGCGCCGGTAGGCCAGGGCCGCGAACACGAGTTCGGCGCCGAGTCCCTGCCACACGCCGGACATGAACACGGATAGCCCCCACGCGGAGCCGAAGAACATCGACACAGTGGCCGCCAGCAGTTCGGTGTAGAAGGCGGCACCCGGCTTGCGGACGACCAGTGCGCCAACCACAGCGGGCAGCAGCCAGACGCCGGCGAGCAGGGGCGTCGCGGGGGTGGCCGACAGCGGTGCGCTGATCGTCGGCCAGACGAAATTGTTCCAGGCGGCGAACAGGACGCCGAAAGCCACGCCGAGCACGGATGCGACCACGATGTCGACGATTCGCCAACGGCGAGGCGGGCGGTCCTGTTGAGTCGACTGGACGCTGGTGGGATTGCTCAACGGTGTTCCTCCTCTGTCGTGAAGCGGAACGACCGGGGTCAGGGCGTGCCGGATCGGAATGCGGCAGGTACACCACTGGTGAGAGACACATCGACTCCCTTCGCCGGAATTACCCGGATCAGGTTCGAGGGTCTGCGGGTCGGGCCCGCACTCTCAGCGCTCTAGCGCTCCCCTGTCGTGCAAATGGTGCCTCCCATAGTACAAGGATCCGGCCGCTCGGCTGGTCGAGGCTACGGGAGCCCGATGCGCACGCTGGGCCGTACCCGGGGGTAATATGCGCGCTGCGGCTGCCGGGACCGTCCTGAGCGCCCTGACAAGCTGAGGTGTCGCACCGATAATGCCGTCCGATCTCCGCCGTGCCGTCGCGGCGTCCGCGCTGCTGGCCGGTGTGACTGCGACCGCCGCCTGCGGTGTCATCACAGGCGGGGACGACACCGCGCCGCTCGCCGACATCGCCACCGAACGGGTCAGTGCCGAGAACGGCCTGGACAAGATGGCGCCGGCGCAAGCGCTGGATCTGGTCGTGCAGGAATTGCAGGACGAGGGTTCGTTCCACGTCAGCGGGGAGGTCAGTGGCGGCGCCCTCGACATCACGTACCTGTTCGACCAAGGGGCGATCGGCACCTTCGGCGACGCTGAGGGAGAAGGCAGCCCGGTGGAGATCGTCGCTGCCGACGGGCGGATCTACGTCGCCGGTGATGAGGCCTTCCTTGTCGATACAGTCGGCGAAGACGCGGCCAAGACCATCGGCGGCAAGTGGCTGTTGCTCGCGGAGGACTCCACAACCAAGTTCGACGTCCTTGCCGACGGCGAGAAGTTCGCCGAGGCGGTGTTCGGCGACTCGACGGGACAGATCGAGACGACCGGCGTCCGTGAGGTGGACGGGCAGTCGGCGATCGGATTCCTGTTCCGCGAGACCGGTTCGACGCTCTGGGTGGCCGCGAGCGGCGATCCGCGGCCGCTGAGGTTCGAGGAGGCCGGCGCGTCGGGGGGTAAGGGCGTCCTGAAGTTCGACGGCATCGGGGCAGAGGTCGAGCTCGAGATTCCCGAAGAGGACGACGTCGTCGACGCCGAGAACCTCGAGGCGGACTGATGCTGGGTTTGGGATAGCGGCCATGGCAGAGTTGACCCGTGGGTGAGGTGGCGCTGCCGGCCCTTGTTGGCGAGGTCATGAAGCGGTCGTCGCTTGTCTGGCTCACCTACGAGGGCAGTGAACGGGCCCGCCCGGTGTGGCATGCGTGGCAGGACGGCGTGGCCTATGTCGTGTCCGGCGGCCCCGAGCAGCCGTTGCCGGGAATCCTCGACACCGATCGGGTCGTCGTGACCGCACGCGCCAAAGACACTCGCGAGCGCATCGTCTCCTGGGTCGCGGAGACCGAAACATTGGTGCCCTGGACGAGTGAGTGGAGTGGGGCAGTCGACGCATTGGCACCGGA
The DNA here is from genome assembly GCA_036373915.1 of Jiangellaceae bacterium. Taxonomy (GTDB): domain Bacteria; phylum Actinomycetota; class Actinomycetes; order Jiangellales; family Jiangellaceae; genus JASLBX01. The sequence continues at coordinate 39,714 of DASUUU010000147.1, read as the reverse complement.
GCGGCTGAACGCGGCGACGATCGACGCCCTGGGCGAGGTATGGGCCGCCGAATCGACGATCACCAAGCTCACGCCGACGGGCGAACTGGTGGAGTACCCCGGCTCGTATCCGGACGACTCGCTGGCCGTGCCGCCGCCACCTTCGCCGGCAACCACACGTGGACCCAGGCCCTGGGTCGCCCACCGCCGCCAGCGCCGCTCGCCGCGGCTCTGACCCGAGACAGGTCCTCGCGTGGAGTTGGTAGGTCCGGTCGCGGTCGGGCTGACCCGTGCCGTCAGCCGAATCGACGTCAGCGGCACGAATCACCTGCCCTTCTCCGGGCCGGCCATCGTCGCGGTCAACCACACCACGATCGTGGATGTCGCCCCGGTGCTCGCCTCTCTGTACCGGGCCGGGCTGCGGCCGAGCCGGCCATGTGGCAGGGACGGCTGCGAGACGACGCACGGGCACATTCGGTTCCTCGCCACCGAGTTGGTGTTCGCCAACCCGATCCTGGGCCCGTTGGTGCGGCATGCCGGGTTCGTGCCCGTCGGGGGAGGACGCGGTGCGGCCGCCGCTTTGAAGGCCGGCCTGGCCGCGCTGGCGCGGGGCGAGATCGTCGGCATCTACCCCGAGGGAGACGTCGCGGCGACCCATGACGGCGCCCCGCGCAGGTTCCGCGTGGGTATCAGCAAGCTGGCCTTGGAATCGGGAGCGACGATAGTCCCAGTCGCGCACCATGACGCCCGACGGATCGGGTCCGGAACCGTGGCTCGCAGCCTGCTCGGCGCGGTGACCTCGATGGTCCGGCGGCCGACGGTGCGAATCCGGGTCGGGGCCCAGATAAGAGCGGCGGAGTATGCCGGGCGGACCATCGCGGAGACGGCCGCACTCGTCCAGGAGCGTGTCACGGCGGTGTGGCGTTCGCTCGCAGGGAAGCCCGAGGAGGAACTGCAAGCGGGTTAACGTCTGGACAACATCGTTTCGGTCATCGGATATGTGCGTGCGTAAAGTTATGTGACCAGGCATTATGTCCTCGCAAGGGGACGTGGCCTACGATCTTGGCAGGCGATGCGAGAGGAGGTAACTCATGCACACGCTGGTGCTGAATGCCTCCTACGAGCCGCTCGCTGTGGTGTCGGTGCGCCGCGCGGTCGTGCTAGTCCTCACCGAGAAGGCGGTTGCCGAACATGTCGACGACGAGCGGGTGATCCGATCCGCGACCCGCGAGATTCCGATGCCGCTGGTAGTAAGGCTGTTACGGTTCGTCCGCGTCCCGTACCGGCGGCGCGTTCCCTGGTCGCGCCGCGGCGTCCTGGACCGCGACCGGCACCGGTGCGCCTACTGCGGCTCCCGAGCGAGCACTGTCGACCACATCGAGCCGGTCTCGCGCGGCGGTGCGGCGCGCAGCTGGCTCAACACCGTCGCGGCCTGCCCGCCGTGCAACCAGGTCAAGGCCAACCGCACGCCGCGCGAGGCGGGCATGCAGCTACTCGTCCGGCCGTACGAGCCGAAGGCTCAGGCCGCCCTCGTCCTGGCGCTGGGCATCAAGGCTCGCGAGAATCTGCCTGCCTGGCTGGAGCCCGCCGTGGCCCAAGCCTGATTTGCGGCGCGGGGCGCGATCACCCGACTACACTGCCCGGTATGGCGTCTCCTGTCCCCGGCCTGCCGCACGGACTCAGCATCGGTACGTACGACTCGTACGAAGATGCTCAGCGCGCGGTCGACTACCTGTCCGACCAGAAGTTCCCGGTCGAGAACCTCGCCATCGTGGGAACCGACCTGCGCCAAGTCGAGCGCGTGACGGGCCGGATGAGCTGGGCCAAGGCTGCTCTCGGCGGGCTGGCCAGCGGTGCGTGGCTGGGATTGTTCGTCGGACTGGTGCTCGGCTTGTTCATCGAGGAGGGCTGGGGACGGATCATCCTGTTCAGCGTGGCCTGGGGCGCGGTGTTCATGACGATTTTCGCTGTTGTCGGTTACGGGATGACCGGTGGCCGGCGCGACTTCACCTCCCGCAGCATGACTGTGGCCGCCCACTACGAGATCTTCTGCAGCCACCAGCGGGCGGAAGAGGCCCGTAACCTGCTGGCCAGGTTGTCGCTGCAGTCCTGAGTCGGCGTATCGTCGCCAGACGATGACTGAGATCGATTGGCGCTTCAAGGGCTTCCCGCCTGAACTCGACGGGACGACTGTTCGGGACGTCGCGTCCCGAAATCTGACCGTCACCGACTTCATGCCGCCGATCGCGACCATCGACAGCGCGGCGCTGGCCGCCAACGTCCGGACGATGGCCGACTACTGCGGCGCACACGGCGTCCGGCTCGTCCCGCACGCGAAGACCACGATGAGCCCGGAGCTGGCCGACCGGCAGCTGGCGGCGGGCGCGGACGGGCTGACGGTGGCCACGGTGAGCCAGGCCAGGGTCTTCTACACGCACGGCGTCCGGCGGCTGCTACTTGCGAACCAACTGGTCGACCCGGTTGGGGCCGCGTGGGTACGCGATGCGATGGCCACCGACGGACAACTGTGGTTCGGCTGCTTCGTGGACTCCCTGGCCGGCGTGGATCGGTTGAAATCGGCCGGCCGGTCGATCGACGTCTACGTCGAGATCGGCACCGCCGGCGGCCGCGCCGGGTGTCGCACCCTGGACGAGGCGGTCGCCGTCGCTCATGCGGTCGCTGCGGCGCCTGGCATGCGGCTGGCCGGCGTCGCGGGCTGGGAGGGCGTGCTGGCCGGCGACCGGACGCCGCCGTCGATCGGGCGAGTGCGCAGGTTCCTGCGCCGGCTCGACGATGCCGCTGCCGCGCTTGCGCCGTACGGCGACGGCACCGGATTCGAGGTGACTGTGGGCGGCAGCGCGTACTTCGACCTGGTCGTAGCCGAGCTGGCGGCCGACTGGCCGGTCGTGCTCCGCAGTGGATGCACCGTCCTACACGACTCCGGCCACTACGCGAACTTGACGCCGCTACCGCAATTGCGGCCCGCTTTGCGGGTGTGGGGGTACGTCCAGTCGGTCCCCGAACCGTCCCTGGCGATCGCCGGAGTCGGGCGGCGCGATGCCGGGTTCGATGCCGGGCTGCCCGTGCCGGAGGTGGTCTGGCGGGACGGTGGCCCGCAGCCGATCCGCGGGTTGAGCGTGACGGCACTGAACGACCAGCACGCGTTCGTGTCCGGGAGCGGGCTGAAGGTCGGCGACCTGCTGGGATTCGGCATCTCGCACCCGTGCACGACGATGGACAAGTGGCGGCTCATCCCTGTGCTCGACGAGTCGCACCGGGTCGTCGACTGCGTTTCTACGTACTTCTGACAGGTGTCAGGACGCTCCAGCCTTCCAGGGACTCGACCAGCTGGGGGGATGTCGGCAGAGCTCTCACCTCGGCAGGCGTGCACCAGCGGACTTCGCGCGCGTCGTCACCGGCCCGCAACGTCCCACCGACTACCTGGCAGGCATAGTCGTTGATCACATAGACGATGTCCGCGCCCGCGTTGCGCTCCACGGTTCCGACAAGCCCGCCCACGGCGACGTCCAGCCCCGTCTCCTCGCGCACTTCCCGGGCTACCGCCGCCGCATCGTCCTCACTTGGCTCGACCCGCCCACCCGGCAGCGACCAGGTGCCCGCTGCCGGGGGGCGAGCACGCCGGACGAGCAACAGCCGGCCCTCCCCGTCGCGGATCACCGCCCCGACGCAGGGCACATAATCCGGTTCGAGATTCATGACGTGACGTCCTTTGTCGTGAGCCGAGCCCAGGCCAGCGAGCCGAACACGGCGACGTAGGCCGCTGAGACGAGCAGCCCGGTGCGTACGTTGTCGAGTAGCATCGGTTCGCGCAGCAGGTCCATGAACGCCATCCACCAGTGCGCGTGCAGGTACTCGTGGATCACCTCGATCTGCGGGATCGCGTCCAGGATCTGGCTCACGACCGCCACAGTCACCGTGGCCGCCATCGCGCCCATCGGCACTTCGGTCAGCGTCGAGAAGAACAGGCCGATCGCGCCCAGCGTGGCCAGCATCGCCGCCATGTAAAGCACCACGAGTCCGGCCCGGCCGAGAGCCTCTGCGAGGTCGATCGGCGCACCGGAGAGCAGTACGACGTCACCGGCCGGGAACAGGATCCAGCCGATGATAAGTCCGCTGACCACGATCACGCCGATGCACGCCAGCGCGTAGGCGGCGACACCGGCGTATTTGACCAGCAGCATCCGGGTACGGCCGGTAGGCACCACCAGCAGGTTGCGGATGGTCCCGCTGCTGGCTTCGCCGGCCACCGAGTCGCCGGACACGACGCCCATCACCATCGGCAGGAACAGTGGGGACGCGAACACGAGCGAGGCCAACCCGAGGAAGAACCCGTTCTGGGTCACCTGGTTCAACAGAGGCGGTCCCTCACCTGCGGCCGGCGAAGCGAGGCGGACGATGACGCCCAGCAGGACCGGGGCAGCGGCCAGGACGGCGAGCATGGCGAGGTTGCGCCGCCGGCGGAAGACCAGCCGCAGCTCAGATCGCAGGAAACGGGCATCGGTACGGCGCGGCGGGTCGGCCACCGTGGCCGCAGGGCCGTCCAGGACTAAGGCATCACTGGTCGACATCGAAGCCCTCTCCTGTCAGCTCGACGAAGACGTCCTCCAGGTCCGGCTGTTCCAGGACGAGCTGGCGGACAGGTACGCCGGCGGTGACCAGCGCCTCGACAATGTGCTCGGAATCGGCGTCCGCGAGGTCCGCGACGACCCCGTTGGCGCGGATGTCCGGCTCGCCGGTGCCGCGCTGGTGCAGTACCGCCGCTGCGGCCGCGGGACGCGACGTCTCGACTCGGACCCTCGTGCCGGCCGCCTGCCGGAGCTCGCCCAGCTCTCCCGAGAAGATGAGCCGCCCGTGGTTCATCACGCCGACGTGGCTGCACACCTGCTCCACCTCGCTCAGCAGGTGCGACGACAGGAAAACAGTCGTGCCGCCGGCCCCGACGTCTCGGATGATGGCCCGCACTTCGCGCGTGCCCTGTGGGTCGAGTCCGTTGGTCGGCTCGTCCAGCACGAGGAGTTCGCGCGGCCGCAGCAGCGCTGCCGCCAGGCCAAGGCGCTGGCGCATGCCGAGGGAGTACGCGCGATAGCGCTTGGTGGCCGCTGCGCCTAGGCCCACTCGGTGGAGCGCTTCGTCGACCCGCTGCCGCGCGCGCCGACCGCTCACCGTGCGATCGGCGGCGTCGAGGCGCAGCAGGTTGTCGCGTCCGGACAGGTACGGGTAGAACGCCGGGCCTTCGATGAGTGCGCCGACGTGGGGGAGCACCTGCCCGGCGGCATCCGGCATCGGGCGTCCTAGCAATTCGAACGACCCCGCGGTCGGCGAGATGAGCCCGAGCAGCATTCGGATCGTCGTGGTCTTGCCTGAGCCGTTCGGTCCGAGAAACCCGAACACCGACCCGGCCGGGACGGTCAGGTCGAGCCCGTCGACGGCCACCTGTCCGCCGGGGAACTGCTTGGTGAGTCCCTGCGTACGCAGCACGGCAGCGCGCCGGCTCGGTGCCGACACGCGTGCCGTGCTGGGCCCGCTCACGACGGTGGTCACGGGCCGAGCCCTTCGGCGGTCTCCTGGAGGACATCCGGTGTGACGGCGCCTGCCAGCAGCGTCCCGTCATCGAGCCAGAGCGCCGATACGAGCGCGGTCTCGTACAGAGTCCCGGCGCCGTAGCTGCCCTCGACCCGCGTGCCGGCGCTCAGAAGCGCGTCGAGCATCCCGCTGTCGTCCGACTCGGGGACTGTCACGTCTTCGACGACAAGAACCGACGTCCAGCCCTCGCCGTGCACCTCGGGTGGATCGGTCAGCATGGCACCCTTGTCGAAGTCCATCAACTCGAACAGGTTGCGTTCGGTGACAGTGGCGCCGTCCGGCGGGTTGAACCTGAACACGTCGGCGGACGGCTCGCTGAACGTGACAGAGGTGAACCCGACTTCAAAGGCCGGGTCGCCGCCGTCACGCCCGTTGATCTCGAACCGCAGCGGCATCGAGGTGTCGGCGTCGACGGCGATGCGCACATCCTCGATAAGCGACCGGTCGTCACGCGGCCCGACGACCAGCTCGTAAGCCGCGCGGCCGGCGACCACGGCCGTCCCGTCCACCGTGATCTCGGTAGTGTCGTCGATCTCGCCGAGAATGTGCTCGGCCGCGTCGGCCGGTGTGATCGGAGTCTTGGCCGTGGCGGCCGCGTCCGGCAGGGTGAAGGCAGGTGGCAACGTCAGGTGGTCGGCGGTGTTCGTCGAGCTGTACCAGATCCACATGTCGCCGCCGTCCCTGATCACGTTCGTTTCGTCGAACGCACCCATCAGGGCGAACCGCACCTGCTGGGGGCTGACGTACCACACTCGCGCAGTGTTCGAGCCGGTCAGCATCGACAGCAGACTCGTGGTGTGGTGATCGCTTTCCAAGGCCGGCAGGTCAGGGAGCCCGAGGCGGGAGGTCTGGACGAGCGTCCCGGAGAATGGCTGCTTGTCCGCGTTGTGGACGTCGGCGAGCAACTCGGCCGCGGTCTTGTCAGGGAGCGTGGGCGACGACGCGCCGGCAAGCAGCGCGCCGCCACCGATGGCCGCGGCCACCCCGGCGATCGCCACGGCCGGCACCGCCCAGCGGGCACGGCGGGTGCGGAACAAGGACTTCATAGCTGCCTCCACGGCATCGGGGATGCCTACATCGATACTGCCACTGTGCGCTCTCGCGCCTGTGAACACCCTGAGTGCTCGCGATCGAAGACCCCTCAGGGTGCGCTCAGGTGAGGCGCGGCAGGCTTAGGGCGTGCGCATTCTTGTCGTGGAGGACGAGGTCCGGCTGGCGCGGGCGCTGCAACGCGGCCTGCGAGTCGAAGGCTTCGCCGTGGACCTCGCCCACGACGGCGAGGAAGGCCTGTTCCTGGCCCGCGAGGGCGGCTACGACGCCGTGATCCTCGACATCATGCTGCCCAAGCTCTCCGGTTACCGGATCTGCCGGGCGCTACGTGCGGAGCACAATTGGGTGCCGGTACTTATGCTTTCGGCCAAGGACGGCGAGTACGACCAGGCCGACGGGCTCGACATCGGAGCGGACGACTACCTGACTAAGCCGTTCTCGTACGTCGTACTGGTGGCGAAGCTGCGCGCGCTGCTGCGGCGAACCGCGCCGCCGCGTCCGTCCGTCCTGACGGCCGGCGACCTGTCCCTGGACCCCGCCGCGCACACCGTCAAGCGCGGTGACGAGGAAATCTCGCTGACCCCGCGCGAGTTCACCCTTCTCGAGCTGTTCATGCGGCACCCTGACGAGGTGCTGTCCAAGACCGAGATCCTGGCCCACGTGTGGGACGCGTACTACGAGGGCGACCCGAACGTCGTAGAGGTGTACGTCGGATACCTCCGCCGGAAGATCGACGTACCGTACGGCCGCAACGCGCTGCAGACGGTCCGCGGCGCCGGGTACCGGCTGGCTGCCGATGGTGGCTGAGTGGTTCCGCCGGCTGAGCCTGCGGGCGCGCTTGACCACGGTGGCGACCATTCTCGTCGCCGGAGCGCTGGTCGCGGGAGCCATCCTGCTGTCCGCAGCCGTCCAGCGGTCTTTGCTGACAGCGGTCGACGAGGCGGCCCGGCAGCGCGCCGTCGACGTTGCGCTATTGATCGACACCGGCCGGCTGCCTGATCCGATTCCGGTCGAGGCCGGGACGCCGCTGGTGCAGGTGGTCGATGCCGACGACCGGGTGGTGGCTGCTTCGCCCGGTGGCGACCGGTTGGTGCCGATCCTCCTTCCGGAGGACGTGGCCGCGGTGCGCGCCGGCGAGTCGCGGCGGTTGGACGGCTCGCGGCTTGGCATGTCCGGGGAGCTGTACGTGGTCGGTGCGCCCTCCGGCGAGGAGGATGAGCCGCTGACCGTCCTGGTGGCCAGGTCACTCGGCGAGGTCGAGGACGCGACCCGCGTCGTTCGCGTCGTGCTGTTCGCCGCGGCGCCGCTGCTGGTGGGGGCGTTCGCCGTGGCGTGCTGGCTGCTCGTCGGGCAGGCGCTGCGGCCGGTGGCGGCCCTGCGCCGAGGCGCCGAGGAGATCACGACGACCCGAGAGCACCGGCGGTTGCCGCTTCCAGTGGCGGAGGACGAGATCCACCGCCTGGCCGTCACGCTCAATGACATGCTGGACCGGCTCGAGCGCTCCAGTGCCCGCCAGCGGTCCTTCGTGTCCGACGCGGCCCACGAGCTGCGCAGCCCGCTGGCCGCGATCCGCACTCAGTTGGAGGTCGCCCGCGCGCACCCGGCGGAGGCTGACTGGGATGAGACGAGCACCGACGCGCTCGCCGACGTCGAGCGGCTGTCGCGGCTGGTTGACGACCTGCTCGTGCTGGCCCGGGCGGACGAAGCGCCACGCCGGCGTTTCGAGCCGGTCGACCTGGCTCAAGTGGCCGACGATGTCGTGGCCCGGTACGAATCCAGCAGGGTGCCGGTGCGGCGGGTAGGAGCGGACACCCTACCTCTGACCGGTGATGTGGACGCGCTGGGCCGGATCGCATCGAACCTGATCGACAATGCCGTGCGCCATGCGGCGTCGGAGGTGACGGTCGACGTGGCCGGGGCCGACGATGGCATGGCCGCGCTGATCGTGACCGACGACGGGCCGGGCATTCCGGCTGCCGACGCCGAGCGGGTCTTCGACAGGTTCACCCGGCTCGACGAGGCGCGCAGCCGCGACGCGGGCGGCACCGGCTTGGGGCTGCCCATCGTCCGTGAGCTGATACGCATGCACGGTGGGACGGTCGGGCTGGAGGACAACCAGCCAGGCCTGCGTGCCGTGGTGCGCCTGCCGATCGGTGCCTCCGAACCGTGATCAAGACGATCACGAGTCGTGCAGACGATCAGATGAGCAAACCGGTGCTGTGACCTGCGACCCTCCTAAGATTGGTCACCTGATCGTTTGGTGTCCACACAGTGAGACGCGATCAGATGACTCGGACGGCGTGTATAGCCGGTTCAGGTCACCTGATCGCTGTTCACCAACCGATCAGGTGCGAAAGGGGCGATCAGGTGACCAACGCCGGGTTGACGCATGGGGCCGAGTCGCGGGACGGTCTGCCACGTGAAGGCTGACCCGACCTGTCCCCGCTGCGGCGGGCCCGTGCGCCGACCGGGGGTGTGGGCCAGCCGCTGGACATGCTCAGTCCACGGCGATATATACCCGCTCCAGCCGGTGGTGGTGCCCAGCGCCCGGCTGGCCCGCCAACTCGGCGAACGCTCGCCGGTCCCGCTCTGGTTGACCTGGCCGTTGGCCCGCGGTTGGGTAATCGGCGCGATCATGCATGCCGGCGACGACGTATCGGGCATCCACGCAACGGCCGTGGTCATCAGCGGTCCCAACCCGCTCGGCGGGCCTGGTGACATGATGCTCGTCGCGGAGGAGACGGGCATCGGACTGGGCGCCCGGTTCGCAGGCGTCGACGGGCCGGACCCGGGCGACGCCGTCAAGCACGATCCGCACGCGCGAGTCGAGGTCGACGGTCGTACCGTCCCGCTGTGGTGTCTGGACAGCTCGAGCGACCGGGCCGCGTACGTCGGGCAATGGTCGGGACAGTGGCTGTGGGCCATCCTGTGGCCGCAGTCCGCCGGTGTGCTGCTGCTCGAGGACTTGCAGCTATCAGACCTGCGTTCGCTCGGCCACGAGGCCGACCTATTGCCTTACGGCACGCCGCCGCCCTGGCTGGTAGGTAGCGCCTAGATGCGCATAGACCTGCATACGCACAGCAGCGTTTCGGACGGGACCGATGTCCCCGAGATCCTGGTGAGAAACGCGGCGGCCGCCGGTCTCGACGTGATCGCATTGACCGACCACGACACCTTCGACGGCTGGGACGCGGCCTCCGCGGCCGGGCGCGACCATGGCCTGACCGTGGTCGGTGGGGTGGAGATCTCGACAGGACTCCGCGGTGCCGCCGTGCACCTGCTGGGTTACCTGCCCGACCCTCACTTCGGGCCGCTGGTCGCCGAACTTGAACGAATCCGGGCCCAGCGCAACGGCCGGTTGACCACGATCATCGAGCGGCTGAACCGGATCGGCGTGCACCTCACCCGGAAGGACGTTCTGGCGGTTGCGAGCCGGGCGTCCTCCCTCGGCCGTCCGCACGTCGCCGATGCGCTGGTGGCCCGTGGTTACGTCCGCAATCGTGGCGAGGCATTCGACAACTGGCTGGCCGAGGGCGGGCCGGCGTTCGTCCCGAAGTACGCGCCGCGGACGGCCCAAGCTATCGCCCTGGTCCGGCGAGCAGGGGGCGTCGCCTTACTCGCTCATCCGTGGGGCCGGAGTTCGCGGCGCGTCCTGACTCCCGGCGCTCTCGAGGAGTTGGCCGGAGTCGGCCTGGCCGGCCTGGAAGTGGATCACGATGACCACGACGAGGCCGACCGTGCTGAGTTGCGCTCGCTAGCCGCCGACCTCGGCCTTGTCGTGACCGGATCCAGCGATCACCACGGAACCGGAAAGATCGGTCACGAACTGGGTCGTTACACGACCGACCCGGAGCAGTACGAGCGACTGCTGGACCTAGCCGATCGCCAGCCCGCGGACCTGGGCGGGTCCGAACAGGCCGGTGAGACCAGCGGCGGGACGGCATGACCGGGCAGTTGTTCGGAGAGGTGTTCGTCACCCTCTTCGTGATCATGGATCCGCCGGGGACGGTTCCGATCTTCCTGGCCCTGACGGGCAGTTTGCGGTCGGCGGAGCGAAAGCGAGCCGCCTGGGTTGCGGTCGCCGTCGCGTTCGGGGTGATCGTGGTGTTCGCGCTGTTCGGCCAGATCATCCTCGACTACCTGGGCATCAGCCTGCCTGCCTTGCAGACCGCAGGAGGCCTGCTGTTGTTGCTCGTCGCGCTGCAGTTGCTGACCGGTGAGCTCGACGACCCGGCCCGTCCGGCCAGCGGAAACGTCGCGATGGTGCCGCTCGGAACGCCGTTGCTGGCCGGGCCCGGTGCGATCGTCGCCACCATGGTGTTCGTCCAGCGCTCGGACGAAACGGCCGACTATCTGGCCGTGGCCGCGGCGATCATCGCCGTCCACGTGCTGTTGTGGATCTTCATGCGCTACAGCGTGGTGATCTTGCGTATTCTGCGGGAGTCGGGGATTCTGCTACTGACCCGGATCGCCGGCCTTCTGCTGGCCGCCATCGCCGTCCAACTGGTCGCCGATGCTGTCCGGGCGTTTGTCGAGGGGACCGGATGAGTTCGCAAGGGACGCTGGCGGGCATGCCGTCCAGGCTGTTCCGAGCCACCCCCACCCGGCTGACGACCTGGCTTGACTGCCCGCGCCGCTACCGGTTCACCTATCTCGACCGCCCGCCTCCGCCGAAAGGGCCGCCGTGGGCGCACAACACCCTGGGCGCTGCGGTACACGTCGCACTCGCCGACTGGTGGCGCCTGCCCTTGGAGCGCCGTACGGTCGCCGCCGCCGGAGCGTTACTCGACCGGGCCTGGCGGACGGACGGATTCCGGGACGCGGAGCAAGCCGACGAGTGGCGGGTGCGATGTCGGACGATGGTCGAGCGGTACGCCGCACGGCTTGACCCTTCAGACGAGCCGCGAGGGGTCGAGCGCACAGTGTCGACGGTGTACGGCCGGATGGCGTTGTCCGGACGGGTCGACCGAATCGACGAGCAGTCCGACGGGGAGCTGGTGGTGGTCGACTACAAGACCGGCCGGCATCTGCTGACCGTCGACGACGCGCGATCCTCGCTCGCCCTCGCGGTGTACGCGGCGGCCGCTTCCCGGACCTTGCGCCGGCCCTGCCGCCGCGTCGAACTGCACCACCTCCCGACCGGTGACGTCGTGGCGTGGGACCACGATCAGCGATCGATCGACCGGCATCTCGGGCGAGCCGACGACATCGCGAGCGAATGCGTCGCAGCCGACGAGGCGTTCGCGGCGGGCCGCTCGGGCGACGAAACGTTCCCGCCACGGCCGTCTGGGCAGTGCGCGTGGTGCGATTTCCGTCCGGCGTGCCCGGAGGGACGTGCGCACGTTCCGGATCGCGCGCCGTGGTCCGGGTTGGCCGAGTTACCGTCCGACTGATCGGTCGAGCTCGGCCCAGACCAGCTTCCCCGAACCGGTCGAATCGGTACCCCAGCGCGACGCGAGGGCCGCGATGATCTCCAGGCCCCTGCCGTTGCCGGCGTCCAGCGCCGATTCGTCGCGGCTCGGCAGCGTGTCGGGGGATCCGTCGAAGACCTCGATCCGGACTCCAGCCGCGCCGAGCGCCTGGACGCGGACCTCCAGTGGCGGCAGTGCGTGCAGCAACGCGTTGGTCACGAGTTCGCTCACCAGCAGTTCGGCGGTGAACCAGTCGCATCGGTTGCCGGCGGAGCGCAACCAGTCTCGGACCGCCTGCCTGACCCTAGGCACCTCGGCCGCCTGCGCCGCCAATTGCACGTGGAGCGTGGACTGACCCGGCGTCTTGATCACGGCACCCGCGAGGCCGGCCGGGACACCGCGGCCCAGAAGGCGGTCAGCGTCGCGACGGTTTCGCGTGGCCGCTCGACGGCAGGGGAGTGGCCGGCTCGTTCGATGACGGCGAGCCGGGCACCCAGCCTGTGCGCCATATCCGCCTGCAGGTCTGTCGGCCAGCCGTCGTCGGCGTCCCCGAACGCCACCAGCGTCGGGACGCCGGTGTCCGCCAGAGCGTCCACCTCGTCCGGCGCAAAGATCAGGTGCCGTGTCATCGCCTGCAACGATACGGGGTCGTTGGATAGAAACCGCCGCTCGAGGAAGCGCTCGATCGCGTCGGGAACCTCCGGAGCGCCCAGCGATCGTTCGTAGGCACGTTTGGCCTGCCACGTGGCCTCCATCCCGGCCGCCGGTATGGCATCTGCCATGGCCTGAAGCAGCGGTTGCCGTTCGGTTGGGATCGCTGCCGGTCCGGAACACAGCAGGGTGAGGGACGCCGCAAGCTCCCGGTGCCCCAGCACAGCCGAACGCGCCACGAGCCCACCGAACGAGTGGCCCACGAGATGGACGTCGAGCCCCGGATCCGCACTGTGCTCGGCTACCGCAGCCAGGTCCGCGGCGAGCGCGAGCAGGGTGTAGTCGGCTTCGCGCCCGGTGCCGGGCGTTTCATACTGGCCGCGTTGGTCGAATGCAAGGGCGTGGTACCCGGCCTGGGCCAGTGGTGCAAGTACGGCGATGTAGTCCTCCTTGCTCCCGGTCCAGCCAGGAACGAGCAGGACGAGCGGCCCGCGTCCGGACTCGAGCGCGGCGAACTCGCCACGTGGGGTCGACAGGCGGCGAGCGCGCACGCCGTCCGGCAGGGCCAGGGACGCAGGTGTACTCACCCGCGACACGGTACCTAACGAGATTTCGTTCGCCCATGTCGTGATCATCGAGTGGGAATGCCGTATGCTGCCGAACAGCGTGAGCCGAGGGCGCAGGTGGGAGGTTGTTGATGCCGGGTCGTCACGCCGAGTCCCGCCGGGAACGGCGGCGCCGCGCTCGCCGCGTGGCGCGTGTCCGCCGGTTCACCGCCTCGTCGTCCGCGGCCCTGCTCGCTGTCGCCGGCCTAGGCGCGCTCGACAAGGCCTCGCTCTCGACCGAAGCCAGCGGCCGCGAAGAGCCCATCACCAGTGAGTTCGCCGCTATCACCGGCGATCACATGACCGACGACGCCGCCGACCGCGAAACGCCAGCGGCACGTGGATCGGATCGGACCAGCGCTCCGCCGACCGTCGAGGTGACGGTCGCCACCGGCCCCGACTACAAGCAGCCCGCCCGAGCGCCCCTGCCCGTCGACAGCGGATCGGGCAAGCGGGTGGTCTTCGACATCACCGGGCAGCAGGTGTGGCTGGTCAACTCCGACAACGAGGTCGAACGCGCCTACCTGGTTTCGGGCAGCCGGTACGACCAGCTCGAACCTGGTACCTACGATGTCTTCTCGGTGTCGAGGCACACCACGAGCTGGACCGGCAGCGAAACGATGGAGTACATGGTCCGCTTCCACCGCGGCAAGAACGCCAACATCGGCTTCCACGACATCCCGGTCAAGACGTCGACCGGCGAGGAAGTACAGACCCTCTCCGAACTCGGTACGCCGCTATCGGATGGCTGCATCCGGCAGGACGTGGAGGACGCGAAAGCGCTGTACGAGTTCGCGCCCGTCGGCACCACCGTGGTGGTCGTCCGCACCTGAGGACGCTGCTCGGCCGAGCGCAATCTGCCGCGGGTGGCGTGCACCAAGCTTCCTTGATGTCGCAGGTGGCGTGCACCAAGCTTCCACGATGCCGCCATTGCAGCTTCGTGGAACCGTGGTGCGGCTGGGACTGCGCACCGTGGAAGCGTGGTGCGGCTGGGACTGAGCACCGTGGAAGGGTGGTGCGGCCGAGACTGAGCACCGTGGAACCGCGGGGCCGCCGCCGACCGTCAGTTGTCGGCTTGGTTCGCCACGCCCTGGCCGGACTGCTCGGCGGCAACCGCGGAACCGGTCCTGCGCCGTCGCCGGCGGCGCCGTCGCGCGGGCCCGCCCTCCGCTGCCGTGCGACCCGTGTCGTTCCCGGGCTGAGCCGAGCCATTGGCAGCCGAACTATTGGCAGCCGAGCCGTTCGCTGCGGCCGGCTGGTCGTCCCTGGGCTCGCGCGCTACGTCCGCGCCGGCTCCGGAGGCGCCTTCGACCGGCTTCCCGCTGCGGGTCCGCCGGCGTGAGCGCTGCCGACGGGGGCGACGCTCCTCGTCAGCACCCGACGTGCCGGTACGCGGCTTTCGACCGTCGTTGCCCGAACTGCGAGGCCGGGAGCGCGACCCGTGCGAGCGGGGTCCGCGGCGCCGGCCGGTCTCGCCGAGGTCCTCGACGGCTTCGGCGTCCAGCCCGGCCCGCGTTCGCATCTTTTGCGGCAGTGTTCCTATCGTCCCCGGCGGGACGCCGAGGTCGTGGAAGAAGTGCTCGCTGCTGGAGTACGTCTCCACGGGTTCCGGGAACGGCAATCCCAACGCATCGTTGATCATCCGCCAGCGGGCGAGGTCTTCCCAGTCGACGAGCGTCACCGCCACGCCCGAGGCGCCCGCCCGGCCGGTACGGCCGATCCGGTGCAGGTACATCTTCTCGTCGTCAGGGCAGGCGATGTTGATCACGTGGGTCACACCCTCGACGTCGATTCCGCGTGCGGCGACGTCTGTGGCCACTAGTACGTCCACCTTGCCGGACCGGAAGGCGCGCAAGGCTTGCTCGCGCGCGCCCTGCCCGAGATCGCCGTGGACTGCCGCCGCGGCGAAACCGCGAGCCGCCAGCTCGTCGGCGACCTTCTGGGTCTGGCGCTTGGTCTTGCAGAAGATCATGGCCAGCCCGCGGTTCTCCGCTTGTAGCAGGCGCGCGATGATCTCCTCCTTGTCCAGCGGGTGGGCCCGGTACACGAACTGAGCCGTCGCCGGGACGGTCTGCGTCTCGTCCGGTGACTCCGCCCGGATGTTGAGCGGGTGGCGCAGGTAGCGCCGCGCCAGGCTCACGACCTCGGCCGGCATGGTGGCCGAGAAGAGCATCGTCTGTCGGAGCTCGGGAGTCAGCGCGATCAGCTTCTCGACGTCCGGCAGGAAGCCGAGGTCGAGCATCTCGTCCGCCTCGTCGAGCACCAGGACCTTGATCTGTCCGAGCTCCAGGTAACCCTGGTCGGCCAGGTCGAGCAGGCGGCCAGGTGTTCCGACGACGATGTCGATCCCCTCCGCCAGCTTGTTGATCTGTGGCTCGTAGGCGCGACCACCGTAGACGGTAAGGATTCGTGCGCGCCGCACCGACGAGGCGATCTGTAGGTCCGCCGTGACCTGGATGGCCAGTTCGCGGGTCGGCGCGACGACCAGCGCCTGCGGCTTGCCGGGATCGGTCGTCTCGTTGTACTCGCGGTCGTCTGGCGTGACGATCCGTTGCAGGATAGGCACGCAGAAGGCGAACGTCTTGCCGGTGCCGGTGCGAGCCTGGCCGATCAGGTCGTTGCCGAGCAGCGCGACCGGCAGGGCCATCTCCTGGATGGGGAACGGGTGGGTGATGCCGACTTTCTCGAGGGCGTCGGCGATCGGAGTCAGAACTCCGAGATCTCGGAAGGTTGTCAGGGCGTCTCGCCTCTTCGCGTGGTTGGACCTCGAAGACGCGCAGGACTGCCGCATCCCGATAGTGGCCGCGCTGGGAAGTCGTCACAGCAGGGCCGGGTCGGTCGCGCGGTCGCATCGGTGCGCCGTCTCAAGGGGCGCCCGTCTTCTCCGCGCGGACGCCAATGGATACGCGCCCCAGTGTACAGCCTGACTTCTCGGGATATCGTGCCTGGCATGAGCGACGAAGCCGGAGTGGCGTCCATCACCCCCGACGACCCTGGCTATCGGGCCGCCGTCACGGACCTGTTGGGCCTGCTGAGTCTCGGCGAGCTGACCGCGTTCGAACACCTGGCGGCCGATGCGGGCCTGGCGCCGAGCCTGGCCGACAAGGCCGCTCTCGCAGCCATGGCCGTCGCAGAGTTCCAGCACTTCGTACAGCTACGCGACAGGCTTGCCGAACTGGGCGTGGACGCGGAAGCGGCGATGACCCCGTTCCGGGACGCGTTGCGGGCCTTTCACGAGCACACCAGACCTGCGGACTGGCTCGAGAGCCTGGTCAAGGCCTACGTCGGCGACGGCATCGCGGCCGACTTCTACCGTGAGGTGGCCGCGTACGTCGACGAGGACACCCGTGCGCTGGTGCTCGACGTACTCGCCGACACCGGGCACGCGGGTTTCGTAGTGGGCCGGGTTCGGGCTGCCATCGATGCTGATCCGCAGATCGGCGGCCGGCTCGCGCTGTGGGCCCGCCGGTTGGTCGGTGAAGCGCTCTCGCAGGCTCAGCGAGTGGCAGTGGAGCGCGATTCGTTGTCGACGCTGATCGTCGGAGGCGTCGACCGCCCCGGGATGGATCTGGCCGAACTCGGTCAGGTCTTCGCCCGGCTGACCGAGAATCACACCAAGCGGATGGCCTCGCTGGGATTGACCGCCTAGAGCGTACCGAAGCCGACTCGCCGCTCGACCGGCTCGCCGATCTCGACGTAGGTCAGGTGTTCGGCGACGACGATGACCCTGCGGCCCCGCTCATCGGTCAACTCGAGCACACCATCCTTGCCGGTGACCGCGGCCATGACCGCCTTCTGGACCTCTTCAGGGGACTGAGCGCTCTCGATCACGAGCTCTCGGGTGGCGTTGTTAACGCCGATCTTGACCTCCACTTGCGTTCCCTTCGAAGTTCAGCGGTCGATCCCGCGTCGTGTGTCGTCTTGGCCGGCCGACCGAGGCAAGCCGGTCTGTTCAGGCTATCCCGAGCGCCGGCGCGTGGAAGACCAGAGTCACTCCGCCCATGGTGAACAACTACGGGGCGGGCGGGCCGTCCTCCCGCTTGGGGAACCCGCGAATGCCCCGCCAGGCGAGCGTGGCGACAAGCTCGGCAGCGACGTCGCGAGGGATCGAGCCGGCCGTCTCGGCCCAGTAGCGCGCGGTGAACTGGGCGTTGCCCACCAGACCGACGGCCAGCAGGGTCGACTCCTCGACCGGCAGCCCGGTGTCCTCGGTGATGATCTTGGCGATCTCCTGGGCGCTCAGCGCGGTGAACCGGTCGAGCCGTTCACGTACTTCCGGCTCGCTGACAAGGTCGGACTCGAATAGCAAGCGGTGGGCTGTCGCGGGATCGCCGACGAAGTCGAAGTACGCCGCCACGGTGGCGGTCACCCGGTGCTTGTTGTCGTCGGTGGACCGTAGGGCCTCGTGGATGCGCGCGAGCATCTGCTCGCCGCTTTCGTCCAGCAGGGCCAGGTACAACTCGCGCTTTCCGGGAAAGTGCTGATAGAGCACCGGCTTGCTGACCCCGGCCCGCTCGGCGATGTCGTCCATGGCCGCCGCGTGGTAGCCCTTATCGGCGAACACCTCACGGGCGGCGCGAAGGAGTTGAGCCCGGCGCTCGCTGCGTGGCATGCGGACGCCCCGGGCGGGCACGTGCGGCAGGCTCGTCACGCGGGCTCCTCAGGTCGCTGGTTCTCGCGATCGTATCTTCGACGCTGCGCCGGCTGCCAAGCTCAGCGGTACTCGTCCTCGTCGTAGTCGACGACGCGGTTCTGCTCGTAGGCGTCCGCCGGGTCGACGTCGAATGGAACCCTGGGCGGGGTGTCCTCGTCCTCGTCGACAACACCTCGATGTTGTTCCACGGCGTCGGCTTCGGGGGCGTCGTCGGGCGGCTCAGCAATCTCGTCCGACGTCACGGCGTCGTCGGGCTCTTCGGGTCGAAACTCGCTTTCCGACACCTAGTCACCTCCGTGGCTCAGCTGGCGGTGTCGAGCCTACCCCGTGGTTCTAGGATCAATCGGATGAATGACCACCCCGGGCAGAATGGTGCACCAGCCGGAAGGCAGCCGCTTGCGGGTTCGCAGGTGCAGCTGCCGAGCGGGTTGAGGTTGTTCGTACGGCACAGCCAGGCCAGGCGTGCCGCTGCGCCGCCCGCGGTGCTCGTACACGGGCTCGGAGGTTCGTCTCTGAACTGGACGGGGCTGATGCCCGAGCTCACCGGCACGGTCGAGCAGTGGGCACCGGACCTACCCGGGTTCGGCGAGTCACCACCGGCGAGGCTGCACACCGTCGACTCGTTCGTGGACGTGATCATCGAGTACATCGAGCAGATCGGTCGGCCCGCGCACGTGATAGCCAACTCGATGGGCGGGATGATCTCCGTGCTGACCGCGGCCCGGCGTCCCGACCTGGTGGCATCGTTGGCCCTCATCTCCCCGGCGATGCCGCATGTGCGGATACCGTCGACGGCGCGCGCGATGGCCGTCCTGGCGGTGCCCAAGGTGGGTGAGCGGCTGCTGGCGCGAATCAACGACGTCGCTCCGGAGGAGCAGGTGCGCCGTCTTGCCGACGTGCTGTTCGGCGACCCGAACGTGATCGATCCGGACGGCTTCGAGCTCGCGGTCGCAGAACGCGCCCGCCGGAGGGAGCAGGGCTACGGCGACGCCGTCCTGCTCGAGTCGCTGCGCTCGATCGTGCGGTACTACGCAGTGCCGCCGTGGCGGTCGGTGTGGTCGGCCGCGCGGCACGTCTCCTGCCCAACCCTTGTGGTGCTGGGTGCGCTGGACTCCCTGGTCGGCTCGTCGACGGCCAAGCGCTGGCGCCGTACCGTGCCGCGGGCTCAGGTCGTGACGATGCGGTCCACCGGCCACGTGGCGATGATCGAAAAGCCGGCGGAGGTCGCGGAGCTCATCCGCACGTACCTCATCCCGGATCGCGGTTCTCAGTAGCTGGACGCAGTGCCCGGGAATTGGACGGGACGTGGCACCGTTGGCGGTGTAGAAACTCACGCCTACGGAGATAGTCATCGTGTCCCTGCCACCGCTGGTCGAGCCCGCGTCCGAGCTGTCCGTGGACGAGGTTCGCCGCTACTCGCGTCATCTGATCATTCCCGACGTCGGCATGGCCGGGCAGAAGCGGCTGAAGAACTCGCGTGTGCTCGTGATCGGCGCCGGCGGGTTGGGGTCGCCTGCGCTGATGTACCTCGCGGCCGCGGGCGTCGGCACCCTCGGCGTGATCGACTTCGACGTCGTCGACGAGTCCAACCTGCAGCGCCAGGTCATCCACGGGCAGTCCGATGTCGGCACGCCCAAGGCGCTGTCTGCGAAAGCGAGCGTCGCCGAGATCAATCCGTACGTGAACGTCGTCGTTCACGAGGAGCGCCTCGACAACGACAATGTGATGCGGATCTTCGGCGAGTACGACCTGATCATCGACGGCACCGACAACTTCGCCACGCGTTACCTGGTCAACGACGCGGCGGTGTTGCTGGGCAAACCGTACGTCTGGGGTTCGATCTACCGGTTCGACGGGCAGGCCTCGGTGTTCTGGGCCGAGCACGGACCGTGCTACCGCTGCCTCTACCCCGAGCCGCCGCCGCCCGGGATGGTTCCGTCCTGCGCTGAAGGCGGCGTGCTGGGCGTGCTGTGCGCATCTGTCGGCTCGATCCAGGTAACAGAGGCGATCAAGCTGCTGACCGGGGTGGGCGATCCACTGCTCGGCCGATTGATGGTCTACGACGCGCTGGAGATGTCCTACCGTACGGTCAACGTACGCAAGGACCCCGACTGCGCGATCTGCGGCGAGAACCCGACGGTCACCGAGTTGGTCGACTACGAGGCCTTCTGCGGTGTGATCAGCGATGAGGCCGCCGATGCCGCGGTCGATTCCACCATCTCGGTGCGGCAACTGGCCGACTGGCTGGACGAGCGCGAGCGCGGAGAGCGCGACTTCGTCCTGGTCGACGTCCGGGAACCCAACGAGTACGAGATCAACCGCATCCCCGGCTCGATACTCATGCCGAAGAACGAGTTCTTGACCGGTGCGGCCCTGGAGAAGTTGCCGCCGGACAAGCAGGTTGTGCTGCACTGCAAGAGCGGCGCCCGGTCGGCCGAGGCCCTTGCCGTGGTGAAGGGTGCAGGGTACTCCGATGCGGTCCACGTGGGCGGCGGCGTCGTCGCCTGGGTGAACCAGATAGATCAGTCCCAACCGTCCTACTAGCCACCCGCGCTGATCATGCAAAAGTGGGGCGACACGCCGATGGGCGGGCTGCGCCGTAATTGGACGCGTTGCTCATGCCGGCGTGTCGCCCCACTCTTGCATGATCAGCGCGGTTAGAGGATGTTGCGGCGCTGAAGCTGGGTCCAGAAGATCCAGCCAGGCAGGATCGGCGCCCAGAACGAAACCAGCCGGAACAGCAGCACCGCCGGTACGGCCACGGCCGTCGCCACCCCTATCGTGCTGAGGCCGGCGGTGAGCGCCGCCTCCACCGCGCCGAGTCCGCCGGGGGTCGGAACGGCCATGCCGACCGTATTGCCGACCATCTGGACGACGGCCAACGCGGCGAAGTTCGGCTCTGCTCCCAGCGCCCGCACGCAGGCGTAGAAGCAGGCCACCAGAGAGAGCGTCTGCAACAGGATCCCTCCGATGGCCTCGGCCAGTTTGCGCGGCCGGCTGAGTACGTCCAGCAGGCGGGGCAGGCCTCGCCGGGCGAACTCGCGCCAGAGCTTCCTGGCCCGGGAGCGGATCGGCGGCACCAGGATCAGCAGCCCGCCCGCGACGACAACCGCGCCGGCCACGATGAGAGCGGTGGAGGAGGGACGCAGTCCGGCGGCCGCACCTGAACCCGAGACGACACCCAGCACGGCGATGAGCGGGAGGGTGATACTCACGGCTCCGACCTGGCTGGCAGCGATGCTGGCGGCTGCGAGCGGACCCCCGACCCCTGCCTTCGTGAGCAGCCGGACGTTGATCGCGGTGATCCCCACCGTTGCCGGGGCAACCAGCCGGACGAACCCGAGGGAGACCTGCGCGGCGATAGCGTGCAGGAACTTCACCCGCTCAGGGACGAAGCCGAGAAGGGCGAACGTCGCGCCGACGTACTGCAGACCCATCGCCGCGACGGCCACGGCCACCCAGCGCCAGTCGGCTCGAAGAATCAGCTGGAGGATCTCGCGGGGGTCGGCGAGCTGGGTCGCGACAAGGTACATCGCCGCGATCGCCCCGAGCCCGGTGACGATGGACAGGGGCCGGATTCGCTCGAGCCGTACGATCTCCTGCGGCTCCCAGCCGACCTCGGAAATCACACTGTCGCGCAGCTCGCCCAGCAGGCTGCGCCGCTCGCGGAGCCCCCGCCGGCTGGAACGGGCCAGCGCGATCGGCTGCAGCAGAGGCACCGCCCCGGCGACCGCCTCGGCTCCGAGCACCCTGACGGCAGTGTCGACGGTCCGGTCGGCACCGACCACCAGTGCGGCGGCCACGAGGGCCTGGGCAAGATCGGTGCGCGAAGCGAGGTCCGGGGCCGCCACTTCACCGCCGGACGGGTTGAGCAGCCACACCTTCCCGTCGTCGCCGATGAGGATGGTTCGGCCGGACAGCCGGCGGTGGGCGACCTGGTTCTTGCGCAGCCGGGCGAGTTGTCGCCACAGGTCGCTCAGCATCTCGTCGGTGACCTCGTCACCAGTGAGATCGGACAGTGGCCGGCCAGGTATGTGGTCGTGGACCAACAAGGCCGAATCAGCCCCGAGCCGCAGCACGTTGCGCAGCGGCGGGGTGCGCGCCCCCGCCCGGTTGACCGCGAGAGACAACAACGCCAACTGGTCGATGGCCCGTCGCATAGTCACGGCCTGGCGCGGAAGGACCTCCTCGCGCGTCCGTAGCTGGTCCAGGACCCTGACCAGGGCACCCGCACCCTCGCTGTCCCGGTCGACGACGAGAACCCCCAGCGGTCCTTTCGTCGTCTCGGCGATGTAACGCCGGTGTTCCTCCACCGGATCGGACCGGACGCTGGTCACCTGGTGCCCGTGTTCGCGCAGGATCTGAACTATCTGGAGGCCACCGGGGGCGACCGACGGCTGGCCGCTGACCACGCGCACGGCGATGCCGACGATTCGGCCGATGGTCAGCGCGACGAGCGTCCCGGCCACGCTGGCCTGGCCCTCTAGCAGGCCGACCGCGAAACTGCCGATGATCGCGAACATGGCCACCTGGTGGATCCGGTGCATGTCCAGCCGGGAGATCACCGTCACCACCGCGACGAGAAGCGCAGGGTAGGGCGGGATGGGGCTGACGCCCGCGCTGTGGATGATCGGTTCGAACGCCTGCTGGACGGCCTCCGGGGTCTGGGGTAGCAGCTGGCCCCCGATAAGACCAGCAGTCAGTGCGGCGAGCAGGCCGGCGATGAGCAGCTCGACGGTGGTTCTGA
Source organism: Jiangellaceae bacterium (assembly GCA_036373915.1). Classification (GTDB taxonomy): domain Bacteria; phylum Actinomycetota; class Actinomycetes; order Jiangellales; family Jiangellaceae; genus JASLBX01. Next base: position 17,013 of record DASUUU010000147.1, on the reverse strand, counting down.
TGCGTCCTCGAAGCATCAGCACGACCACCAGGACAGGCGGAAGAGCGATGCCCGCGAGCTGCGCCGCGGTGTTCAGCAGGGTGATAAGCGGGCTGGGGATCCACTGGCCGAGACCGTGCAGGTCGGTCGCCAGGCCAGAGAAGCTGCCTTCGGCGAACACCGCGAGCAAGACGACGGTGGTGACGACGGCGAGCCAGAGCAGCAGCCGCAGACCGTCGATCGGACGACGGGTACGCCGCGGCAAGGGCGGTTCGTCGACGGGGACATCTCCCACCGGAACCGTCCTGTCACTGGCCTCTGCTTCGGTCATCGATGCCGATCGTTCCATGTGCCGCCGCCGATGACGCCAGTACCCGCCGGTTCGTGTCGCGTGGGCACCGGCAGAACGCACCGGCAGGATGAGGTCTGTGGACGAGGAGTATGTCGAGGCCGTGCTCGCGCTCGTGGAATCCATCCCGCCCGGCCGAGTGATGTCGTACGGCGCGGTCGCCGAGGTCGTGGGCGCGGCTCTGGATCGTGGCGGTCCCCGTCTCGTCGGCGCTGTGATGGCCGGTTACGGCGGAGCTGTTCCGTGGTGGCGGGTGGTCACCGCGTCCGGGCGCCTGCCGCCCGGCCACGAGGTTGCCGCGCTGCGCGAGCTCGTAACCGAGGGATGCCCGTTGTCGGACGACGGGAAACGAGTCGACATGCGGCGCGCGGCCTGGCGCCCGCCATTGACGCGTTCACCGCGGCGGTAGGCATCGAGCGGTGCGGTGTCGGAGGTGCTGCGGGCACGCCTGGCCGGGGTTGTCGGACGGTCGTGGTGTCATGGGTGACCGGCACGCGGAAGGGGGAGGTGACGGTGACCGCACAGGTGGTCCGGCTCGTTCGTGCTCCGCGAGACGAGATGGTCGCGCCTGCGCTCGACGACGCTCAGCGGAGGGTCGTCGAGCACCGGGGTGGACCGCTGTTGGTTCTGGCCGGCCCCGGCACGGGCAAGACGACGACGCTGGTCGAATCCGTCGTCGACCGGGTCGAGCGCGATGGGCTCGACCCGGAACAGATTCTGGTTCTCACCTTCAGCCGCCGGGCGGCCGCCGAGCTACGCGAACGCATCGCCGCTCGGCTTCAGCGCACCGTGCGCGAGCCGCTGGCCCGCACGTTCCATTCCTATGCCTTCGGGCTGCTCCGGCGCGAGGCGGTGCTGCGGGGTGAGCCGCAACCTCGCCTGCTCACCGGCGCTGAGCAGGATCTGTTGATTCGCGACCTTATTCGAGGCGATCTGGAGGAACTCGGTGCCGACTACTGGCCCGAGCGCATGCGTGCAGCCCTTCCGACGCGGGGTTTCGCGGAGGAGCTCCGCGACTTGTTGATGAGAGCCGCCGAGCGCGACGTCACTCCGGAGAAGCTCGCGGCACTGGGCAGCGAGCGCGGCCGCGACGACTGGGTCGCGGCCGCCCGGTTCGCCCGGCAGTACGCAGGGGTGACGGCGCTGCGCCAGCCGCCTGCGTACGACCCGGCCGAACTGGTGCGGGCCGCAGCCGACCTGCTGCGCAGCGACCGCGAACTGCTGGCCCGTGAGCGAGCGACCAGGGCGTTCGTGGTCGTCGACGAGTACCAGGACTCCGACCCGGCCCAGGAAGACCTGCTCGACCTGATCGCGGGCGGGGGGCGCGATCTCGTGGTGGTCGGTGATCCTGATCAGTCGATCTATGGTTTCCGCGGAGCAGAGGTCGAGGGTATCCGCAACTTTCCAGAGCGGTTCCGCGCGGTCGACGGCTCGCCGGCGGTCGTGTTCGCACTCGAAGTGTCGCGACGGTGCGGCCCCGCCCTGCTGGCTGCGTCTCGCCGGGTGGCCGCGAGGCTCGGGGGCCCGCCACAGCACCGACGGCTCATTCCGGCCGACCCGACCGCGCCCGGCACGGCCTCGGTACACGTACTGCAAAGTCCGAGCCAGGAGGCCGCTTACATCGCCGGCCGGCTTCGGGAAGAGCATCTCGTCCGAAGCGTGCCGTGGACCCAGATGGCCGTGCTGGTCCGGTCGGCCCGGGCGCTCCCGGTACTGCGCCGTGGGCTGTCCGCCGCGGGTGTTCCGGTGAGCGTCCGGCTCGAGGAAGTCCCACTCGTCGACCAGCCGCCGGTACGCGCGTTGCTCGACGTCCTCGAGATCGCCGCCGGTCGTCGAGAGCTCGACGCCGACCTCGCTTACACCCTCATCACAGGACCGCTGGGCGGTGCCGACCCGCTGGCCCTGCGCAGGCTCCGGCAGCAGTTGCGCAGTCGCGAGTTGCGGGCCGGCGGCGGGCGTGCCTCGGGAGAGCTGCTGGTCGAGGCGCTGACCGACCCGGCCGGATTGACCGAGCTCGACCAGGCAGCGGTAGCCCCGGCGCTCCGGCTTGGCGAGGTGCTCGGCGCCGCTCGTGACGCCGCGGCCGCTCCCGGTGCGACCGCGGAAGACGTGCTGTGGGCGGCCTGGTACCGAGCCGGACTCGCCGAGCGCTGGACGCGGACGGCGTTGGCCGGCGGTTCGGCCGGCGCCGCCGCCGACCGGGATCTCGACGCGATCGTCGCCCTGTTCGCTGCCGTCGCCCGGTACGTGGATCGGTTGCCCGGCGAGGGGCCGGCCGGGTTCCTCGAACACCTCCGCGGGCAGCAGATCCCGTCCGACAGCCTCACGATGGGTGCTCCCACCGGCCCCGCCGTCCAACTGATGACCGCCCACGCTGCCAAGGGCCTGGAGTGGGAGGTCGTCGCGGTCGCCGGCGTGCAGGAGGGCGTGTGGCCGGACCTGCGGGTGCGCGGCGGCCTGCTCGGCACCGATGCGCTCGTCGACGTGGTCGCGGGCCGCGACGACTCTCCCGTCGCCCGGCAGAGCGCCCGGCTGGCCGAAGAGCGCCGGCTCTTCTACGTCGCCGCCACGCGTGCCCGGAAGGTGCTCGTCGTCACCGCCGTTTCGGGCGAGGACGCCCAGCCGTCCCGGTTCCTGGACGACCTCGACCCGCTGCCGGCAGGGGCTGTCGACGAGCGGCCGGTCGAACGGGTGTCACGAGGAATGAACCTGCCCTCCGTGGTGGCCGAACTCCGCCGTATCGTGTGCGACCCCATGCAGGGTGAGCCGCGCCGGCATGGAGCGGCCCGGCAGCTGGCCCGGCTGGCCCGTGCAGGTGTTCCGTCGGCCGCGCCAGAACAGTGGTACGGCCTGCCCGAGCTGTCCGACAACGCTGCGCTCCGGGAGCCCGGTGAGGTGGTTCGGGTGTCGCCATCGAAGATCGAGGAGTTTCACCGCTGCCAGTTGCGCTGGCTGCTCAAGTCCAGTGGCGCGACCGATGCCGACACGGTTCGTGCCGGGATCGGCTCCCTCGTGCACGACTTGGCCGAGTCGGCGTCGCGGGAGCATTGGTCGCAGCTTGAACTGCTGGCCGAGTTCGACAAGCGGTGGCAGCGCATGGACTTCGGTGCCGGGTGGGTCGAACGGCGTGAGTACGAGCGGGTCCGTGGCATGGTCGAGCGCCTGGGGCGCTGGCTGTCGACCCGGTCCGACAGGTTCGTCGCCGCCGAGGTGCCGTTCGACGTCGAGATCGGCCGGGCCAGGCTGGCCGGCCGGGTCGACCGCCTGGAGAAGGACGACCAGGGACGGCCGGTGGTGGTCGACTACAAGACGGGCAAATCCAAGGTCCGCGACGACGACTTGCCGGTACACCCGCAGCTCGCGGTCTACCAGCTGGCCGCCGAGAACGGAGCGTTCGACGAGCTGACCGGGGGGATGCGTGAGTCTGGCGGTGCCATGCTCGTCCAGCTACAGGCTCACCACCGGGGTGCGGCTCGTGAGCAGGTCCAGACGCCGCTCACGGACGCCGACGATCCCAAGTGGGCCGAGAAGCTGGTGATCGACACCGCCGACGGTATGGCCGGCCGCGTGTTCCTTGCCCAGCCCAGCACCTGGTGCGGCTTCTGCCCGGCCAAGATCTCGTGTCCGGCGCACGCCGAAGGCGGGCAGGTGACACCGTGAGCTCCGCCCTAACCGGTGCTGCGACCTCCGTGTTGGCAGCAACCGGACCCCGCGTGACACCGGAAGAACTGGCGGCGCGGCTGGGTCAACCCGCGCCGACGCCGGAGCAGTCCGCCGCCATCGGCGCGCCGCTCGAACCGGGAGTCATCGTCGCCGGGGCGGGCTCCGGCAAGACCGAGACGATGGCCGCTCGGGTGGTCTGGCTCGTTTCGAACGGGCTGGTCCGGCCGGAGCAGGTGCTGGGGTTGACGTTCACCCGCAAGGCCGCCCGTGAGCTGGCCGGCAGGGTCCGGCGCAGGCTTGGTCAGCTTGCGGTGCGCGGCGTCCTCGACGATGCCGCATTGCTCGACGGCGAGCCTACGGTGGCCACCTATGACTCGTTCGCCGGACGGATCGTCACCGAGCACGCACTCCGGCTCGGGCGTGAGCCCGGTGCCCGGCTGATCACCGAAGCGGTCGGCTGGCAGTACGCCACCCGTGTCGTCGAGGCTTATGGCGGCCCGATGGACGCCGTCGAGTACGCACCTGCCACCGTCGTCAACAAGGTGCTCGCCTTGCATGCCGAACTGGCCGGGCACCTTGTCGAACCGGCAGAGCTGGTCGGTTTCGCGCGCGAGCTCCGGGAGACCGTCGATGCCCTCCCGCCGGTGCCGCGGATGCGCGGCCCGTACTACGCCGATGTCCGCAAGGCTCTGGATGTGCAAGATGCTCGGGCGCAGCTCGTACCGCTCGTCGAGGCGTTCCGCACGCTGAAGCGCCAGTACGAGGCCGTCGATTTCGCCGACCAGGCAGAGTTGGCCGCCAGGTTGGCAGAGAAATTTCCCGAGGTTGGAGCGGACGAGCGGGAGCGGTACCGGGTCGTGCTACTCGACGAGTACCAGGACACCAGCCACGCCCAACTGGTCCTGCTACGCGCGCTGTTCGGCGGCGGGCACCCGGTGACCGCGGTCGGCGACCCGTGCCAGTCGATCTACGGGTGGCGGGGCGCGAGCGCCGGCACATTGACCTCTTTCCGGCGCGAGTTCAGCACTGCCCGCCGCATGCCGGCCCGGCTCGACTCGCTTACCACGAGCTTCCGCAACGGCCCGGAGATCCTCGCGGTGGCCAATGCGATCGCAGAACCACTGCGGGCCGAAGGGTTCGACGTGCCGGTGTTGTCCCCGTACGCCGGAGTTGGGCCTGACGGTGACGACCAGGCTGGTTCAGCGGTCAGCGAGGTCGTCGCCGCCATGCACCGGACCGCCGACGACGAAGCGGCCGACATCGCCCGGCGGGCCCGAGCCTTCTGGGACTCCTCGGCCGAGGGCAGGACCATCGCGGTGCTGGTCCGCAACCGAAGCCAGATTCCGCGCATCGACGCCGCGCTGCGGGCCGCGGGCCTTCCAGTCGAGGTCGTGGGGGTGGGCGGTCTGCTCGCGACGCCAGAGGTCGCCGACGTGGTGGCGACGCTCCGGGTGCTCGCGGACCCCGCACGTGGAGACGCCCTGATGAGGCTGCTCACGGGCGCGCGCTGGCGGCTCGGTCCCCGCGACATCGACGCGCTCGCTCGCTGGGCACGCAGGCTCCCGCACCAGAGCGGCCCGACACCGGACGGCCACCCGACGGCCGGCGCGGCGCGAGCCAGGGAGGCCGACCCGGACGACGTCGACGAGCACAGCATCATCGACGCTCTCGACGCGCTGCCGCGATCGGCTGACTGGTTCTCACCGGAAGGGCACCGCAGGCTCACCGCGCTGTCTCAGCAGCTGCGTGCCTTACGGACGCGCGCCGGGCAGCCGTTGCCGGATCTGGTCCACGACGTAGAACGCAGCCTGGGGCTGGACGTGGAGGTTGCCGCCCGCTCGGACGCGACCGGACGGGCGAATCTCGACCGGTTCCTGGATGTCGCCGCGGAGTTCGCGGCGTCCGGGGAGTCGCCCACCCTCGCGGCCTTTCTGGCCTATCTCGAGGCGGCTGAGGAGGCCGAGCGAGGGTTGCGTCCCGGCGAGGTAGAGGTGTCCGGCGACCGGGTGCAGCTGCTCACTGTGCACGGCGCGAAGGGGTTGGAGTGGGACACGGTCTTCGTGGCGGGGCTTGTCGATCAGCTGTTCCCGGCCGGTCATGCGGAGGACCGCGCCTGGCTGGGCGACCCCGGCGAGCTGCCGTATCCCCTGCGAGGCGATGCGTCGTCGCTGCCCCGGTTGCGGCTTGAGGCGGCGTCCGACCAGCGAGAAGCACGCGACCTCGTACTACGGTTCGCCGCAGACAGCGGTGCCGCCGGTCGGCTGGAGGAGCGGCGGCTCGCCTACGTTGCCGTCACCCGCGCCCGGCGGTTGCTGGTGTGCAGCGGCTTCTGGTGGTCCGACGGAGTGCGGCCACGCAGGCCCTCGGAGTTTCTTGTCGAGATCCGCGCGGTCTGCGAGCAGGGCGCCGGGACGGTGAGCGTGTGGTCGGCCGCGCCGGCCGACGGCGAGACCAATCCCCTGGACGACGTCGCACCGGAGTACCGATGGCCTTACGACCCGCTCGGTGCGCGGCGGGCGGTCGTCGAGGAGGGTGCCGACCTGGTGCACGCGGCGCTCACCGGCGACGACGCAGCCGATCTGCTGGCCGAGGCCGCCATCGCCGACGCCGCCGCCGAGTGGGACTCCGAAGTGGACCGGCTGATCGCCGAGCGGGAGCGGCTCGCTGCCGGTCACGACGTAGAGGTCCCTGTGCCTGCGCACCTGTCGGTGTCACAGCTGGTTCAGCTGCGTGACGATCCCGGTGAGCTGGCTCGGGCCATCCGACGCCCGGTTCCGAGGGCACCCGCACCGCTCGCCCGTCGCGGCACGCTGTTCCATGCCTGGCTGGAGACCCGGTGGGGAGCGCCGCGACTTCTCGACACGGATGAACTACCCGGCTCGGCCGACGACGGCGCGGCGCACGATCGAGAGCTCGGGACGCTGCAGGAGGCGTTCCTGGCCTCGGAGTGGGCATCACGCACCCCGGCCGAAGTCGAGCCGCCATTCGAGCTGCTGGTGGCGGGCGTGCTGGTCAGAGGGCGGGCCGATGCCGTGTTCACCACACCGGACGGCGGCATCGACGTCGTTGACTGGAAGACCGGGCGGCCACCCCGCGATGCGGCCGAGGAGTCGGTTCGGGCGGTCCAGCTCGCGGCCTACCGGCTGGCATTCGCGACCCTGCGCGGGGTTCCGCTGCACAGGGTCGGCGCCGCGTTCCACTACGTGCGCGAGAACCTGACGCTTCGTCCTGTCGACCTGATGGACCAGAGCGCACTCGAGGAGTTGATCCGCCGTATCCCAACCGCATCTTGAGCCGGCGAACAGATCAGATCAGCGCCGCTCGCGCGACACGCGGATCAGCCCTTCCTGCACGACGGTCGCAACGAGGCGCCCGTCCCGGGTGAACAGCCGGCCGACGGCCAACCCCCGGCCCCCGGATGCCGACGGCGAGACCTGGTCGTACAGCAACCACTCGTCCGCCCGGAACGGCCGGTGGAACCACATCGAGTGATCAAGTGATGCTGTCAGCAGCCCCGGTGCACCGATGTACAGGTCGTGGGGGATCAGTGTGGCGCCGAGCAGACTGAGGTCACTGGCATATGCCAGCACGCAGGCATGCGTCGTCGGATCGTCCGGCAGTTCGCCCGCAGCGCGCATCCACAGTCGGGCCTGCGCCGGGTGGTGCTCGGACTGCCACTCTCGGACGCGCCGAGAATCTCCCGCGTACCTGATGTCGAGCGCCGACCATTCCTTGTCCCAGGCGGCCCTCGGCGCCTTGGACAACTGCGCGAACAGCTCGGCCAGCTCGATGCATTCGTCCGGTTCCGGGACTGTGGGCATGGTGTCCTGGTGATCCAAGCCGTCCTCGGCGACCTGGAACGACGCGGTCAGATGGAAGATCACCTTGCCATGCTGGCGGGCGGCCACCCGGCGGGTGGCGAACGACCGACCGTCGCGAACGTGTTCGACGTCGTAGACGATCGGCACGGATGGGTCCCCGGGCAACAGGAAGTAGGAGTGCAGCGAATGGACGGCCCGCTCGACCGGCACTGTCCGCACGGCCGCGACGAGAGCCTGACCGGCTACCTGGCCGCCGAACACTCGCTGTAGTGAGGTGTCGGGCTGCCGGCCCCGGAACAGGTTCTCCTCGATCCTCTCGAGATCCAGAAGGTCGACGAGGTCGTCGAGGGTCTGTGGCACGGACGCATGATCCCACACCACCGCGGACCGCCGGGCGCGACGTGTCCGGGTCGGTCGCCACGCCTGGCGAGCGACCTGTCCCGCCGGACAGGTCGCCCGCCAGGAGGTTGATCAGTTCATCCGGACGATCCGGCCCTCCCGGGTCGGAGTGATGACGCCCGCGTCCTGGATATGCTCGAGGAGGACATCGGCCATGACCTCGCGCGTCACCGTGTCTCCAGGGTCGGCCGAAAGCATGGTGTAGCCGTCCCCACCGGCGTTGACGAAGTCGTTGGTGGCCAGCACATAAGTGGTGCCGTCCGGCAGGATCGGCGTTCCATCGTCCAGCTCGACACTCACGACCCGGCTGCCCGGGGGAAGCGCCACGTTGTAGGTGAAGCGGAACCCTGAGACCTGCGGGAACCGGCCGTTCGCGCCCGGCATAGCGGCGACGCCATGCTCGAGAATCTCCCAGAGGAGCTCGCCGGTTATCGTGCGGGTGATCACCTGGTTGCCGAATGGCAGGGTGGCGTAGACATCGCCCACGACGAGATCCCACGGCGGTCCTGCGGCGTACCCGGGTGACGGCCGGCGAAGGCTGGTGTCTTGTGGCGTGTAGGAAGACGGCAACGGGGTCCGGATCCCACCGCCGTTAGTGAACGCGATATCGGCGCCGTATCGCAGGCGCATGGAATCGGTGATCAGGTTTCCGATCGCCGTCTCGCCGACCCGCTCGACGGCCGGGTCGCCGCCCCGCGGGAAGGTGTCAGTGGCGACGCCGATCTCGGCGTCGAACTCGGCGGCAAGGTCTTCGCGGAACGGCTGCAGCATCTCGACGATCGCCGGGTCCGGTGTGACATCGCCGGCCACGGGGGTGACGAACTCGTTGCTGACGTCCACCAGCGAGCCGTCGCGGCGATCGACAGTCAGCTCGGTGCGCGCGTAGGTCGCTCCCCTGGACCGGTTCTCCAGCACCAGCTGATCGTTGATGACCGCCTCGAACTCCACGTCGGTGTGGTCGCCGAAGATGATGTGGAACCCTTCGACCGCATTGGCGAAATCGACGAGTGGCCCGGAGGGGTTTCCTGCCTCATCGGTTCCGGTGATGCCCTTGTGGGTGATGACGATAAAGACCTTCGCACCTTCACGCGCAGCAGCCTCCCGGGCCTGGTTGGCGGCAGCGACCGCGTCCGTGACCTCCATCGTGCCGAAGTTGCCCGGGAAGACCAGGCTCGGTGCTTCTTCGTTGGTGAGACCGATCACCGCGACTTTGACGCGATCGACCTCGAAGATCGCGTAGTCCTCGACGCCCTTGAGATTGTCGTCGCGGTTCTCCAAGTTGGCCGACACGTACTGGAACGGTGTGCCAGGCTCGTCGGTCGAGGCCGCGAGGTCGATCATCTGCTGCAGGTGTTCGATGCCGCGGTCGAAATTGTGGTTTCCGAACGTATCGACGTCGAAGCCCATCAGCCGCATGGCAAGTACTCCGGGAACCTCGTCGAAGAACCCGGACAGTGGCGGCGACGCTCCGTACGCATCGCCGGCGGTCAGTGTGATCGTGCGCCCTTCGAAGGCGGCGCGGTCGCCTTGCCAGTACGTGGAGATCGCCGCGGCACCACCGATTCCGCCGCCCAGCGGATCGAGCTGGGCGTGCCAGTCACTAACCGAGAGGAATTGCATGGACACATGGCATTCGGCGGCCTGTGGCGGCGAAACAGCGGGCCTGCCCTTCGCTGTCGACGACGCGCATGTGGTCGGCGGCGTAGCCGACGCGACACTGCCCAGCAGCGGCAGCGCCAGTACCAGTACGAACAGCAGACCAAGCGTCCGCAGTAGGGAGAATCGCCGGCCCATTTGCCACCCTGTCACCACAACCACCCGCCCCCAAAGCCTGATACGTGCTCGGTGCAAATTGCGTTCGCAGTCTTGCCGATACCGGGGGTGCTGGCAAGCGGTCTCGGAGGCGAATCGAGCGTTACCAGTCCACGTCTACGGTCAGCGCAGTGTGGTCGGAGATGACGAGGCGATGCGTCGCGACCCCCCGCACGGTTCCGGGCCCGAACCCGTCGGCGAGGATGTGGTCCCACTGCACGCGCGGGCGCCAGGACGGGAAGGTCGGCACCCGGGCGAGTTGCTTCCAGCCGCTGATCATGGCGGGCAGTCGTCCGGGCAGATTCAGATCGCCGAGCAGGACTCGCGGGCTCGGCATCCCGGCCGCCCACCGCACAATCGATCGGAGCTGGCGCACGTTCCAGCCCGGCACGAACGACAGGTGGGTCGCGACGACCGTGAACGGCCCGTCCGGCCCCACCACGATTGCGGCGAGTGCCACCCGCGGATGATCGTAGACGACGCTCAGGCTCTGCTCGCCGGCGATCGTGAGCGGCATCGGTATGGGCGCCGCAGGAAACCGGCGGCCGTACCACCGAAGCACGGCCAGCCGGGACACCAGGGCGATGCCGAACGACGGTCCCGGCCCGTCAGACATCGGATCCGCAGGGCTGAAGGGCCGGTTGGGAACTCCGTTGAAGGCCGGAGCGTAGCGCCACCATGGAGCGTCGAGGACCTCTGCGACGGCCGCCGCCTGATCGACTTTCTGGCTGCGCGGCTGGCCCCGATCGACCTCCTGGAGGGCGAGGACGTCTGTATCCAACGCGCCGGCAGCGATTCGCAGCTCCTGTTCACGCACCGTTCCAGCCGCCAGCGACCTGCCGTGCAGGATGTTGAATGTCCCGAACCGCAGCCGTGCCACGACTCGAACGCTACCGGCCCGGTCCGAGTGAGCCCGGTCCGCTCAGGTCCGGTTCCGAACTGACGGTGTCCAAGGCGAGCTTGGCCATCGCCGCGAAAGTACGCTCGCGCTCCTGCGAGGTGGTCTCCTCGCCGGTGACCAGGCTGTCGCTGGCGGTGCAGATCGCTAGGGCTCGGGCCCGGTGCTTGGCCGCCAGCGTGTAGAGAGCGGAGGCTTCCATCTCGATGGCGAGCACGCCGTACTCGGCGAGCCGCTTTGTCAGCTCCGGCCGATCGTTGTAGAACGAGTCGCCGGACATGATCGCGCCGACATGGTATGGCAGTCCGGCCGCAGCCGCGCCGTCCGCAGCGGCCCGCAGCAACCCGTAGTCGGCGGCCGGCGCGAAGTCGATGCCCTCGAAGCGAAGGCGGTTCATCGCCGAGTCGGTGCACGCCGTCATCGCGATCACTATGTCGCGGAGGTTCACCTGGGGTACCAGTGCGCCGCACGAACCCACCCGGACCAGAGTGCGGGCGCCGTACTCGGCCAGCAGTTCGTGAACGTAGATGGCCAGGGACGGCTGGCCCATCCCCGTGCCCTGTACCGACACCCGCCGACCCTTGTACGTCCCCGTGAAGCCGAGCATGTTCCGCACCCGGTTGTAACAAACGACGTCGTCGAGGTACGTGTCGGCGATCCATTCAGCCCGTAGCGGGTCCCCGGGAAGCAGGACGGTGTCGGCGATGTCGCCGGGCTGGGCGGCGAGGTGTGTGCTCACGATGACGACCGTACTGGTTAAGGTCAGGGCTGGTGGACCCTACTCCGTACGCCTTGCGCCAGCCCCTCGCCCTCACCCGCTCGGTCGTGGATCGAGCCGGGGACCGCCGGCGGGACGAACGCTGGCTCGCTGACGCCTGGGCCGACCACCGAACCCGGGTGCTGGTGGTCGCCGGGGGCACCGCACCCATGGCGGACGGCCATCTGGTGCTGGTATGTCCGTCCGAGGCGCCCGAAGGGGAGCGATTCCTGCTTGGTGTGGACCACGACGGCATCGCGCATTTCGCCGTCGCGCTCGCCGGTCCGCATCCGGACGCCCGTGCGGTCGGCCTGCGCCAGGCGAGCCTGAGCCTGGATGATCGTGACGGTGGCCTGCTGGTGCATGCGATCGCATTGGCGAACTGGCACGCCACCCACGGCCACTGTTCGCGGTGCGGTGCGCCTACGCAGGTTGCCGAGGCGGGGCACCTGCGCCGATGCCCCGAGGACGGTTCGGAGCACCACCCTCGTACCGACCCCGTGATCATCGTGTTGGTCGTGGACGATGCGGACCGCTGCCTGCTCGGTCGGCACCCGGACTGGCCCCCCGGCCGGTATTCCACCCTGGCCGGTTTCGTCGAGCCGGGTGAGACGCCAGAGCAGGCGGTCGCGCGCGAGGTGTGCGAAGAGACCAGGGTGACGGTGACCTCGTGCACATACGCGGGGAGTCAGCCGTGGCCGTTTCCCTCCAACCTGATGCTCGGCTTCTACGGGCGCGCCGCGGGCGAGGAACCCAAGCCGGACGGGGAGGAGATCAGCGATGCTCGGTGGTTCTCGCGGGCCGACCTCGCGGCGGCGATCGAGGCCGGTGAAGTGGTCGCGCCACCGTCGGTGGCCATCTCGCGTCGGCTTATCGAGGGCTGGTACGGCTCGGACCTGCCGGTCACACGGTGATCCGCCACCGCCCGCCCCTCCCGCTGCCGTTCACCCCCGGGGTCACTGCCGTTCGCTCCCGCCCGCTGCCGTTCGATCACGTTCGGCAGGCGGCGGACCGTAGCTACATGGCCGCATGCATGCAGGCATGTCGGGCCGCCTGCCGGACGTGATCCAACAACAAACGGTCAAATGTTGCGGAAGGTCTCGATCTGCGCGCCAATGGAGTTGAGGCGGGTCGCCAGGTCCTCGTATCCGCGGTTGATCACGTACACGTTGCGAAGGACGGACGTCCCCTTAGCGGCGAGCATCGCGATGAGGATCACCACCGCTGGGCGCAGTGCGGGCGGACAGATCACCTCGGCCGCCGACCACCGGGTGGGACCCTCGACGTAGATCCGGTGCGGGTCTGCCAGTTTGACCCGGCCGCCCAGCCGGTTCAGTTCGGTCAGGTAGATCGCCCGGTTCTCGTAGACCCAGTCGTGGATGAGCGTCTCGCCGGTGGCCGTCGCGGCGATAGCGGCGAAGAACGGCAGATTGTCGATGTTCAGGCCGGGGAACGGCATCGGGTGGATTTTGTCGATCGGGGAATGTAGCGGCCCCGGGCGCACCGCGAGGTCGACGAGCCTGGTGTGGTCGTTGGCCGCCAGGTACTCGTCGCTGCGTTCGTAGTCCAGGCCCATCTCCTCCAGCAGCGCGAGCTCGATCTCCAGGAACTCGATCGGAACCCGGCGGATGGTGAGCGGCGACGAGGTCACAATGGCGGCGGTGAGCAGGCTCATCGCCTCGATCGGATCCTCGGACGGTGCGTAGTCGACGTCCACGTCGATGTCGGGGACGCCGTGGATCGTCAGCGTCGTCGTACCGACGCCCTCGATCCGGACACCCAGCTTGGCCAGGAGGAAGCACAGATCCTGAACCATGTAGTTCGAGCTGGCGTTGCGGACGACCGTGACGCCGTCCCGGCGGGCGGCGGCGAGCAGGACGTTCTCGGTGACCGTGTCGCCACGCTCGGTGAGCACGATGGGCCGCGACGGTGCGGTGGATGTGTCCACCTCGGCGTGGTAGTTGCCGCCGGTCGCCTTGACCTCCAGTCCGAACGGCCGCAGAGCGATCAGGTGTGGCTCGATAGTGCGGGTTCCGAGGTCACAGCCGCCGGCGTACGGCAGCCGGAACCGCTCGTAGTCGTGCAGCAGCGGGCCGAGGAACATCAACACGCTGCGCGTGCGCCGTGCGGCCTCGGCGTTCATCGCGTCCAGATCGAGGTGCTCGGGCCGGACGATCTCGAGATCGTTGCCAGCGTTGAGCCACCTGCACCGAACGCCGATGCTCTCGAGCACTTCGATGATCCGGTGGACTTCCTCGATCCGGGCCACCCGGCGCAGCGTGGTGCGCCCGCGGTTGAGCAGGCTCGCGCATAGTAGCGACACGGCGGCGTTCTTGCTGGACTTGACCTCGATACTGCCGGACAGCGGGCTGCCACCCGTGACGCGCAGATGCATCGGCCCGGGCGTTCCGAGCGAGACGATCTCGGAGTCCAGGGCGTCACCGATCCGCGAGAGCATCTCGAGGCTAAGATTCTGGTGACCGTGCTCGATCCGGTTGACTGCGCTCTGGCTGGTGTGCAGAATCTCGGCGAGTTGAGCTTGCGTCCAACCGCGATGCTTGCGAGCGTCGCGAATCAGCGAGCCGATCCGGCGGAGGTAATCCTCAGTCACGGACGAGACTCTAGCGCACCGCATATCTCACATGTGAGTTCTGACGGTGCCGACATGCGGACGTTTACCGGCCCGGCGCAGTTCTCAATGAAATTGCTATCCGTGCTCTGATATATGCACTGGCAGAAGGCCATATCCACGGCTGCTGCACGACACCGTCAGGCCTAGGTGCCAAGATAAGGCGCCATGGGTGGTCCCGACGTCCTCGCTGCGCTCGATCCGGAGCAGCGGGAGGCCGCCACGGCACTGACCGGTCCGGTATGTGTGATCGCCGGGGCGGGAACCGGCAAGACGAGGGCCATCACACATCGCATCGCGCACGGGGTACTCGCCGGCGTGTACGACCCGCGCCGAGTGCTCGCGGTCACCTTCACCACCCGGGCGGCCGGCGAGATGCGCGGCCGCCTCCAGGCTCTGGGCGTAGACGGAGTGCAGGCCAGGACGTTCCATTCGGCGGCCCTGCGTCAAGCGCGTTACTTCTGGCCGCAGGTGACCGGGTCCGACCTCCCGCGGATCGCCGAGTCCAAGCTCCCGCTGGTCAACGCGGCCGCTGGGCGTTGCCGGGTCAGCACAGAGCGTGCGATGCTCCGCGACCTGGCGTCCGAGATCGAATGGGCGAAGGTCACCAACGTGTCGCCGCAGCTCTATGCGGCTGCTGCGGTCACGGCGGGCCGCCAACTCCTCGGGGTCGACCAGGCGACGGTAGCTCGCGTGTACGCCATGTACGAGGAACTCAAGTCGGACCGCTCGGTGATGGATATGGAGGACATCTTGTTGGCTGCTGTCGGCCTGCTCAGCAGCCATCCAGGGGTGGCGGATGCGGTCAGGTCCCAGTACCACCACTTCGTCGTCGACGAATACCAGGACGTGTCTCCGCTACAGCAGCGACTTCTCGATCTCTGGCTCGGCAGTCGCCACGACGTGTGTGTCGTCGGTGACCCGGCGCAGACGATCTACTCATTCGCGGGAGCCAATGCGGAGTACCTCGTGCAGTTTCCGCGGCGGTACCCCGATGCGCGCGTGGTGCGGCTCGTCCGCGACTACCGCTCGACGCCGCAGGTGGTCGAAGTCGCCAACGCGGTGCTGAGGCGCGGCCGCGATGCGGCGGCCACCGGTGCCGTGACCCTTGAGGCGCAACGCCCGGATGGGCCCGAGCCGGTATACGCCGAGCATGCCGACGAGATCGCCGAGG
The DNA here is from genome assembly GCA_036373915.1 of Jiangellaceae bacterium. Lineage (GTDB taxonomy): Bacteria > Actinomycetota > Actinomycetes > Jiangellales > Jiangellaceae > JASLBX01. The sequence continues at coordinate 1,532 of DASUUU010000147.1, read as the reverse complement.
CCGGCTGGGTGGCCGAGCAGATCGGACGGCTGGTAGCAGCCGGTACGCCGCCCCGCGATATCGCTGTGCTGTATCGCGTCAACGCACAGTCCGAGGCGTACGAGAAGGCCCTTGCCGATGCCGGTATCCACTATGTCGTGCGCGGCGCTGAGCGGTTCTTCGAGCGGGCCGAAGTGAAACAAGCGGGCATGCTCCTGCGCGCGGCGGTGCGCGCGGGCGACGACGGGGCCGGCGCACCCGACGCGGCTGCGGCCACTGCAGCCGTGTTGAGCAGCGCGGGATTCACCGAGCAACCGCCACCCGGTGGAAGCGCGGCGCGCGATCGCTGGGAATCGCTGAAAGCCGTTGTCGACCTCGCGACTGAGGTGGTGGCGCGAAAGCCCAAGGCCGGGCTGGCGGAGGTCGTGGCCGAGTTGGAGGGTCGCGCCGCGGCGCAGCACGCACCGGTGGCCGATGGTGTCACGCTCGCCTCATTGCATGCGGCCAAGGGGCTCGAGTGGGACGCGGTGTTCATCGTCGGCTGTCACGAAGGTACGTTGCCGCTGGTCTATGCCGAGACACCCGCAGAGATCGCCGAGGAGCGGCGGTTGTTCTACGTCGGCATAACTCGAGCGCGCACGGTGCTGCGCATCTCCTGGTCGTTGTCTCGCACTCCCGGCGGACAGGGTAGCCGGCTGCCGAGCAGGTTCCTCGACGGTGTACGTCCGGCGACCGCCAGAGTCGCAGGTTCGCCGGCTCGCAACCGCTCTGCCCGGACGAAGGGCCCGGCGCGGTGCAAGGTCTGCCGGGTGCCGTTGGCGAGCGCTGCCGAGCGCAAACTCGGTCGATGTTCCGCTTGCCCCAGTTCGATGGATGACGAGCTGTTCGAAGACCTTCGAGCCTGGCGCCTGCGTCGGGCACAGGAGCAGAAGGTTCCGGCGTTCGTCGTGTTCACTGATGCGACATTGGTGGCTATCGCCGAGACCGTGCCCGAAGATCTTTCCGCACTAGCGGCCGTCCCAGGTGTCGGTCGGGCGAAGCTAGAACGGTACGGATCGGACGTTCTGGGCCTGTGCTCGATGGCCGCGAAAAAAAGAGTCAATAAATAGGTTGCTCCTTACGCGATGAGCGTCTAATCTTCAACAAGACGCCTGGCCGTGCCGCCATGGCGCGTGCCTGAGATGAGACGAAGGGAGGCGTACCGATGATCAGTAATCAGCTTCGCGAGCTGCATGTCCGCAGCGGGATCGGCGTGTCGGTGAACGCCTCCAAGCAGCGTCTCAACGACCGCGGGGTGCGCACCATTGCGCCGTTCTACGTCCCGACGACGGGTGCAGTGCGTCCGCAGGCAGGGTTCGCCGCCATCGCCGATATGACGCCTGACGTCGAGCGGGGCAAGGCCCTCCTTGGGGTCCCATCCTGGAGTCCACCGGCATAGATGCATCACAGCCGGCACCTCCAGGCCGCGGACCCCGAGATCGGGATCCGCGGCCTTTTTCATTGCCCGGACCGAGTTGACCAGACCGGATCGAGACAGAAAGGAGGTGACCACC